>CAYJXI010000054.1:0-5777 GCA_964374105.1 uncultured Planctomycetales bacterium
TGTTAATAATTCAAACGATAAAGAGATTAAGAGTAAAAACTTTTGACAATACCATCCTTTCAAAAGGGGAGTTCATATGAGATCAAAAATTAAAAATCAATGGGAAAGGTCTCAATTTATCTTGTCTTGGTTATTTAAAAAGAGGAGTCTAAAATCCTGGGATTCAGGATTCACATTGGTGGAAATTATGGTGGTGGTGATTATTGTGGCAGCTTTAGCCGCGATGGTCTTTCCCCGCCTGACAGGGCGATCCGAACAGGCCAAAAAGGCCGTTGCCAAGGCCGATATCGAATCCATGTTAGCTACCGCTTTAAAACTCTATGAATTGGATAACGGCAATTTCCCAACCAGCAGCCAAGGCCTGGAGGCATTGTTAAGAAAACCATCCACCAGTCCCATCCCCAACAATTGGAATGGTCCTTATATTGAAAAACTTTCCATAGATCCTTGGAGTCGGCCTTATGTTTATGTTTCCCCTGGAGACCATCGTTTAGATTATGACTTATCCTCAAAAGGAAAAGATGACAAAAGTGATGAAGATGATATTGTCAATTGGTAGTAAGCAAACTCCTCTGGGGCCAAGCAAAAGTAAGAAGGCCCCGCAAAGATTCCCTTTAAGAGGTTTGACCTTTTTTGAACTCATGGTCGCGATTGTTATTCTTAATCTGGGGATTCTTGCGATCTATAAGGCTTTTTTGAATTCTCTCAATTATCAAAATCATCTTACCTATAGGTTATATGCCATGCATTATTTGGATCAAAAGATGTCTATGCTGCAAAGCGCTATTCAGAAGGAAGGAGAAGTTCAGTTAATACCACAAGAAGAAAGGCATGTGGTTATTCTCAATAACCAAACCATCATTTTCCGATTCAATATGAATATTAGTATCGTCAATGGCTTAAAAGGGATTTTTCAAGTAGATATGACTCTCTCGTGGCTAGAACAAGGACGCCCCAATCGCATCATGAGATCTTCCTATATTCCCCAGTCATCATGATAGATTTTGCTAAAAAAAGTGCAAATGAGGCAGGTAATTTCTCATCCGCCTTCGCAGGGGACCAACCCCGCCATGGCGGGGTGGAGGAATGCGAAAGGATATGTAGTTACGGAGGATTCCCCCTGCCTGACGGGCAGGCAGGCACCCCACATCCAAGAAGGCGGATGTCCTGCTTCGCTCAAAAGTTTTCACGTTTGAGCTACGCAGGACTATTCCCCGAAGTTCAACGTGAAAAACATTGAACGAAGGCGGATGAACCCGGCGAAGTCCATCTTCGTCCCGCAGACTTCGTGCGGGACTATACCGGACCAGACGAAGCTTAAGCGAAGCCTGGCCAAACACGAAAGCATTTGGGCGAAAATGGGTCATTAAGAAGCAACCACCCCGCCATGGCGGGGTGGGGCTCCATCAATTCCTAAGTTAAAGGCCTAAGGAGTTTGATCAAGATTATGAAGAAAAGGTTGTTTTCCCACAGGGTTTCATTTTGGAGCGTAAATCATGATTTTAGAAATTTGGGATTAACGCTTGTAGAGATGTTGCTCGTGGTTAGCTTAATGTCTGTCTTGGCATTAACGCTCTATCAATGTTTGATGTATGGATTGAAAATCTGGGAACGAAGTCAAAAATTGTCTATGGAAGAGGACATCGCATTATTTCTTGATAAGATCGATCGAGATTTGACGAATTCGTTTTCTTATTCTTTGTTTAAATTTGAGGGGAGAGAAAATAGGGTCCTATTCCCAACTATGATCCGAACTCTTGATGACCGCACCGATAGAATAAAAGAACCGGAATATATCGATCAATTAGGACAAGTTGAGTATTATTTTAACAAACCAAGGAAAGCCTTGTATCGCAGACAAGCCAATTTTGGACAGGCCCTCGATGGGAAGTTTGACAAAGAATATAAACTCATGGAAGGGGTTCAATCCGTCAACTTTTTTTATTATTCAGCATTTGCTGAAGGTCCCGGGCAAGATGTTGAAATCAGCCCCTTTGCCGAAACTATTCCTTTGGCTATCCGGATTGATATTGAATTTGCTGATGAGGTTGGTCAAAAAAGAAGATTATCCAAGCTCATCAATATCCCTGTTGGATCTTAACGATGAAAGGCCTTTTTAAAAACAATAGAAAGAATGGATCAATTTTGATTTTAACGCTTTGGATTTTGAGTTTTTTAACCGTTTTTGCTGTTCAGATAGGACTAGGACTTCAAATACGATTAAAATTCTTATCCCGTTTAGAAAAGCGGCAGCAGCTCAAACTATTGGCACAATCAGCTATTCATAAGGCCTTGGCGGTTTCGAAAATGGGATTAGAGCTCAATTCCGGTGAGCCATCGATTGAGCAAAAGACTCTCCTCTTCAATAATCCTTTGCATTTTAAAAATATGTCACTCTTAGAAGGTCAAGGGGAGGTCAGTTACCTGCGTAACAACTTTTCCAGCAATCCAATAAAAGTGTTTGGCATCGTGGATGAAGAACGGAAGATCAATGTGAATACAATGCCTCCCGATGTCTTAAAAGATATTCTTAAGTTGGCAACTGGCTTGGAGGAAAAAGAGGCGCAAGAACTAGCCAATGCTCTGATCGACTGGAGAGAATACGGGGAAGGTGAAATTGTCGGATTTTTTAGTGATGATTATTATGAAAATTTAAAATTCCCTTATCAACCCAAGAAAGGCTTTTTTGAGGTGCCAGAGGAAATCCTTCTTGTCAAAGGATTTGATCAAGCCATTTATGACCGGATAAAGGAATTTGTAACTATTTATGGCGATGGTCATGTGAATATCAACACGGCCCCCAAGGATGTTTTAATGGCGATAGGAGTCCCGGAAAATCTGGCGATTAAGATTTTGCATGCCCGTCAAGGGCCTGATGGGATTGAGGCCACCACCGATGATTTTGTTTTCCGGTCGCTTTACACCTTCCTAAGGGAATTGGAAGACAGAATAACGATTGACCCGGAGGAAAAGAAGGTCTTGGAAGAATTGCTCATCAAGGATACATTAAAAACAATTTCTTATTTTTATCAGATTCAAGGTCAAGGAATACTGCCCTCATCCGATCAGAGAAAAGTAATCACCTGTGTTTTTAATATAATTGATGGTAAGATAGTTTATTGGAGAGAGAATTGATATCGATTTGAATACGAGTTATGTGTTTAATAATATTTTTGATATTCAATCCCAAGAAAGATGTTTACAAAAGAAAAGAATTATCTTAGTTTCATTTTGACCCCAGAGACTTTGAAGATCATCCATCTTAAGATTTTTTCATCGGAATATAAATTGATCAATGTCATCAAACGAGACGTTCGGCAGGTCACAGAAGAAGAACTCCCTAAAGTGCTTCGATCAGCGTTTGAGGAATTCGACCTAAAAAAACCTCAGATCATCGGCGTTGTCCCCTCTCAGCTTATTACAACAAAAAATATTGAAATCCCTTCGATTGATCCCCAAGAAATCAAATCGATCATTGATCTTCAGGCCGGAAGGCACACCCCGTATTCTAGGGAGGAAATTCTGGTAGGATATATTCCGATCGGAGTATTTCAAAAAAATTACACCAAAGTCCTCTTGATCATTGTGAATCGAAATCATATCAAGAAACAATTGGATCTTTTTGAAAGGGTGGGGATTAAAATTAACCAATTTCTATTTGCCCCGGAGGGAATAGCCCGTTTTTACGCGAAGATTTTAAACATCAAAGAGGAAGATATCCCGGTAGGGATTATTAATATTTCAAATCAAATAACTGACTTTATAATCGAATATAATAAAACGGTGGCTACCTACCGTAGCATTCCTTTAGGAATGAGCCATCTCATCAAAGAAGGAGCCCCCACGAGAGAGAAATTGGTCGCAGAATTGTTGAGTTCTTTGGAATCATATCAGAATGATGACATTAATCGACTTCCAGAAACATATCTTTTAACCAGTGATGATGCCAAAATCAAAGAACTGCAGCCTATTCTGCAGGAAAAATTAAAAGCTAATATCAAAATCACCCCCTTTCTGGACCACCTCAAGGCTAATCAGGATGTTTTGTTGAAACTCGTATCGGAATACAATGATGATTCCTTCTTAGAAACAATTTCTAATGGTTTGTTAGTCGACCAAATTCAAGTTGATCTCATGCCGGAAGAAGTCAAGATGCAAAGGGCCATTGAAGAGAAAGGCCGCCAATTGATAAAATCCGGCATCTACATTTTTGTTTTTTTGATACTATCTTGTTGCTTATTCTTCTTCAAACTCTATTTTCGAAGTCTTATGTTGGATCAATTGACCGAAGAATACAAAAAGAAGCACAAGGCCATAGTTATCTTAGACCGGGTTGCCCAGAAAACTCGTATCATAAAAGATTATCTTAATTCCCGTATGGTGGGATTGGATGTCATGAGTAGCATCTATCAAATGATTCCTGATGAAATGTATTTAGAGAATGTTATGTTAGATGATAATGGAACAATCACCCTTCAGGGGATAGCGGATTCCACCTCCATTGTCTTTAATTTTGTCACCGCTCTTCAAGAATCAACTTTTTTTAAAGCCGTGGAAACAAAATCAACCACGACCAAAAAAGATCGTGGGAAGGATGTGACTGCCTTTGAAATCAGTTTTAAGTTGGCCAGTGCCAAGGATGAGGTACAAGAGGAAGTCGATGCACCGGTCAGCAAAGAAGAAAAGCCAAAGGAAAAGGCGGGAAAGAAATAACATATCTAAAAATCTGTTTGAATAAAGGGAGTCCAGGTGTTAAAAGATTTTTTCTCCAAAATTTCCGATAAGGAAAAGAAAAAACTTTATTTTGCGTTGGGGATTTTGTCGATAGCCTTTTTTGATCTTCTTTTTTTACATCCCGTGATGAAAAAGATTAATGAAATCAATGCACAGATTAAGGATGAAAAGAATAATATCAAACGTGACTTAAGGTTTCTTTCCTATCATGACAAGATAGCCCAAGAGCAGAAAGTCTTTAGTGGCTTTGATACAGGCGAATCAAAGACGGGTGAGGTGATCATGGCCAGTTTCTTTAAGACGATTGAAAAATTGGCGCAAGATTCCGATATTCTGATCAACAAGTCCAATCCAGGGGAGATGATTCAGAAAAAGGGGATTATTTTATATCATGCCAATCTGGAATGTGTGGGTCGTATGGAAAATATGATTAAATTTATGCATAAGATTGATACAACACAAAATTTACTGAAGATAGTCAAGATGAATATGGCAGCCAAAAAGGCCAGCGCGGATGAGGTAAATGTCAGTCTTAAAATAGCCAAATTGATTATCGATCCCAAAACAATCGGGAATTATCAATTTAAAGAAGAAGAGATGGATTTTCCTTTGGATGCAGAAATTTCCCTGGAGAAAATCCTTTTTAAGTCTGGAGAAATGGTTGATGTCAAAAAAGAAAAAGTTCTCGTTAAAGGACTATCAGGTGAATCAACAGAAGTCAAGATTGAGAAATCAGGTTCCTCTTTGTCTGGAACTGGACAAGGGGCAAGCGAAGGGTCTGGCGATGAAAAAGGAGATAAGAACAATCAAGAGGCATCGCCGGCTGGAGGTGGCGGGGGAGGCGGAGGAGCTGGAAGTGGTGGGGAGGGTTCAGTCGAGGGTGGTCAGAAAGAAGGAGGAGTTTCCCAAGGCGGTGGTTCTTCTCAAGGGGGAGGTGCGGGAGCAGGAGGTGCTGGTGTGGGAGGTGCGGGAGCAGGAGGTGCTGAAGCAGGAGGTGCTGAAGCAGGAGGTGCTGAAGCAGGAGGTGCTGAAGCAGGAGGTGC
>CAYJXI010000054.1:5877-18639 GCA_964374105.1 uncultured Planctomycetales bacterium
AGCAGGAGGTGCGGGAGCAGGAGGTGCGGGAGCAGGAGGTGCGGGAGCAGGAGGTGCGGGAGCAGGAGGTGCTGGTGTGGGAGGTGCGGGAGCGGGAGGTGCGGGAGCAGGAGGTGCGGGAATAGGAGTGCCTGGGCAAGGAACCGATCAGTCTTCTTCCCTAGAGGATAAAGGAATTTTAAAAAAAGATGAGAATAAAGAATCCAAAACCAATACTGGTGATCAAGATGAACCTGATGATTTGTCAACGGGAGAACGTTTTCGAGTCGAAGATTTAAGGTCTCTTTGGTTTAAATTCCTTGGCAAGGATCCGGAAAAAGAGGCATTAAAACAACAACAGAAGAAGGCTAAGAAGGAAGAATCACAGCAGCTCCAAGAGCAAGAGGAAGAAGAACAAAAACCCAACCTTTTGCAACGACTATTATTTAAAGAGACCGAATGAAGTGTTTATTGAAAAGATTAAGGTTAGTTAATAAAGTCATCCTATGGCTTTGGATAATTATTTTCCTTCAAAGTCCAGGAGCTTGTGCCGATCAACTTGAGGAATTTTTCCAATCCGGCAAAGAGGCCTATCAAAAAGGGGACTATCAAAGGGCTGTGGAGTGGTTTGAAAAAGTCATTGACCTAGATCCCAATTTTGCTCTTGTTTATAATGATTTAGGGAAAACCTATCAAGCCTTGAATGCCAAAATTTCGGATATTGAATGGTTTTTTAAAGTCGCCATCGATATTGATCCCCAATTCATTGAGGCCTATGATAATTTGTGTAAGGCCTACTATCAAGCAGGCCAGTACGATAAGGCGGAACAAAGCTGTCTGAAGGCCTTGGCATTGAATCCCTCCTTAGGGAGTGCCCAATTTACCTTGGGTTGGACATATTTATTAGGGAAGGGCCAACCCGATGAAGCGATTTATTATTTTGAGGAAGTCCTTAAAAAAGTCAAAATCCCCATCATTTATTTTGGCTTAGGGATGGCCTATTCCACGAAAGGGGATAATGCTCAGGTCCTCGAGATGATTACCACTCTAAGGAATCTAGGAGAAGATGAAAAGGCCACTCAATTAGAGAATGCGATTCGAAGACAGACCCTTCCTCCTCCCCCGGCCGAGATTGTAAATTTGGAAGATAAACAAAAGGGGACGCTTATTGAAGCAAATCCCAAAGAACCGGTTGCCGATGGCTCAGAACCTTCTGAGGTCCGCGGCTTTACTCGGGTTCGTTTAAGAGGGAAATTCACTAATATCGAACAACCGCCAGGGACCCAACCTCCCAGCAGTGGCTCTGGCGCATCCACCAGCGATGCTATTCAGCGGGTTCGGGAAATGCAGAGAAGACGATTAGGACTACCCCAAGGATATTAATTCCTGCCAATCAAATTTCATCCGTCTTCGCCGGAGGCTCCGGGCTTTGCCCGGGGAGGAAGGCGAAAAATTAGGTCTCCGGCGTAGCCGGAGACCGCCCGAGCAGGTTTCGAAAACGGATGAACCCGGCGAAGCTCCCCAACGAAAATTTTGGAGCGAAGACGGGTCATTCAAACAAAATAGGTACCACGGGTTCTGTCCGGGGGGCTTCATTTAAATCCTTCAGAAATTTTTCCCAATTAATTTTATAAACATAAATTTGGGTTCTTTGGGACATATCCATTTCTTTGATAAAGGGTTCAATGTATTTTAACCCTTTCCCTTCGAAGAAAAATAATTTAAAAATTAATGACTTAGCCAGCAGATTATCCAATAAAACGCAACTGTAGGTCGCATTTTGTTTAAAAATGGCCATCGAATAAGGCAAGTGCACCTTAGGATATTTTATTTCAACGATGTCATCATTTTCTAAGTAAAAGAGACTTAAAGGTACTCCCTCCCCATAAACCTTGGAGTTGATAAAACACTGTTTTGTTTTTAAATCCACGATAATGTTATGATCAAAAATGATTTTATCTTCCGATTGTAAAATGCTGGGGATGATCCCGCTGTATCGCGGGTAACCCCCGGAGATATCCCAAAGAAACTGGACATATTCTTTAGACCCCACGGGTGGGATTTGTTTTTTAAGAGAAGGGTTTTGATTGATCTCCTCCACCTTTTTAAAATCCCATTTGCCGATATAACTTAATTCTATATTTTTCTCGATCAGATCATTATAAATAAAAAGGTAAGAAGGAGGGGGAGACTGATGAGTTAAGGTCAGCAGTTCTTCGATCGGCTGCTCCCCTTTTAGATATTGTTTTAACTGCCTTCTGGCTTCGGTCCTATTCATCGAGACGATAGATTTTATAATTCCTACGGCTTGGGATAAAGGATATCCTTTATTAACTAAATATTCGGTAGCCTGATTAGCCCCACTGTTGAGCATACGCAATAACCCCAAGGCTTCCTGTTCATTTTGACTTAAGAAAACATTGGCCAGCCAATAGCTTTGGGGTTGATTGATGGTGGCCCCATCAAAGGTAACTCGGCGTTTGGCCACGGTCTTGATGAAATGTCCCGGCGGCCACCAGCTGTGAATAATGCTCTCTTGAGGAGTTTGATTTCTGATTTTAAGGAGGGCGGCATTCCAGGTGTCATTGAATATCCGCGTTAAAAGGGACGGTGTTTTGATGTGGGCTTTCCATATGGGAAGGCTTAATAAGGATACTGTTGTCAGTAAAAGGATTACCGGAGGAACGAAATAACGAAGTTGCCTCTGCGATATTTTAGAATTTAAAAATGTTTTTAAGGAATTGAGGAGCTTATCGGTTCCTAGAAGGAACAAGAGGCTTAAAGGCACAAGGCAAAGGAGGGCAAACCGCTGGGCCCCTAATGTCATCACAAGCGAGAAGAAGAGAAAAACAAGGATGACAATAAAAATAAAACTTTCTTCGTTCCTTAAACGGAGGATTTTAAGAAAGGAGACAAGCAAACCTAAAACGGCTATGACAAAAAAAACATAACCACCGGTTTGGTCGATCACCATCGGTAGGCTTGCTCGGTGTAACTCGCCGACATTAATGTAGAGATTCGGCCAAAGGGTGAGTTGTGGCTCAAGAAAATGATGGAGGGCCTCCCATCCCTCTTTAAACAAGATAAAAAATTCTTGAATACCGAATATGAGACCAATGCCTATAAAACTTCCAAAAAGGAAACTGCCAAAATAAAAAAGAAGATTCTTCAAGGCGATTTTACTTTTAAGGACAAAATGGTTAAATAATAAGATCAGCAAGGCCGCAACAAAAATGATACTCTCCAAAAAGACCCAGCCATGCCAGAAGAGGGCATAAAGCGGAATCAAAAGCGAGGTCAAGAGCCCGTAAAAGATGATAAATTTTCGTTGATGAATTTTTCTAAAACCAATAAATTGCACCAGCAATATCATTAAGGGAAAGAGGGTATTGTAGGGATCGTTATCGTACCAGCCGAAGGTGCTGCGCTTAAGATAGATGGGTGCTAAAACAAAATAAATGGATCCTACCAGGGAGCTTAAAGCCGAGCATCGCAAAATGCCTGCGATGATAAAAAACGGGATGAGACTCAAAGCCGCAACAACAAGCGGAGTAAAACTGACGGAAAACATGACCGGTGTCTGCGGTTGAAAGCGGGTGATGATTTTATGCAGAAAATAACCAACGTAAGGGTGTAGATTAAGGGGTTCCCAGTGGCCCAAAGGATAAAGCATCATGGAGTTAAAATATTTGCTGCCTTTGATGGTATCACTGATTTTCCCTGTCGCTAGAATATTTTCCGTTAGACTTAAGTAGTAAAAAGAATCGGATTCCAAAAGAAAGGGTCGCTTTTCCCGCCAAGTTTTATTTTTTTCCAATTCTCCGGCTACCTTAAGGATGGTTGCCCGTGCTTTATCATTTTGGGAATGAAGAATGGCGTCAAATTCACTCTGAATCAATTGTTTTTTTTGCACTAGAGAAAGTTGAGGATTTTGCTGTCCAATTGTTTTCTCTACCGTTCTTCTTAAGTTAGTTAATACGAGAATAGTTGCCTTTTCTAAGGACTCTTCCGATGAATAATAAATCAAAGGATAAAGTCGAAAATAGGTCCCAATACCGAGGGCAATGCCTCCGATGAGGACGTTTAACAAAAGTTGACTAAGTGAAAAGGGAAGTTTCTTGGTCATCGTGAATTAAGGTGAGGGAATGGAGGCTTCTTGTAAATAATTTAAAAGATACTCCTTTATCTTATTCGAAGGAATGGCAAAGCTAGAATGGTCCTGACTAAATTCTTTAGCGGTCATGAGTCCAATGAGTTGGCCGCGTTTATCAAAAAGAGGACCGCCGGAGTCTCCTTGATAAAGGTTGATGGTTGTCTGAATAAGATCCGTGCGGTTGTTCCCTTGATCTTTAAGTGTCCGACTGGTTCCCAGACCAATCACCTTACCTCCGGAGATCGTTCGTCTGAGAAGTTCAGAATTTCCCACGGTAATGATCTCTTCCCCTAATTCGATTTGATCGGAATCGGCCATCGGGATAGCGCTGAGAGGATAGGGTGGGGTAATTTTTAGCAGGGCAAAATCCAGATTATTAACGACCTTAATGACCTCGGCCGGTACTTCGGTATTGTCATGCAAAATGACTTTGAGGTGGCTGGCTTTCGCCACGATATGAGAATTGGTAACGATAATCCCAGAAGGATGGATGATGACTCCAGCGCCAAACCGTTGGTAAGAAGCCACGGTAATCCCCGAGACAGCGACAACCTGGCCAGTTTTGGGATTGATCCCGGCCTTTCCCTCTTTGGAGGATTTGTATAAACCGGTCATCTCAGATTTGATGGCCACAAGGGAAGCCTCCGACTGAATGATTTGTTCTAAGATGGAATCTTGGGCAGAAAGACCAGAGGGGGTTAATAAAATAAACAACAGACTCAATAGAGGAATAAAATCATGCGTATCCGAATTAAGAATGCAATGGCGACGATAATTTAATTTTGAGACATGAAACATGGTGTCATTGCGAGAAGCGACTGAAAGGAGCGACGAAGCAATCTTTTTCATCGATAATAAGATTGCTTCGCTCCCCATGGTCGCTCGCAATGACACGAATTTGGACAGTAATGGAATAAAATGTGTTATGTCCCTCTTCTTTTTCATCAGCTAATGAAATTTTCCAATATAATCAAATCATTTTACATTTAAGGCATACAAAGTGCAATAATTTCGGCGTATTCCTTTATAAAAAGCATTTCGATTTCTGATAATCCGAGAAAGCGTTTTCCTAAAAACCTCAGCATATATCGAAATTGACTTTGAAATAAGGTATACTTGAACTAAACCTTATCTTTTTCTTAATCCAACCAGTAATTAAAAAGCATTAAATCAAAAGGAGCGGTGAAATGAAAGGCAATAAGTTAACAAATTTTTTGATTATCGTTTCTTTTTTCTTTGGTTTTGTCTCAATGAACACTGAGTGTTGGGCACAGACCAATATACCCATAATAACTCGTCCAGGAGAACAGAGGTCCCCTCTCATATCGGGAAAGTATATTGTTTATACCGAACAACACCCAGATTCTGAAGTTCCTTTTGCTTATAATATTGAGACTGGCCTGGATCAACAGATAATAGAAGGCATTAGACCCGATTCCTTTTGGGTTAGTGATGGGAATTATTTAGTTGATTATTGGTATGGTCATGGTGATATTGAGCCACCGGGAATGGCTATCATCAATCTTGATACCAATGAAACGATTGCTACTATAACGGGTCAAAAACCCGATCATTGGAAGAAACCTTATGGACCTCAAATTTCAGGAAATTTGGTTGTTTATTATGAAATCTCACCGGATGGTTATATCCCTTACATTTATGATATAAGCAAGAGACAAGAAGAAGAATTGGTCTATGATAATGGAAACAAACTGGGTAATTTTGAGCCGAGTGCGATCGATAAAAATATTATTGTAGGCATGAAACCAGCTGGAGTGGGGGTTCAGGAAATATGGGCATATGTTCTAAATGATCAAAATAAGGTGGTCTCGGGTTCAGAAAGATTTATCTATAAGAGTGATATTAACATCGCCCTAAATATATACATCCAGGTTGCAGGTAAAAATATACTTTGGAAACCTACAGCATGTACTCCAGATTTTACATGTCGGTCGAGTTTATATTTGTATAATCTGGAAACGGGGGAGACTCGTAAGTTAATCCCGTGGCGTAGGAATTTCGGGGGGGCATACCCCAAAATTTCAGAGGATTTTATTGTATTTCGTTATAGTGATATCTGGGCCATTGATTTAAAAAATTATCAATGGATACTTTTAGCAGGTGGTGGGTTATTGCCAGATGTGAGTCATAGAAAAGTTGTTTGGGGTGGTAATGATATTTACGGAACGGACCTTTCCAGATTTATTCGTGGCGATGCCGATGGAGATGGGACGGTTCAGGGGGTGACGACAGATGCGATTTTTTTACTCAAGTATCTATTTAGCGGCGGGCCTAAACCGCCTTGTCTGGAAGCCGCGGATGTAGACAACGATGGTAATCTGACTATCACAGACGCTACTTACCTTTTAAATTATAACTTTAGAGGAGGCCCAGCTCCTTCGGCTCCTTTCCCGATGCCCGGTCCTGATCCGCAGCCATTTTCCAAGAGTCTCGGCTGCGAACAGAGTCTGCCATAAACCTGATTTGATATAAAATTCTCGAGGGAGGCAAGTTAAACTTTGCCTCCTTTTTTTATTTTTTGTTGAGCTCTGCCACCTTTTAGTCTTTTGCCTACTGTACCCAAAAGGTTAAGGTAGGCCTTTTTATTTTGTTTCGAACAAAAATTTTGAGGCAATGCGGATAAGTTGAGCGGTTTGCTTTTTAGTAGAAATATATGTTATATTTACCACTGTTCCTTTTCTAAGAAATTTCATTATTAACTTTCTTAAAATATCATTAAGTCCACGATGAGGATAAAAACTCGATCATTCAGTGGGAAGTTCATTCTTGTTGTCAATTGCCTTTTGTTTTTGACTCAGAGTATTTTCCCTTCTTTTGCCTTTGCCCAACCTCGGCTAGTTGCCGAATTACCCACCCCAGGGATGATGGTGAATTTAAGTCCCGGCTATACCTCCCCGATTCTTAAAGGGATCACACTTAATACCCGGGACCCTTTACGGTTCAATTTTATTATTGATATCGGGGATTCCCAACTCCCAGAAGAAGAATTAAAGATCGAAGCAAAGAAATTGATTAAATATTTCCTTTCTGCCCTCACCATCCCCGAAGAAAATCTGTGGGTCAACTTATCGCCTTACGAGAATGATCGAATTATTCCAGAAGAATTTGGTTCAACCGAAATGGGAAGGGATTTATTAGCGCAGGATTATCTGCTGAAACAAATCGCGGCCTCAGTTGTTTTCCCCGAAAATGAACTGGGGAAAAATTTCTGGGAACAGGTTTACCGCAAAGCCTATGCCGAGTTTGGGACCACCCAGATTCCAGTCAATACCTTTAACAAAATCTGGATCGTCCCAGAACGGGCGGTCGTGTTTGAAAAAGACTCAACCGCCTTTATTTTGGATAGTTACTTGAAAGTGATGTTGGAAGAGGATTACCTGGCCATGTTTTCCCTAAAGAACCAGGAACGCGATCAAAAAGAATTATTGAACGAAGAGCTGCACGATAAACGGGTCAACCAAATGACTTCTCAAATTATCCGAGATGCCGTTCTCCCAACAATTGAGAAGGAAGTCAACATGGGAAAAAATTTTTCCCAATTAAGACAAGTTTTCAGTGCGGTCATTTTAGCGGCTTGGTTTAAACGAAACCTCAAGGAGACCCTGCTTTCCAAGATTTATGTTGATCAAAATAAAATCGCGGGGATAGACCTGAAAGATAAAAAGATCAAAGAGAAAATTTATGATCAATATATGCGGGCCTTTAAAAAAGGGGTCTACAACTACATCAAAGAAGATTTTGATCCTGTTTCTCAAGAGATGGTCCCGCGGAAATATTTCTCGGGTGGGGCTTATTTAAACGTTTCAGGCTTTCAAAATCAAGAAGAGATTTTGGTCACTTATGGCGATGTCAAAGAAGTTTCCAGAGACATGCGGATGGGAATGACCGATTTTAGGGCGCGAATGCAAGACCCTTCTAAGGTCATTGGTGTGGATGTCGCTTTGCTGGAGGCCTCATCCGAGGTCCTTTCGGTCACTGAAGAAGAAGATCAAAAACTCATTAACCTCTTTGTGCCATCGGAAACGAAGCGATTTCCTTCCCCCCATCTTAAGAAAGACGCCGCCATGTTGACCCATTCTCCTAAAGAAAAAAGGATAGCGGAAGATTTTATGACCAATTTCTTTTATAAAATCCTCAAGAAACGCTTTATTGAAGGAGAGGAGGTCAAATTAAAAAGATTAAAGACAAAATTTGAAGAGGTGAGTAAGCGGCTTGGTTTGGATACAAGAGAACTTTTTTTAAGAAGGCCATTGTTGAAGCAGTTCTTAGAAAATGAAGAGATGGATTTCCCCGCCGCCTATTATATCCTGGAGACCCTTAACCGAGAAATTCTCATCCCCCTTGGTTATGTTGCGGTTTTGGGTCAGGTTGCAACCGGCGGATATGCCTTGGCCTTTGGGAAAATTCAAAATTCCGAGATTATCGAATTTTCAGCACCAGATAAGAAAACTTTACAGGTCTCGGGGTATCTTGTGACGCCTATCCTTAAAGATACGACATTTAGCGCCATGAATACTCCTGATCGCCTTTTGGTTTTTGAAGAAGGTATCGATAAAAATGTTCATCAAATGATGTCATTTGAACGGGAGATTCAAAAAGTCAAAGAGGAAGTAGGGGAACTCTCCCTTGAGACTTTAGAAAAACATTTGCTTCTCGAGGCTTCCACCTTGAGAATGGAATATTTAACCTATTTTAAAGCCATCCATCCTTATTTTGCTAATCCTGAGAAAATCAGGGAATTACGTGATCATCTTTTAAAGGAGAAGTATACGCATGAGGCTAACCATTGGTTCACCACTAAGTTAAGTGGGAATCCTTTGGACCTCCTTGAAGTCATGGAGACTCAAGGGTCTCATATTGTAATCGATTTTACTAGGGAAGAAGAAGCTGAGGTTGAAAGGCAAAAAGAGGCTTTAACACGAAACGCCAATGCTTTACTGAGAGAAGAGGGGCAACTTCGCCAGAGATTGGACCAAATGAAAGATCCTCGGGGAATGGGAAAAGTCTTATCTATGGCGGAAGAAGTCATGGTGGAGTTATCTAATCTCCTTCAATCCAATTTGTATTGGCATCTTATTTTGGGAAATTTTCAATCGCATGTCTTGAAAGGAGAACCCCTCAAAGCAGATGAAGTTTATTGGGATTCAGAAATTTTTATGCTTTCTGATTTTATGGAGCGGTTAAGAACGAATGGTAGAGAAGATTACAAGAATTCCAATAAGGAGGAAACTTACCGATATCTCTTGCAAAATCCTGAGGAAGGGAGAAAGTGGGCAGAGGATCTTTTAAAAAGAGAATTTACAGAGACGGCACTGACGGGCCTTTTCATTGAACGAAAAGCGGGTTCTTTATTAATCCCTCGGATCGTTGATAAGGCAATGTTGACTACAACCAAAGGCCTGACGCAAGGAAGATTATCGACAGGAGCAAATGTCTTAATTGATGAAAAGATTTTCCAAGATGAACGTTTAGCAACCCTCATGGCCGATACGATTGAAATCAAGAATCAAAAAGGAAAAAATACGGTATTTATCTTGCCATCAGGATCTACCCCTCTTGAAGTCTATAAAAAATTTATAACCATCGTTAAAGCCAGAGATTTGGACTTATCGAGGCTCGTCACCTTTAATATGGATGAATATTATGTGGGACCGGATTACAAAAAATTAACGGGCCAAAGTTGGGGTGAGAATCCGCAAAGTTATCGTTACTATATGGAAAATCACTTGTTTCGCCATCTTTATGAATTCGGCTTTCGCAAGGAGAATATCAACTTTCTAAATGGCGAGGCACAGGATTCGCTGGCAGAGGCCAAACGTTATGAGGAGAAATTGTGGCAAGAAAAAACGAAGGCCGGCGGGGTTCTCGATATCGGTTACGGAGGGATAGGCAGTGACGGACACATCGCCTTTAATGAGCCGGTGATTTTTGTGGATGATAAAGACATGATGAGAAATAAATTAGATCTTATTAATAAAATTGGAGATTTCAATGAATTTTTAATCCCTTTGAAAAAAGATAAAGAACGCCTTAAGACTCTGATGATGAGAATATTGTTCATTCACAAGCAAAGTCGTTTGGGTGAAGAATTTGTCCAAAATCTTTTAAAGAAGATCAATCCCAAACGCAGCGAGGCTAAAAAGCGCGAATTCAGTTTAGAGGAGGTGACCTCTATTGCCGAGATATTAAGCCAACAGAAGGTCACGATTTATATTAAGGGATTGGGTCGCAGGCCCCAGTTAAAAGAGGAATTAGATTCATTCATCACCGGGTTCAAAAAAACGAGTCATCTTCCCTTTGCCGTAGATTTGGCCGATGCCGATTCCATTTTGGATTCTCGGACTCGGCCGGTGGAGATAGCGGTCTCCACCGTCATTGATAATTCTATTCATTTTGATAATCCCAAAGAGATCACCGGCAAGGCCTTGACGATCGGGATTGGCACGTTTCAAGAATCTGAATTAGCCGTGATTGGGGCTTTTGGAACAGGAAAAGCTAAAGCCATCGATCGGGCTTTACAGGGACCTTTATCGGTAGAAATTGCCGCCTCGGTGGTTGCCCGATTCAAAAAACACCTTTTTCTTTTAAATCGTGAATCCGCCACAAACATCGACCTTAAGAAACTGGATGCAAGGAATGTTTTCAATCCCTTCTCCCTAACGGAACAAGAATTCTTTGCGGGAACTTCTTTGGAAGAATCCAATAAGCCGAAATCAGGAATACTCCTCTCCAAGGAATCCCTTGCTAAGGAATCGGGGATTCGCTGGCAACGTCTTTTTTTTGACAAAAAGATATTAATTTTGGATGAGAGTCAAGATCAAACAGCCGATATCTATGTAGGGAATCTTATTGAGGCTTTAGGAAAGGCGATCCAGAAGAATACACTGAAGAGAATAAATGTGGCAGATATCGATCCCCTCAGGCTCAAGGAAACAATCGATTTTCAGGCGGATATTGTCATTGCCCCTGATCGCAATCCCCAAATCCGCATGCTCCTTAAAACCCTTGCTGAGCATCATCCCTCCTTGGGGGTGAACGCTTTATTTTATACTCCGCTCGAACGAGAATTTATAAAAACCGCGGGAATTGAAGTAACGGAACGCCAGAATTTAAGTGTAGGGAGTAAAGAGGAAATCCTAGAGATTGGTTTAAAAGCTCTGAGACAACATGCCTCGCAACTTGACCGTACAGCCTATGATCAGATCCTGGTATTCTTAAGTCAATTTGCCGCTTCCGCTGCCAAAATTTTGGGAATAGGGGGAGAATTTCCTTTTGCTAATAATTTTGTTGTGGCCGAGATGGGTGCGAGCGGTCAATTGGAAGTCACCGAGAAGCCTTATGGGATTCTTTATGGTAAGGAAGCCAAAGAATATCAGGGAAAAGAACCCTTAATCCGTCTGCCGCAGAATAGTCACGTGATCTTGGCTTCTCCGCATTCCGATGATCCAGAAATTGCCTTGCCGTTACTTTACTATGAGATGTTAAAAAATGGTGTTTACGTACACAATGTTATTTCGGATGCCTCGGGAAGAGCGGTCTTAGATACCTTTCCTCTTTTTCAAGAAAAACTCAAAGAGAGACAAGGGGAGTACGATCCCGCCTCGGAAGAAAGAAAAAAAGAAATCGCCTTAGAGATCAAAGATGAAATCCGCATTCAGGAATCTCTTCGTGCCACCCGAGTTTATGAACAATCGGCGGAGGTTGGGCGAAAGACATTTGTTACAAATCTTGGGATTGTCTACGGGAAGAATAAGAATCTATCGGAAGAAGAAAAGATTAGGATGATCCGCGATCATTATTCCCAAATTCTTAATCTCCACATACAGGACATGCAAGGCTTGGATATCCCGGTCGTGGTTGCTCTGGCTCATCCCAATGATGCCCATCCGGCCCATCGTGATTACACGCGCCGATCGATCAATGCTTTAAGAGAACTTCTCAAAGATTCCCGCTTTCAAAATTTAAAAATCCAATTCCTTTTTTATCAAGCTCCTTGGGCAGGGGATTACAACACCTATTTTCATTTTCCTGAGGATGCGCTGACCAATGTGCCGGAAAGGTCTCAGGAGATTTTTGCGGCCATGAAAATAAAAAAACAATTGATCGCCCTTGTGACCGGAGAATTAACCGCCGCCCGATTCGGCTTAAAATCCCCACCCTTGGAAGCGATGGGGGGAGCCTATGCCGAACGTTTAAGGCGAGAGAGGATTGATGCGGCGATATTGACTACGAAAGAAGAACCAATCAGAAGACCACCAATTTTACAGGAATCTACAAAAAAAGATGAGGCCATGATCACAAAAAATGTCGGTGGGATTGATTTGACCATGGAGAAGTTGAATTTACAGATTAAAAGGGATACCCAAGGGATTCCTTTACCGATGAATCTTCAGCCGCTCGAATCGATCAAGATCGATGGATTTGTCCCGATCATCATCAACATTACACCGGTCAACAATATCCCCTTCATTTCTATTTTGGAGGAAATCCCAGAAGGTCCGGAGACATCCAAGCTTAAAGACCTGCCTGCCGGTGAGGCAGGAATTTCAAGTAAAACTTTTTAATTTCGCTTGTGATCTCTTGAAGTTGCGTTATAATTCACAAAGCTC
>CAYJXI010000055.1:0-17292 GCA_964374105.1 uncultured Planctomycetales bacterium
GTTTATTTGCTTAAAATCTATTTTGGAAAATAAGTCTATCAATTAAAAAGAGGTGGGATGTAAATGATCCGAAAAATCACTCTAGTGTTTCTTATGATTATTTTTTCGAGTTGTCAGGGAATGGTTTTAGGACCACAGAGGGGTGTTGTTTTGAATGATATCCATTCTCGATTAAACAAAACCAAGGTTTGGGAGGTTGTCTATCCTGAGTCAACAGAGGATTTGATTGAGGTTGTCAAACGGGCTAAGAGGCAGGACAGGGCGATCAGTATTTCCGGGGGACGTCATGCCATGGGAGGCCAGCAGTTTGGCGAAGGAACGATTCATGTGGATATGTCCCGGATGAATGATATTTTATCTTTTGATCGAGAGAAGGGGATTATTAAGATCGAGGCAGGGTTACAGTGGCCTCCTCTGATTGAATATTTGATCAAAGAACAGCAAGGAGAAGAAAAACAGTGGGGAATTATCCAAAAACAAAGTGGGGCTAATAAGCTCAGTATAGGGGGGGCACTTTCTGCTAATATCCATGGTCGGGGTGTACGGCATAAGCCTATTATCCAGGATGTGGAAGCATTCACTTTGGTGAATGCCAATGGCGATTTGCTCAACGTGAGTCGAAAGGAAAATGCAGAATTATTTCGACTGGTCATTGGAGGATATGGCTTGTTTGGAATCATTGCAACCGTAGATTTGAGGCTTCAGCCACGCATCAAGCTTAAGCGCGTGGTTGAGATTGTGACCTTAGAGGACCTGCCCGAGAAGACAAAACAAAGACTACAGGAGGGATATTTATATGGAGACTATCAATATAAAACGGATGAAAATGCGCCAGACTTTATGCAGGTAGGAGTCTTCTCTGGCTATAAACCTGTTGCCGCGGACACTCCTCTACCCGAACACCAACTGAGGCTTTCGGATAACCAATGGAATGAACTCCTCCTGTTAGCGCACATTGATAAATCGAAGGCCTTTGAAAAATACAGCCAACATTACCTTAAAACCAACGGACAGATTTATTGGTCGGACATCCACAACTTAAGTTTTTATAACGAAGGTTATGTTGAATTTCTTAACGCATCTTTACCTCATTATCCTAAGGGTTCTTTAATGATTACCGAAGTTTATGTCCCGAGAGACAAATTGAGTGATTTTATTAAGAAGATTATCAACGATGTACACAAAAATCACATCAACATCATTTATGGAACCATGCGCCTTATTGAACGAGATGAGGAAAGTTTTTTGGCCTGGGCCAAACAGGATTATGCCTGTATCATTTTTAATCTTCGGGTTGATCATTCGAAAAAAGGACTTCAAGAAGCCCAGAAAGATTTTCAGTTGATTATCGATCGTGCCCTCGAATTGGGAGGGTCTTATTATCTGACTTACCATCGTTGGGCAAGAAAAGATCAGGTTTTAGCCGCCTATCCTCAATTTCCAGAATTTTTAAGATGGAAACTTCAATACGATCCTCAGGAACGTTTCCAGTCGCAGTGGTATAGGCATTATAAAAAGATGTTTAAGAAGGAAATGAATCTTTGACTCGATTGTTCAAATGCCGATTCGTCAGTTAGCATGTAGGAGTAGAAGTTTTGAAAAAAATATTGAAAAATGCTGTAAGCAACGATTGGTTTATTGCCCTTGTCTTTCTTGTAGTCTTTTTTCTCACGCATGGGTATCGATATGGTTGGGATGACCAGCATCTGGAAATCCCCCTTTTAAAACATATTATTGATCCAGAATTGTACCGGCAGGATTATTATGTTCAGAGTTTGTTCAAAAATTTCACCACTTATTTTTACATTTTGTTGGCCCGTTTCATTACGATTGATCAGATCCCTTTTGTTTATTTTTCCCTTTTTATTTTTTCTCGTTATTTTTTATTTTTTTGGATCTTTAAGTTTTGGAAGTTTCTTGCCAAGGATAGGGTTGTTGGTTTTGCCTGTACGTTAGCAATCTTTGTCTTGACAAGGATTGTGGAATTTTTTTATCAGACGTTTTCTCATCAGGAATTTACCCTCCCCTTTGCCATCGCAGGTTTTTATTTCTTTTATCAAGAACGATTCTTTTTGGCTTCCGCACTTTTAGGGATAGCTTGCAATTTCCATGCTATCTACAGTTTATTGCCATTTCTTTATATGATCAGTTATTTAGTATTTAGTAGAATTCCAGAAAAATTCTCTCTCTGTTTAAAATCTGGGTTCATTTATTTGGGCTTTTCCTTTCCTTTTTTTCTTTGGTCCCTCCAAAGAATCCTAAGCGCTCTTCCTGATCAAGGGCATTCTGTATTTGCTACGGAAGGATGGTTGTCATTATTTAAGTTGGCTGCCCCGGAGGCTTTTCTTTTTCGAGAGGTTTCTATTGAAGAAGTACTTAATCATCCCTTGAGTCTATTATTTGGGCTACAACTCTATTTATTCTTAATTGCTATTTATGTTCTCAATTGTGTTCATCATGAGGAATTCCGAAAAGAGTCAAAAAATCATGTTGTGGTGTTGACCTCTTTTTGTCTTCTGGCAATTTATTTTGTCGCAGGATATGTGTTCCCCAACAAATTTATTCTGACCTTGAATCTCTATCGTAGCACGCAATTTCTAATATTCATCCTTATGGGGTATACAACAATCCTTGCTATGCAGGCGGTAAAATCCTTTCCACCTTGGAAAGGATTATGGGTTGGGATTTTGTTCACAAATTTAGCTCTCATGGATATGATCTCAGCTATCTGTTGTGTCATGTTGATAATCCTTTTGTTCTTGAAACGCCCATTGACTAAAAAGGATTGGCATATTTGGTTTTCTGTCTTGATAGGCTTCCTTGTGTCTTCCTTTTGCTTAATTGAGGTGTTTCAGTTAGTAAAAATCAATCCCCTCACGAATCCCAAATTCCTCTTAAGGATCAGTTTGTTGTTGACTGTATTTTTGATCTTAAAATTGCCAGGGGATTTTAAAAGGCAGATTTTCCTACGTCAATTTTTTATTTTAATTCCACTCTTATTTTTTACCTATCTCTATATAGAGAGATATGTCAAGGAATCCATCATGCCACTCAAAGGTTACGCCTTATTGCACAATCAATGGGAAGATATTCAGTATTATGTAAAGCGAAACACTCCCAAATCGGCCATTCTTTTGGTTCCTTATGATATGGAGATGGGGGGATTTCGTATCCATTCCGAGCGGAGTATTGTCTGTTGTGATCGTGACAAAGGGATCGTGGGTTTTGATTTTCAAAGGGCGAAAGAATGGGAAAAACGGCGAGAGGATATTATTGGTTTTAAGGTGCTCAAGGAAAGGGAAGACATAAGAGTGGCTCTGGGGAATTCTATTGTCAAATATGGAGTCGATTATGTTGTCTTTATGAATTATTACGCTCCCAAACCCAGTGCGACTTTCCAACGTCTTTACTCCAATAACTTTTTTTCACTTTATCAAATTTCTAGAGACAAGACACCAAAAGAAAATCGAGAGTAAAGATTTTATTCACTTTAATTATTTTCTCAACGATGGTTTTCATCGACTAAAATGGGATGGAAATTAGAGGGAATGATCTTGAATCGAGGTTTTTTTTCAGGTACAATGAGGCAACTTTTAGAGAAATTTTTATAGAAATATATTTTTAATATCAATAATAAATATGCCAAAGCATATTTTAGGAATTGATGTTGGCGGGACGAATATTAAATTAGGGTTGATTGATCATGTTGGTAGAATTATCCGGCGAAACAATTTATCTACAAAGAGTTACATTCGAAATAAAAAAATCCTTATTGATGCCCTCCTGAATCACATCCATGATTTGCTATATTTAGAAAACCTTAAGAATAAAGATCTGTTAGGAATTGGGATTGGGCTTCCCGGTTTGGTAGATCCCAAGCGAGGGATAGTCAAATCCTTAACGAATATCCCCGGTTGGCAGAATGTCGCTCTTAAAAAAATTTTTCAGAAGTCATTGAAGATTCCTACTTTTATTGAAAATGATGTCAACCTGATTACCCTGGGAGAATGGAAATTAGGTGCAGGAAAGGGATGTCAGGATTTGGTTTGTATCACCCTGGGGACAGGAGTGGGCGGAGGACTGATCCTTAGTAATGAACTTTATTATGGGGCAGGATTTGCAACCGGAGAGGTGGGGCATATCCCTTTGAATGAAAAAGGCCCGGTATGCAACTGTGGAGGGATGGGGTGTTTGGAAGTTCATGTTAGTAATCGGACTCTCCTTAAAAAAGCCCAGGAGATTTTTAAGAAGAAAGCTATCACTATTGAGGATGTTTATCAATTGGCCAATCGCGGGAATAAACTAGCTATCCAATTCTTCGAAGAAACAGCCACCCACATTGGCAATGGGCTGACCGGGGTTGTCAACCTTTTGAATCCTCGACTGATTATCATTGGGGGAGGAATTTCCAATAACTGGAAGTTCCTCTTTCGGACTATTCAACAAATCATCCAAGGGCGAGCGATGAAAGTGCAAGGGAAAATGGTCAAGATTGTCAGAGCTAAATTAGGAGATGATGCCGGGATTATGGGCGCCTATGTGTTAGTAAAAACGAGAATGGGAATGTCTTAATCAAAGAAAGTATTTGTATGGATTTATCGAATTTCATTCGCCTTCGCAGGAGACCCTGGGCTTGCCTGTGGAGGAATGCGAAAGGATATATCGCTACGGCGGATTTCGCCCCACGTCCAAGAAGGCGGATGAAACCGGCGAAGTCCGTCTTCGCTTTAAAGCTACGCCGGACCAGGCGAAGCTTAAGCGAAGCCTGGCCCAACGCGAAAGCATTTGGTCGAAGACGGGTCATTAAGAAGGGACCACGGCCTTGGACGTGGGGCTCCAGAGGTCAACAAAATCGGATTTTTAGTCAGTCCTTGACCCTTATTTGTTTTTTCTTTATCCTTACGATTTCCCTTCCTTTATTTGCTCAAGAAAAACAAAGTGAACAAATTCCTGTTGAGATCAATGGGGATCAGGTTGAGTATTCTGTCGAGGAAAATAAATTTACGGCGCATGGGAATGTTGTCGTCCAAAGACAAGATGTCACACTTTACTGCGATAAACTCGAATTCTTTCGAGAAACAAAATTAGCCATCGCTGAAGGACATGTGGTCTTGGTCAGAGGGGAAGGTCGCATGGAAGGAGAGAGAATGCGATTCAATTTTGATACGATGAAAGGGGAATTCTTAGAGGCTAAAATGTATTCCAAACCATTTTTTGGTCAAGGGGAAAAGGTTTCTAAGATCGCAGACAACCATATGCAAGTTCAACGCGGGTATATCACCACCTGTGATTTGGCCAAACCGCATTATCGTTTTGTGGCTCGTAAAGTGGATATTTATCCACATGATAAGGCTGTCTCCCGGCATGTGCGGATGCATGTCGGTAAAATGCCGCTTGTTTATATTCCCAAATTCGTTCAGGATTTAAGAGGTAAAGAACCCGTTGTCACTTATACTCCCGGATATGATAAAAACTGGGGAGCCTTTCTTTTGACCAATTGGCAATATAAACTTCACAGCAATTTGAAAAGTAATCTTCATTTAGATTACCGAGAACGAAAAGATTTAGCGTGGGGTGTGGATGCTGATTACCGGATTCCTAACTATGGCAATGGCCTGATCCGTACTTATTATATGCACGAGCGAAATGTCGATAAAAAACATCGTTTTTGGGAAGAACGCCGTATCCCAACCCTCGAAAAAGAACGTTTTAAAGGACAGTGGCGACACCAGTGGACGATCAACGATCGTTCCGGTGCGATCTTACAATTCTACCGATTGAGCGACAATGACTTTTTAAAGGAGTATTTCCGAAGAGAATTTGAGAAAGAATCCTCACCTCAAACTTATTTTTTGTATTCGTATTCTGTTCCTGCCGGGACATTTGGATTTCGCACGGACGCTAGGGTGAATCGATTTCTGTCTACCGTGGAACGTCTTCCGGAACTGAGTTTCGATTCAACCAATAAAGAGATTTTTGATACGGGATTTTACTTAAAGAACACTACCACCTATTCCAATCTTACCAAGAAAGATGCCAGTCCCACTGAAGTTAGAAAAGAAACCATGCGTGTCGATAGCAATAATCAGATTTCGTACCCTTTCAAATTAATGTTTTTTGAAATCAAACCTTATGTTGGGGGTCGGCAAACATATTACAGCAAAGCCATTGATCCGGATAAGTACAATTCTATCCGAGGGCTATTCACCACCGGCTCGGATCTTTCCACAAAATTTTACCGGATTTATGACATTTATACGGATGCCTTGGGGCTAAATATCAAGCGTTTAAGACATATCATTACGCCATCGGTTGCCTACCAGTATACCCATGATCCCACGATTCCCAATAATAATGATTATGACCAGTTTGACTCTTTAGACAAAATGGCTCGGGGGCATGGGATCATCTTTGCCGTAGAAAATAAATTGCAAACAAAAAGAGATCTTAAGAGTGTGGATCTGCTAAGAACAATTATCAGTACCGACTTTTTTCTCAAAGAACATCCCGGTAACGTTGGAGGTTTTAATACCCTGAAAGCAGATGTGGAGTTAACGCCTTATGAGTGGCTTGCGTTTTTGCTGGATTCTACCTACGATACGAGAACTCGGAGGCTTAATGAAGTCAACTTTGATCTTTTGCTCAATGACGGAGGTGATAAATGGTTTTTAAAATTCGGCAAACGCTGGAAAGGCCATCGGGTTGATGATCAAATCACTACACAGATGGGTTATCGCCCTAATCAGAAATGGATTTTTAAGGTTTATCAACGTTACGATGTCGAGAAAGGAATTCTCAAAGAGCAGGAATACGCCTTTGTCAGAGATCTGCATTGTTGGACGGTCGAAGTCAATTTCAACGAAACCCGTGGATTGGGAGGTGAAATCTGGCTTGTCTTTACCCTGAAGGATTTCCCGGAAATAGGGATCGATTGGGGAACAAGCTTCAATCGCAGAAAACCCGGCTCCCAGTCTGAAGGATTTTAAGGAAATCCCTGTCTGAGGTATTACACGGCAGGCCGGCTTCGTCACTTTGCTCCTGCCCGCCCCGTTTACGCCTTAGCAGGGCGGGCAGGAGATGACGGGTCGAGAAAGTTCCCAACCCGTCAGTTAAAATGCAAGGAATTTTGTTTTATTTTTGAGGGTTTCGGTTAAAATGTTTTGCATGATTCTTTTATTGATAAGGTGAAAAAGGAAAAGACTATGAAGATTGCGATCATTGGTTGTGGATATGTGGGGCTGGTGACCGGGGTGTGTCTGTCAACCTTAGGCCATGATGTCATTTGTGTCGATAGTGATGAGACAAAATTGGAAAAACTCAAAAATGGCCATCTCACTATTTTTGAGCCTAGCTTAGAAGAGTTGATGCTCAAACAGATAAGAAAAAGGAAGATTTTCTTTACGAATTCCATCAAAGAGGCCACTCAAAAAAGTTCGGTGATTTTTATTGCCGTAGGGACTCCTTCCAAGGAAAATGGGGAAGCGGACTTAACCTTTGTTGAGAATGTGGCCAGAGAAATTGCCCTGAGCATGGATTCTTATAAATTGATTGTGGAGAAATCCACCGTCCCTGCCGAGACGGGCAAGCGGATTGAACGCACCATTCAGTTTAATCTTCCTAAGAAAAGGAATGGTAAGAACAAAAGAGTTGAGTTTGACGTAGCCTCTAACCCAGAATTTTTAAGAGAAGGATCAGCGATTGAAGATTTCATGCATCCCGACCGTATCGTTATTGGTGTTGAATCGAAAAGGGCGGAAGAGATCTTACGAAAAATATATAAACCCTTAAAGACCCATTTGGTTGTGACAAACATCAATTCTGCGGAATTGATCAAACACGCCTCAAATTCTTTTTTGGCAACGAAGATTTCCTTTATCAATGCCATTGCCCAAATCTGTGATCGGATTGGTGCTGATGTCCTGAAAGTAGCGGAAGGGATGGGATGGGACAAGCGGATAGGAAGAAATTTTTTAAATGCCGGAATCGGATATGGTGGGAGTTGTTTACCAAAAGATGTAGATGCCTTTATTCACTTAAGTGAAAAAAGCGGATATGACTTTGGACTGTTGAAGGAAGTCAGAAATGTCAATGAAGAACAAAAGACCACGTTTATGAGATTGATTGAAGATAAATTATGGATTATCAAAAATAAGACAGTTGGTATTTTAGGCATGGCTTTTAAACCTAATACGGATGATATGCGCAATGCCCCTTCGATTGATATTATTCATTCCTTGTTGCACGAAGGAGCCCATATCAAGGCCTATGATCCCAAGGCTATGGAGAATGCCAAAATATATTTTAAAAACATTACTTATTGTAAAGATGCCTATAGTTTGGCTAAAGGGTGTGACTGTTTATTAATCTTGACCGAGTGGGATGAATTTAAAAATTTAAACCTCAAAAAAATCCGAGGATTGATGCGGCAGGCCATTATTTTTGATGGTCGTAATCTCTTGTCGAAAGAACAGTGTGAGGGCTTAGGGATTGAGTATCATGGGATGGGACGGGGCCATCGAAGTTGAACTTTTCCTGCATCCCTAGAGTGTAATATTACAAATGATCCAATTCTAAGATGTCATCGGTCTTAAAGAAAAAAATCCAAACAAAAAAAGCCAGAATTGCCGTGATCGGATTAGGGTATGTGGGTCTTCCCTTGGCGGTTAATTTTGCGAAAGTGGGTTTCAAGGTTTTTGGTTTGGATAAAGATCTCGATCGAATCCAGCGGGTGCAAAATAAAGAAAGTTATATTTTAGATGTTCTTACGAGCGAATTAAAAGAGGTGGTCATAAGAGGACACCTGGTCGCCTTAAACTCCTTCGAGATTTTAAAAACTATTGATTGTATCATTATCTGTGTTCCTACCCCGCTTAGAAGAAAATACACCCCTGATATCTCTTACATTTTGAGTGCGGTCAAAACTATACGGCAATTCTTAAAAAAGGATACTTTGGTGATTTTGGAGAGTACAACTTATCCGGGGACCACACGAGAATTGATTTTACCGGAACTTAAGAAATCAGGACTTCTTTTAGACAAGGACTTTTATCTAGCCTTTTCACCGGAACGCATTGATCCTGGGAATAAAAAATACAATGTGACCTCCATCCCTAAAGTCGTTGGTGGTTTAACCCCGCAAAGTGGCCAGTTGACCAAGCTTCTTTATCAAAAAGTGATCAAAACCGTCCACTTGGTCTCTAATGCGGAAACGGCCGAGATGGCAAAATTATTAGAGAATTCTTTCCGGATCATCAATATAGGGTGGATCAATGAATTGGCCATGATGTGTCATAATCTTAAAATTGATGTTTGGGAAGTCATTGAGGCTGCCAAGACCAAGCCATTTGGATTCCTGCCTTTCTATCCCGGATTAGGAGTGGGGGGGCATTGCATTCCGGATGATCCTTTGTACCTCTATTGGAAAGCCAAACAATACGGCTTTAATTCAAAATATATCAAATTATCCACCGATACAAACTCCCATATGCCGTATTATGTGGTGGGACGTTTGCGTCAACTCATCAAAAGTCAAAAAAGAAAGCCTCTTTCCCAGTCACGATTTCTTATAGTGGGTGTGACTTACAAAAAGGATGTGAAAGATTTACGCAAATCCCCACCTTTGAAATTGATTGCTCTTCTGATGAGAGAAAGGGCAAAAGTTGAGTATTTTGATCCTATTATCCCTTATCTCGATTTTGAGGGGATCAATTTAAAATCTATCGCTTTGGATAAAAACAATCTAAAAAAATATGATTGTGTTGTGATGGCCACTGACCATTCGAAAGTGAATTATCCTTGGATCCTCAACCACGCTACTTTGATTTTTGATATCCGCAATATTTACCAGGATGTTAAAAATCCTAAAGTCATAAAACTCTAATCAATTCTAGAGAAGGGTTTTTAGGATGCCTAAACGAAAAAAAGTTGTGGTTGTTACCGGAGGGGCTGGCTTTTTGGGAAGTCATCTCTGTGATAGATTTATGTCAGGAGGATATCAAGTTATTTGTGTCGATAGCCTGATTACCGGCAGTAAAGATAATATCGAACAGCATTTTAAAAATAAAGGTTTTGAGTTTATTGAACATAATATCTCTAAGGAATTAAGAATCCCAGGGAGGGTTGATTATGTTTTACATTTTGCCTCCCCCGCCAGCCCTGTTGATTATCTCAATTATCCTATTCCAACCCTCAAGGTAGGATCCTTAGGAACACACAATACCCTAGGGCTTGCCAAATTAAAAAAGGCCAAGTTTCTTATGGCCTCAACCTCAGAAGTCTATGGTGATCCTCAAGAACATCCCCAGAAAGAAACCTATTGGGGGCATGTGAATCCCATTGGTCCCCGCGGTGTTTACGATGAAGCCAAAAGGTTTGCTGAGGCGATCACCATGGCCTATCATCGGTTCCATAAGATTGATACGAGAATCGCCCGGATTTTTAATACTTACGGACCGAGAATGCGTATCAATGATGGAAGGGTTGTCCCCAATTTTATTTATCAAGCTTTACACCATAAATTTTTAACGGTTTATGGTCGAGGCCAGCAGACCCGATCGTTTTGTTATTACTCTGATCTCATTGAAGGCGTGATTCGATTGCTTTATTCTGATTATCATGGCCCAGTTAATTTGGGGAATCCCGATGAATTTAAAATTTTGGATTTTGCCAAATTGGTTATCCAGTTATCTAAGACTAACTCAAAGATTGCCTTTGTCCCCCTCCCGGAAGATGATCCCAAACAGCGCAGACCCGATATTGCAGTGGCAAAAAAGATATTAAAATGGGAACCCAAGGTAAAACTTGCGGTAGGAATCCAAGAGACTATTCAATGGTTTGAAGAAAATCGGGATTGAAAAATATGGTAAAGATTATTTGAGCAAAGAAGTTGTGTTAAGAAAATAGTTTCGCTATACTACACCCATAATGACTAAAAGGCTTTTATGATTGGAAAAGAAATGCCGACCCAAACCCGTGAAAAAGTTCCCATGCTCACTAAGGAAGATTTACAAAATTTTGAAAAAGAAATAGCTGATATATTTGCGACTGGAGTTATTCGTGCCCCGGTGCACTTAAGGGCCGGCCGGGAAGAACAGCTCATCGAAATATTTAAGGAAGAAAGGATTGGTTCTGAGGACTATGTCTTCGGTTATTGGGATTCGCATGAATTGGCCCTCCTTAAAGGAGTTCCCCGGGAGGTCTTAAAACAAGCGATCCTAGAAGGAAAAAGTATTTCCTTGTGTTTTCCGGAGTATAATGTGGTTTGCTCAGGAATTGCCGGAAGTCTCATGGGGACAGCGGTGGGCGTGGCTTGGGCCCTTAAAAAACAAAATAAGACTGGAAGGGTTTTTCTTTTTTGTGGGGATATGTCAGCTGAGACAGGCATTTTTCATGAATCGGTTAAATATGCGCTCAATTTTGATCTTCCGGTGAAATTTATTGTGTGTGATAATGGCTTGAGTGTTATGACCAATACTCGGGAAGTTTGGGGTCATCCCGATCCCTGGTTTAAAAACACAAAATTTGAAGAGAAGATCACTTATTTCAAATATATCAATGCTTATCCTCATTCGGGGTTAGGAAAGCTCATTAAATTTTAGTATTTTGTCATTCGTATCTTGTGGAGCGTAGTGACTTTTGCATTTGACGAAATACCTGTCTGCCCTGACTGCCGTTAGGCAGGCGAGAGACAGTCGCTTCACGGTTCCCTAGGAACGAAAAAATGAAATACTTCGATGAATTAAAAAGAACAATGGAATGGATTGCTCAGCAACCTAAGACGATATTCCTCGGCCAGACGGTTGCCGGGCCGGGAACATTTATGTACCAGACTTTAAGAGATCTTCCCAAAGAGAGGGCCTTAGAGATGCCGGTCAACGAAAGTTTTCAGATGCAATTTACAATTGGTTTAGCCTTAGCCGAATATATTCCTATTTCCGTTTATCCCCGACAGAATTTTTTGTTGATTGCCACAGCCGACATGGTCAACATGTTAGATAGAATTCCCGTCATCAGTTCAAATAAGATTTTACCCAGGGTTCTGATTCGTGTTGCCTCGGGGCCTGATTCTCCTGTTCATCCCGGTCATCAACATGTCGGCAATTACGCCGAAGGATTTCGCAAGATGTTTTCCTGGATAGAGGTTGTGGAATTGAATGAACCAGAGGAGATTTTTCCTGCATATCAACATGCCCTAGAAAGAAGCGATGGCAAATCCACCCTTCTTATTGAACACGGGAATTTTTATCAGCAAAAATAACTTAGCTTTCAGCCATCAGCTCTTAAGTTTTCAGTTATCAGATTAGTTTTTGATACTTCTGAAGGCGGATAGCTTAAGAACTGAAAGCTTACAAAAATGAATAAAAATTCAAAGATCCTTATTGTAGGTCATCAAGATATTATCGAAAAGGCTCTCTTTCATCATTTCCAAAGGAATAATTTTAAAAATGTTTTTTCCTCATCCCAGATAGGATTGGATGTCTTTAATCAGTCAAAGGTAGTGAGATTTTTTATGCAACAAGGCCCGGAATATGTTTTTTTAGCATCAACGAAATCCGGCGGAATCCTTGCCAATCAGACATATCCAGCGGATTTTATCCATTATAATCTTATTAGTCAGGATAATATCATCCATTCGTCTTTTCGATATGGAGTTAAAAGGTTGCTTTATTTTAGCAGTTCTTGCGTTTATCCTAAAACATGCCCGCAGCCGATGAAAGAGGATTATTTGTTTAAAGGTCCTTTGGAAGAAACGAGTGAGGCTTATTCGATTGCTAAGATTGCGGGAATTAAAATGTGCGAGGCCTATCAAAAACAATATGGTTTTAATACAATCGTTATGATCCCGGCAACGATCTATGGCCCGGGACTGGATGTCGATATTCATAAGGCCCATGTTTTAGGAGCCTTGATGGGCAAATTTCATGAGGCTATCATGAAAGGCTTAAAAAGGGTTGTGGTCTGGGGTACAGGAAGTCCAAGAAGAGAATTTCTTTATGTGGACGATTTTGTACAAGCCACCTTATTTTTAATGAGAAAATATAGCAAACTCCAAATGATTAATGTTGGTGGTGGGGATGATATCTCTGTAAAAGAATTAGCTAGATTGATGGCTCGGATAACTGGATTTAAGGGAAAGATTATCTTTGATAAAACGAGGCCCGATGGGGTTAAACGAAAACTGCTAGACAATCATCGCATTAAGCAGTTAGGATGGACACCTAAGATTAAATTAGAAGAGGGTTTTCATCATACATATGAGTGGTATGTAAAGCAAGCTGACAAAAAAGTCCTCCCAAAGTAGGGTCACGGCCCGGCTTCGCCCAAAGGCTACACCGAGGCGAGCATGCCGTGACCCTACGGCTAATAGATAAGGAGAGTTTGGCCATGAAAATCTTAGTCACCGGTGGAGCCGGTTATATGGGATCAATTCTGGTTCCAACCCTTTTAAAAGAGGGATACGAGGTCACGGTTATCGATAATTTTATGTATCATCAAACATCCCTTTTGGATTGCTGTCAGGATAAGAAATTAAAGGTTATTCGGGGGGATTGTCGTGATAAAGAACTCGTGACCCGTGTTTTAAAAGAAGTCGACTATATATTTCCGTTGGCGTGTTTGACGGGTGCCCCTCTGTGTGCCAAGGAACCCCATGCCGCTAAAGAGATTAATTATGGGGCTATCAAATTGATTTTAAAATTATGTAGTAAGAGTCAGAGAATCATTTTCCCAACGACCAACAGCGGTTATGGGATCGGCCAAAAAAGGAAATTCTGTACAGAAGAAACATCTTTAAAACCGATCTCCTTTTACGGGAGATTGAAGGTCCAAGCAGAAGAGGATATCTTGGGAAATGGCAATGCTATTACTTTAAGACTTGCCACTGCCTTTGGGGTCAGCCCTCGGATGCGATTGGACCTGTTGGTGAATGATTTTGTCTACCGTGCGGTTAATGACCGCTTTGTCATTTTATTTGAGGCCCATTTTAAAAGAAATTATATCCATGTTCGAGATGTGGCCAAGGCCTTTCTGCATGCCTTGAAACATTTTGAGAAGATGAAAAACGAACCCTACAATGTGGGCCTAAGCGATGCCAACTTGAGCAAACTCGAACTCTGTCAGGAAATCAAAAAACAGCTTAAGGATTTTTATTTTGTGGAATCCAAGATTGGGGAAGATCCTGACAAACGTGATTATATTGTGAGTAATGAGAAAATTGAGAAGACTGGTTTTCAACCGGAGGTATCCCTTAAAGAAGGCATTGCTGAGCTCATCAAAGGCTACCAGATCATCAAACGCAACCAGTTTGCCAATGTGTAAGTTGAAAAAGAGACGGTTGCTGTTTCAAGGGATAAAAAAGTTTTGATTTCGAATCTATGCGCTGATGGGATTGGAAAATAAGAGAGAAAAAACTACAATTTTATTCGCTGTATTTCTTGTTTTCGTATGCCTCTTCACTTATTTCCCTAATCTTAAAAACGAATTCTCCATTGATGACTTCGAATTTTTAAGTTGCAAATATTGCCAGTATTTTCCTTCATTCTTAAGTTTCTTTACTCGAATTCCTCCGGACTATCAACACTATAATCCATTAAATCTCTTGATTAATATCACCTTATTTCGCTATTTGCCCTATGACCCTATTTTCTTTCGTTTAATTAATTTGGGGCTTTTTTATTTGAATTGTTTGTCTCTCTATTTTCTTATTACTTTCCTTACTAAAAATAAGGTCATCTCCATCTTAACGAGTCTCATTTTTTGCCTCCATCCTGTTAATGCCGAAAATCTAAATCATATTACCTTTAATATCATTTTTCTTTATACCTTGTTTCTTCAGTTAAGTTTTATTATGTTGATTTTATATTTAGAGAAGAAAAATAAAATCGTTTATTTTAGGATGAATATATTGTTTTTCTCTATTTCACTTTTGTTGCTTGAATTATCGTTAATATATATTTTGGTGATTGGAGCTTTTTTTTATTTAATAAAAAAATATTCTTTTCAAGAAACAGTGATAAAGTGTTTCCCATTTTTAATTGTGGCCATTCTCTATCTTTTTCTTTGGTTTTCCATCGCCGGTCCTAAAACAGAACTCTTAGGCAAAATCAGCGATTTGCACTTAACCTTTTTCTCCTTTATAGCTTCCTATACTAAGTTGGTAGCTTGGTATGTAGGGAATTTGTTGGTGTCGGAAAACCTCGTATTAATTTTTAATATGTTCCCTTTGAGTGAGAATATTTTGTTTTGGGATTTAGTCTTCTTCGGTTTTTTGAGCGGGTTTGTGTTTTTGATTTTTTATTATTGGAAAAAGGATATTAGAACCTTTGCCCTTGTATGGTTTATTTTAGGTTTTATTGTAGCCATCCCAGCTATGTTTGGTCACGCCCATATGGGTCTTGTCATTGAACCCCATTGGTTTTATTTCACCTCTATCGGTTTTTTTCTCTTAATATCCATTTTATTATTTCAATTAAGATCGCATATGAATAAGAAGTTTTGGAATTTAGTGATTCTAAGTATTTTCATTTTTCATTATATTTATTCTCAAAGCTATATTGCCTTAGCCAAAACAGAAAAAAGGTATTGTGAATATTGGTTGCGAATTTGTCCTAATAATGTTCTGGCTTTAATGCTGCTGGGAAAAATTTATTATCAAAAAGGGGATTTTGAAAAGGCATTGTCTACTTATCAAAAAGCTTTTAAAATCTGTATTTATCAAAATTATAGACTTTATTTTTCTATAGGTAAAATTTTAGCTGAGACTGATCAATTAGAAGAAGCAAAAAGTTATCTTCACACCTCATTGGCGCTCGAACCACAGTTTGCGGCAGCCTACAATTCGTTAGGGGTTGTTTATTTTAAAGAGGATGATTTTCAAAAGGCAGAAGAAAATTTTTTACGATCCATTCAGTTAGATCCTTACTTTATCCTCCCTAGACATAATTTGGCAAATCTTTATTTATCCTATGGAAAAGAGAAAGAGGCTAGGAAAGTATATGAAGACATACCTTTAGATAATCATTTCTTAGACTTCAAAAAATATTCTAATAATCTTCCTTAGCCCTCCGGCAATAAAAATAAATTATTTGATTATTATTTTTTAGAGATGAATTATTGATTTCCTACAATGAAAGCCGTCTCAAGCGTTGCATAAAAGTTTAAGAAGCTATGCATAATGATAGACATGGTAAGGGAATTGGTCTGAAGACGAGCGATACTTAAGAAAAGTCCCATCGTGAAAATTTGAAAGAGTTCAAAAAAATCGTACTGGGTATGGATAATGGTCCACAAGAAGGTCACAAGCAAGACTGCCCCCAGTGACCTAAGCTTTGAGAAACGAAAACTTTCTAAGAGAAACCCTCGAAAAAAAATAATTCCTCAAAGAGGGGCCCTCCCACCACAATCGTAAACCACAGCAAAGGAAGATGTTCAGATGTTTGATAAACCTTGATCATAAATTCCGGGACGATGGGGAGTTTAAGCAGCGTGTTTAAACTGTCAAAGGTGAGACTCAAAAGGAGTGAAACACCTAACCATCGGATAAGGAAGAGGCGATTCACGGGATAGAGATGAAGATAGTCTCGGATGGATATGTTCTTGCGTAACCAGACAAATAAGAGGATCAAGGGCGATAAGAGCAATGTTGTCGTACAGGTTGAGAGGGATAAAAGTAAACCATTGTTTTGCAGGGAATCAATGTAATCATTGAGTGTTAATTCCGGATGCTGAGTGATTTTAAAAAGATATAATCCAAAACTCACCATGATCTGCAAACCGATAAACAAGAGGGCAATGATCAGGCTAAAAACAAACGTCATCTTAAGGCCCCAAGGTGTGGGGCGTGTTTGTTGAGAGGTGTTGAGGCTGTTTGTTTGATTTAAATTCATAAATAATAATTAAAGAATAGCGAATTTAAAAATATCCGAGACTTTTTTCTTTGTGCTTTTCTGTTTTCTGAAAAAATGCTCCTGTGATCGCTAAAAGTTCCTCTTCTTTGTGTGATCATTGATCATTATTCCTTGCAAACGGCAACGGAAATCTTTTCTTAAAAATGGTCTTTCTGATTATATCAGGGGATCAAATAATCGAAAAAGACTTTTCCGATAGATTATCCCTTTTAAGATAAAGAATGTTTCGATTTTTTATTTGAATTTTTGCGATTTGGGATAAAATGTCTTAGAACTAAAAGACAGGACTCAAGAAACTGAGGGTTCGAAAAAGGAAATTAATCATAAGTTGGGTCCCATGGTTAAAGGATTAGTAATTTTTCTTGGATTAATCCTATTCATTTATCTG
>CAYJXI010000056.1:0-16950 GCA_964374105.1 uncultured Planctomycetales bacterium
CTCGGAAGGCTTTAACAACAAAATCAAACGGCTTAAGCGGATGGCTTATGGCTATAAAGACATTGAGTATTTCAAGCTAAAGATTCATCAACACTGTGGCTATTTAAACCCAAGAAGATTTCAACTCAACTAAGAAAGAACCCACTTTTTTTTGCATGGCCGGCCGTTAAGCTTCTTTGCGTTTTTAGGATTGGTGGGGCTCGCGGGGGTCGTGGTCAATGATTCTATAGTTCTTATTGATTTCGTCAATAAACTGAGGCGGGAAGGTGTGCCGACCCTTGAGGCCTTACTGGGAGCTGGAAAAACCCGACTGCGGCCGATCCTTATGACCTCAACGACCACAGTAGGTGGATTAATCTCGGTGGCTTATGGGATTGGCGGGGGGGGACCCGTTTTTAAAGCCCATGGCTTTAGCCATGGTTTGGGGACTTTCGTTTTCTACAATTCTCACCCTCATTGTTATTCCCTGTATTTATGCTATTCTGGAGGATATTTCAGTAAAGGTTTATAGCTGGGCTTCTCTTAAGTAAGATAAAAAGCAGCCGGTATCATCTATCCGCAGATTGAATAATCAAATTTCTTTTTGAATCAAAGACCGTTTTGTCACGAAACGCATACAAATAATGCGCAATATAGGAAGGAATACTAATAATAACTATAAGAGCAACGAGAAGGAAGGCATAGTATTTATCTTGGTAAAGTAAAGATCTGATGAAATGAAATTCGTATGACCTCGAGGTTAGGTTAAACGCCACCCTCAGGATCAATATCCAACGCCAAAAGTCTTTACTTAAGAATTGGATTTTGTAAACAAATAAGTAAACCGGTAATAAACATAAACCATCAAAAATAATGGATAAGGCACTGAGACAATAAATGATAAGAAAATAAAGGTCAAAGGCAATCAGGATTTGATAGTAAAGATAAAAGATTGATTCCGGAAGAAAAAAATAAATCGTGCTTATGCAAATAATTAAAAAATAAATCAAAAAATAGATGTCCCACACCCAATCCAATTTTAACTTCATGCGTTATTATCCCAAAATTTTTTCTCAAAATCATCTAATTATTTTGTATTTTACGGCTCTTTCCCTATCCTAATCCATTTGAAAAAGAAAGTGGGATCGAAAAATATCCCATCCCGCCAAATATTTAAATAAATTTTTGAGTTTGTAAAAACTCTTGTGGTAGAATAAAACCATGTTAAACGAATTGGATAATAAATTATTTGAAATCTGCGCCAAAGACCGCCGCTATCAGATTGATGCCTATCATTTTGTCTTAGAGGCTTTATCGTTTACTCAAAGGAAATTTAAACGGACCAAACACGTCACAGGGAAGGAATTGTTAGAAGGAATCAAAGTTTTACTGATGGAAAAATTCGGACCCATGACGATGACTGTCTTAAAACATTGGGGAATCTCTTCGACTCAGGATTTGGGCAATATCGTTTTTCATCTGGTCGAACAAAAGATCTTAAGCAAATCCGAGGAGGATCATATTCAGAACTTCCAAGATGTCTTTGATTTTGAATTGGTTTTTGAGAAGGGATACAAACGGAGTTTAGCCAAGAAAATCAGTCGATTGAAGTAATGCTTTAATCGCACCTCGTATCTCGTGAATCGTATCTCGTTAGAAAAAATAAGCAAAGTTTCACGAAATACGCTTCACGAACGACGCTTTACAAGGACTAAACACACAGCCGAAGGCAAGGTCAATTAAAAACCTTGTCTTTTCTTTTATGCAGTGATAAAAACTCAAGTTAAGGCCACAATGCAACCTAACACGAAACGAAAGGATAAAGTATGAACTCTTTTTATTGGGCTATTTTAGCTGCTATCACCTGGGGATGTGTCCCTCTGTTGGAGAAATTAGGCTTAATGCGAGTAGATGTTTATTCTGGCCTTTTTTTTCGTTGTTTAGGAGTCATGGGGGGAGCCATTCTATTGTTAATTTTTAAAAGTGAAATACTCAAATCCTCCACAAACCACGAATGGTTAGGAATTTTTTATTTGATCTCAGGAGGGTTTTTGGCCAGTTTTATCGGCCAAATCTTCTTTTATAATGCTCTTAAAACAGGGGAAGCCTCTAAAGTTGTCCCCTTGGCCGGCGCTTATCCTTTGATAAGCTTTCTTCTGGGGATTCTCTTTTTAGGAGAAAAGCTTTCTTTAGTCAAAGCCAGCGGAATTGTCTTTATCTTATTAGGGGTGTTTTTATTGAAATAGAATACTCTAAGAAGTATCTTCTGAAGCGTGGATTGTCTAAAACGAGATACCTGACTGCCGTCAGGCAGGCGCTTCACAGACCCGCTAAGGGCGACAGCCGGGGCGGGCACAAGGAACGAACAACAGATCAAATATGAAAAGCCTCCAAGACATTTCCATTCAATATATCAAAGGTGTCGGACCCGTCAAAAAGAAATTATTCCAAAATTTAGGGATAGAAAACGTGGAAGATCTTTTGTATTTTTTCCCCCGAAGGTATGAAGAGCGAACCCATCTGACCCCTTTGAGTGATCTTAAAGTGGGAGAGTATCAAACCGTGACGGGAAAGGTCGCGGTAAGAGGTTCGCGTCGCAGCTGGTTTACCAAAAAGCATGTTTATGAAACTGTTATTGATGATGGGAAGGGAAAATTGTTTTGCGTTTGGTTTAATCAACCCTATTTGGATCAATATTTAAAGGTGGGCAAACAAGTCGTATTGTACGGTAAGGTGGAAATTTACAAAGACCGTCTGCAGATGGTCGCCCCTGAATACGAAATGATCGATGATGATCAGAGTCAAGATCAAAATCTTAATATTGGTCGCATTGTGCCCATTTATCCTTTAACGAAGGGAGTCACCCAGCGGTATTTAAGAAAAGTGATAAGAAGCTGTCTGAATCGTTACCGGGACTATTCTGTAGATATCTTACCGGTAAGGCTGAGGAACAAGTACCGGCTTTCTAATATCAAAAATAGCCTCGAAAATATGCATTTCCCAAAGGATTACTCCCAGCAAGAGAGTGCCCATCGCCGAATCTCTTTTGAAGAATTTTTCTTGTTTCAGATCTCGGTTATTTTGCGTAGAATGAGTATTGTCACCAAAGAAGGGATTCAACACAAAGTTGAACCGGATTTGATCAAACAGTTTTCCCAATCCTTTCCTTTTCCTTTGACACAATCCCAAATCAAGGTGATCCAGGAAATCGCCACGGATATGCAGAAACCTTCCCCGATGCTGCGTTTATTGCAAGGGGATGTGGGGTCAGGAAAGACGTTGGTAGCCCTGTTTGGGTGTATCGTTGCCTATCAGAATGGTCGGCAATCAGCCCTGATGGCTCCTACCGAGATTTTGGCCAGGCAGCATTACATTTCTATTCAAGAGATGATTGCCGCAGGGCCATTTTCCTCAATGAGGATAGCGTTACTCATGGGAAGTCTTTTACCTAGAGAAAAAGAAAAAATTTTTGCCGAGTTAACGAGTGGGTCGGCTGATTTGGTGATTGGCACACATGCCCTTATTAGTGAGACGGTCAATTTTGCTAATTTGAGTTATGTGGTGATTGATGAACAGCATAAGTTCGGTGTTAAACAGCGTGCCCTTTTATCAACGAAAGGACCAAACCCGGATGTCCTCGTTATGACCGCCACCCCCATTCCCCGGACGTTAAGCATGACCCTTTATGGGGATATGGATATCTCCTCAATTCAAGAGCTCCCGCCGGGGCGGGGGAAAGTGGAAACACGGTTTTATCCCAATGACCAGGCCGAGCCTGTTTACCAAATTGTCCGAGATAAGGTCAAACAGGGAGGCAAGGCTTATATTATTTATCCGATGGTGGAAGAATCTGAAAAACTGGATTTGAAGGCTGCCGAGGGCATGTATAGGCATTTTACCAAACAGGAATTCAAAGATTTCTCCTTAGGCCTTGTTCACGGTCAGATGAATCGAAAAGAGGCCGAGATCATCATGGAGAAATTTAAGAACGGTGAAATCAAAATTTTAGTGGCGACTACGGTCCTGGAGCTGGGGATCGATATCCCCGATGCCAATGTGATGGTGGTCGAGCATGCAGAACGATTTGGCTTAGCCCAATTGCATCAATTAAGAGGACGCATCGGCCGGGGAGATGAGGATGCGGTGTGTTTGCTTTTAGGTGATCCTGCTACCGAAGAGGCCAAGGCCCGCTTAGAGGCCATTGTTTCATTAAACGATGGCTTTAGGATAGCCGAGCAGGATCTGTTGATCCGCGGTCCCGGCCATTATTTCGGCCGGTATCAGCATGGATTTAGTGAATTGAAATTCGCCAATCCCATGACCCAGCTGGACATCCTTAAACTGGCCAGGGAGGAAGCAAAGGAGTTAACACAGAAGGATCCCCATTTGCACGAACCGCAAAATTGTATGATAAAAGAAGTGATCCAAAAGCGCTATCCCCATTATCTGTCTATGGTACAGGCGGGATAGGAGCGCGAAAAAACGCGAAATCTAACGCGAAAGATCGCTAAAATACGCAAGAACTTTAATGTTTTTAGCGTTATTTAGCGTAATTTCGCGTTTATCAAATTTTTGCGTTATTTCGCGATTTTAAATGAAGATCATTGGCGGAACATTAAAGGGTAGAAATTTTTATATGCCCGCTGGGATCAGGCCAACCCAAGACCTAACCCGCAAGGCCATCATGGACATTTTGGGCCAGGACTTGTCGAATGTAGAATTCTTGGACCTTTTTGCCGGAAGCGGCGCGGTGGGGTTAGAGGCTATTTCCCATGGGGCAAGAAAGGTCGTTTTTGTGGAAAAAGACCCCAAATTTGTGAGGGTCATTGAAGAAAACTTAAGGATCTTAGGCTTAAGGAAAGACCCTTCTCAAAGGGAAACCTTTGAGGTACTTGAAGACGACAGTCTTCGGTCGATCAAATATTTTGCTCGAACAAACCGTAAATTTGATATGATCTTTCTTGATCCGCCTTACGGTAAAGACCTGGCAAAAAAAACCTTGAAAACCCTGGTGGCCTATGATATATTACAGCCCAATTGTTTTATTATCGTCGAACACAATCAAGAGGAAACCCTGGCGCAAGAGACAGGGCGATTTACTTTGATCAAGGATCGGCGATATGGAATCTCATGTCTTGCCATTTATGAAGGCCGGGAATTGTAGATTAAAAATCTTCAAGAATCGAAAGTGAATGAAAATACCCCACCTTCGCGGGGTATTTTCCGGGTTAATTTCCTTAAATTTTCATGAAATAGTCTTCTTAAACTAGCCTTTTTCTTTTAAGGAATAGAGGAGACCACGCCATGGCGGGGTCACCTTTTTAAAAAGTTGGGAAAGAAAATATGGGGCGGGCAGCCATATATCCCGGAAGTTTTGACCCACTCACCAATGGGCATATTGATTTGATCGAAAGGGCAACAAGAATTTTTGATAAAGTCATTGTTGCGGTGGCCAACAATACCCGCAAGACCACTCTTTTTAGCATAGAGGAGCGAATCACTATGTTAAAAGCAGCTACCCAACACATTAAGGGAATTGAAGTGGAGGCCTTTGAAGGCCTCGTGATTGATTTTGCCAAAAAGAAAAAAATCAATGTCCTGATCCGGGGTACACGGATGATCTCGGATTTTGAATATGAATTCCAGATGGCCCTTACCAATAGACGCCTCTCTAAGGATATTGAAACAGTATTTCTCATGCCATCGGAACAATATTCCTTTATTTCTTCAACCCTTTTAAAAGAAGCCGTTTCCTTAGGGGCAGATATTTCTTCATTTGTACCTCAGCTAGTTGAAAAGCGTTTAAAGGAACGGTTATCTTAAATGAAAATCAAGGTTCGGGACATTCCTAAAAAAGACGAATTAATCCTGGACAAAATGGTTAACGCCACCGAGATCGGTTTGCTTGAGAAGGATATCAAGGTTTTAAGTCCTTTAACGATACATGCGCAATTGCAGCGATCCGAGAATTCGGTTACCGGCACCACCTTGGTTAAGGGTAAATATGAATACGAATGTGCGCGCTGCCTTGAGCCGGTTTTAAAAGAGCAGTCAGATGAGATAGATGTTTATTTTGAGGTTGACCCTACCACAGAATTTGTTGACTTGGGGGATGAGATTCGCCAGGAGATAATTATTGCCTTTTCTACCGTTATCCTCTGCAAGCAGGATTGCAAAGGAATCTGTCCTCGTTGTGGGGCTAATCTGAACTTGGAAGAGTGTCGATGCCGAAAATAGGTCAGAAGTCAGAAGTTAGAAAGCATAAGGCATAAGATAAAAGCTAAAGAACTTAAATTGTTAAGATCGTATTCTTAATTTTATCATGTGATTTTTACCCTTTACCTCTAACTTTTGACCTCTGACCTCTGACTTTGAAAGGAGTTATTCAATGCCATTACCCAAACGACAACATTCGCGGCAAAGAGGGAGAAAACGACGTACCCATTGGAAATTAGCGATCCCCCAATTTTCTATTTGTCCTCAATGCAAAAGACCAATCCTGACGCATCGGGTCTGCCCGTTTTGTGGTTTTTATAAAGGCAGACCAGTTGTGGAAATTAAAATTAAGGAAAAAAAGAAAAAGACATCGTAGTTCGTATTTTGTGAAACGTCATGCGTATCTCGTGAAGCGTTAAACGCGAGTTTTTAGAAAATATAAACGAAATATCTGTCTGCCGGCAGACGCTTCCTGAACGACGCTTTCCCCGGCCCGCAAAAGGCGATATCCGGGGCGGGCACGAAACTAAGGAGAGGAAGAATTGAGAATTGTCGTTGATGCCATGGGCGGCGACCATGCTCCTCAAGCGGTTGTTGCCGGGGTGATTGAGGCGGTTAAGGAATTGGATGTCAGGATAGTCTTGGTAGGAATCGAGGATCAGGTTAAGGCCGAATTGAACAAATTTTCTTTCCCTCAAGATAGGATTGAAATTTTTCCTGCCCCCGAAGTTGTTGGGATGGATGAACCTGCCACGGTCAGTATTAGAAAGAAAAGAAATTCTTCAATTTCAGTGGGCATTGAACTTCTGAAAAGTCCTGATAATGATGCCTTTGTCAGTGCCGGCAATACGGGTGCGGTGGTGGCGGCCTCAACTATCATCCTGGGCATGATGCCGGGAGTAGAGCGACCGGGTATTGGACTGGTAATCCCTACCTTAAAAGAGTTTGCCTTCCTTATTGATGTGGGGGCCAACACCGACCCTAAACCTGAACATCTTTTACATTCGTCCTTAATGGCGGTTGTTTACGCCAAAGAAGTTTTAGGAATTGATAATCCTAGTGTCGGGCTTCTTAATATCGGAGAAGAAGCCACCAAGGGAACAGACTTTGTCAAAGAAACCCACCACCTCATGTCGGAACGTTTACCGAATTTTGTCGGGAATATCGAAGCTAATGAAATTTTTACCGGTAAGTCAGATTGTATTATCTGTGATGGATTTGTAGGGAATGTGGTCATCAAGATCTCTGAGGCCTTGATGGAGGCGGCTACGGATTTGTTAAAACGCGAGATCAAAAAAAGTCCGGTGGCTTTATTCGGGGCATTACTGATGAAATCCAAACTCCAAAATCTCAAACGCCATGCGGATTACACGGAATATGGGGGAGCTCCGTTATTGGGGGTTAATGGGATTGTAATGATCAGCCATGGACGTTCCAGCCCTAAGGCCATCAAAAATGCTATTAAAGCGGCGATGCGGGAGGTTGAGCATCAGATCATTTCCCGGATGATCAATGAAGTAGGAAGGTAGGGGCGACAGCATGCTGTCGCCCCTACTGTGCTGTAACATTAATTCCTGATATAAAATTCCTTCTCCCCTTGGGGGAGAAGGTTAGGATGAGGGGTAAGCTCGAAAACGAGAATCACCCTCACCTTAAACCCTCTCCCCTTAAAGGGAGAGGGAATCGAGGTATCAAAAATTTATGTTACCGTGCCCCTACTGTGATTTTGAGATGAACAACAATGAGAAATGTGGGCATAATTTCAGTTGGCAGTTTTTTACCCAAACGAGTTTTAACCAATCTTGATTTGGAAAAAATTGTCGAAACTACGGATGATTGGATTTTGACCCGCACCGGCATCCGCGAGAGAAGAATCGCTGGCAAACATGAACGCAATAGCCACTTGGCCATCCAGGCCGGCAAAGAGGCGTTAAAAAAAGCGAATCTCGATCCCGCCAAACTGGATTTGATCATTGTGGCAACGATCAGTCCCGACAGCCACTTCCCTTCCGTTTCCTGTCTTGTACAGAAAGCCATTGGGGCTAAAAAGGCGGCCTGTTTTGATATCTGTGCGGCCTGCTCTGGTTTCCTGTACGGGATGACGACCGCCAAGCAGTTTATTCAAAATGGTTCCTTTAACAATGCCCTGGTCATTGCCTCGGAGAAAATCACCTCCCTCATTGATTGGAGTGACCGCTCAACCTGTGTCTTGTTTGGGGATGGGGCCGGAGCCTGTGTCCTGGCGCCGGTTAAGGGCAAGCGTGGGATTATTTCGGATTTTATTCACGCCCAGGGCCAGTTTGGGGAATTGATGGAGGTCAAGGTCGAGGACCGAGAACCCCTAGATCAGAAAAGGAAGATTATGCATCTTCCCTTTGTGGTGATGAAGGGCAAGGAATTGTTTAAGATTGCCGTTAATTCCATGGCCGAGGCGGCACAGATCGCCGTCAAGAAGGCCCATTTAAAACTCTCGGATATTGATTGTGTGGTTCCGCATCAGGCTAATGATCGGATCATTTCCGCCGTTGCCAAAAAGTTGGGGATCCCTAAAGAAAAGATTTTTGTCAATATCGACCGCTATGGAAATATGTCGGCAGCTTCCATTGCGGTCGCCCTCAATGAAGCCGTCGAACAAAAAAGAATAAAAAGGGGAAGTGTTGTGGTGTTGGTGGCCTTTGGGGCGGGACTGGTTTCAGCGGCGAATGTGGTGAGGTGGTGAACTTATCGAAACAATGTGAATCGTGACACGTGGTTCGTGAATCGTTATCCCCTACCCCCTTAATCAATTACTAATAGGAGGGGATCATGAAAGTGAAAGATTATGAAGAGTTAAAAGTGTGGCAGAAGGGAATAGAAATTGTTGATAAAGTTTATCTTGCTACAAATAATTTTCCATCTGAGGAATTATATGGACTGAGTAGCCAAATAAGAAAGGCTTCAGTATCCATCCCATCTAATACCGCAGAAGGTTTTTTGAGACAACACACTAAAGAATATATCCAATTTTTGTATGTTTCTCTGGGTTCGTGTGCAGAGGTTGATACGCAGCTAACCATTGCTTATCGTCGAAGCTATCTTTCTAAAGAAAGATTCCAAGAATTAAAAGAGGATCTCAATCACGAAAAGAGGATGCTCTTTAATCTTGTCAAAAATCTTAATAGCCACGGACCACGATCCACGTTTCACGATCCCCTATGAGAAAAGTTATGCTTGTATTCCCCGGCCAGGGTGCTCAGTATGTCGGCATGGGCCGGGAATTTTATGAATCCTCTAAACAAGCCAAGGCCGTTTTCGATCAGGCCGATCAGATTTTAAATAATGGATTAAGCGACGTCATCTTTAATGGTCCTGCCGAAAAGCTCACCGCTACCGCTTACTGCCAGCCGGCGATATTGACGTTCAGTATCGCCGCACTGAAAGCCTTCAGAGCCCATCCTAAATTTAAAAACATAGTCCCGCAATTCTCAGCAGGATTAAGTTTAGGTGAATATTCAGCGTTAGCAGCCGCGGAATCCATTTCCTTTGAAGACACCCTAAGGTTAGTTGAACGCAGGGCTTCATTAATGGAAAAAGCAACGAAACTCCAAGCCGGCAAGATGGCCGCCGTAATTGGTTTGGATCAATCCAAAATATTGACCATTTGTACTGGAACAGGAGCAGAGGTGGCTAATTTCAATTCCCCGCAACAGATCGTTATTACGGGTTCTGCTCATAGTGTTTTACTTGCCTCTGAAGAATCGAAAAAGGCCGGGGCCAAAAGCGTCATTCCTTTGGAGGTGAGCGGCGCGTTTCATTCTTCGTTAATGAGGCCGGCGCAAGAAAAATTTGCGTTAGAGTTAAAAAAGGTCAAATTTCATCCTCCCCAGTATCCAATCGTCTGCAATGTCGATGGGAAACCCACCCGTGATCCTAAGGTCATCTGCCAAAACCTCTCCCTTCAAATCACCTCCTCGGTTAAGTGGGTGGATACGATTCTTAATATAGCCCAGCAAGGGGTTAAGGACTTTATTGAGATCGGCCCCGGCAAGGTCTTAACCGGCCTTATCCGGCGGATCGACCGGGGAGTGAACGTCTTTAACATTGAACGGCCCGCTGATATTTACCAACTGCCTTTTTAAATCATCCCGGAAGTGGATAATTGTTTTTACTTTTCTTGCGGCTTCAAATCGTAAATGTTAGACTATAATCACCTATGCCGAATATGTATATCATCGCCGGCCCTAATGGGACTGGGAAAACCACCTTCGCTAAAGAATTTTTGCCTCATTATGCCAAATGCAGAAAGTTTGTTAATGCAGATCTCATTGCTGAAGGACTATCTCCTTTTTCTCCCTCCTTGGTCAGTATTAAGGCAGGACGATTATTACTGGAACAAATCAATGATTTCATTGAAGAGGGAGAAGATTTTGCCATTGAGTCAACCCTGGCCGGAAGAACATATATTTCATTGATTGAAAAGATTAAAAGACAAAATTATTCCATACATATTTTTTTTCTTTGGATACCGGATGTCAGATTGGCTAGGGCGCGCATCAAACAGCGGGTTGAAGAAGGGGGCCATGATGTTCCGGCAGAAGATGTGAAAAGGCGTTTTCATCGCAGCACGATTAATTTCTTTAAATTCTACGGCCCCTTATCTGACTCTTGGATTTTGTTTGATAACTCAACCCAAAAGCCCGCTATGGCTGCTAGCAAAACAAAAGGTCAGCTCATTGTTATGAATAAAGCGCTTTTTAAAAGGATCTTAAAGTGAGGAACAAAGAATGATTCAAAGAAGAGCGAAGAGGATTCCTTCGTTAGTGAAGAAGGCCGATAGAGCCCTGAAGATGGCCGTGCGCAAACTCATTGAGGAACGAAAGCGTAAAGGCCAGCCTCTCATTATTTGGCGGGATGGAAGGGTCTTTAAAATTCCTGCTGACCAGTTAAAACCATAAAGCTGTTAAATCACCCACGGCAAGGTCTTAACCGGCCTCATCCGGCGGATCGATAAGAATTTTAAAATTTATAATATCGAGCGGCCGGCAGATATTGAACAGCTTCCATTTTGATAATAAAAAGGTGACAGTCACTTTTTGGTGGAGCGGCCACAAGATATGGAACAGCTCGATATTAGATAAATAAGCCATTTGTGATCTTGTGTATATGTGATAAAATCTTTTTTGAACATTCGGAGGAATTCCCATGAAAAGTTTAAACCTTATTAAAAATATTATTCTAAAGAATAAAAATATCTTAAAGGAAAGATTTAAGCTGAAAGGAATTGGAGTCTTTGGCTCCTATGTAAAAGGAAAGGCGCAAAGAGAAAGCGATATTGATATCTTGGTTGAATTTACCCAAGTTCCCGATTTTTTTGAATTTTTACGTCTAGAAGAGTTTTTAACCCGACTTATAGGTGTGAAAGTCGATCTTGTAACTTCTAAAGCCTTAAAACCATTAATCAAGAAAGAGATTTTAAAAAAAACGATCTACGTATGGTAAAGCGGACTGCAAAACTTTATGTGCATGATATTTTAGAGTCAATCGAGAAGATTGAAGATTACACCAAGGGTCTAACTTTTCAGGAATTCTCTAAAGACAGATTAGTCATTGACGCGGTTGTTCGTAATTTGGGAATAATCGGTGAGGCTACCAAGCATATTCCTCAAGATCTAAGATCGTTAGACCAACATATCCCTTGGAAAGAGATTGCCGGTATGCGAGATAAAATTACTCATGAATATTTTGGTGTTGATTTAGAGATTATTTGGAAAACTATCTCGGGCGCACTTCCAGATTTAAAGAGGTCTATCAAAGGACTTCTAAAGCGAATTTCATAAAGCGAGAGGTTATTTCTAAACCATACCTAATTAAACAATTTCATTGACGGCCATGGCGGCTTGTGTTAGGATTCCTCTGTTTGTATTAAAGAGAGTCCCCTCATTTTCCTTCAAACAAAAACTTACCCCATATTGATGATGGCTTTAAAGCAGCCTAATAAATTCATCAAAACAAAAACTTTCTGCCGAAAGGGGTAACTCGATGAAACCAACTCTTAAGGTCCTTAAGGTTCTCCTGCCGCTGATCAGTGTGTTGATGATTTTTCCGCTGATCTCTTTGGAGGGTCTGGCCAATCACAATCCGTCATTGAGCTGTTTACGCAACTTTATCCGCGGGGATTCCAATTTCGACGGGCATGTGGATATCTCGGATCCGATCAATACGTTAAGTTTTCTTTTCTTAGGGAAAGGAACCATTCCCTGCCGCGAGGCGGCGGATGCAAACTCCTCTGGGGATGTGGACATCTCAGATGCGATCTACACTTTAGAATTTTTATTTATCGGCGGTCCGGCCCCGAAACCTCCTTATCCCAATTCCGGGCCGGCGGAAACAGTTGCGCCGAGGATTTTTAATGTCAATCCAACCTCAGACGATGTGCTCACGAACCGGCGGCCAAATATTTCCGCCGAATATTCCGATGAAGGCACGGGGATCGATCTCTTAAGTGTACATCTGATCTTGGATGGAGCCGATGTGATCGGCCAATCAACTGTTACGGCCGCCTCCATCAGTTTCACACCCCCACAGGATTTAGCAGTTGGGAGCCACACGGCAGAGTTCAGTGTCTCGGATCGGGCGGGCAATGTGACATCTGTTAAGACAACCTTTACGATCAAGTTACCGGCTTTACCACCGGAGTTACAGACAATCGGCAATCAGAGTGTTCCTTTAGGGACGACCCTGACTTTGCAGTTAAAGGCCGCCGATCCCAACAATGATCCCTTGGCATTTGCAGTTGTGCCCCTTCCGTTACCGGAGAATGCGAGTTTTAATGCCTCGAGTGGCTTGTTTACTTTTCATCCCAGTGCTAATCAGGTAGGAAGTTTTCCGTTGACCTTTACCGTGAGCGACGGAGCTTTAACCGATTCCGAGACGATCACGATCTTTGTAGAAGAACCGCCGGTTGGGGGAATCACCGGTTTAACCGGCCGGATCTTGGACACGAATGCTTATACAGAGGAAGGAAGAGAGGTAGCGGTTGTGGGTGCGCGGGTGTCGCTGTTGGGGACGAATACTTCTGTTGCCTCCGACAACGAAGGGCGATTTACATTGTTGGACATCCCTTCGGGTCAGCAGGTTTTGGATATCGATACTGGCCCAGCACAACCCGCACCCAACGGCTCACCGTACGCCGGGTTTCGTGAAGAGATTCATTTGATTGCCGGTGTCACCAATGTGGTTGAGCGGCCGTTCTTTTTGCCGAGGATTGCACAGGAGAGTTTAACGCCAGTTGATCCCAACGCAACGACCATGGTGGAGAATCCAACTCTCGGAATCACAATGGAAGTTCCACCGCATATGGCTAAAAATCAAGATGGCAGTGATTTTACCGGCCAGCTTTCGATCAGTGAGGTAACCGGAAGGGTTAGCCCCAGCCGCATTACCAAAGGAACTGAACCCTTCTCTCATAATTACCATTCAGCCAGTAGGAGTAAGTTACTTAAGAGCGGTTCCGGTAACTTTTCCCAATCGAGACAATCTGCCTGCAGGAAGTCAGGTTGATCTCTGGTCCTTGGATGCCGGCACCGGACGGTTTGTGGTGGTGGGAACTGGCCGGGTTACCGCTGATGGACAGCGAATCGAAACCATCTCCGGCGGCATCCGTGCCAATGACTGGCATTTCTTTCTGCCGCCGGAGCCGGAAGCCGATGGCAGCGGCAATAACGATGACAATCAGGATCCTGATAAAGAGGACCCGTGCTCTTTGGGATCACAAACAACCTTGAACTGCGGCAAACTGAGGGAAGAACACACAACAGCCAGTTACCGCTCGATGGGCCAGTCAAAATCTTTAAGGCTTGTTTACAACAGCCTGCATGCCGACCCTCAGCCCATCCTCTCGGCCAATGTCACGATCCTCCAGAGATCCGCGGTGCCGACACTGGTTTCCTCAAAACTCAGTGTGGCGGGAGTGGATCAAGGAGTAGAGATCTTTACCGACACAGGCGGCCTCAATGAAAATGCCGATGAAACCCTCCGCCAGGCCGTGCAGTTTGATGCCAGTCTTCTTCCCACCGCCGTGTATCCCTATCAGTTGACCTTAACCAGCCATTATCTGCGAGGTCTGGGGATTATTGGCTCTTCGATCTCAAGCAACATCACCGGCAAGGTGATCGTCAATAATCAGAAGGACAGCCCCTTTGGCGCGGGCTGGGGGCTGGATGATTTATCCCGTCTGCATTTTCAAGGAGACGGGGGTGTTTTGTTGACGGAAGGAGACAGTTCAAATATTCTTTTCGGGTCAGAGAATTTAATATTTGATCAGAATATTGTGACTACTCCTATTCAGGCACTAAGGTCAGTAAAAATTGCAGATATTAATCAAGACGGTCTTTCTGATATTGTGGTGGTTGGGAATCCACCGAGAAATACGATAGGAACATTTTTGGCTTCATACATTGGGAATGGAGAAGGAGCACTAACCCTCCAAAACACTATTTCGGCCAATATTACTTATACCGCTTCTATTGAAAAGGGAGATTTTGATAACGATGGGGTGCCTGATCTTGCCATTTCAGGAAATTCTTCTGTAATGATTTTTGTTGGAGAAGGTAATGGGAACTTTTCAGGTCCAGATATTGCTGGTGGTGTAAATATTATCTTTGCATTCGCTTTAGAAGTTGGCAACTTCAATAATGACGCCAACCTTGATATTGCGGTGACTGATAGGGCCTTTGGAAGAACTCATTTTCTGTTTGGCAATGGAAGTGGAGATTTCTCCACCACAACTCCTTTGATTTTTTCAGTTCAACAAAACTCTATCGTGACAGCTGATTTTGATAACGATGGAGATCTAGACCTGGCCTCTGTACACAGGGAGTCGGGTTTAAGTATTGATTATGTTACTATTTCTCAAAATAATGGGACAGGACGTTTTCTCCCCCCAACATATCTTGAATATCTAGGTGATAGTTTAAGTGGAAGCTCAATAAAAGTGGGAGATTTTAATGAAGATGGTGCTTTTGATCTGGCAACAGTCAATGGGAGATCTGCTGGAAGAGGGGATATTTCGATCTACTTGGGAGATGGGAGGGGCAATTTTTCGCCTCCCAATCTTTTCTCTGTGAGTGAGTTTTCTACAGATTCAATTGCGGTAGGAGAGATGAATAATGATGGCCATCTTGATATTGTCGTTGGTGGTAGGGATTTAGAGGGGAATAAAGAAGCATGGTACATTTATATTCTAGAGGGGGATGGAAGGGGAGGATTCTCTACCCCCCTTCGTATTCAATTACCCTCTACCTTTAGAAGTACGTTAGTGGAAGTAGGAAATATTAACAACGATCGCATACTTGATATAGCTTCAGTAGACTTTAGTAGTTCAAATTTATTTATCCATTATGGAAGTGTTAGATTTCGAAGTCCCCCAGGGGAATTTTCTACTTTAATTAGAAATGTTGACGGCACCTTCACCCGCACCATGAAGGATGGGATGCGATACAACTTTAACTCCCAGGGTTTGCAGACCTCCATGGTGGATCGAAACGGCAACACGACAACCTACGCGTATGATGCGCAAGGCCGGCTTTCCACAATCACTGATCCCGTTGGGCTTATTACGACCTTCAATTACACCGGGAATTTCATAAGCAGTATCAGCGACCCAACCGGCCGCACAACGATGTTTAATCATGATGGCCAAGGGAATCTGATCCGCATCAGCGATCCCGACGGCACGGCCCGGGAATTTGGCTATGATGCCCGCCACCGGCTGACCTCCCAGCGCTCGAAACGGCTTTTTGACACAACCTATTCTTACAACTTCGCTGGGCGAAATATCCAGGCCAATCGGCCGGATGGCTCAACCCGGCGGCTTTCACCGGCAGAGATTGTCGGCCTCGTTGATCTCTCAACCGGGGTGGGGACTCAAATTAGTCCTGCACCCTTGGTGCGGCCGCAGGATGTGGCGGCGGTCTTCACCAACGGCAACGGCAACACAACACGGTTCACCACCGACCGCTTTGGCGCCGCCACGACAACCACCGATGCCCTGGGGCGGGCAACCACGATTGACCGTAACAGCGACTCTAATCTCGTAAGGATAACCAAACCCAACGGCGATGTGATGACTTTCACGTACGATGCCAAGGGTAACCTACTCACGACCATTGACCAAGCCATCAACGCCACGACCGCCTTTACCTATGAACCGGTGTTCAATCAAGTGGCCTCTATCCGTGATCCTCAAGGCAATACAACCAGGATCAATTACGATGCCAACGGCAACCCAATCGAGATCATCGATGCGGCCGGAACGATCACGAAGATCCTTTACGACGAGCCCGGCCGCAACCTTTCGCCGGCCCGGGGGCTGCCTACTTCCATCACCCGCGGCTTTGGGATTGCCGGGGTTGTTAATACAACCCTTTTCCAGTATGATGGGAAAGGCAATCTCACAGGAACGACCGATCCCTTGGGTGATGTGACTTCTCTTAATTATGACCCTGCCGGCAATGTCAGTGCAACGACCGATGCAGAAGGCCGGGCGACGCAGTTTAGTTACGATGCCCTAAACCGTCTCACTCAGGTGCGGGATGCGGTCACGGCCGTGACGGGTTATCGATACGACAGCCAAGGGAACTTAATCGAGGTGGCGGATGCCAACATGAACCGCACCAGTTACGGATATGATTCGATGAACCGCCTCGCTCAGCGCACGGATCCCTTGGGACGGGTTGAGACGTTTGGCTACGATGCGGATGGCAACCTCACCGCCAC
>CAYJXI010000057.1:0-16463 GCA_964374105.1 uncultured Planctomycetales bacterium
CTGGAAGCATCTTTTACTCAATAAGGGGGGTAACGATCTATTGACCGTTCCCTAAATTAATATCGATTATTTAAAACTTAAGGTAACTTATTCCTCATTTAATTTTTTTACGGGGATAAGGATGTTATTAAATTCTCCCTGTTGTGCAAGAATAAAAAAAGGTCCAAGGAATTGGCTACCATGTTCTTTATCCTCAGAGGAAATGGTCAAAATAAGTTCCCGAGGTCTTTTTAACTTTAAGTCCGACACTAAGAAATTAAACATCTGATAAGAACATCCATATCTCTGCCGAAAGGCGATCTTGGTCGTATTTTTTGTAAGGTAAAGTTGACTAGCCCCTTTCACAAAGAAGATACATCTAAAATGATCCATATCCGGGCTGATTGTTAGAGAGTAAGTTGCGGGTTGATCCCTAATCGTTTGAAGAATGGATTTATTTTCTGCGTAAGATTTTTTAATGAAACCAAGATGAAGGAACTGATGATTGGGGACGTCATAAAAATATCGGGCTGTAAGGAGCTCATCATCTCTCCTGGATATTGTTTTAGGCTTAGCATTTTCTAAGGAAACAATGATTTTCCCATTTTCGATAGCCTTCAAGAATAGGACAGGCAGAATCATGTTGTAATGAGCAAAATCCGGTGGGATTTGTTGGTTAAATGCCTGTGGGTCCTGATCCCAAAGGCTCCAAGCACTTTTACTATCGCGTTTGAATGTAAAATTCGATCGGCTTCCGCTAGGAAAGGATAAGTACATGGGGCCATTATCAATTGAGCTTAACTTTTTCTTAATTGGTAGAATATGAGGAATCACATTTTGGTGAGTTGAATAATACCCGTGAAATTCGAGCGCTGGGCTGATGTTTTCTTTTGCATGTTTAAGATTAGAAATGTTCATGAGGGTGATAAAAGTTAAAAATAAAATAAAGCGATTCCCTTCTTTAATTAGCTTGATTTAGTAACAAGCCTAAGGATAGAGACACAAGCAGTGATTCACAGTAAGAATAGTAATAAGGAAAAAATAATATAGTTGGGAAAATTTTATTAGATGGCATGATACCCCAATGATAACCGCGGGGATGTGTAAAAAGAAGAGCTTTTAAAAAAATAAAAGTAAAGATTATCCCGACAATCCGATTTAATAAATAATCTTGTTTTCTTCGAACTGAGTAGAACAAGAGATAACCAAAAGATAAGCATGATGCTATGCCCCAAAAAGTAAAATCCCAATAACCGAAATTTTTTCTTAGAAAATATGTCGTAAACGCGGTCATGATATCAAAAATGAACCAGCCCTTATTGATGGAAATCAAAAAAGTTCCCATGTGATAAGCAATAGGCCAAGAAGTGACTCCATTCCCTAAATGTGCATCAAAGATATAGAAGATGATGGCCGACAAGAAGAAAAAACTTAAAGTCAGTAATGTTTTTCTAAAAATGAGAAGGACATTCCTTTTAGAAAATCTCTCTGTTAATAAAATGTAAAAGAATAGAATCGGAAATAAAAAGAAGGCTATTTCATCGGTGAAGAGGGCTAAAAGAAATATTATAAAAAATAAGTTAATCTTTCTATTTGACGATTGTAGGAATTTCCCTTCCGACGACATGATTAATAACCATCCTAAATTAAACAAGGTTATCAATAGCAATTTGGCAGTTCTAAATGGAAAAAGGAGTGTTGCCATGGCCACCCCTGAATTCAGTGCCAAAGCCGCACTTAAAAGGGCGGTAAGGTTATTTTTCGTCAATCTTTGAGTTAGCAAAAATAAAAGGATGACGTTTATGATATGTAACAAGATGAGTGAATAGTCCTTAAAGGCGATAATCTCCAAATGCTGCCATAATTTGAAGGAAAGCATCTCAAAAAGGTAAGAAAGATGTCTTGTTCGAAATGCCCCTTCAATATATTCTGAAGAAAATATTTTCAAGAAATCAGAAAAATGCAAACCCGATTTTAGCGAGTTAGATTGATCGTGGGGCTCTTCTTTCGACCAATAGAAATGGTGATTTGTAATCTCCCCTTGTTGCCAAAAGATGGGAATAGAAATGGCCTTCCCAAAGATGATTAAATTGATAATGATAAAACTGACTAAGAACAATTTTTGGCTATTACTAACAGAAGTCATTGTTAACACTAAAATAGGTTAGATTCTTAGGAAGAGATTTAACAATCTAAATTTATTATGAGGTGTGAGTTACGGGCTAACAAATGCTAAATTTTTTGCTGGTCCTTTTCTTTTTTTAATTCCTCTAAGGCAATATCAATAACCGCCATATCCCAGCCATGAGTAAAAATTTCTTTCTTCAATTTTTCTTCAGGATAATTCCCCAAAAAATTTGCTCCTTTCAGGTAATGTTTAAGAATTTCTAAATTGAAGATTTGGTGTTTATTTAATCGCCACCGCAAAGGCCGTTCAAATTCCGATTGATTGACAAAATAGGCAATAAAAGCCAAAAATAAAGGTAAAAGGAGTACGGCCAGACTGCTATAAAAATGGTAAGGAGTTGATCGACCCAGAAGATGGGCCGAAGAACACCAAAAGACATCGAACAAGAAATGGGCAACGAAAACAGGAATAATTCCATAACGCAAATAAACGCCCCCTAAGAACATTCCCAGGCAGGTAACCTCCAAACCGCGAAACCACATTGGGAAAATAGGATAATTGCTGTGTCCATATCCCCAAATGACGGAAGAGAAAAGGACAGCCAAAAAGGTATTTTTCAACACTTTTTTGCCAAGATTGATTGAAAAGAGACGAAAAGCAATTTCCTCAATAGCACTGGAATTAAACCCGATGATAAAGGCCGTCAAAAATGGCAAATATCCTGAGGTTAATTGGGTCATCCATGTGTGTTCTATCCAAACACCCAGATACCTCCTCCCTATTTCAAAGGCGAGTGTCTGGATCCCTATCATAATAGAACAGATCAGATAACCTAAAACAATGGCCTTAAAAACTCCACGAGAAAAAAATGTGGACGTGATGTAAGGTAAGAAAGAACTCTCTTTTTTAGAGGGAAAAACTTCGTAACGTAACGACTCACCCGCTAAACAAGGCATGAGGATGGTGACTGTTGCCAGTAATGTATCCAAAACAAAATTTGGGATTCCTTCCCAAAGATAGGAAGAAATAGAGGAGGTGGTGGGATAATTAAATAACACACTTTCGAAATAATTGAGATAAGAGAGGATATTTAAAAGGAAAATACAAAAGGTAATGCTAAGACAAAATCTTTTGGTGGTGTGCATGACCAGATTATTATGATGGACAACAACTACAAAGACAGAGGCGGTTAAAAGTCCAAAAAAGCAAATTCTAAAAAGCAGGGTCAACAGAGACCCAACAACCTCCTTGCTTGCTATATAGCGTTCGAATTCATTCGGAATCTGCAAGGTCGCTTTATTGAAGGCCAAGATTTCATCACCGGTAACGATGGCTCCGGTGAATAATTTTGCTCCTCCCGTATCCTTTAATTCGCTCCAGTGGATAAAAACATCTTTTTTTTCCCAAATGAAGGCGTATTCGATTCGGTTATCATAGGTCTTAGAGAGGTTACTTTGCAGAGTATAGAGATCTGGATTAAATCCAAATTTTTGCTTTAAGAATGCTATGGCCTTTCGTTTGGCGGTTTCTTCCTCTTGGTTGGGTCGGAATTCACCCTCTTTTATGGCATGGAAAAAACCCGTGATTTCCCCGGTAGCGGCACTGATGGTGATGGTAAATTCCTCTTTTTCATTTTCTCTGAAAAATCTTACCTTCCAGAAGAATAATTCAAAATTGTGATCTTTAAGGAATTTTAATTCTTCTTCAAAGCTAATGGCTCTCTGGAGGTATTGATCGGGAGCAATAGCAGAAACAAAGACTGCGGTGTTAATAAACTGGGAGAGATCTTCTTCTCTCTCAAGGATTAAATAATTCTTGGCAATGGTTAAAGCCTGATTCCTATCTATGCTCAGATTGATGAAAGCACATTGAGGATAAGTAAAACGAAACCATGAGAGTAAGCTTAGAGAGGAAAAAAGAAAAAAAATAATCCAAGTTTTTCTTTGAATTGTCACCTATCTCATCGCACTATTTAATATTAACTAGAAGATGACTTTCCCGGTATTCAGCCCAATTCTTAAAAGAAATTAAAGTAAATTGATGACCTCTTTGGGGAGTCTTTTAATTTCTTGGCTTCCTAAAATTTTTATGGACCAGCGCAATAGCTCAAGCTTTTGAGATAAACGTTTATCCGGTGTGGTAGTATTGGCTAGGCGTCTACGAGATAAAAATAAAATTTTTCGTAAAGTTTGAAAGACAATCCTTGCCTCTCGAATTCGATTATTCCCTAGGGCAATAATATCATTGAGTCCTTCATAGGCTAACTCATTGACTGTCGTATTATAATGATCAAGTTTTTGTATCAAACTAGGAACCATGGATTTAAAATATTTGTATCGATCCATAAGACAGAGAGTTTGCATAATTTCCATCTGCACAAAGGTAGAATCGGCTCGATTGAGACGTCGAAGTAATATCTTTTCTATGATCTTTTTTTCTCGGGAAAAAACTTCCGCGAGATATTTCTCTCTTAAGATCCGGATGGCGGCTGCCATTTTATAAGGATTTAAAGTATCATCTTTGATCATGGCCAAGATGATATCTTTGGGTTCATGGAAATATTTTTGAGCATAACCATTCAACAGATGTGTGTCATCAAAGATAGTTTTTTCATAGAGGTCCTCTTCTTCACTTAAGGTTGGAACGCTGAATGCTAATACCGATAAGACAGATAAAATAAGGAAAGTCAATAAATGTTTTATCATGACTCTATCAGCTCCCTTGAATTTCCAGAGAAAAATCAATAGCCTTAGGGGAATGAGTAAGTGCCCCAATAGAAATTCGGTCTATACCTAATTGAGCTATGGGTTGAATATTTTTTAAATGGATTCCCCCAGAGACTTCCAAGATACACTTTTTCTTCCTTTTTGCTTTCATACTTACCGCCTTTTTCATTTGGGATAAAGACATGTTATCTAACATGATAATGTCAGCGGATGAGTCAAGGGCTTGCTTGAACTGACTGAGATCATTCACCTCAATTTCGATAGGTTTTTTTGTTTTCCTCCTTACTTTTTGAATAGCCTGCGGTATGGTCAACAGCTTTTCAATAATAACCCGATGATTATCTTTAATGAGAATCATATCCTTAAGGTGATATCGATGATTGAAACCTCCGCCGTAACGTACCGCCATTTTTTCCAAGGACCTTAAAGTGGGGGTGGTTTTCCGGGTGTCCATGATCTTGACTTTAAATGGCGAAACAAGTTTTACAAATTTGTGTGTTAATGTCGCAATACCCGAAAGGAGGCTTAAAAAATTTAAAGCTACCCGTTCCCCGGATAAGATTGATCTCGCTCTTCCCTTAAGGACAACAACTTTTGTATTTTTCTTAACACGATTCCCGTCTTTAACCCAAAAACGCAATTGCAGTTTGGGGTCTATCTTTTTAAACACCTTTTGAACAATTTTTAATCCGCAAACAACCGCCTCTTCTTTGCAAATGATATATCCTTCAGCAACTTCGTCTTTACCAATTAATATTCTGGCTGTGCTATCTTGAAAACATTGATCCTCTTTAAGAGCCTGGCAAATAAGTTGATCAATATTGCCTTTCATTATTAGATAGATAAAGTGATTATATCCTTGCCTGAAGGGGGATGCAAGTCTTGAAATCGATAAATTCCTTAATCTTCATGGCAAGATTAAGAAAAAATTCAATTGAGATTTTTGATTGCCTCTTCTAGCTCTTTGATCTTGAGATCTAAATTGACCAGACGAGATTTATCCTTCTCAATGATCTCTAAGGGAGCTTTTTTAATAAAGGCTTGATCTTTAAGTCGTTGAAAAATACCTTGATAAGCTTTTTTATGTTCTTCAATTTCTTTTAGAATCCTCTCTCTTTCCCTACGGATATCAATGATTTCTCCCAAAGGGAAGAAGAATTTTATTGTGCCTACCATTCCCTGGGCCGAATTTTCTATCATTTTCTGCTGATTTCCAAAATGAATATTTTTGATTTTTAATAAAAATTTTAGAACCTCTTGGTTGGTGTTTAAAAGAGCCAATTGCTCTTTGCTAGGACTAGAAAAAAAACAATCGATGTCCTGTTGCGGCTTGATATTCCAGCGCACCTTTAAATTCCGAATTATTGTGATAATCTCGATGATGGTGTCCATCTGATTCTCAATCTGAGGATTGATCAATTTCTTTTTGAGTTCTGGCCATCTTTGAATGGCTAGGGCTCCTTCTCTAACTTTAAGATGTAGCCAGATCTCCTCTGTGACAAAGGGCAAAAAGGGATGCATTAATCGGATCGATTGTTCTAGAATAAAAGTGAGGATTTTTTGGATAGTGGGATCAGAAAATTTGTTTTTGATGATCTCCAGATACCAGTCACAAAAGTTTTTCCAAAAGAAATCATAGATACGATTTTCGGCATCCGAGAAACGATATTCCTTAATGGAGCGATTGACTTCTTTTAAGTTTGAGTAGAATCGGGAGATGATCCATTGGGAAGGTAAATCCAGCTGGTTGATTTTGATGTCTTTATCCAGATCGATTTCTCGGTGATCTAGGTTGATATTCATGAGGATGAGACGGGTAGCATTCCAGATTTTGTTGGCAAAATTCCGGCCAATTTCAAATTTATCTTTTGAGATAAAGACATCTTGTCCAGAATTGATAATCAAACTGAATCGAAGCGCATCGGCCCCATACTCTTTGATGATCTCTAAAGGATCAATGGCATTGCCTAAGGATTTTGACATTTTTAATCCTTTAGCATCACGAACGGTTCCATGAATATACACTTCCCGGAAAGGTATCTCTCCCATGAATTCGCAGCCCGCCATAATCATGCGGGCTACCCAGAAGAAAATGATCTCTGAGGCCGTGAAGAGTGAACAGGTTGGATAAAAATATTTAAGATCCCTATTTTTTGCCGGCCAACCAAAGGTGGCAAAAGGCCAAAGCCAAGAGGAAAACCAAGTATCGAGAACATCCTCATCTTGAATAAGATTCTTTGAGCCACAATGGGGACACTGGGTGGGAGGCAAAGAGGCAACAATAGGTTCTCGACAATTAAGTTGACATTGCGAATCTCCTTGGCAATACCAGACAGGGATGCGATGACCCCACCAGATTTGTCGAGAGATGCACCAATCGTGAATATCCTCCATCCACTTAAGATAAACTTTTTTCCAACGGGCAGGATAAAATTTGATCTTTCCTTCTTTGACAACCTGGATGGCGGCCTGGGCTAAGGGGGCCATTTTCACAAACCACTGCTTGGAGAGATAAGGTTCAACGATTGTTTCACAGCGGTAACAATGCCCTACCGAATGTTGGTGAGGTTCTATTTTTTCTAAAAGATTCTGGTCTTTGAGGTCTTCGAGGATCCTTTTTCTTGCTTCAAACCGGTCTAGCCCTTGATAGGGTCCCGCATGATTATTGAGGGTGGCATCCGGGTGCATGATATTGATAGATTCTAATTTGTGGCGTTTCCCTAGAAGAAAATCATTGGGATCATGGGCCGGGGTGACCTTGACGACCCCGGTCCCAAATTTGGGATCGACAAAATCATCTTCGATCACTTTGAGGTTACGTTTAAGCAACGGCAGGACAAGGGTATTGGCTTTCAATTCCTTGTAACGACGATCCTTAGGATGAACCGCAACCGCGGTATCTCCCAACATCGTTTCAGGCCGAGTCGTTGCCACAATGACATGTTTTTGGGGGTTTTCTTTTAAAGGATATTTGAGGTAATACAAAGATCCTTGGATTTCTCTATGTTCGACCTCTTCATCCGATAAAGCTGTTTGGCAACGGGGGCACCAATTAATGATGTATTCCCCACGATAAATGAGCCCTTTCTCATACAATTTTATAAAGACCAGTTTGACGGCTTCGCTATAAGGATCATCCATGGTAAATCGCGAACGCTGCCAGTCACAGGAGGCCCCCATACGTTTTAATTGTTTGATAATGGTATCTCCGTAATTTTTTTTCCAATCCCACAAAAGTCTCAATAACTCCTCCCTGCCAATATCAAAACGAGTCTTTCCTTCCTTGGCCAATTGTTTCTCAACAACATTTTGGGTGGCAATTCCGGCATGATCCGTTCCGGGCATCCAGCATGTTTCATAGCCTTGCATGCGTTTGTAACGGACCATAATATCTTGCAGGGTGTTATTAAGGGCGTGTCCCATGTGTAAGATTCCCGTCACATTGGGGGGTGGGATCACAATCGAATAAGGTTTTTGGGAGTCTTTAGGTTCCGCATGAAAGAGGGAATTCTCCTCCCACCATCGACACCATTTTTCCTCAACTTCTTTAAAGTTAAAGCGAGTGGATAGTTCAGGCATGGTATGAATTTAAAGTCCCCAGCAGCCTTAAGGAACCTAAGATCCTTAAGTTTAAACTGGGTCTTGGGATTCAAGGGCTCTGGGGATTAAGATTAACTTTTTTTTGAGTCTTTTAACAATTTGTATTCAATGCTATCGATCAAGGCCTCCCAGCTGGCTTCAATGATGTTTTCATGCACCCCCACCGTGGTCCAAGAATCACTCTTATCTTGCGATTCAATGAGGACCCGAACCTTAGCCGCTGTTCCTTGTTTGCTATCTAGGACACGCACCTTGTAATCGGTAAGATGCATATCCTCCAAATGGGGATAAAATTTATTCAGGGCTTGACGCAAAGCCCGGTCTAAGGCATCTACGGGACCATCCCCTGAGGCGGCGGTAAATTCCTCATGTTTGTTGACACTCAATCGGACTGAGGCCTCGGCAAAGATCTTGCCATCGAAACGTTTCTCGGTTGAAACTTTAAATCCCTCCAACCTAAAAAAGGGCGTATATTTTTTCAGGGCCCTCTTCATAAATAATTCAAAGGAGGCGTCTGCAGCCTCAAATTGATAACCACTGTGTTCTTTAGCCTGTAAGATTTTTAAGAGTTTTTTGGCTTGCCGAGATTTTTTATCCAAAGGGACATTTAATTTCTGGGCCATCAAGACAATGGGCATCTTGCCGGCCAATTCAGAAGTAATGAGTCGACGATGATTTCCCACAATCTGGGGATCGACATGTTCATAAGCCAGGGGATTTTTGATCATGGCATCAATGTGGACCCCTCCCTTGTGGGCAAAAGCCGAATGCCCAACAAAGGCATGATTATCCGCCAATTTGATATTGCTGATCTCACTTAAGAAATAGGCGGTTTCCGTTAATAACTTCAATTTATTGTCCGGCAAAGCCTTGAGATTCATTTTGGTATGCAGAATCCCAATGATGGTACAAAGATCAGCATTCCCACAGCGCTCCCCCAGGCCGTTAAAGGTCCCTTGCACCTGCTGACAGCCCATTTCAATGGCCGCAATACTGTTGGCAACGGCTAAATCCATATCATTGTGAGTATGAATCCCTAAGGGGACGTGGATCCTCTCTCTAATTTCTGATAGGATTTGACGGATGTCGTTAGGAAGAGATCCTCCATTGGTATCACAAAGGATAATACAATCCGCTTTAGCATCCTGTGCGGCCAGTATGGTTTTCAAGGCATATTCGGGATTGCGTTTATATCCATCAAAGAAATGTTCTGCATCATAAAAGACTTCGCGTTTTTTACTTTTAAGGTAACAGACTGATTCATAAATCATCTGTAAGTTTTCCTCTAGTGTGGTTTTTAGAACATCCGTGACATGCAGATCCCAACTTTTACCAAAAATGGTAATGGTTTTGGTCTGGGCTTTGAGTAATTCCCGCAAATTCGTATCCCGAGAAGGTTTTAATTTCGCCCGTCGGGTCGAACCAAAAGCGACAACGGTTGAATTTTTTAATTTTTTCTTCCGTACCAAATCAAAGAATTCTTTATCCTTGGGATTAGACCCAGGCCATCCCCCCTCGATGTAGGGGATTCCTAATTGGTCTAACTTTTCGGAAATCTTAAGCTTGTCACGCACGGTAAAAGAAATCCCTTCTGTTTGCGATCCATCCCGTAATGTTGTATCATAAAGCACTATTTCGTTTGTCATTGAGAAAAACCTCTAAAGTTTATTGAACGGTATTCAACTTAAATTTTTTGTGTAGCGCCCGGACAGCCGCGTCACTGTGTTCTTGGTTGATAATACATGAGATGCTGATCTCGGAGGTTGTAATCATCTCAATATTGATTTTATTTTCGGCAAGGCTTTGAAACATCGCAGCAGCAATCCCATGATGGGAACGCATCCCCGACCCGATGAGGGAAACACGGGCGATGTTTTTATCGTGCAAGACTTCTCCGGCCTTGATTTTGGCGGCGATCTTTCTTGTGGTTTCCAAGGCCTTGTGCAAATCCGTCCTAGGAACAGTAAAAGAAATATCGGTATGTCGTGTATGGCTTACGTTTTGCACAATGGTGTCTACGTTGACTCCAATCTTGGATATGGCATTAAAGATTTGGGCGGCAACCCCCGGTTTATCCGGAACGGCACAAATGGTGATTTTGGCTTCGGATTTATTGCAGGTCACTCCCCTGACGGCAATATCTTCCAATTTTTCATTATTCTTGACAATCATAGTTCCTTCCTCCTTAGAAAAACTCGAACGGACATGAATAGGGATGTTGAAACGTTTGGCCACCTCAATGGACCGAGCCTGCATCACTTGGGCGCCTAAAGAGGCCATTTCCAGCATTTCGTCAAAGGTAATCGTAAGGATCTTCCTTGCCTCTTTGACAATCCTAGGATCAGCGGTATAAATCCCAGTCACATCGGTATAAATCTCGCAGACATCGGCTTTGAGGATCTTAGCCAGGGCTACGGCCGTCAAATCCGATCCTCCTCTTCCTAACGTGGTAATATCATTATTCCGAGTAATTCCCTGGTAACCCGCCACGATAACAATCTTTTTTTCCATCAAGGACTTTTTGATCCTTCGGGCATCTACCGTTTCGATTCTGGCTTTGGTATACGATCTATCGGTCCTAATTCCTACCTGAGCTCCGGTAAAGGAAATGGCCGCATGCCCTAACGATTTGACTGCAATTGCCAAAAGGGCACAGGAGATTTGTTCACCCGTAGACATGAGCATGTCCATTTCTCGTTCCGGTGGTGCGGCCGTTATTTTAAAAGCCAATTGTTCCAATTCATCCGTTGTATCTCCCAGCGCAGAGACAACAACAACAATATCATTGTCTTTAGTTTTTGTTTCTAGAATACGTTGGGCGACATTTTTGATTCGATCAATATTAGCCACTGATGAACCACCGTATTTTTGAATAATGATGGGTCTTTCCATAGGAATCACCTTATTTAGAACTAGTTTCATAATCTCCTTTTGTCATTCCCGTCTGCCTGCCGGCAGGAATGTTTTAATCGGGAATCCAAAAAAGAACCCCTGTCAGTGTGGATTCCTCCCGCCTCTGGCGGGACGGGAATGACACTTGCGGGTGAGGATCCTGAGGTTATGAAACTGCTTCTAATTAATAAAACGATGGATAAAATAATCCATCAATTCTTCCCCGCTGTTAAATTTCAGTCCCTTGGCGTTAGCCGAACTCTCATTATAACTTTCGGATCCATCCTGAGGGATCCCTTTCCCATACATAACAAAACCAACCGGATCTCGGGCATGCGTGCGTAACTTGACGGGTGTAGGATGGTCAGGAGTCACCAGAATACGAACATCGTCTTTTTTATTAAAATGGTTCAAAATCGTTCCTACAATCTCTCTATCAATGTGTTCAATACAAGATATCTTGGCCTTGATATCCCCATTATGACCGGCTTCATCTGGTCCTTCAATATGGATGTAAACAAAATCCTTCTTTTTAAGCGCTTTGATGGCGTATTGGGCTTTTCCTAAGTAATTGGTATCATAATAACCGGTAATGCCGGGGACTTTAATGATCTCTAACCCTGCCAATTTCCCGATACCCTTGACCAGATCCACCGCGGAAATGATGGATCCTTGCAGTCCGAATTTTTCCTTAAAAGAAGGTAACTGGGGTCTGGTCCCCTGTCCCCATAACCAGATCATGTTGGCTGGGTTTTCCTTAAGATCAATGCGAACTTTATTAATGGAATGCTCAAGGAATAGGTTTGTGGATGTCTCCATAAGTTTTAATAACAGTTTGGCCTGAACTCCCTGAGGAAGAAATTTTTCGATATTTTTCCCAATGATATCATGAGGCGGGGTACATTTCATCTTTAAGAATTCCTCCATATCCCGGACTTTAAGGATACACAAGTGCCGGTAACTTTTTCCCACAACAAATTTGACCTCATGATTAGCGAGATGTTTATTAAGTTCATTAATGAGGATAGAAGCTTCTTTGGTCGTGATATGTCCGGCACTGTAATCTTCCATGATTTGTTCAACAACGGTTACTAAATTGCAACGGAAAGCAATCTCACCTTCTTTTAATTCAATATTCAAACCGGCTGCTTCTAAGGGGGCTCGACCAAAAAAATATTTTTCTGGATTATATCCCAAAAGAGCCAGGTTCCCTATATCCGAACCCGGACTCATGTTATCGGGAATTGTTTTCACCATTCCGGTGAAACCCTGTTGCGCCAGGTAGTCCATGTTGGTGGTGTGGGCCACCTCCAAGGGGGTTTTATCCCCTAATTCTTCCACCGGGTAATCCGCCATACCATCTGGAACAATTACAAGATATTTCATAATTGATTTTTTAATGAATGGATTAATCTTTTTGCTAATTCTAAACGGGAATTGGCCCTGGCCAATATTTTAAGATTTTGATCAACGATATACCCTTGATAATGAGGTTTAAGAACATTCGCCACGACCAAATCACACCGGGCATTTATAAATAATTTTGCGACTTTTTTTCTGAGATTGTCTTTATTTAAAAAGGATTCCAGTTTAAATCCCACTAAAAATGTATCGGGAGACAGCCTTTTAATTCTATTGATGATTTTTGCCGTTGGCACTAAATGAAGTTTTAACTTTTCCAATTCGGATGAAATTTTGGATCGAAAACTCCTTTTTAATCGATAATCAGAAACCGCTGCACAATGAACAAAGATGTCAAACCGGCTTTTTAATTCCTTTTTAATGAGATGATCCAGTTCATGAAAGAAATGAAATCTCTTCGTCTCAATTGATGTCAAATGCATTGGCTGAATCGTTGGCCCTGCCAAAAGGGTCACTTTGCACCCTGCCTTCCGAAATTCCTTTGCTAGGATAAAGCCTAATTCCCCGGTGGCTTGATTGCTGATCACACGCATCGCATCCAGAGCTACCCAGGTAGGCCCACAGGTGATCAGCACCTTTTTATTTTTTAAACCATGTTTACTTTTAAACACTGTAGAAGAAATTCATAATCCAATTTCTTTAAGAATAATTTTAACCTCAGCCTTGAGGGAAATCGGTTGTTTAACATTCTTTATGGCAATTTGCGGGTCCTTTAGACCATGACCAGTCAAAGTACAAACTATGGTTTGACCTTTAAATTTTTTAAAGTAGCCAGATTGACTGAATTTTAGAATTCCCGCAACGCAAGCCGCTGAGGCAGGTTCCACAAAGATTCCATTCCCTTGAGCAAGGAGTTTGTAAGCTGCAATAATTTCTCTATCGGTCACCATATCAATCAAACCCTTGGATTCATCTCTAGCTTCCTCAGCCAATTTCCAGCTAGCGGGATTACCAATCCGGATGGCCGTGGCAATCGTTTCCGGGTTTGGAATTACCTTTTTACGAACAATGGGGGCCGCCCCGGCAGCCTGAAATCCCAGCATCTTGGGTAATTTTTTTGTTCTTCGAGCGTTTTTATATTCTTTATATCCTTTCCAATAGGCAGTTATGTTTCCCGCATTACCTACCGGTATGGCATGAAAATCCGGTGCCTCCTTTAACACATCGCAGATTTCAAAGGCCGCGGTCTTTTGCCCCTCAATTCGAAAAGGATTAAGCGAATTAACAAGTTCAACAGGATAATCCTTAGTAATTGTCTTAACCAGTGTCAAGGCTTCATCAAAGTTCCCCTTAATAGCGATGACTTTAGCTTTGTGGATCATGGCCTGGGCTAATTTACCTAAGGCAATATTCCCTTCCGGTATTAAAACAACGCATTGCATCGTTCCACTTCTGGCAGCATAGGCAGCGGCGGATGCGGAGGTATTCCCAGTGGAAGCACACATCACCACACGTGCCCCCTTTTCCTTGGCTTTAGTGATAGCCATAGTCATACCCCGATCCTTAAAAGACCCCGTTGGATTGAGTCCTTCATATTTTAGATAGACCTTTAATCCAATCTTTTGTGATAAATCGTCGGAAAGGATGAGAGGGGTATTGCCTTCTAGGAGGCTCACGATTGGGGTGTCTTTAGAGACAGGTAAAAATTCACGGTAATGTTCAATCACTCCTTTCCAAATCACAAGCTAGGCTCCGTTTCTGTCATGAAAAAGGTTGAATTCTATAAATTTTCCATTCGAATAACAACGGGCTTACTTTTGATAACCGTTGTTTTATGAATCTCATCAAGAGCGATTCGAACCATATTTTCTAGCGCATAGTCGGTTAACATAACAACCGGAACAGCCGCCATCCGGTTATGAACCTTTTGGGTGACGGAATTGATCCCAATGTTATGCTGACCCAGGATTCCTGTAATTTGCGATAAGACACCCGGTTTATCAATGGCCATGATTCGAATATAAAATTTCGATTCGATCTGATCAATCGATTTGATCACCGTTGTGGCAGATTCAGCATGCAAGTTGGCCGGGAAACTGGTTGCCTTGCTCCCCTGGCGAGAAGCGAAATTGATTAAGTCACTGACAACCCCAGAAGCCGCGGACATCTGGCCTGCCCCCTGCCCTGATAAGAGGATATCACCCAATGGGTCGGTATCTAAAAAGATAGCATTGAAGATTCCGTTGATTGATGCTAAAGGATGGTCTTTGGAAATCAGGGTGGGGTGAACCCGTGCATCGATCTCTTTATTGACCTTTTTAGCGATCGCTAAAAGCTTAATGGTGAGATTAAGACTTTCGGCGTGTTCAATATCCTCATGAGAGATGTGCGTAATGCCTTCGGTATGGATTTCTTTGAGATTGATAAACTTGCCCATGGTTAAAGAGACTAAAATAGCCAATTTATGAGCAGAATCCATCCCGTTGATATCGAGGGTGGGATTGCTCTCGGCAAAACCGTTTTTTTGCGCCTCTTCCAGTGCTTGAGAAAAAGTATAATTTTTTTGAGTCATTTGGGAGAGAATATAATTACAGGTCCCATTGATAATTCCATATAAACGATTGAATTGATTGCCGGCAACCCCTTCCGTGATGGCTTTAATCGTTGGGACCCCGGCCATGACTGAGGATTCAAAATAAATATTACGCTCGCGCATATGGGCTTCTTGAAATAATTCTTTTCCGTAATGGGCAATCAATTCTTTATTTGCCGTGACCACGTGTTTCCCTTGTTTGAGGGCGGTGAGAATAATCTCCTTAGCGGGGTTTAAACCTCCAATCAACTCAATAACTACTTCGATTTCAGGATCATTTAGAATCGCATTGATATCGGATGTCAAAATAATAGGAGCAAGGCCTTCGGTATTCTTTTTTGCGATGCTGCGATCACATATGGTTTTGAGGGCTACTTCGATATTAAATTTTTTCCGGATATAATTCCTCTTCCTCTGGAGGAATTTGACAACTCCTGAGCCAACGTTGCCGTACCCAATCAGTCCTACCGTAATTTTATTCATCTCGTTTTTCTTCCTTAACAAAATACTCTATGATTTTATTTAAGACAAATTTAGCCGGTGGAGTTAGTTGATTGAATTCTAGTCGAGTTTCATAAATGATATCTTTAATCTTTTCATGAGATTCCATGACTTTGCCTTCTAAATGCGTCAATTCGGTTACAAAAGGAGTTTTCAATTCGATTCCTAATATCGTGGAAGGGGCAAAGGGTTTAGGTGTGATCAAACACATACCCCCTAATCCGATATTTTTTAACTGGGAAGTATTGTACTTTTGTAAAGGATCAGCTAAATCAAAGTAAGTTAACACAAAATTTTTTCTAATTCGTTTATAACGTCTTCTTTCCGGTTGTTCTTTTTTCATCTTTTTTGATTTGTCAAAATGTTCAAGAAGACCCATATTTATAAAATAATAATTTTATCTTTTGGTCGGAGCGGTGAGATTTGAACTCACGACCCCTTGAACCCCATTCAAGTGCGCTAAGCCCCTGCGCTACGCTCCGATTGGAATTAATTCTAGGAAATAGTGAAGTCTTAGAGTACCAGGGAATTACAGCAAAGAAAAACCTAATTTTAATTATTTTAAGGAGTTAGAATGCAATAAATTATACACGAATCTGCCATTCCTGCAATGGAAATCTTGGTGTCAAACGGGAATGATACCATTGATTGTTACCCCTCTTTAGAAAGAGGGATTAAAAAG
>CAYJXI010000058.1:0-15914 GCA_964374105.1 uncultured Planctomycetales bacterium
ATCTTTTTAATCCCTCTTTCTAAAGGGGGGTAACAATCTATTGTCTCATTCCCGAACATTTCTATCGATACCGAAAAGCTTCTGAGTGACAAAAGGGTTATGGAAGAAATCCAGCGACATCTTTGGATTGAAAGCGAGAAGGCGGGACAGGACATTGGTTTTGAACGGGCCAAAGAGGATTGGCTTAAGCGATTTTCAGTGACCTGGATGGAATACCACATGCCGGCTGAGTTGCTGCGCGCCCGCAAGGCAACCTCAGCGAATACGACCCCAACCTTCGCCAAGAATACGAAAACGCCGGAAAATTTTACGGCCAAAAGACGCCGGGCCAAGTCCTATTTTGGATAGTCGGCGGAAGAGTAAAGTCCTCGGTCGAAAATTTCGAGCCAGTCGGTCGATATCTTAAGAGACTGCTTATCTTCATTCCTATACGTAGATTTAAGCTCACCTAAACAATTCCCCTGTAATGCCTCTGGAAATTTATGTAATAAATTTCTATTTCTGCTACAATACCCTCCAAGCAGCAATTCACGATTGCCGATTATTTTAAGGAACAAACATGACGCATCGGTTAAAAAAACTTAAAAATTTTTTCGGCCGGCCCGGCCCGCTTCTATTGATTATTTTAGACGGGATTGGATTGGGCAAACAAGATGAAAGTGATGGTGTCTATCTCGCTAACACACCTTGTTTTGACCAGCTTTTTAAGGGTGAACTGTTTGCCACTCTTAAGGCCCATGGCCGGGCCGTGGGTATGCCTTCGGACGATGATATGGGAAACAGTGAGGTCGGCCATAATGCCCTGGGCGCCGGGAGAATTTTTGATCAAGGCGCGACCTTAGTTGGCAGGGCGATTCAAACAGGGGCCATTTTTAGGACTTCCCTGTGGCAACAGCTCGTAGCCCGCGCCAAACGGCAGGGGCAGCGATTTCATTTTATCGGGCTTTTGTCCGACGGCAATGTGCATTCCCACGTTGAGCATCTTTTCGCCATGCTGCGGCAATGCGCCCAAGAAGGGGTCAAAGAGGCCTGCATCCATGCCCTGTTGGATGGCCGGGATGTGTATGAAAAATCAGCCTTGCAGTATATTGAACAAACACAGAGACTGCTGACTCAAATTAATCAAGAGTTTCAGGCCAATTACCGCATCGCCTCTGGCGGCGGACGCATGGTTACAACGATGGACCGCTACAATGCCGACTGGACAATTGTCGAGCGCGGCTGGAATGCCCATGTGTTAGGCAAGGCGCGGATGTTTGCATCGGCATCCGCGGCCGTATCAACATATTATCAGGAAGATCCTAGAGTAACGGATCAATATCTGCCGTCATTTGTCATTGGCCAGAACCAAAAACCGGTTGGCCCTATCCAAGACGGAGATGCGGTTATTTTTTTTAATTTTCGCGGGGACCGGGCCATTGAGCTATCCCGGGCCTTTGATGAACAGCAATTTGATCGATTCGACCGCGAGCGCGTGCCGGATGTTCTCTTTGCCGGGATGATGGAGTACGACGGTGACCTGCATATCCCCAAAAATTATCTGGTTACGCCACCGAAGATCGAGCGTTCCCTCAGCACCTATCTCTGCGGCATGGGGATCAAATCGTTTGCCATTTCCGAAACGCAGAAATACGGGCATGTGACCTATTTTTGGAACGGCAATAATTCCGGATACGTTGATGCCTCTTTGGAAACGTATGTCGAGATTCCTTCCGATAAAATCCGTTTTGACGAGGCGCCGAAAATGAAGGCCGGGGAGATTACCGCGAGGACAATTGAACTTTTAGAAAGCGGACAGTATAAATTCGGCCGATTAAATTTCCCCAATGGCGATATGGTGGGGCATACCGGCGTTCCGGAGGCCATCATTTCGGCCGTGGAAACCGTTGATGCATGTACCGCCCAATTAGTCGAGGCCATAAGGAAGCGGAAGGGGATAGCGGTGGTCCTAGCGGACCACGGTAATGCCGATGAGATGTTTACAATCAAAAACGGCGAAAGGATCGTCAGCACGTCTCATTCTCTTAACCCTGTCCCTTTTGTGATTGTTGATCCGTTTTATCGCGGGGAATACAAGATGGCTCGCCTCCCTCAGCAAGGCCTAGCGAATGTCGCTGCCACCCTTTTGAATCTTCTCGGCTACGAAAAGCCGCCGGATTATTGCGATTCCCTCATTAAATTTGTCTAATTCTCCAGCAAACTCCTTTAAATTCAGTTCATTCGGGGCGGCCCCCACGCCGTGGGATCCATGCCGCGGTCAAATGGCGCCCGGAAGGGATGTCCTGACATCAAAATTGTCTTCCTGCCATGTTAGCCATAGAATAATAACTTATTGAACGGCCGTTAGTTTCTTCTCTAAATATACCCCGCTCGCCAACTTGCTTTTTGGGTATTTAGATTATATACTTATACTAAAAATATAGAGGGAAAGCGTTTTCCTCTTGGCACAACCAACACCTATCCTTTCCAAAATTATTGACTAAGAAGAGTATAATGATGCCTTATTTGCGAAGCCATAGAACGATTAATCAGTTTCTATCCATCTGGGTTATCTTTTCTTTTGTCCTTTCCTCGCTTTTTTCCCCGCGTTCTGCTCTTGCCCAGGATAGTGTTGATCTCCCCACCCCTGGTTCCATGGTCAACATGAGTCAGGAATATGTTCCACCGATTTTAAGAGGGGTACGCATATACCCCGACAATCCTTTTCGATTTGATTTTTATGTCGATACCGGTGATTCCAATCTTGCGGATGCCGAGTTCTCTGCAGAATCGCGTAAATTGATCAAATACTTTTTGGCGGGATTGACCGTCCCGGAAGAGGATCTATGGGTCAATCTTTCGCCTTATGAAAATAACCGCATCATCCCGGAAGGCTTTGGCTTTACCGAACTGGGCCGTGATCTCCTGGCGCAGGATTATCTCTTAAAACAATTAACCGCTTCTCTGCTTTATCCGGAAGAGGAAACCGGCAGTAAATTCTGGGACAAGGCCTTTCACAGGGCCTACGAGCTCTTCGGTACCACCAATATCCCCATCAATACATTTAACAAGGTTTGGATTGTCCCGAAAGAGGCCGTGGTCTATGAAAAGGGAGATGCCGCCTATATTTTAGACAGCCGCCTGCAGGTGATGCTTGAAGAAGATTACCTGGCGCTGAAGAAAAACATGGGAAGCGAAGAACTAGGGACCAATCTTTTAGAGCAGGAGAAGGTGAAGGATGTTAATAATATTTCTTCGTCTGTCGTTCGGGAAGTCGTTATTCCGGAGATAGAAAAAGAGGTCAATGCCGGGAAGAATTTTAGCGAGCTGCGGCAGATTTATTCCTCGTTGGTCCTGGCGGCGTGGTTTAAAAAGCAGTTTAAAGAGAGTTTCTTAGGGGTTAATTATATCGACCAAAATAAGGTTGCGGGCGTTGATGTCAATGATAAACTCGCCAAACAGAAGATTTACGAACGGTATCTCGAGGCCTTCCGCAAGGGTGTTTACAATTACATCAAGGAGGATTATGACCGCTATTCTAAAGTGAGTATTCCCCGGAAATATTTTTCCGGCGGATTTGCCTGGAAGCCTGCGAATAGATATGTCCGACAGACTTCGGCTGCGGGTTTGGCGGCCGCTGCCCGTGGCAATATCCGCATTGTCCAGTCCGGGTTAATCGAGAGTTACGAAGAACATGAGGATTTGATTGATGAGGCGCTTCTCAAGCGAGCCTTTGATCAAAAGTATAAGGATGAGATCGAGGCGAAGCCGGTTGCGCCAGCGCAGGCCGGTCAGGATCTTGCCGTTACACGGGCATTGAATTTTCTTCAAGACCTTGATGGCTCTGGTCAATCCGCGTTGATTTTGGACGATCTGGTTAAACAGCGCTTGCCGGGAGCAACCGCCGGGACGGTCCCGCAACTCAACCGCATCATTATTAAGGATTCCAAAATCGAGCCGTCGGTGCGAGGCCACGCCTCTGACCGTGGGATTCATCTCTTCATTAAAGAGAACAGCCGTTTGGCTGATGATGACAGCGAACAGGCTGCCATTATCATCCATGAATTCATCGCCTTTATGGGGCAACAGCACCCGTACAGTACGGCCTTTGAGGTCTTGTTCCGGGCCGTCCAGAAGAACCCGCAGAGTTCGCTCGCCGAGCTTTTAACACGAAGTGAATTAAACGAAATTTTTCAGCAGCAGCTGGCATCCGACGGCTGGACGATTGCGCACGGACCATGGTCAGTATCCTTGGAGAAAACAATCCAGCAGGGACTCGAATCGATCCGTGATCATCTCCTCCGTCATAATGGCCGCCGTCAGGCGGATCTCCTTTCCCGTTTAAGTCAGCGCAAAAAGGCAGCTCCGGGTCCGGGCCGGCGCGATTATACCGCCCCTTCAACGATTCATCAGGTTTTATCACAGACGGATCGATTGCGTTATTACGAACCGCAGGAAAAAATCTTTAGGAATGATTTGTTGGAGCGCATCCGAAAACAGGATGAAGAGTACATTAACAAATTCTTGGTGAAGCTGGCGCAGGCCACCACTAACCCGGTCACGGGACAGGTGACGGCGGATCAAAGAATAATCCAGCGTAATCAGTTGTTGGCCGAGATTGAACGCATGAAGATTGTCAAGCAATGGTATGCCATCGGCGAAGAGGCCTTAGGTTTAGAGAAAAAGAAGGAGGAAGCCGGCCGTCGGAATTTTATTGTGGCCATGATTGCCTTTAACAAGGTGAAAGAAATGAAACCTTCCTTGCGTGATTCCTATAGCGAATCGGTCTTGACTTCGGATGAGTTTAAGCCTCCTCAAGAGGTGTATGAAATGATGCTGACCAAGGATAAGGTGGAAAAATGGGCGCAGCTTAAGCCGGAAGAGCTGGGGCTTTCCGCGGGGTCTCCCGAATATAAAGCCATCCAGGGTGGGCTTGAGGAATACCGCAAAATATTGGATTTGATTAAAAGGGCGGAAAAGCGCTATCGCGACTCGTATCAGAGATATATGCAGGAGATCATACAGGAATCGGATCTTGCGACCGCGGCTATAGAAAACATTATCTATGATTTGAGAATAAGCGATCTCTTATTGTTTCGGGGCATCGACAATACGGATGGCCGTCCTATGAAGCAGCTTCTCCAGAGCGCGGTGGGTTTACGCGAATTGTTATATTCCGAAGATCCGCGCATCACCGACGGCATGAAGGCCCAGGCCGCCAAATTTTTGGCCGTACTTTTTTCCAAGCATATGTACTTCGGTGATGCCTATGCGCATATTGACCAAAACGGAGGCCTTTCTGTGACCGAAGACGTGCATGATCTGGATATGGAGGCGAACAATTTAGAGGGCCTGCGGGAGGCCGAGACCGAGGCCTTTGCCATGTTCATGTACAATGGCAAAGAGGATACACTTGCCGGTCATTCCTATACGGCGATGAGCTGGCTGGCGAAATTCTACCAAAAACTTAGTCAATATTATTACTTAAGGCCGGTGGAAGACGCCATCGAATTGGAAAGCCGCAAGCACCGTAAAGACTTGGCGGATGCCTTCCGTGAACTTGAATCGAAAAATACGTATGAGGAGATGGTGGCCGTTTACAAGTCCTTTTTTCCCAAGGCAGATGCCCGGTTCCTTGACGGCGAGTTCAAAGGGGCGCGCACCGAGATCCCTATCCGCGAGGAGGAACAGGCCGCCGGAATCGGGGATTCAACCTTCTTGGCCACCAATAAACCCTATTTATTCCGCGGGCTATTTAACGCCTCCAAGAATTTAACGCGGGAAGACGGGACCGTGGGGCGCAATATCGAGGTCACATTTGAAGTTCGGGATATTGATAAAATGCCCAAAGGGGACGGCAATCAGCTCTCCTATTTAACGATTGAATCTTTAGACCGTAATTTCAGTGTTCATGTGACCAAGGCTGCGGATGCGGTGAAGAAAACCAAGGCCGATTTGGTTCTCCAGTCCTTGGTGTCCATGGGGCTTTTGCCGGACAAGTTAATGAAAAGGGCTATCAGCGAGGGCCGGCAACGCGAGGTTTTAAGGGAAGTCTTTCAACATGTTTTAGGAAAAGATAAAGGGCTGCACATCACCCTGCATGTTAAGAATATTCAGGCCTCTTCCGGCTTGGCCGTGAGCAGTCTCATCTCGGCTTCGGTCGCGCAAACGTTTGACCAGTTATTGTACGCGAGATCCCAGGATGCCCAGTTGGAATATACCAACCGTCTGACACTGGATGTTGCCAAGGACGGTAGCGATGTTGGCGAATATTATTTCATCGAAGTTTCCCGTAATAAGGATTTTAGCAATGAGGATGAGATCTACCGGTTCCCCACCCAGGTTGATGAGAATAAGCAGATTAGTGTCGATATGGCGCTAGAGCAATTCCCGGTTCAGGCCGAAGACGGCCAGTACTATGTGCGGTATCGCTGGGTGAAGCGAACCTATGACAAAAAGCGGAGGGAAATCTTTGATCCAGAACGATGGTTCCCTGAGCAAAGCCAAGCCGTGACGTGGACGACGTTGGAGCGGCCTATCCCGCTTAAGAAGGACGGCGAGCCCGAAGAGGAAACCGTGGCGAATGCCAAGATTGAGCGGCGAAGGGTTGAATACCGCATGATTGATGATCAAGAAAGCGTGGCGCGGGCCATCATTGCCTCGCAGTATACCGTTTGGCGGCTCGCGGGCATGGCCGGGGTTCAGGATGAAGTGGCGGGGCTTGTTGGTGGCATGCGTATTCTTATCGCGGGAGACCCGTTGGAGGGGAAGATCAAAGGCCGCGATGTGAAATTGCAGGGCGGGATTGTTCCGCAGATGGTCACCATTACCTTATCCGAGGAGGCCAAGAAAAATATTAATAAGGGCATTCGCATCATGCGCATAGGCAAATCCCAGCCGGCCGAGGATACGCTCCTGGAAGTTTTTGTCAACTCCATTTTAAATCGGTCGCTGGATATTCAATACACCTGGGCGCAGATTACCCAGGAGATGCTTAAGGCCGCGCAATTAGGCGATACCGTCGCGATGGGCCGCTGGGCCTTGGCGGCCGTGGCCCTCCGGCATCAGCTGGCGAGCGTCTCTATCGATGATACGGTTTTGAGGGTACTGAATAAATTTGTCCGGGAATACGGCAAGAGTCACGGGTTTAGTTATGGCATCACCGGGGCCCGCTCAACGGGGAGTGTGCTTCTTTTCTTTGATCCGAATTTAGAGGAAAAGGAAATTGCCAAGGTCTTGGATCAAGTGGCCGCGCAGATTAAAGACGAATTTGCGAAACTAGGCAAGGTGGAGGCCATCGATGAGGACCCGAAGGTGTATAAATACGCGCAATTAGCTGAACGCGGGGCGCGGATACAATTTTTAACACCGGAAGAGATGAAATGGCAAAAACAAAGGATTAACGCCAACCGGGCCCTTAAGCGCGCGGAGTTGATACGAGCCAGGTCCCAACGGACGATGTATACCCAGAAAGAAGTGGAGGCCACCGAACAGGAATTTGATGTGCCGAAAGAAATCCCGGCCATGACCGACAGCCGCGAGGCCTTAACCATGGATCAGGAGTTGGCGAAAACGATTAAAAACTATTACGACGAGGCGAAAAAGCAGAGAAGAAGCCTGACGGCGGCGGATCGACGGGCGATTCGGCGGAAGGCCAGTCTTCTATTGCAGCAGAATTTCCGGCGGTTTAATTCTCCCAGCATCAATTATGAGGTGCGGCGGTTTGTCCGCAAACGCATCAAGAAAAATGTCTCCTTAATCCAAAAATTGGTCAAGAGCCAAAGAATCAGCGCTAAACAGGAACGGCTTTTCTTTGAGGCCGTTGCCAATGAACAGGTCAGTTTATTATGGCCGTTTGAAAAAGAGGATAACTTGCGTGACCTTGTCCTCCGGTTGGAGGAGGGAAGGGATACGAGCGATTTAGCCAAGATCTATCAAGCCAGCAATGATGTCAACGGCAATCTTAATTCTAAATTGAGAGAGGCCGAAGAGGAATATGAAGATGCCGCCCAGAAAAAATTTGACGGGGTGAACCTGCGCACCCCCGAATTTACGCAGGATTTAGAAAAGGAGCTAGGGGATCTGGGAATTGCCATCAAGGATGTCGATGAACAGGTCCAGACCTTAAAGAGAAAACAGAATAAAGAGCTGGCGGACAACCGCAAACTGCATGATCTGGAACAGCGGTTGTATGATCTTAAGATTAAATGGGATTTCCTGAAATATGCCCCGGATCCAACAACCCTTCCCTTTAATCATTTTATATTCGAGGAAAGCACAACCTACAAAAAGCATTTTGGAATTTATGTGCAGACCCTGCGGGAGGCGGTCAAGGAAGGGGCTTTGGTGGATATCATTTCGGCCGGGGGTATGGGAAGCCGCTTTTTCGGCGGGGAGGCAGTCAAGGCCGCGGTCCAATTTCATTTTGGCCACCTGTCCGACGCGAGTTTTCTCAAGATCATGGTTCTGCGTTATGCAGATTTCCTTAAGCGTTTTCCCGAGGCCAAGAAAGGTTTTATCCATGCTCAAGTCAGCGCGTTCACCAGAGACGCCATTCAAAAGGCCTTAGATGAGATCGCCCGAGAGGCCGGTTTTGACCGCGAGAGTGTTGCCGTTGCCTCCCAAGGGTTGTGGCCGGTGACCTGGCCCTCAGAGTTGGAATTGATTGCCGAGATCGCCAAGATTAAGGCCTCAACGGATCAGGCGTACGAAGAGTCCGTTCGCTCCATGAAATGGGTTGTGGAGGAGGCGGAAAAAGAAGCAGCGTTCGCTCGGCAAAGCAACCCTAATATCAAGCGAGCCCGATATACCCGCGGCGGGCTTAACCCTCTCCAGGTTTATGCGCCGACAGGCAATTTCGGGTCGTGGGAATCGATCTTCCGGCCGGGAGATAAATACACCTTAGCCAACCTACGCGCCGCTGGTTATACCATCGATGAGGACCGGGTGGATCTGATTGTCAAGGCCGGTTTGAGTGAGGAAATGGGAAAAGGGATGTCTCTGGCTAAGGCCAGTTTGTTAGTTAAGGGGAAGGGTCTTTCGGTAGGGATCATTCAGAATAGTTCAAGTTTGGCGCCTATCGGCGGAGGAGATATTGCCTTAGGATTTTCGGCGTATCAGATCTGGAATAAGGGAGCCGCGGCCGTACCCAGCTATTCCAATGTGGCGGGAGGAACCAACGAAGGAGGATTTTTAGCCGTTGAAAAGAACGACCCGAACAATACCGTTGCGATTATCGAGGGGGACCGGGTGGCCTTCGCCGAGGGTTTTGCCTATGAAGAAGATTTCACCTCATTTTTTCATAATACCGTCCCCATTGACTTGAAGGGGCAGTGGCGATATCTGGGGTTTAAGAATGAAGCGGAATTCCTCGCTGCTTCTGATAAGGAAATTAAAAACCGTTTATTTGAAATCATTCAGAAAGAAAATCTCATTATGTACAATGTAAGAACAAGAACAGAAAAGCAGCCCGGCGAAACGCTTACTTGGAAAGTCACCCAGGCCGAGGTGGCCGTACCGCGGTGGCTGGAATGGCTGCAGAAGAAATTCGGCCGGCAATCAGTTGTATTTTTCGAGACCCATCCAGACGGCTTCAGCGACGCTAAGACACGCGATGAACTGGCCGGCCTCCTGGACCGGGAGATAACCCACCGCATCACCAGTGCCCCGACCCGCGTTCCGGTCGGAGAAATCGAGAATGTCGCCATTGCCGTCCATGATTGGCTGCAATGGGGGGAAACGCATTTGGATCGTCAAGCAGTTGGCTTAGCCTGGGAGGCTGCGGCTATGGCCCGTAAATCCTGGCGGCAGGGTGTTAACGATCTCACCGCAGAAGAAAGGGAACAACTCCGTCTGGCGATTGAAGCCTTGGAGAAAAAAATCCAGGCGGGCGCGTCCGCAGAACCAGCCCAGATGGCAGAAGAACCGCCTGCCCCGGAAAAATTTGACGAGGAATTTTTACGTCTTTACCAGGAACAGTCATCGAATAAATTTAACAGGTTTGTCATGCTGCGCCAGCAAAAGGCGGATTTCGAGGAGCGTCTGAATCGTCTGCAGGTCTTTCTGGCCCAGGTGGATTCTCTTTTGGCGCGAAAATCGCCGGACCTTATCCAGGTCTTGGTCAAGGTCGTCAATCATCAACTGCAGGAAGGCGTCCAAGATTCGGTGCTCTTGGCGATGGCCGCAGATATCATTAATGGCCAAGGGGTTCAGGAGGTGATTCAACGGTATACCGGTACGAAAAAACGGATTACCGGCAAGATGGTTGCTGATATTGAGGAAATGGCCAATCAATTGACGCGTCCGGATAAGACCAAAGGGCCGGCGGAAATTGAAAGAATTTTTAATAACACAGCTGAGCCTCATCCCTGGCGGCTGGCGTTTTTGAAAACCGAACTGACCGCGCTTTATGCGCAGATGATCGAGGCTATCCTTCTTGCGGGAGGGCAGGTTAAGGGTTTACCAACATCGAATCACAAATTAATCATCTTAACGGATAAGGACGCCACCCTGGAAACGCCAGGGCAACCGCTCAAGCAGTCACCGCTTATTGATCTAAAGCCTGACCGTGCCGAGGAGATTGTTTGGCATGCCATCGCCGGCGCCCGGAATCTCATTCTGACGGGATCCACCTATAAAGAAGCCAATGAGCATGTGTTATCCCCCATTGCGACAATTCTTAGGCAGATGCAGATTCCCAGGATTATGAAGCAAATCGCCATTGAACGTATTGAGGTCTTGGCCAATGACGGCAGTGTCCGCGCCAAATTGAAAATGGAAGACGACGGCGATATTGTCCCGGCACCCCTGGAATTCGTTGAGCGCTATGAAAATGGCGAATGGTTTCCTGCCCGGAATTTGAAGTTAACAAGGAAGGAAATCAGAGAGGGCAACGAAGTTGAGGTGGAGGATATGCGTAACCGTCTGATTTTATGGAATTCGAGCATCCGTTCCTATTTAAAACAGCTTTATGCCGAAAAAGGAGGATGGAAACTCTTGACGGGTCAGGAGGCGGAACGGACCGAAGAAGAGCGCAAGAGTTTTGAGGAGTTTATCGATCGATTATCGTTAAAGGAAAACGACCTTGTGGATTTTACCACCACCGATGCGGCTGCAGATTTCTTAAATATGTTTGAACCGCTCGCCTGGGCGATTGAGCGAATGCTTGATGCCGATCATCTCAAGGATAGGGATTTAAATCCTGGGGCCTTAAACTGGAAGAAGCGGTTTGAACAGATTTTTCAGAACGGGAAGGGGTTGGAAGGGAAGTTAGAGAAAAAAGAGCTGGCTCTTACGGCCGAGGAACAGTTGTATGCCACGATGCGGCTTTTGTATTTTAAAGATAGCGCCTGGACCTACGGTTCGATTTCCGGTGATGAATTAGATAAAAAACGTAAAGACGAGCGATTCTCGTCTCTGGTCGATCTTATCCTGAATCCCGGTTTCTGGGATAAGGTTAATGAAAATGTGAATGGTTATGTGGATAGAGCCATCGAGAATTGGGAAAAAAAAGCCGCAACGGATTGGAAGATGTTTACCCGCGATGAAAACGGTGTTGAACAAAAGGTGATTAAGGAATTCCGCTCTGGGCCTGGTTATGAAAATATGGTGTTTGGCGGAGTATCGAAGAAGATTATCACGGATGCCCTGTTAGATACCGAGGAGACCCATGGGTATGTCTTTATCGTTAGCGGCGATAGTTACAAGGATCAGGGGAACTTTCCTTACCGATTACAGACAAAAATACCGGCCGGCACTGCAATTAATATCAAGGAGATTAAGGCTCAGCTTTATGAGGAAGGGAATACGGCCCTTGCGGATAAATTAGAATTAAAAAATAATACCCTTGCCTTTGTCGGTGAGATGGCCCGGGCCGATTATGATCGGTTAATGGCCATAGGGCAAAATCAGGCCTGGCAGACCCAATGGCAGAAGGCTATTGAATATTTATATGGGAAATCCAATTCGGTCCATAAAGAGAAAATTGCCTTACGGTATCTCTTGGGAACGCCGTTTGAATTAGACGCGGAACAAATTGAGAATTTTATGTCGGCAGGCCTTTTGCGCGTTGAATCCAAGAATGCGACATTGAATCCCCTGGACCCGCGCAGCAACGAGAGGACCGGGCCAGCCCTGTATTATTTTATGGTGAATGCCGTGATGGGCGCCCTGCAAGAAGGGGTCATCATCCCTTATGCCGAAGATCAGGCCTCCGGGTTGGAACCCCAAAATAAATTGGAACGTGCCGTGATTGCCGCTGGCAATAAACTGCATGAACCCGGCGTCCGCTTTGTTCCCTCCACGAGATTAAAAACGATAAAGCCCGGTAACCTGCCGGCGGAAGGGGACCGCGCTCTACTCACGGAAGATCAAGACGAAGTCGGCGAAGCCGTGATTGATTCCAGTCGGTATGGTGGTATTGACTTCACAAATACCTTTGTGCTGAAGATTAAAAGGGATGACCTTGGTGTCCCAGCGACTTTTAATTGGACGGGGGAGAAAATCAATATTCAAGGATTTTATCCGGTGATTTATGCCATTATCCCAACGGGGAAGGATAGCTTGGCAGAAATTCTAGGGATCTCACAGACCGATACGGATGAAGCTGAAGGAAAACCATTGAAGGCTTCTTTAAACGTTCAGGGGGAGGATTCGCTCGCTAACGATTCTGCGGTGGCAGAGCCGGTGGTGGCTTCTTCTTTTTAGGAGGATTATTGACCTTTGTACAACCAATGATAAAAATTTCAAGGAAACAAAGGTCGAGATACTGGCTACCACCCTTATCATTGGTTCAGAAAAGTCAGTAAAGGCGCGCTGGTGAGAGGGGCATTGAAGTATAATCATTATTCTTTTCTCCTCCTTTTCATTTACAAAATCAAAGGAAGCGTTGCTTATTTTTGATAACGAGAATCCCTTTTTGTTTTCTCGTTAATTTTCCTTTTGATAACAAAGCGAATAACGTTTAACTTAAAGATCATTTATCTAAAAATCCTGGAGGAATTATCATGAACGGTCATAACCACAAGTTTACCCATCATCTTTTTTTTCGCATCTTCTCTTTATATCTGATCGTCGCGTTTACGATCAACAGTATCATTTTACCCGGCCCAAGCTATGCCCAGATGGTTTCGGGATTGCCGGCCCCGGGCCATAGGGTGACGTTAAGCTCGGCCTTTCATCCGGCCATTATCAAGGGGCTGACCATTAATCCCGATAATCCCCTCTTGTTTGATTTTATTGTGGACCGGGGCAACTCCGGTCTTAAGGGCAAGGCTCTTGAGGAGGAATCCAAAAAATTGGTCAAATATTTTTTGACGGCCCTAACGATTCCGGATAATGACGTGTGGGTGAACCTTTCTCCTTATGAGCAAGACCGTGTGGTCCCGCAGCCTCTGGGCGTAACGGAGATGGGCAAGGATATGCTGGCCCAGGATTACCTGTTAAAGCAGTTGACCGCTTCCTTGACGCATCCGGAGGACCGGTTAGGCAAGAAATTCTGGGAGAAGGTCAATCAGCGGGCCTATGAACTTTATGGAACAACCAAAGTGCCGGTTAATACCTTTAATAAGGTTTGGATCGTACCGGAAAAGGCTGTTGTCTTCGAGCAGGGGGCCACCGCCTTTGTTGCGGAAAGTCATTTGCAGGTGATGCTAGAGAAGGATTATCTGGCCATGACCAAGAATTTAAATAATAACGCCTTGGGGACAGAGCGTATGGACCAGAAGCAGATCAAGGATATCAATGATATCTCCTCGGCCATTGTTAGAGAGGTGATTATCCCGGAATTGGAAAAGGAAATCAATGAGGGGAAAAATTTTGCGCCTGTCCGTCAGATCTATCATTCCGTGATTTTAGCGAGCTGGTATAAAGAGACGCTCAAAGAAAGTCTTCTGGGAAAGATCTATGTCAATCAAAATAAGACTGCCGGCGTGGATGTTGATGATAAGGAGATTAAAAGGAAGATTTATGAACAGTACTTGGCCGCCTTCAAGGAGGGGGTTTACAATCTTATTAAAGAAGATTATGACATTTCATCTCAGGATATGTTCCCGCGAAAATATTTTTCCGGCGGTCTTATATTCAAACCCAAGATTGAACGGAAAACGGATATGAATGACTTGGCCCCTGAGGTCCAACAGGAATTCTTGGGTATAGCCAGAAACATTCGTGAGACACAGACGAGAGGCCCAGGCAATGATTCCGGGGACTCGCAGTTTCTGAATATGCGGGTGCTGTCGGAGGAAGCGGAGGTCCAGCGTGAACTGGAAGAGCGCGGCGATTTTGCGGTATTAACAGGCCAGGATGAAGGTGCCGAACGCGACCGGCTCAAAGGGTTATTATTGTCTCCCAATGCGCCACAGCTTCCGGAGGTCGTGATCCAGAATATTAAAGCGGATGTCATTACCAATCCCGAACAGTTGGAAATGCTGCAGATATTGGCTGAGATTGGGGAGCAAAGGCTTTTGGCCATTTTATTGCGCACTGGCACCGCAGGCACCAGCGCCGTGGAGCTTTCCCGCAAAATCCTTGGCAAATTCGGCTCCTTCAGGAGCATGGCCCATACCGACACCCGCGACTGGAAAGAATTCAAAGGTTTAGGCGGGGCCAAGATCGCCCACATTCAAGCCGCGCTTGAAATCGGGCGGCGCTATCAGCAGCTAGTTAAAATCGCCTTGTAAGAGTTGGATCGTTTGGAAAGATTTCTTGAGAAAAACAATTTATCCGATAAACAAATATAAAATTGAAAGTTAAGGGAAAATCTGGTAACATCTTTCATGTTTAAAAATAGAAGCAAATTTCTTTCCTGTTTATTATTCTTAGCCGTTTTAAGCTTTACTTTCTTTGCTGTCGGTGGGGAATTTCTCCATAGTAAAATTCACCACCACAAAAACCAATCCTCCCACGATCAGTGTCCTGTTTATCAGCTACAAGCGCAAGTTTTCACTACGCTGTCCGCCGTTGTTTTTGCTTTATTTTTTCCAATAGTTTTTCGCCTTATAAAAAAGTATCAAAAATTTGTTTTTCAATCCCTCCATAATCTTCCACATCTGCGCGCTCCACCGGTATCCCTCTCATAATATATAGTTTTTTCAATTTCTATTGGGTTAATCATTTCAGCTTAACCTAAAAATCTTTCTTTGAGAGGGATACCATGAAAAAAATTTTATTCACTATTTTTATATTTATCTGTTTATGTTCATCAGGTTGGGCCGACGAATTAAGCGATCTTAAGAAAATGATGGGATCCATGCAAAATCAAATGAATCAAATGCAGGTCAGAATTGAAGAGCTGGAGAATGAAAGAAATGTACAGCAAGTGCAATTAGAAAAACAGGAAGAACTAAAAAAAGAGATTATTCAGGATCTTAAAGCAGAAGCGGCCGTAACTGGGCAGCCGGGTTTATTCTCTAAACAAGTTGGAGTAGGCACAGTTAGGCTGATGGACATCTCTTTTAACAGCCTTTTTACAGCCGGTGGATCGACAGCGAGCGAGAGTGAAATTAACAAACTTCAGGCTGGTGCTCACGATCCCAAAAAAAGAGGATTTACGACTCAAAATTTAGAGTTTTCTATGCAAGGAGCTGTGGATCCTTATTTAAATGGAGAAGCGCATATTATTTATCAAATCGATAAGGACGGCGAATCAAAATTAGAAGTGGAAGAAGCTTTCTTAACGACACAAACCTTGCCGTATGATCTCCAAGGCAAAGCAGGAACTTATTTCTCGGAATTTGGGCGGTTGAACTCCCAGCATCCCCACAGCTGGGCTTTCATTGATCAGCCCATCGTGAATAGCCGGATGTTTGGCGGCGATGGTCTCCGCGGCCCGGGAGCGCGGCTATCATGGCTCGCGCCTTTGCCTTGGTATTCTGAAATTTTAGGCGGCGTTCAAAATGCCAACGGAGAGACCGCTTTCAGTTTCTTGAATAAGGCAG
>CAYJXI010000059.1:0-15619 GCA_964374105.1 uncultured Planctomycetales bacterium
TCGGCCGAGGGCTCGGTAAAAGGAAAAAAATGCGGACGAAACCGCATGCGAATATTCTCCCCAAATAATTTTTGGCAAAAAACAGTCAAGAGCCCCTTCAAATCCGAGAATCTAACGTTTCTGTCAACCAAAAGTCCCTCGATCTGATGAAACATAAAGGAATGACTTGCATCAACGGCATCCGGACGGTAGACCTTCCCCGGAATGACCACCGCAATAGGCGGTTTAAATTCCTGCATAATCCGGATCTGTCCGGGGGAGGTGTGGCTGCGCAATAAAAGATTTCTCTCAGGATTATGAGGATCCTTTGTTTCTAGATAAAAGGTATCAAAGGCATCCCGCGAGGGATGGTCAATCGGGATATTGAGGGCAGTAAAATTATTAAATTCCGACTCAATTTCCGGGCCTTCCCGCACCACAAACCCGAGAGTCTCGAAAATGCCGCAGATTTCGTCAATGATCTGAGTTATCACATGCTTATGTCCAATACTCCTTGTTACTCCGGGAAGGGTGATATCCAGAGTCTCTTGGGGGGGTTGCCCAACTTTAGCAATTTCGATCTCTTTTTTCTTCTTTTGAATCAGCTGTCCAATCGCATCCTTAAAATCATTTGTATTCTTTCCAAAAAGTGGGCGCTCTTCCAGCGGTAAACTGGTGATCGTTGTGTACAAATCTGTCAATATTCCTTTGCGACCCAAATATTTAATCCGAAAATCCTCCAAGGTTTTTTCATCAGATATCTTATTAATCTCTTCTAAAGCTGTTTTTATTAATTCTTCAAAATCCCAAGCCATCGTGGAATCCTTATTCATTGTCTCCGACACACACCCGGTGTTTGTATTAAACAAACACCGGGTGTGAATACCCCATTTACGTTGAGGTCGTTATTTTAATATTTGCTTTTCTTCTTTTTCTTAAGATCAAAGTCAGACCGATCATACAAACACTTGAGGCTAATAACACTTGCAAAGTCTTCATCTTGAGTGGATCAAAATGATGTGTTTTAATGTATCCTTGTTGAAGAATTCTTATTTCATTGGCCCGAATGCAAAATGCGCCCTGAAGTTGTGCGTCCTGTTTAACAAAGGTGCCAACGATTTCCACAACATCTCCCTGACTATTATAATCACCCGCATGAGTTATTGTCTTGGCCTTAATTAAGGGGATCCAAACGCTTATGACGCCCTGGCTGTCCTGAACATGAATCCATGCAAACTGACCGCGGGGCATTATATCGCCGATCACTTCTCCTGTAAAGACAACGTCTTTTCCATCCAGCGCTTCACTCAAATTGATAAAATCAAGGCTGCTCGGTCGGATGGGAAGAGGGATATCTTGGATGGGATCACCCCCCCGAGATGTTGCCTCCGCGGTATTTTTAACATCTTGCCCAGGGGAAAGTTCATCGCCAAAAACCTCAGGGCCACCCCAAACGATCAAAGCCCATAATCCTAAAGTTAATATCCTTAATTTTGCATGCGAGATCATCTTTTATTCCTATTGATCTATGCGATTTGTCGAAGTTGCAGTCTACCTTCCTCGTATCAAGGCAATTAAAAACCCTGCCAGAGCAAACACTGCAAAAAATTCTAAACGTCCCGCCCACATCTGAAAGATATAAGTCAGCTTTAACAGCGCTGGCATGCTCGGTGATGTGACCCCACAGCTTAACCCCACATTTCCCGTTGCGGATGCGGATTCAAAAATCGCTTCCACAAATGGATATCCCTCCAGCATTCCCGCCAAGGCTCCTATAAAAACTGTCATTATATAGGCGAGGATAATCAGGCTCGCGGAGAGCATTTGCTTCTCGGAGAGGATGATAGTCTTAATATGATGAATCTTTTTAAAAAAGATACTGTTCTCTGAAGAAATAAACTGTTTCACATCTTTGGCAAAGGCTTGGCCTACCATCGCCAAACGCAGCATCTTAATTCCGCCGGTCGTAGAACAAATACACCCGCCCAAGATCATGGCAAAAATGATCCCTAAAAGTGATAGGGGTCCCCAGTCCAGCATAAATTGCTGGGGATAGATTGTCTGAAAACCTGTTCCTGTATGCGCGGACATCAAATGATAAAAACCCAAACGGAACAACGGCTCAAAGGCAGGATAGACCTTTGTTTGGTGCAATCCCAAGGCCACAATAATATAAGAACTCATCACTGTTAAAAATAAAACTCTTATCTCGACGTCACGCCAAATCTCTCGGTGATTGCCTGTCCAGATTACATAATGTAAATGGAAATTGATCGAACCCCAGATCATGATGATGATCGTCATTATTTCAAAGGCAAGGCTGTGATAATACATAATGTTTTGGGCTTGCGGACTGAATCCGCCGGTATCAAAGGCAGCCATAAAAATACAGACCCCATGAAATAAAGCCTTTCCCAAAGGTAAACCATTCAGATAGGCGATGCTGGCTAAGACAAGTGTTCCTAGGACCAAATAGACTAGGCTCACTCCCCAAATAAACCGTGAGGTCTGCCGGACGTTTGGTAAAAGTTTTTCATCTCGGCCTTCCCCCACATAGAGGCGGAAAGATCCGAAAGTCCCAAGCATAAAAAGACTTAGGACGACCACAACGATTCCCTGCCCACCCATAAACATCATAAGATGTCTCCAAAGATTATGGCCATAAGACATGTGGGCGAGATCGTTCGCCAGACTTAACCCCGTTGTGGTGATTCCCGACATGGCTTCAAAATACGCATCAAGGTAAGAATCAAAATGACCGCTTAAAAAAAGAGGAATGGCCCCCAACATGGCGACCGACAACCAAGCGGTGGCAACAATTAACATCCCGTGGATCCATTTCACTTCTTCTTTTGTGTAGCAGATATTATAAAGAAATAAGCCCGCCACCAAACAAATGAGAATACCAATGATAAAGTCAAAGAGCGGGTTAATTTCCCCCAGAAAAAACGAAATAAGAGGGGGTATGGCCATAAACAGGGTCATTCCAATGGCAACCTTGCCTAAATAAAATCCAATAATCTTAAGATCCTTGAAAATTTGCGGCTTGAGAATCATTTTTATTTAACCAGGATTACTCTAGGGTGCTTTTCTTGAAATCTCGTTTCTTTCTTTAGAAGAATAACCAGATTAACCAGCTAATGATAAATCCTGAGATGATGATCAAAAAGGCATATCCGGTCTCAATGATTATTCCTAAAAGGATATTTTTGACCCGATGAAAAGTGTTCTGTGTGATGATATTCATATGAGTGAAGATTAGACGTTTCCAATCAAATAATTCAACAACTGCTGTTTGTTTTCAACCAAAGTCAGGGCAACGATGTCATCCCTGGGCAATAAAGACGTATCCCCTTTGGGAACAATGATCTCGTCTCCCCGAATAATGGAAACTAAAACCGAGCTGGGTGGCAGATTTAATTCTTGCAGTTTTTTATTAATGACGGGTGAGGTTTCCGGTAGGTCAACGCGAATAAGGGCTAGTTTCCCTCGCTTAAAGCTGAATAGGTCCACAAAATCCGAGAAGGAGGCCTCCTCCTCAATGATCTTTCCTAAAATGATGGTGGCCCCAATGGGGACATCCACGCCTAATTCGTTAAAGGCCCGTTCATTTTCTGGATCATTGACGCGGGCAATGGTTCGATCCACCTTGAATAGTTCTTTAGCGATCTGGCAAACAATAAAATTATCTTCGTCTTTTCCGGTGGCTGCCACAACCACATTGGCATGATCAACGCCTGCCTGTTTTAAAATACCAGGATCACATCCGTCCCCGTTAATGAGGACGACATCCAAATCCTTAGCAATGGTTTTGGCGGTCTCCTCGTCTTTTTCTACAATGACAACCGCGTGTTTTTCTTTAAGGAGTCTTTGTGCCAAAAAAACACCTATTCTTCCTCCGCCAATAATGACAATGTGCATGGCATTATTATCCTTTTAAAGGCCGAACATCTTTTTAATTTTTTCAATACTGCCGGTTTTGACAACCGCTATGAGAATATCGTCTTTGAATAACCGTGTTTTAGGTTCAGGAATGAGCGGTGATTTCCCGTGTCGTCGGACAGCAGTGATAATACAATCCCCTGGGATATCAAATTCTGAAACGGTTTTATCCAGCAAATGCAAAGGGACGGGAAATTCCAAAATCCCTAATTCATTGGTTTCAATCAGATAACTGGACAACATTTTATCGGTAATTTTGTCCCGAATCATGGAGGAAAAAAGCGCCGTCTCTGAGAGGATATCTAATCCCAGCGTTTTGTAAATCGTCGCCTTTCTGGGATCATAAACTCGGGCAATCACCCGCGGGACTTTAAAGATTCCCTTAGCGACTTGAGAAGCCATGATATTAATATTATCAGAATTTGTAAGGGCACAAAAAATATCAGTTTTTTCAATTCCTGCCTCTTGAAGGGTCCGGGTAGAAACGCCGCTCCCCTTGACTGTCAGGCCATTAAAGGTATCCCCCAGTCTCTCAAACGCGCTGTCATTCTTATCCAAGATCACGACATCATGCCCCTCTAAAGAAAGGAGTCTCGCTAATTCTGCCCCTACGCGTCCACATCCAACAATAACGATATACATAAGAGCCCTCTCTCTTTAATCACTGATAGTGTATTACGAATCGCTTAATTTAGAATTTGTGGACATTAAGGAAGGATTGATAGACCCGTTTTCTTGAGCCACTTTTACTAATTTTTGAAAGGCCTCGGGTTCGCTGACAGCCAATTCGGCCAACATTTTACGATTGATGGTAATATTGGCATTGTTTAATCCCTTGATAAAACGGCTGTAAGACAGACCCGTTTCCCGGCAGGCAGCATTGATCCTAATAATCCAGAGATTTCTAAACTCGCGTTTTTTGACCTTCCGATCCCGATAAGCATAGACCATTCCCTTAATAAGGGATCGCTTGGCCTGACGGAACCGTCGATTTTTGTGTCCAAATTGCCCTTTGGTCTTTTTTAAAACTCTTTTCTTTCTTTTCTTGGAACTCACCGCATGCTTGATTCTAACCATAGGGCAACAACCTCCTTATCCTTTTTTCATCCGTTTTGGAAACATATCCTGGCCGGCGCAGATGGCGCTTATTTTTGCGAGCCTTCTTGCCTAAGATATGACGTCGACCGGCATTGCGTTTTTTGATTTTCCCGCTTTTAGTAAACCTAAACCGTTTGGCGGCAGATTTATTGGTTTTCAATTTCGGCATCTTTTCGTTCTCCAATTTGTTTTTTTTCCGATTTCGGCGTGATCACAACCGACATGATACGCCCCTCCATCATAGGAGACCTTTCGGGTTGTCCGTATCCATTGAGATCGCTGATAAACCTTTCTAGGACCCCTCTTCCCTGTTCTCGATAACTCAATTCCCGCCCTCGAAACATGAGATTCATTTTCACCTTATCTTTTTTTTGCAAAAACGATATGGCTTGTTTCAGTTTAACCTGATAATCATTATCGTCAATATGCGGTTTTAATCTAATTTGTTTAAGATGTGTAATCCTCTGATTCTTTTTAACCCGACGTTCTTTCTTCTCCTGATCATATTTGTATTTGCTGAAATCCATGATGCGGCATACCGGGGGTTTTGCCGTTGGGGCGACTTCCACCAAATCGAGGTTATGCTCGCTGGCTAACTCTAAGGCGCGTTTAATGCCAACAACGCCTATCTGTTCTGAATTTGGTCCGATCACTCGGACTTCTGGAGACCGAATACGTTCGTTAACCCGAATATTTTTTTGGATATCAACCACCTCCCTTAAATTTAAATTGAACCCCTATTTTATTTCCTTTCCCTCACCTCATTAACAACCGCCCTAATAAAATCATCCAAGGATAACGCTCCCAGATCTCCCTGCCCCCGCTTTCTCACGGCAACGGTTTTGGCCTCTACTTCTTTCTGACCAACAATCAGAAGATAAGGGACTTTTTTGAGTGTTCCCTCTCGGATTCTTTTATTAAGGCTCTCATTTCTTTGGTCAATTATAACCCGTAGATTATGATTTTGTAAATTTTCTTTTATTTCTTTAGCATAATCATTTTGTTCGCAGGTAATAGGAAGAATTATCACCTGCAGCGGTGATAACCATGCTGGAAAGGCTCCGGCATAGTGTTCGATAAGGGTTCCAATAAATCGCTCCAAACTCCCAAGGATGGCCCGGTGAATCATAATGGGACAACTTGCCTCACCATTCTCGTTGATATAAGTTAACTGGAATCTTGTGGGCAAGGAAAAATCGCATTGAATAGTAGCACACTGCCATGCCCGCCCTAAGGCATCTTTTAACTTGATATCAATCTTAGGTCCATAAAAGGCTCCTTCCCCTTCATTGACTTTGTATTCAATTTTTTTCTCATTCAAAGAGTCTTTTAACGCCTGGGTCGCGGTTTGCCAATCCTCTACACGGCCGATATGTTTTTGGGGCATTGTGCTTAATTCGATTTCCAGGTTCTCAAACCCAAAATCTTTCATGGTGGCGAAAACAAAATCAATAACGCCCATGACTTCTGACTTAATCTGCTCGGGCCGGCAGAAAATATGCGCATCATCCTGAGTAAACCCGCGAACTCGTAAAAGTCCATGCAAGACCCCTGCTTTCTCTTGTCGATAAACAGTGCCCAGTTCAAAAAAGCGGATCGGCAGATCCCGATAAGAACGAAGCTTAGATTTATAAATCAAAATGTGTCCAGGGCAATTCATCGGCTTTACCGCAAATTCCTCATCATCTACATGAAAATAATACATATTGTCCCGGTAATGTTCCGCGTGCCCGCTTTGTTCCCAAAGTTTTCCCTTTAAAATATTGGGCGTCATCACAAACTCGTAACCGCGTTTTAAATGCTCCGCGCGCACATAGTCCTCGATGATTTTTCTTAGCATTGCACCCGGGGGATGATAAAACACAAGGCCTGCACCGGCAGTCTCATGATAAATGTGAAAAAGATCGAGCTGGCTGCCGAGCCTTCTATGGTCGCGTTTCTCGGCTTCTTCCAAAACTTTCAGGTATTCTTTCAAATCCTTGTCGCTGAAAAAACAGGTCCCGTAAATCCGCTGAAGCATGGGGTTGTGTTCATCCCCGCGCCAGTAAGCGCCGGCCACCGAAAGGAGTTTAAAGGCCTTAATCTCACCCGCATTTTCCACGTGCGGTCCCTTGCAGAGATCAAGCCATTCATCACCAGTGTGAAAAATAGAAACTTCCGCATCCGGCAGGCGTTCGATGATTTCCACTTTATAATTTTCGTTCATTTGCTTAAAAAGCCGAATCGCTTTCTCGCGCGCCATAAACGACTGATGGAACTTCGGTTTTCGTTTGATGATTTCTTTCATGCGTGATTCGATTTTTCCCAGATCCTTGTCGGCAAATGGTTCTGTGCGGTCGAAGTCATAGTAAAACCCGTTTTCGATGGCGGGCCCAATCGTGACTTTGACCTCGGGCCATAATTCCTTGACCGCCTGGGCCATCACATGCGAACAACTGTGACGAAGTTTGTCTAAATCGGTTTTATATTCCATTCTTTATTGAACTATCATCTCTGCTGTTGAAGTTAGATCATCCACTTGAACATAAAAATTGTTTTTATAATCTGACGCCCATTCTTCAAATTCAACATTCCACGACTCTTTTAAAGCATAAAACAATTCCCATTTATTTTCATTATGGACAAACTTTATCTCAGGCTCTTTAAATTTACTTAAATCTTTTTGCGCTATTTCTTGTACATATTGATCGGCGATTTTTCTGACTTCAGAGGCCTTTAAATTTGGCAAGACTTGCGATTCGCCCTCAACAATAGCACATTCGCCGTTAACACACTTTTCGTATGTCGCCGGGCAGTCCATTTCACAGTATATAATTCTTTGTTTTTGAATCTCTCGACATTGATTCAGCAAATCCTCGTATTTCTGTACATGTAGTTTATTTACAGGCTTGCCCCCGCATTCGCACGCGGCGTGAATACAGCTTGTCTCGACAACCGTACAATCGGGGTCTTTCTCGCAAATTTGATCTTGCAATAAAATTTTGATTTCGATCATCTCTTCTGCAAAAACAGTGATTGTACAAAATGGGGCTAAAACGAAAAACAATGTCAAAATTACTTTCATAGATGATTGTGCCATCTTACGCGAACAGCTGTGACGGAGTTTATCTAAATCGGTCTTATATTCCATGTTTATCTGTTATCGTCTGGGCAATTCTCACCTGTGCTCACCTGTGTTAAGAATGGTGGGCGGTACAGGACTCGAACCTGTGACCTTCACGATGTCAACGTGACACTCTAACCAGCTGAGCTAACCGCCCTTTTCTAGTTTTTAGCTCTAAGTGGTAAGCAATAAGTAGTTAATTGGTAATCTGGTTAATGGTTAGTTGTAAAAAATAAAATCTCGCAAATAAGGTATGGGAACGCTTTTTAAATTTTTTCTTATGCCCTCTAGCCACCTACAACTAATCTCCTGCTTATCACTGGTCACTTACCGCTGACCACTAGAATGGGCAAGGAGGGAGTCGAACCCTCACAGCCTTGCGGCCACAGGATTTTAAGTCCTGCGTGTATGCCATTCCACCACTTGCCCCTTATCTAGTTCTTTGGGGATAAGTGGTAAGCGGTAAGGAATAAAACTAAAAAATCTTTCCATCGTTAAAAATCTTTCTAGATACTTTTTCAATTACTGACCACTTATCACTTACCACCACCCACTAAGATCGAGGCGTGGAGCGGAATCGAACCGCTGAATAATGGTTTTGCAGACCACTGCCTTACCACTTGGCTACCACGCCGCTTAAGTCTGATCAAAAGCTAGCCTACAATTCATCTAAATGCTTAATTTTTCCTTTACCGCACTCACAATATCATCGATCTCGGCAATATGTCCTTCACCAAAAACACCGCAGGCTAATTTCCCTTCCTTGGGTTCTATAAATGTCATTCCCCATTTCTTTAACTTTTGACAGTTTTCTTGAACAATTCGATTGTTATACATCTCATTGTTCATGGCAGGAGCTAAGAAGATAGGAGCCTTCGTTGCTAAGACGATACAGGTCAACAAATCATCCGCGAGACCACAGGCTAATTTACCGATGATATTGGCCGTAGCAGGAGCAATCAATACCGCCAAAGCCTCTTTGGCCAGTTGAATATGATTCATCTGCCAGGCATTTTCCTTTTCATCAAATAAAGAATGAAAGACTTGTCTACCGGAAAGAGAAGCGAGCGTCAAAGGAGTTATGAATTGTTCAGCCTCTTTAGTCATGACAACAGAAATTGCAAAACCTTCCTCTTGAAATCCGCGGATGATCTCCGCAGATTTATAGGCCGCGATACTTCCTGTTACACCCAGAATAATTGCCCCGGATCGTTTAGTCACTTAACCCTTTCATTAAAATAAAACCTTCAGTCATCATTAGAGATTCATTTCAATATAATGAGTGCAAATATTATTCTCGATAAAACCAGACTTTGGTTGATTTCAATCGATTAAGGTGAAGGCGAATCAGCTTTTAGAAGGAATGAAACTCTTTAATTTTCAATATAAAGAAAATCAAGGTTTATTTTGTAACTTCTTCTACTTGTTTGTGTTCTGCTTGGGAGTCTTCATCTTTAGCTTTCTTTTTTTCTTTTGCCTTGGGGAAAAATTTATCGGCCACTTCTTTAAGGACAACTTTGCTGGACTTGATTTCCTCCAAAGCAATCGTTGAGACTTTTTCAGATGAGGGATTATCGATTAGTTTCGGTTTTCCTTCGGCTAACTCCATGGCACGATTGGCGGCCAGTCGCACAAGTTTGTAAATACTGCTTGCGGCTTTCGGCAACAAATCTTCAATGGGTGGATATCCCATGCAATCACCTCCTTCAAGAAGGCTTAGCAATTGTATTTCGTTTATGCGATAAACTTGCTGATCTTCTTAAAATTGCTTTGTCAAAGCTGTTTAGTATAATTATAAGATTTTTATATATATCATATCGCTCTTAACTTGTCAAAAAAAACTTTCCAACCCACGACACCCCTTATCTTTAAATCATTTTTTTCTTTCAAGCTATTAATTCTTAATTTAGATTCTTTTTGCGGAATAATTCTTCTAATAAAATTTTTTCTAATCTTTTATAGGCTTTTTTTAAATTGTCATTCACAACAATATAATTATAATTTTTTGACTCCTTTAATTCTTGACAAGCCGTTTTGAGCCTTCTTGCCAAATCCTTTCTATTCTCTGTCGCACGCTTATTTAATCTTTCCCTTAAGTCGGATACTGAGGGGGGTTTGATAAAAATTTTTAACGCATCCGTTCTTTGTTTTAAAACCTCCTTTGCCCCTTTCACATCAATACACAATAAAACATGCTTTCCGGATTTTAAAATTTTATCGACTTTTTCTCTGGGAGTACCGTAATAATTCCCAAAAACCTTTTGTGCCTCTAAAAAATATCCTCCTTTTCTTTTGTTTAAGAATTCCGCTTCTTCAATAAATAAATAATCCCGCCCATCCTTTTCTCCTAGGCGTTTTATTCGCGTAGTCATAGAAATGGACTTAACCACATTTCCTTTAAATTTTGGATTGGAAAGAAGCCTTTTATATAGAGTTGTTTTTCCAGAACCCGAAGGACCAGAGATTATAACGATTCGTCCTAATTTCATACAGAAAAATCATCGGAGGCTTATTCGATATTTTGGGCTTGTTCACGTAAGGCTTCGATCTTACTTTTTAATGCTATAACTCCAGTAGAGACAATCTGATCCTGCAATTTTGCACCAATCGTATTGGTCTCCCGCTGCATCTCTTGGGCAACAAAATCCAATTTTTTCCCGATACCAGCTTTAGAATTGATGAGACTTTTGAACTCCAAAATATAATGCTTCAAACGTGTGATTTCTTCATTAATAGCACATCCTTTTTGAAAAGATAAAAATTCTTCTGGTGATAGTATACCTTTCTTTTCCTGCAAAATTATTTTAGCCCTTGATTGAATTTTAACAATTTGCTCAATCATTCTTTTTAATACGGCTGAGAAATCCAAAGCCAGACTTCTCCCTTCCCGCATCCTCATGTTCATCACGCTTTTTAAAGCTTGTTTTAAACATTTCTCAATCATCGGCCAAAGCTTTTCTCCGTCAATAACGACTTCCCTGCTTTCAAAAACCCCCGGTAATTTGATTAGGTCAGATAAGGATAGATTATTATTTAATCCGAATTCCTTCTGAAGCATTTTGGAATATTTTAAATAGATTTGGACAGCCTCTCTGTTAAGCATCAATTCAAATAAAGGCTTTTCAGTTATTTTAACAGAGACTGCCACTCGTCCTCGCTTGATACTTTTGTTAATAACGCCACGAATTTTATTTTCAATTGAACCAAATCCAGGCGGTAGATAATAAACCAAGTCAAAATAACGATGATTTTGACTTTTTATCTCAATGATGCCCTTAATTTTCCCAAAGAAAATTTCGGCACTTCCAAAACCCGTCATTCCTTGGATCATATTTTGAACCTCAGCGATATTTTTATTTTCTCATAACTATAATCATTGCAGCTAGTTACTAAATTTCTTGATTTATTTTTTTATTAAATTTAAAATCCTATCCAAATCTTCGTTAGAATAATATTCAATGATAATCTTTCCTCTTTTCTTTTGAGCTTGAATTCTGACTTTTGTACCCAGGATTTGCTGCAATTCTTCTTCTAAAAACATTACTGCCGTATTTCGTTGTTTAACATTTTTAATTTTTCTTTGCAACAATCCTTGCAACTTCGCTTTAATTAAGTTCTCAAGTTCTCGAACAGACAATCCTTTTTGAATAACGCGATTGAAAGCTAAGGATTGTTCCTCTGGGTTTTCTAAACTCAAGAGCGCTCTAGCATGTCCCATGGATAAATTCCCAATTATTAGGCTATTTTGAATTTTCTCTGGTAATTTTAAAAGTCTTAATGTATTACTAATTGTCGACCGATTTTTTCCAACGGCTTGGGCGACGTCTTCTTGAGTCAAATTGAACTCTTCTGTTAATCGCCTAAACGCCTGGGCTTCCTCTAAAGGGTTTAATTCTTCTCTTTGTATGTTTTCTACTAAAGCAATAACCAACGCCTCCTGATCAGAGACTTTTTTGACAATAACAGGAACAGACTCTAAATTTAGAGCCCGAGCAGCTCTTAATCGCCTTTCTCCTGCAATTGTCTCATAACCATTTTCAATTTCTCTTACAAGTATCGGCTGAAGGACTCCCTTTTCTTTGATCGATAAAATTAAATCATTCAATTTTTCCTCATTATAGTGAACACGCGGTTGAAAGGAATTTTCTTTTATCAAATCAGTTTTAACATAACTAACTGATTCTGTTTTTTCTCCCAGAGGAGTCAATTGAGGTTGATTTTGGATTAAAGCCGCTAGCCCCTTACCCAAAGCGCGTTTTTCCATTGTATTCTCCCAAGAATTAAATTAATAAATTATTTTTTAATTCACTTTGAATTATATCACCACTCTTAATATGTTTAAACTGGTTTTCTTGTAAAATAGTAGCGCTTTCTGGTTCTCTCAAAAATTCTTTTGCAAAGTCCAAATATTTTTTTGAACCTATAGAATTTTGGTCATACAGCATAATTGGTTTCCCGAAACTAGGAGCTTCGCTTAATTTTATATTTCTTGGAATTATCGTATTATAAACTTTTTCTTTAAAATAATTTTTGATCTCGTTGATGACTTCAGTAGTTAAATTTGTACGAAAATCTGCCATTGTTAATAAAACACCTTCAATTTCAATGTTAGGATTAAGCCCATCTTTTATCAAATTTAGTGTATGTATCAATTGAGAAACGCCTTCTAGGGCATAAAATTCGCATTGAATTGGGACAATTATCGAATCACAAGCTACCAAAGCATTTAAAGTTAACAAACCTAATGATGGCGGAGAATCTATTAGAATATAGTCATAACTTTCTTTGATTTTGTAAATTGCTTTTTTTAACCTTGATTCACGTGATAAAATACCCACGAGCTCAATTTCTGCTCCAGTTAAATTTATGTTACTTGGAATGATATTTAAATTTGGATATACATTTTCTATAATTAACTCTTCAACCGTGATTCTTTCTAGCAATAAATCATAGATTGATTTTTTAACAGTGTTTTTATTAACGCCAATTCCGCTTGTTGCATTTCCCTGAGGATCCATATCCACAATTAGAATTTTTTTCCTTAACTGCGTTAAGGCATAAGCTAAATTTACAACTGTGGTTGTTTTGCCGGTACCGCCTTTCTGATTACATATAGTTATAATTTTTCTTATATTTAACATGATACAAAATGTTTCACGTGAAACTATTCCGATATAAAATTGAACAATCCTCACTTATCTAATAGCTTATTATCATCCCTAAATGTTACCTTGATTTTGGCTGGCTTTGCCCCTCGCATACCAAATAATCCCTTTTGTTCCTCGCAGACAATTTTTATATTAATTTCATCTCTTGAAGCCTTAAGTATTTCTAAAGCTTTTTTGATTGCTTCTTCAACAGAAGCACCCTCTACCTCAAGATATTTTTGTTTTTTCATTATTGTCTTATTTGTTTATTTTGGACATTTTCCATTGAGTAAAAGTTGACAGTATATAAAATGTTGTAAAATACAAAGATAGTCCGCTAGAAAATTTGTAAAACAAAAATCCTATGAATATTGGCAAAAAAAACAGCATCATTTTTTGTTGAGCAATTTGTGCAGGATCAACCGCCATCATATTTTTTGAAGACAATTTTTGCTGAAAGGCCATAACAAAACTCATTAAGATCGGTAGTATGTTGAGCTCATTCCCTATAACCGGCAATGAAAATGGGAATATTAATAACCGATCAGGTTCAGATAAATCCTTAATCCATAAAAAATTAGCACCTTTAAAAGCAATAGATCGCCATAATACTTGATATAAAGAAACAAATACAGGCATCTGTAATAAAAACGGCAGGCATCCGCCCAAGGGATTGATTTTATGCTCCTTATATAACTCTAAAATTTCTTGATTAAGGCGTTGAGGATTATTTTTGTATTGTTCTTTCAGTTTGGCAATTTGTGGTTGTATAACCTGCATCCTTTTCATGGATGTCATACCTTTTAAGGTTAACGGAAACATAGCAAAATAAATTGTTACGCTTATAAGTATAATGCAAACTCCCCAGTTAGGTACTAATTTATATAATAAATTTATTGAAGTATATATAGCCTTTGCAATTGAATCTAAGATTGCCCAATTACTGAAATTTAAAAATTTATCAAAATCTAAAGAGAGCTTTTTTAATAAATTTAATTCTTGAGGGCCACAATAAACTATAAAGTCAAAAGACTGAGATATAGAGGAAAAATTTGGGGATAACCCAAAAAAGAATTTCAATACGTGTTCGCTAATATAATCCGTATTTACTTCAGCAGACTTAAAGTTTGGTTTGATTAAAAAGCAAAAATATCTATCTCTAAATCCTATCCAGTCTAAATTGCCGATCTTCTTAATTTCCTCTTTTTCTGAAAATTTATATGCATTTTCCTTACGTTGAATTATTCCATTAATGGATAAAGCATATTCGTATAAGGTTTTGTCACTATTTACATTTTTATTAACGTCCAATCTAGAAACGTCCAAAGTAAAATAGTCTATATTTAGTTGCGGTATTTTGGACATTAAATTAAATCCTTTAGGAGTTAACTCAATATGAGAATGTATAGAGTAGTCATCGTAAATAACAAATTCTTTCTTTATTATAACATTCTCATCCTGATAAACTAAAGCAAGGTTATTTTCACTGGTTTTATTAAATTTGAATACCGCTGATTCCAAGCCGGCAATATTTAATATTTTGTATATGGGAAGGGAAGCATTGTAATCCTTTATGTGAATACTTTTGATGGCGCCGCCAATGTTTGAAAATTCGACTTTCAGCTTTTCATTTTCAATCGATTCAATGCTTTCTTCTGGCAAAGTAATCTTTTCTGGCATGTCAGAAATTCCAATTTTTATTAAATCCGGTTTCGGTGTATCTGATTGATTTTCAGAGAGTTGGCTATTAAAGGGCTGTTTACTAGATTTAAAAAATTTTGTACCAATCCAGCTCCAAAAAGTTAATACGATGAAGGATAAAAGGAAGGCTAACAGTAATCTTTTTTCCATAGCGAGTTACTTTACAGGGTCATATCCTCCGCTAGAAAAGGGAGTGCATTTTAAAATTCGAATGAGAGCCTTAAAAGCACCTCTTAAAACACCAAATTTTTGAATGGCTTCTAAGGCATAGGACGAACATGAGGGATAAAACCGACAGGTTTTTGGTAAAATGCTTCGGCTTATCTTTTGATAAATAATTATCAAAAGAGTGAAAACCTTTAGCATTATGTTTGAGAAATACACTTCTTTAAGTTATACTATATGGTGAGTCTTTTTCTTCCTTTGGCTCGACGTCTTTTGAGAACTTTCCGCCCATCTGCGGTAGACATTCTCCGGCGAAAGCCATGTTGGCGTTTCCCTTTGATTATCGTGGGAATTTTGAGATTCTTTTTCATGGTTGCCAAATTATAACATAGGTTCTTTTTAAGTCAAGTTTTTTCCAAAAGACATGCGGATGTTTTTGCCTTATAACCGCTTTTCGATATTAAAGTTTAGATCCTAAAAAAAT
>CAYJXI010000060.1:0-14966 GCA_964374105.1 uncultured Planctomycetales bacterium
CAATAAGGCCTGAATTTTATTGAAAATGGAATTTCGATATGTTATGCTTAAAAGCAAATTTTCATAGGTATTTGACGACAATTTTTACTCTGCTCCTCGAGCGAGCGATGAGTTTGCAAGAAGATTCCAAATCTTAAGAAATCACTAGGCCTTAAGGCTTCCGGGCCCATAGCTCAGGTTGGTTAGAGCAGTTGACTCATAATCAATTGGTCCCAGGTTCAAGTCCTGGTGGGCCCAGTGTTAGTGGGAAGTGGTAAGTGGTAAGGAATTATAAGGAAAAAGGTAACTACTCAGGTCTCTCGCTACGAGAGGCCATTGGAAAAAGGATTAATGAAGTTTTTACTTACCACCTACCACTTATCACTTAGAACTATTTAATGGGCGCATAGCTCAGCTGGTTAGAGTGCTGCCCTCACATGGCAGAGGTCGAAGGTTCGAGTCCTTCTGTGCCCACCAGGTTTGAATTCTATTTTGATTTACAAAGGAAAGGGAATTGTGCCGGACGTTCTAAAACAAATCAATAAGCTTGTTGAATTACAGAAAATCGATGCAGATATCTACAACTTTAAAAGGGAACTTAAAGAAAAACCTAACCATCTTCAAGAACTTAAGGAACAATTTGAAAGTAAGAAAGCTAACTTGAAGGAATTAGAAAATAAATATAGAAATTTACAGGTTGAACGTAATTCCCAAGAATTAGAATTGAAGGCCAAAGAAGAGGCTATTGCTAAGGCGAATGTCCAACTTTTCCAGATCAAGACGAATCGAGAATACACGGCCAAGCTGACAGAAATTGAGAATATTAAAGCCGATCGGTCGGTCGTTGAGGAAAAAATTTTATTAACTTATGATGAAACCGATATTTTAAAGGCGGAAATTGATAAAGAAAAGGAAATTCTAAAGAAAGAAGAAGAAAAGTTTTCGCAAGAAAAAACCAAGATAGAGGATTCCATTAAAGAAATCGAAGATCGAATCCTTCTCTTGGAATCGCAACGTAAACAGATTACCCCGGAGATTGACAAGACCCATCTTATTCGATACGAAAGAATTCTCATCAATAAGGATGGATGGGCTATTGTTCCGGTCAAAAGTGGAGCCTGTGGCGGATGTTTCATGAATGTCCCAGCACAGGTTATCAATGAAATCAAGATGCATCAAGGTTTAGTCTTTTGTGAGATGTGTGCCCGGATTCTTTACTTAGAGGAAGATCTTTGAGCAAAAAACTGGAAATGTTCACGGATGGGGCCTGTAGTGGGAATCCTGGTTCCTCTGGGATTGGGGTTGTTATTAAACACCACGGGAAAATTATTAAAGAGATTTCCAAATCCATTGGGCAGGCAACGAACAATATCGCTGAGTACATGGCCTTGATATATGGACTTCAAGAAGGTTTGATTCTGAGAGCTGAGAAAGTAACGGTTTATACAGATAGCGAACTCCTGTATAATCAGGTCAGGGGTCATTTCAAAGTTAAAGACGAAAAGATTATTCCCCTCCATGCCCAGATTAAGCATTTGTTGGGTGGATTTAAATATTTCGAGATCAAATTTGTGACTCGAGATAAAAATAAGGAAGCCGATCGATTAGCAAAGAAAGCTTTGTCGACTGACAGGCAGAATTTGAAAGAAGAGCAAGCCAAGGTGGTTGCCTTCCCGTCTTAAGTCGGGAGGGAGGAAAGTCCGAGCTCCCAAGGATAATGTATCCTGTTAATGCAGGACATTATTGGCGGTTAGTGGGTAGCGTTTAGCGGATTGGAAAAAATTTAATCTTTCTAACCTCTAAACGCTATACGCTAATCGCTAATAAAAGGATTAGAGCTACAGTGACGATATCCCCACTGCTTCGCTTTGCGAAGCAGTGGGGAGGTGAAACGAGCAATCTCTACATGGAGCAAGGCCAAATAGGGAAGAACTCCACCTATGGTGGGACGAAGTGATCCGCTTCGTTGCAACGATTCAAAGGCTCAAAGCCCTTTTATGCTATGAGACTTAATTGTTGCTATAATTTCCGGGTAGGCTGCAAGAGTTTACCCCGATGTCCCATCGGGATAAAGTCAGTGGAATAACCACCGATCTCGCCTAAAAATCGAGAGGAACTTAACTCGGCTTATTGGCTTGCTCTCTTATTTTCCATTAATCCTAGAAAATGATTGGAGAAAAATCCATATCAGCGAATGAGGAGGATTTAAATGTCAGGACATTCAAAATGGGCTAGTATCAAACATAAAAAGGCTGCGGCAGATGCCAAACGAGGAGCGGCTTTTACTAAAATAACGCGGGAAATCACGGCCGCAGCAAAAGAAGGAGGGGGAAATCCCGATACCAATCCCCGATTACGGACGGCTATCGCTAGGGCCAAAACCATCAATATGCCCAATACGAACATAGACAATGCCATTAAAAAAGGAACGGGGGAATTGCCGGGTGTAAGTTATGAAACAGTTGTTTTTGATGCCTATGGTCCTGGCGGTGTGGCTTTGCTGATTGAGGGTTTAACGGACAACAAAAACCGAACAACCGCAGAAGTGAGAAACATTCTTACTAAGAAAAATGCCAGTCTGGCGGGGGCAGGAAGTACGGCCAGGATGTTCACCAATAAAGGGGTGATATTGGTTGAGAAGAATAAGGTCAGTGAAGAACAATTAATGGAAGTGGCGTTGGAAGCTGGGGCGGAAGATATCAAATCTGACGATGAAAATTATTTAGAAGTGATTTGTGAACCTGCCAGCTTTGAGTTGGTCAGAGAAACCCTCAAGTCCAAAGGAATTCCTATCTCAACGGCGGAATTCAGCAAAATCGCCAAATCCTACATTCGCTTGACAGGAAATGATGCGAAAAATCTTCTGGAATTGATGGAAGCCCTGGAAGACCATGAGGATATTCAGTCGGTTCATGCCAATTTTGATATTCCGGATGCGGAAATGGAAAAAATTGTTCAATAATTTTATGAGAATACTGGGAGTTGATCCAGGGTTAAAGGCCACCGGTTACGGCATCATTGATGTCCAAGATAGGGAAAAAAGACAATTGAAATTGTTAGAAACGGGGGTCATTGAACCAAAACAAAGAGACTTATTACAAAATAAGATTGAGAAGGTCTATAAAAATCTTGACAATATTATTGTCCAATATTCCCCTGAGGTCATGGTCTTAGAAAAACTTTACTCGCATTATAGACATCCCACAACCGCTAGTTTACTTGGACATGTCAGAGGAGTTATCTGTTTGATCTGCGCTCAGCATCATTTGAAACTTGTTGAATATAGTGTCAAGCGTATCCGTCAGGCTTTGGTTGGCAATGGAAATGCCTCGAAAGAACAAACACGGGGAGTTGTCGCCCATATTTTTAATATTGATGAAACGCGTTTAACGCTTGATGCCAGTGATGCCTTGGCCTTGTCGTTAGGTTATGCTCATTTCCAACGATTTATTGATTATCGGTAAAATCCAGGTGATATGATTTCCCTGAATTTGATTTGATGATTGTTAAAATTACTGGTGAACTGGTTCAGAAAACAGAAAATACATTGATTATCAATGTCCTTGGGATTCATTATGAAGTGTTAGTCCCCTTATCTGTTTTGACAAGAATTGATGAGAATATGGATGATAAAGGGCACGTTCACTTGATTACTTATCATTATATGCAGATCAGCCCATCGAATGGGTTCCCCGTTTTGGTTGGTTTCTTGAATGAGATTGAACGTGACTTTTTTTTGCAGTTTATTAAAGTGTCTGGCATAGGACCCCGTGCGGCTGTGAAGGCCATCAACAAACCAATTTCTGAGATTTCCCGGGCGATTGATGAAGCCGATTATGACTTTCTGAAAACACTTCCCGGGATAGGGGCGCAGAAGGCTAAAGAGATCATAGCAAAATTGCAAGGAAAGGTCAGTAAATATGGCCTGATCCAGGATAGGCAACTTAATCCCAGTAAACCAAAGGAGATGACGGACTGGCAAGAAGAGGCCCTTTCGGTTTTGTTACAATTGCAGTATAAAAAGCAAGAAGCCTTGGATATGATTCATCAAGCCCTGGAACGCTCTCATAGCATTCATACCGCGGAAGAATTGTTAAGTGAAATTTATCGACAAAGGATAAAAAAGTAATGGATCAAAGCAACGAATATCTTAAAAGAGTTATAGAAACCTTGTTATTTATTAGCGAAAAGCCAGTGACTCTGGAGCAATTGAAAGAAGCGATTGAGACGACCGAACTGCCATATATCAAAAGCTTAATTGCGCAGTTGAAAGAAGAATACGAAACCCAGGGGCGAGGGATGGTGATTATGGAAATTGCCGGTGGTTATCAAATGCTCAGTAATCCGAGCTATGTTTCTTATGTTAAAAATTTTTTTAAAACTCGCGTCAAGGAAAAGTTATCAAGACCGGCCTTGGAGACCTTAGCGATCATTGCTTATAAGCAACCTGTGTCTCGGATGGATATCGAATTAATCCGCGGGGTTAATTCAGATGGGGTTGTGATTCATCTCTTAAATAAAGGGTTGATTAAAATTGTCGGTCGAAAAGATATTCCTGGGCGACCTTATTTATATGGAACAACAAGGCAATTTATGGAATATTTTGGTTTGAGATCATTGCAGGATTTACCAAAACTAGAAGAATTTTCTGCCTTAGTGCAATCTGCACAGAGGCTACAAGAAGAAGATGTAAAAAAACCTGAGCCTTTAATAAATAAAGAGAGTCAAAATTTAATTAAAGAAAGTGAATTGGCTCAGCTGGATGAGGCGCAGAATCTTCTTGTTCAAAATGAAAATCCAATGAACGAAGTCAAAGAACAAGACAATTCTTCCCTTAAGGAGGATGTTGTCAATCTGAAAAAAGTCATGGAGGAGATTCAAGAAGATGCGCAAGCCTTGCTAAGATCACCGGAAAATGATTCTGCCATTGAAGGAGTTTCAAAAGATTTACCCATAGCCAATGAAGCTGACAATGGAGTTGACTATAAAAAGGATAAAATCAGTCCAGAAGAGGTTTCTTCTTAATTTTGAGAGGGGAGGGGATTCAATAGATGAGTCTAAAAAGTATAAGGAAAAAAATCGATGCTATTGATGAGAAACTGGTTGGGCTTTTAAATGCAAGGGCCGAATTGAGTTTAGCGGTCGGCCTAGAAAAGTTGAAGCACAACAAAGGCATCTATGCCCCGGATCGAGAGAAAGAGGTCATAACGAAAATTAAGAACATTAATCATGGTCCCATGACCCAAGAGGCCTTTGAAGCCATTTATCGTGAGATTATGTCGAGTTCTTTGTCCTTAGAAAAGTCATTAAAGATTTCGTATTTAGGACCCAAGGCCTCGTTTACTAACTTAGCCGCTCAGAAGAAGTTTGGATCTTTGGTAGATTATGTTTCTTGTAGCAATATTTCTGAGGTTTTCCTAGAAGTGGAAAACGGTCATTGTGATTATGGGGTAGTCCCCATTGAAAATTCAATAGAAGGCGCGGTCACCCATACCTTTGACCTTTTGGTGGATTCAGAACTGAAGATTTGTTCTCAAATCCTTTTGGAGATTTCTCACAATCTCCTAGCCAAAATTCCACTGAATCGGATTAAAAAAATTTATTCAAATCCTCAGGTGTTTGGACAATGTCGAAATTGGTTGCAAGCCAATCTGCCACATGTTGATCTGATTGATGTCCCTTCGACCACTCAGGCTGCGCAAATTGCAACCAAAAAGAAAAATGCCGCATGCATTGCTTCCATGTTAGCCGCCAATGTTTATAACTTACGAGTGATCAAAAGGGATATAGAGGATCTTCCTCACAATATCACGCGATTTCTGGTGATTGCCAAAAATGATGTGCCTCCTACGGGCAAGGATCGTACATCCATATTGTTTTCCATTAAGGATAAAGTAGGCGCGCTCCATGCGATGTTAACTCCTTTTTATGAGAATAATATCAATTTAACCAAAATTGAATCACGACCTTCCAAAAAGAAGGCTTGGGATTATTATTTCTTTGTTGATTTTGAAGGCCATCGTGAGGATAAAAATGTAAAAAAGGCATTGAATCGCTTAGAAGACATGTGTAAATATCTTAAAATATTAGGTTCCTATCCGGTCTTAGAATGAAGAGCGTTATCAAAAAGCGTCTTTTGACCATCGAACCCTACCGGCCCGGAAAACCCATTGATGAGGTTAAGCGAGAACTCGGATTAAAAAACGTTATTAAATTAGCTTCAAATGAAAATCCTTATGGGCCCTCACCAGAAGTTCTCAAAGCTATTGCAAGAGAAGCTAAAAATATCAACCGATATCCGGATGGGGGATGCTTTTATTTACGATGGAAATTAGCAAAACGCTTAGGTGTTTCTTCTGACCAATTGATCTTTGGCAACGGTTCCGATGAGATCATTGTCATGACTCTGAAGGCCTTTGTGCAGAAAGGAGACGAAGTCATTTTGGCGAAACCCTCTTTTCTCATTTATGAAATCGCCTCTCAGATTGCGGGGGCAGTACTGCGGCCAGTCCCTTTAACGAATTTTTATTATGATCTTAATGGGATGAAAAAGGCCGTAAACAAGAAGACAAAATTAATTTTCCTGGGTAACCCTGATAATCCCGCGGGAACATATATCACTCAAGATCAACTGGAGAATTTCCTAGAAGGTTTATCTGAAGAAATCCTAGTGTTATTAGACGAGGCCTATTTTGAATTTGTGCAAAAGCGTGATTATCCTAATAGCATTTCCTTTCTTAAAAAAATGGAAAATATCATTATCACCAGGACATTCTCCAAAATTTATGGATTGGCAGGATTAAGAATTGGTTATGGAATAGCCCATCGTGAAATTATCGATCTCCTCAATCGCGTGCGTGAGCCATTCAATGTGAATTCTCTCGCACAAGTGGCTGCCTTGGCATGTCTTAAAGACCAATCTTATTACACGAAGATTGCGCAAAGGATTGAAGAACAAAGACAATTCCTTTATAGGGAGATTCAAAGGATGGGGTTACCGTTTATCGAAACGGTGACTAACTTTATCTTGATTGATGTGAGAGCAAGCAGTCAAAAAATTTCCCAACAATTATTAAAAAAGGGTGTTATTATACGCAATATGGATTTTTGGGGACTGAATAATTATATCCGAGTTACAATTGGGACCCCAAGGGAAAATCAAAAATTTATAAGAGCCTTAAGAGAAGTCTTGGGGATATCATAATAGAGAAATCAGTTGGATTTAGCTTTCAGGGCTCATATCGTTCATGAGGAGGAATTATGATCGTTATTTTAAAACCGGATGCCAGTGAGGAACAAATTAAACATATTGTGGAGAAGGCAGAAAAGCTAGGATTGAAAGCCCATATTTCTCAGGGAGTGGAGAGGACGATCATTGGGTTCATCGGACCGGAAGACGTCTTGAGAGTCACTCCCTTGGAAGTTTTCCCCGGTGTTGAAAGTGTTATCCCAGTTTTGGCTCCTTATAAACTTGTTTCTCGGGAATTTAAAAAAGAAGATTCTATTATAAAGGTTAGCAATAAAGTTGAGGTGGGTGGAAAGAGGGTTGTGATTATGGCCGGTCCCTGCTCGGTAGAAACTTTTGACTCTCTCCTTTCCGTAGCGCAAAAGGTGAAAAAGGCTGGGGCAACAGTTTTACGCGGGGGGGCGTTTAAGCCCCGTACTTCACCCTATGATTTTCAGGGTTTAGGAGAAGAAGGGTTGAAGTATCTGCATGAAGTGGGCAAAGTTACCGATATGGCAACCATTACTGAGGTTATGGATCCCCGAGATGTGGAATTGGTTGATCGATATGTAGATATATTTCAGATCGGGGCACGTAATATGCAAAATTTTACTCTGCTTAAGGAAGTAGGAATGACACAGAAGCCTGTTTTCTTGAAGCGAGGCCTGAGCGCCACTATAAAAGATTTGCTGATGTCAGCCGAATATATCGTATCGAAAGGAAACTTTAATGTGATGCTTTGCGAAAGGGGAATTCGCACCTTTGAAACAGCAACCCGTTATACCTTAGATATAAACGCTATCCCGCTTGTTAAGCAGTTATCGCATCTTCCGATCATTGTTGATCCCAGTCATGGAACGGGGGTCTGGGGTTTGGTGGGCAGTGGGGCAAAGGCCGCGGTCGCTGCGGGTTGCGATGGTTTGCTTATCGAGGTCCATGAAAACCCCGAGGAAGCCTTATCCGATGGCCCGCAATCCTTGAAACCAGAAAAATTCATCTCTTTAGTAAAAGAACTCAAAGCTATAGCCCATGCTGTTTCACGAGAAATTTAAGGAAAATTTCCCCTTTGCTAACTCATTGAGTAACAATCTGCTTGCCGCTGAGATCAAAATTGTTTAGAAAAGTCACCATAATCGGAGTAGGCCTTATCGGGGGATCGATAGGCTTAGCTATTAAAAAGCATAAATTGGCCCGTGAAGTTGTGGGTCTATCGCAAAAACAGTCATCTCTGATGACCGCCTTAAAAAGCCAGGCCATTGATCACGCTTATCAAGATGTACGTAAGGCTGTGAGCTATGCGGATTTTGTGATTTTGGCCACACCCGTTAGTATTATCAAAGGAATGCTCTCAACGATAGGCCCGTTTTTAAAAAAGCATTGTATTGTCACTGATGTGGGGAGTACGAAGTCAGCCATTGTTGCCACCGCCCATAATAAATTGAAGGGTCTGGCTCATTTTGTTGGATCTCATCCTCTGGCGGGTTCGGAAAAAACCGGTGTGCAATATGCCAATGCGGAATTATTCCAAAATTCCTTGTGCATCATGACTCCTACCGATAAGACAAATCGGACTGCCCGAGAAAGAGTCAAGTATTTTTGGACCCGAATTGGTTCTCACGTTAAATTTTTATCTCCGGAAGAACATGATAGGGCTCTCGGGTTTATTAGTCATCTCCCGCATCTTTTGGCTTATGGATTAATAGATATTGTTCCCAAAGAATATTTGGAATATGCAGCCGGTGGACTTAAAGACACAACTCGGATTGCCTCTTCCTCTGCGCAGATGTGGAGCGATATCTGTTTATCAAATTCAAAAAACATTATCGCGGCTCTTGACCTTTTGGTCAAAAAACTTTCCTCATTTCGCAGATTGATCACTGTCAATGATCATAAATTGCTCCTAGAGCAATTCAAGACCGCGAAGTTCAAACGGGATGAGATCGGTGGTCAGCATGGATGAGAGGAGGTTGATAACTCCTTGGTGATCACAATCGATGGTCCGGCCGGAGCTGGAAAAAGTACAGTGGCCAAGGCCTTAGCCAAAAAACTGCAATTCTCCTATCTTGATACCGGGGCCATGTATAGGGCTTTCACCTTGAAGGCATTGAGGTCAAAAGTAAATCTTGAAGATGAACTCAAGCTCGTATCCCTGGCCCAAAATACCTCCATAGAATTAAAAGATGATCACAAGGCAGGTTTAAAAGTTTGGCTTGATGGCAAGGATGTTACCAAAGACATCCGTCGTCCAGAGGTAACAAATAATATTTTCTATATTGCCCGGGCTTCTAAGATCAGAGAAATCATGGTCGATTGGCAAAGAGCCATGGGAGAAAAGCGGAATATCGTTGTGGAAGGAAGGGATATAGGGACGGTGGTATTCCCTAAAGCTAATTTTAAGTTTTATTTGGATGCGGATTTTGAAGAAAGGACTTCTCGGCGGATTAAGGAATTAAAGGGATGTGGTCAACATGTGAATGAAAAAAACTTAAAAATAGAACTCAAAGAACGTGATCAGAAAGATTTAACTAGAAAAGTTGGTCCTTTAAAAAAGGCCGATGATGCTATGTATATAGACTCAACGCATTTAACTATTGAGGAGGTTGTTGCAAAGATGTTGAAATATATTCGGATATCCTGAAGTAAATGGAGGAGTTTAATCTATTGACTATTGGATGTTTAGGGATATATTCTCAAAACTTTTTTAAGAATTCCATGGGGTTAAATCAATTTTCTTTAACGAAATATGGACAAATCACTCTTCAGAAATTTTTCCATAATTGCGCATATCGATCATGGCAAGTCCACATTAGCCGATCGGCTTTTACTATTCACTGGGGCCATTGATGAGAGAAAATTCCGAAATCAACTTTTGGATGATATGGATATTGAACGGGAGCGGGGAATCACCATCAAGGCCTCAGCGGTTCGAATTGAACATCAAGCCAGTGATGGGAAGACTTACGTCTTTAATCTCATTGACACACCTGGCCATGTTGACTTCTCCTATGAAGTAGAAAAATCTTTGCGAGCCTGTGAAGGAGCCTTGTTGGTTGTCGATGTCTCTCAAGGGGTCGAATCCCAGACGGTAGCCAATTATTACCTTGCCATCGAAAACAACTTAGAGATCCTTCCTGTTTTAAATAAGATTGATATAGCCAATATTGACATTGAACATGCCAAAAAAGAGTTAATTCAAATCTTAGGATTTAAGGAAAAGGATATCCAGTTGGTCTCGGCAAAAGAGGGAATTGGCATTAAGGAGCTTTTTGAAAAAATAGTTCAATTTTTCCCGTCGCCAGAAGGGGATGAGAAGGAACCTCTTAAGGCCCTGATTTTTGATATGAAGTATGATATATATAAAGGAATAATCATTTACGTTCGCGTTATGAATGGAATACTAGACACTCATATGGCCATAAAGATGATGCATACGGGTAAAGAATTCAAAGTGGAAGAGGTGGGTGTCTTCCAGCCCGAGTCCGCTAAAGTAAAGTCCCTTTGCTGTGGAGAGGTTGGATATCTCACCTGCAATGTCCATGACCCTCAGGAAGTCAAAGTGGGCGATACCATAACCGAGACATCTAGACCAGCATCGACTCCTCTGCCAGGTTATCGGCAATTAACACCTCTTGTTTTCTGTGGAGTTTATCCGGTCAATTCGAAAGATTTTATGTCCCTGAGAGAGGCGATTGAAAAGTTGCGTCTCAATGATCCCAGTTTTGTCTATGAACCGGAAACTTCCGAATCGTTTGGTCAGGGATTTCGATGCGGCTTTTTAGGACTTTTGCATATGGAAGTCGTCCAAGAACGTTTACAGCGGGAATATGATCTCAATCTCATTTTAACGACCCCAAATGTGAAATATCGTGTCATTTTAAAAAATGATGAACTGAGAGAAATTGAAAATCCTTCTTCCTTACCGGAAAGTCATGAGATTAAATATGTGGAGGAGCCTTTCTTAGAGGTTTCGATATTAACGCCTGTGTCGGCAATGGATAAAGTGATTGAATTGGCCAAACGAAAAAGAGGTACCTTTAAGAGAAGTGATTATGTATCCGATCGGATGCGAATCATTTTTGATATTCCTTTATCGGAAGTGATTGTGGATTTTAATGATTTGATCAAATCCGTTACCCGGGGTTATGGTTCGATTGATTATAAATTTAATGGATATATGAAAGCCCAGATTGCTAAGCTAGATATCCTTATCAATGAAAAAGTTTGTGATGCCTTTTCCTGTTTAGTCCATAAAGAGCGTGCGTATGAAAAAGGGTCGGCTTTGGTCAGTAAGTTAAAAGATCTGATTCCTCAGCAATTATATGAGGTCCGAATCCAGGCGGCCTGTGATGGCAGGATCATCTCCAGTGCCAAGATCCGGCCTTTGGGAAAAAATGTTACGGCCAAATGTTATGGTGGAGATATCACTCGAAAAAGGAAACTTTGGGAAAAACAAAAGGAAGGCAAAAAAAAGCTGAAACAAATTGGGAATGTGGAAATTCCCCAAGAGGCGTTTTTGGCGGCCTTAAAAATATAATGGAGACGACCAAAAACCAAAAGAAGACTCAAGTGAAATCTATCCTCAGGGATTGGGTAGAATCGATTCTCATAGCCTTTATCTTAGCTATGTTTATCAGGACATTCTTTTTACAAGCTTTTCGAATTCCGAGTGGTTCCATGCGGATGACCTTGATTGAAGGGGATCGACTTTTGGTTAATAAATTGCATTATGGCCCTCTCATCCCCTTTACGAAAAAGAGAATCTCTGGTTTCTCTCATCCTCAGAGAGGAGACATCATTGTCTTTGTTTCTCCGGAGGATCCTAAAAAAGATTTTATAAAACGATTGATCGCTATGGGAGGAGAAACCGTTTCTATAAAAAATGGGAAGATTTATGTTAATGGTAAGTTAGTTGATTTACCGGTATTGAAGAATATTTATTATTATAATCGTGGACAGTTTGGAGGAGTTAATCAAATGATTAAAGTCCCTGAAGGACATTTCTATGTCTTAGGAGATAATAGCTCTTCCAGTAATGACAGTCGATTTTGGGGATTTGTTTCTGAACATTCGGTTATTGGCAAAGCGGATCTGATTTATTGGCCCTTGTCACGGATCAGATTTCTCAAATAAAAATTTATGTTAAAAAGAAAAGCAGTGATCAATTTAACTATTCTTCTGACTTTTTGTATCGGCTGTAGCTCTGCCTTACGAAGTTCCTCTAAGAAATCCACCAATGAATCGCAATCCCAAGAGAAGAAATCCGAGGTAACATCCGCAATAAAGTCTGTGGTGCAATCCCTCAGTCAAGAGGAAATGAGCCCTGAAGATTTAAAAGGTCTGACAAAGCAAATTCGAGAGGATAAGGAAACGCAAACAGCGGTTCAATCTATCTCCGAGGCTATGCAGGGTGGTCAAGATTTTGTGAAATACTGTCCCATTGATGGCCAGCGTTTTCACAGCAAATTCGAAACTTGCCCTACCCACAATGTTCTTCTTCAGGCGATCGAAAATTCCGAGGATTCGGATAAATAAAAGTCATGATTAAAGATATATCTTTGACCTTTGCTAATAAGATTACCATTTTTCGAATTCTGGCAGTCCCTTTTTTTATCTCAACCACCCTTTATTATTCTCCCCAAAGGGATTATTTACGTTTCATCGCGTTGGGGATTTTTTTATTTGCCGTTATCTCGGATGTGATTGATGGCTACATTGCTCGACGATGGCATGAAAAAACACATGCCGGAGCGATCCTTGATCCTTTAGCGGATAAAATCCTTTTGATGAGTGCTTTTTTATGTCTTTTTAAGATAGGTGGGCAGTTTATCACTATTCGGCTACCTTTATGGTTAGTGGTAGCGGTCATCAGTCGGGATATAATATTGTTGATTGGATCAATGCTTATTTATTTGGCGCAGGGGAAGTTATCCATTGAAGTCACAAAATGGGGAAAGGTTTCGACCTTTTTTCAGGTTGTCATTGTGATTGGGATATTGTTGCAATGGTCACTCTCAATTTATTTCTGGTATTTAGCTTTGATTTTTACTATTATTTCAGCTTTAGATTACATTCGAAGCGGAATCAAATTGCTCAATACCCCATCCCGCAATGTTCCCTGTAAAAACTCGTAATTCTGATTGAGAATAATATGAAAATTTTATTAGGGATCTTCTTAAGTTATCTGTTGGGTTCGATACCGATAGCCTTTTTATTTGCTAGGATATATAGAGGGATCGATATCCGAAAACACGGCTCTGGGAATGTGGGGGCAACGAATGTTTTCCGTGTCCTTGGAAAGTGGCCGGGAATTTTTGTCCTTTTATGCGATATTGCCAAAGGATTAATAGCCACGACTCTTTTATGTGAAATGTTGGATCTTCCGCATATTTTTCAACGGATCATGTTGGGACTTTCGGTTGTTTCGGGACACAATTGGACTATTTTTTTAAAGTTTAAAGGAGGGAAAGGTATCGCCACCAGTTTAGGGGTTTTAATTGGATTTGCCATTGAATATTCTTTTCTTAGAATTGTTTTAGCCATTTGTACTTTGATTTGGGGATTGACCTTTTTATTATCAGGATATGTTTCCTTAGCCTCTATGGTTTCTGCTTGTTTTTTACCTTTGGTCATGGTCTTAACAAATCAGGCCATTGAATTGATCATCTTGGGCGTTATTTTTTGCATTTTTGTTATGTTGCGACATCAGGGAAATATCAAACGTTTATTATCTGGAACGGAATCCAGAATCTTCACTCCCTTCAAGGGAAAGAAAAAATATTTATTCTAGGACGCTCTTATTTTTATTTCTCTGTACTTTCAGGTTTTTCTCACCTTAAATCTTACATCCTCCATATTTGAATTCAACTTTGTTAATGAGGAAGAACACACCGTTTATTAAGAATTTCTTAATTTTTTACTTAGGCGCCATCACGTCCAAGTTATCTTGATTTGGAACTGTGGATTGTAACTAAATGTTATTTAATAAGTTAAGTTTTTTATGTTACCCATGAGAATACAAGGCGTTATAAGAATGAAAACGCTTTCTTACAATGCCCTGTGACCTCTTGTTTGAAGATCTTGGCATGATATACTTCCACTAAAGATATTAGGAAAGCCCTAAAAAAGAAGGCAGGAAAAATGAGACAAATCCTATACAAAAAGAAACATTCCGTAAGACATCGCAGCAAGATGATTTCTATAAGCGAGCAAAATGAGGATAGCGAATGTCGAACTCGGGTAAGAAAAAGTTTTGTATATATTGTGACACGCGTGGATGAGATTGCCAAATCTATTGCTGATCCAGAAATATTTATTAAGAAATCCTTTGATTCGAAATTGCTGAGTGAGCGGTTTTCCTTTCGTGTGCGAGGGGCGTTTTTTATGACACAGGACCGCTATCTCTTTAAAGTAGAATTTTGTCATACCCTAAAAATAAATATTATTTGGTTTAATAAATCTTTCTCCCCCAAAAAGTCAGTAACCCTGACTTAGACTGCTTGTGTTTGCTCGTCACCAGCCACGGCTAGCGGAGGGTAACAGTGCCTTCCGCTAGCTTTTTTGTTAAAATCCCATAACCCTGTCTAAAATTGTTTGTCAAATTGTATTCATCTTTAAGTCGTTTTGAGAATTTCCCTCTTTATTGAGAGAATCCCAAAAAATAAGGTTGAATTCACTGAGGAATTTTTGATAAACTAATAATTGAGATTAACCCAGTTCAATAACGAAGTGCAACACAGAGGGAAAAAATGATAACCTTTGTGTA
>CAYJXI010000061.1:0-14563 GCA_964374105.1 uncultured Planctomycetales bacterium
AATTGGCTGGATGTGGAGGTGTTAAGTGATACGGGGGTGAATTGGCTGGATGTGGAGGTGTTAAGTGATACGGGGATCAATTGGGTAGACATTGACGTACTGAGTGATCAAGGGATCAACTGGCTGAGTGTGAGTGATTTGAGTACAGCGGGGATTAATTGGTTAGATATGGATGTGTTAAGTGACAGCGGGATCAATTGGGAAGATGTGGATGTGTTAAGCGACAGCGGGATCAATTGGTTAGACATAGATATCTTAAGTGATTCTGGGATCAATTGGTTAGATGTGGACGTCTTAAGCGATATAGGAATTAACTGGTTAGATATTGATGCTCTAAGTGATAGCGGAATTAATTGGCTGGATTTGGATGTCTTAAGTGACAGTGGGCTTAATTGGATAGATATTGATATGTTAACTGATGCGGGGATCAATTGGGTGAGCGTGAGTGATTTAAGTACCGCCGGCATCAATTGGTTGGATATCGATGTGTTGAGTGACAGTGGGATCAACTGGTTGGATGTGGATGTGTTGTCTGATGCGGGAGTCAATTGGGTAGATCTGGATACCTTAACCCATGCGGGTATCAATTGGTTGGATATTGATGTCTTCAGTGACGTAGGAATCAATTGGTTAGATCTGGAGATGTTAAGCAAGACAGGGATCAATTGGACGGATATTGATTACCTTACTGATAGCGGGATCAATTGGGTAGACATTGACGTACTGAGTGATCAAGGGATCAACTGGCTGAGTGTGAACGATATTTCCACGGCCGGCATTAACTGGATAGATATTGATGTATTAAGTGATGCGGGAATCAATTGGTTGGATATTGATGTCTTAAGCGATACAGGGATCAATTGGCTGGATGTAGAAGTCTTAAGTGATTCAGGTATCAATTGGACGAGCATCAATGACATGACAACGGCCGGGATCAATTGGTTAGATATGGATGTGTTAAGCGATGTGGGGATCAATTGGTTAGATGTGGATATCTTGAGTGACAGTGGAATCAATTGGATGGATTTAGATATGATGACGGATGCAGGGATCAACTGGGCTAATATAAACGATTTATCTACCGCTGGGATCAATTGGTTGGATGTGGATGTCTTAAGTGACCTGGGGATTAATTGGGTAGATTTGGGTGTCTTAAGCACGAGTGGGATCAACTGGGTGGATGTGGATAGCTTAAGTGATAGTGGTATCAATTGGCTGGATATTGAAGTCATCAGTGAGACGGGTATTAATTGGATGGATTTGAATAGCTTAACTCAAGCCGGGATCAATTGGTTGGATGTGGAAATCTTAACTGATAGTGGGATTAATTGGTCCAATATTGATGAAATGTCTGACGTAGGTATTAACTGGGACAATTTGGGTGTTCTTTCCGAAGCAGGAATAAATTGGGCAGATATCAATATTCTATCTACGGCCGGCATCAATTGGACAGATATGCAAGTCTTAAGTTCTTCCGGAATCAATTGGGTCGATATCAATGCTTTGACAATTGCGGGAATCAATTGGAATGATCTGACCGTTATGACCGGAACTGGCATTAACTGGGTAGATATTGATGTGTTATCGGATATAGGGGTCAATTGGTCCAGTATAGAAACAATGTCCTCGGCAGGAATTAATTGGCTCGACATCGATTTATTAAGTGATGCCGGGATCAATTGGAATAACATCAGTGAAATGGCAACAGCGGGAATCAACTGGAATGATATTGGGATGATGTCAACAGTGGGAGTCAATTGGAGTGATATCGCTTATTTGTCCGGGACAGGCATCAATTGGACCGACCTGGGGTTAAGTAGCAGCTCCGGCATCAATTGGTCTGATCTGGCTTCCATGACTGCGGCCAACATTAACTGGAGTGATATCTCTTATCTGGCCAACAATGCCCGAACTTTGGTCAGTAACGTCTCTAGCATTCTATCAACCATCAATTCTTTGAATACAACCATAGGGACCACCTCGGATACCAGCAGCACCAATACCTTGTTTGGCAAGGTCGCAGGAGTCTTAGCGGAGGTCAAATCCATTAATACCGGTCCATCGTTAGCCGCGGATGTGAGTTCTATTTTAACGAAGGTGACAACCGTAGAAACCAATCTAGGAAAAACTACGGATGCCGCAACCGTGAGTTCTGTCTTTGGGGATTTAAAAGAGATTATCGATTTCGTTGATACTTTAGAGAAGTTATTAGGAACAACCACTGATACAGACACTTCTCAGACAATCTTTGGAGAACTTTCCAAGTTAAAGGATATCAAGGAGAATGCCAAGAAAGCCAAAAGCAGTGCGGAGGCCGCTTTAGGAGAGGTCCAAGGGGCTAGAAAAGAGTTAGGGGCCAAAGGACAAACACCCACGGCCTATGGCAAATTGCAAAATCTCGAAGCCGCTCTGCAGGAGCTTAAAAAGGCCTCCGAAATCATTTCGGAAAGTCAGGTGGAAGTTGGGAAAACGGCGTCAGACATTCTTTCCTCATTAAGTAATTTTGTGAATGAAAGCGCCAAGGCCGCTGGCCTGGAAGGGGAAGATATCAAAGTCGAAGGTCTGTCGGAAGAAGAAGCGAAAGAGGAAGCCAACGTCTATGAAAAACTTGATGAGATCAACGCTAAACTCAATGCCATTAAGGAATCCATGGAAACACAAGATGTCGTTGTCAAATCCTGGTTTGAAAGTGAATAAATTAAGAATACGGGCTAAGTTATCAAAAAGATTTAAGATCATATTGTTTTATTTGATTTTTCTTAACTCTTTTTTTATTTCCCAAGTCAAGGCGGATTTAACGATCAATCTTATTGCGGTGAATGCCTCTGTTGACAAGGCGAAAGAAATTGAGGTGAAATATGATCTCCCCAAGGAGTTAACGCTAGAGGATATTGTAGATTCGGGAGTCTTGAAAATTGATTATGATGTGGATAAAGGTTCCTATTTTGCTCATGGCCTTAGTATGTTTCAACCTAAGGAATCAAAAACATTGAGCATCAAAGTTAAGGATGTGTGGAAGATCACGGAAGAAGAGATCAATCTTCTCAAAAGTCAGTTAGATGAAAATTTGAAACTTTTTAAGGATAAAGAGCGTATTAAAGAGGCAGAGGTCGCCAAAGACAGAATCCATCAAAAACTGGATTATATCTTAGCCCAGCAAGAAAATTATTCTGAAAATGTCGACAGAAGAATTGAAGAGTACCGCGCCTATGCCGAAATATTGGAAGGGATCAAGGGAGATGTCTTTAATCTGGATTATCTGCCAAGTGAGGCAAAGGCCATTAAAGAAGAAACGGCAAAAACCATCAAATTTGTTATAGAGGTCAAAAACCCTCTGGAAAAAGAAGAGAAACTTGTTAAGCATAAACATTACCTCCCTAAAGAAATCAGGGCGGAACACGTTATTGAAAATGCCGGATTTGATATCCGGTATGATGAAAAGACCCAGCGGGCCTATTTAACGAAAGAAGAGAAATTTAATCCTGGCGAAGTTAAAAAATATGTAATTGTTATCAAGAATATTTGGTATATTCCTAACTCCAAAATCGAGACTATTGAAGAAAAGGCGGGGGTGGCCATGAAGGAAATTGCTGGTTCCATGTATGCGGCCAGCGGGCAGTACCTTTACGATCAAATCAAACGGCAAGCCCAATTGATCAAAGATTCTCAGGCCAAAGAATATCCGACCCAAGAATACATTGGAGTTTATCGCGTCAACTTGAATCGATTTGAGAAACTAGAAGAATACCTGGAACGACTGGAACAAATGTTGCATATTGTTCGAGCGAGAAAGCTAGAACAGATTGAGAAGGGAAAGGTTAAAAACATTTTGCAACGTATGAAGGGCCTGCGGGGCATAGCCGCCCTGTCTGAGGCGTTATTCAAAAAAGGAATCTCGGTGAACGAGACCTGGCGGGTTATTTTTGGTACCCTTATCTTTGTTGGTTTCTTTACTTCCCTCAATTTCTTCATATGGTCGAAACGTTCTAAGGTTATGGGAGAAGAAATGGGAGTGAAAACTGGTGAACAAATCAAGGAGGTCCCGAAACCCGGGGTAGAACCCGGAAAAGCTGGGACCTAATTGACGATAAAATAATAAAGAAGATTTTTTTAATTTATCATAGTATTCCCAAATCGATTTGATATAATCGCTAACAAGATTACCAAACATAGGAATTCACAAGAAGATATAATATATTAGTATTAGAGGAGGGAAACCCATGGAGGAATTACGATATACAGAAGAAGGAAACGTTCGAGTTATCCGAGGATGTATTGTGATTTGTGAGGGTTTTAAAAACTGTATTAATGGTCAGATCATACGATTTGGCTATGGTACCAAAGGAGTGGTGGTGGGATTTAATCAAGAGGAAGCCCATGTTCTCATCATTCGCCAGCAGTCCCATTTGAAGACTGGGGATAAAGCCTTAGCAACCTTGGAACCTTTTGAAACCGCGGTAGGTGATAAATTCTTAGGTCGAATCGTCAATCCTTTGGGTGAAACGATGGATGGTCTGGGACCGCTGGAAGCGGATGGTATGCGTCCGATTTTTGTGGAAGCTCCTTCCATTTTACAAAGAGCAATTCTTACTAAGACTCTGGAAACAGGGCTTAAAGTTATTGATACGATGATCCCCATTGGTCTGGGACAAAGAGAATTGATCTTAGGAGATAAAATGACCGGAAAAACAACCATAGGGACAGATGCCATTATTAACCAGCGTCATACGGGAGTCATCTGTATTTATTGTTGCATTGGGAAAGCACAATCGTCTTTAGGAAAAGTGGTGCAGTTATTTCTGGATAAAGGATGTTTTGACTATACCGTCATTATTTCTGCAACCGCAGCTGCCCCGCCGGGACAGCTGTATCTGGCTCCTTATGTTGCTTGTTCAATTGGAGAACACTTTATGTTGAAGGGAAAAGATGTCTTGGTTGTCTTGGATGATTTTACTAAACATGCCTGGGCGTATCGCGAGATCTCGCTTCTTTTGGAACGTGCTCCGGGTCGCGACTCTTATCCCGGTGATATCTTTTATCTTCATTCCAAGTTGGTAGAACGGGCGGCATTCTTATCGAAAGAATTTGGCGGGGGTTCAATGACCCATTTGCCTATTGTGGAAACACTCGAAGGAGATTTAACCGGTTACGTTCAATCTAACTTGGTTTCCATGACGGACGGACAGATTATGGTCAGTGCCCCCCTATTTGGAGAAGGCCAAAAGCCGGCGGTGGATTTGGGTTTGTCAGTTTCACGGGTAGGAAGTAAGGTCCAATGGCCGATTATTAAGAAATTGGCGGCACCCTTACGATTGGAGTACCTGCAGTATCGCGAGGTCTTGCGGGTTTCCAAACTCAAAACGTCCGGGCAATCCGAAGAGGCCGAACACCAATTAAAAACCGGTAGTATTTTAACGGAGTTTCTCAAACAAGGCCCGGGACAACCGGTGGCGATGGAGGCCATGGTGATTATCCTTTATGCCTATAATAAAAAATTATTGCATGAATTAACCATAGATGAGATTAATATTTTTCAGCAGGAGATTTTTGATTACTTCAAAAAGAAACAACCGGAATTGTTGAAGAAATTACGAGAAAAAAGAGACCTGGATGATGATATGAAAAAAATTATTGATCAGGTCCTAGCCACTTATCTTGAGGAAGTTATATCCAAGCGGCCCAAAGAAGAGGCGGAAGAAGAAGAAACCGCCAGTGGTGTGGGGGTGGATGTTCTTGATCAAGCAACAACGAAGAAGGAATAACTTCCCTGGCCCGAAAAAAAAGTTAAGGAGGAGAGAAGATCATGGTGACTTATAAATCGACGTTTAAGATTTCCGTTATGACGCCGGAGGCCTTGTTGTATCAAAACGAAGTAGAGAGCGCCTTCTTTATAGGGGACAAAGGAGAATTTGAAGTGTTACCTTATCATTTCCCTGTTCTGGCGATATTACAACAGGGGAACATCATTTTAAACTGGAGGGAAGCTGTTCCCATCAAATTTGGGATTGTCAAATTTTTTGCTAATGATTGTATCGTCTTGGTGGAGGAGATTGAAAGGATCCGGCCGACGAAATTTAAAAAGCAGGAAGATATTGTCCTCGAAGAAAGTGATAAGGTGAATATCACTTAATCGGCTGATTTGAAAAAGTAAATTCCTATGCAATGGGGAGAGACATTATTAATTATTTCTATTATGTTGATTGCCGTTTTAGGCCCATCGATTGTGATTGCCGTTTTAGGGTATTCGGTGATCAAGGCCTTGAGCCGAAATCCATCGGCCGCATCAAAAATTTTTATGGGCATGGTGGTGATGTTGATCTTTGTGGAGGCTATTTCGATTATCGCCATTTTGATTGTCTTCCAGTTGTTTGGCAAGTAACTTAAAGCCAGGTTAAAATATGAGTAGCGAGGCCATAGTATTCATTGTGATTTTTTTTGTTTTAATTCTCATTCCTTGCATTTCGGCAGGGTGGTTAGGCTGTAAATTTATTACGAAGCTGGGTCGTTTCCCCAGTAAAACGCCGGCCATCCAGACGAGTGTGGTTATAAAACTGGCTATCATTGAAATTGTGTCTTTTACCTTGTTGATCGCATTTTTTAAGATTCTTGTCGCGGAGGATTAATCCATAAGTGAGGACTACGATGAGACCATTGATCGGTGTTTTAGGAGCTTGGTATCTTTTTTTAATAAAAAGAGCAATAAAAGCAATTAGTCAGTTAGAAAAAAGGAGAATATTTTTATGAATTGGATGCTTTTAGTTCAATTCATAATTCTCACCTTTGTGATCTGCGGTGTTTTGATTTTTGTCTTGTGGAAGGTTCTATTTGAAAGCACCCAAGGAGCAGTCAATCGTTTGAACCGAGAAACAGAGCAAGTCCGCGCCAAACAAACTGAACTCAACGAAAAAATCAAACAGGCCAGCGAAGAATTGAATAAACGTCGAGCCGAAGCCGATCAACTGGTGGTTAAAATGAAAGACCAAGCCGAAGAAAAAGCCAAACAAGAACGCGAGAAGATCTTAACCAAAGCTCGGCAGGATGGAGAAGAGATCATTGCCAAGGCGCAAAAGACCAAAGATGATATGCGAAAGGTGTTAGAGCGAGAAATGGATATTAAGGCCATGGATTTCACGACTCTTCTTCTCAATGAAATCTTAAGCCAAAAATCGCTGGACGCCTTTCATGAAAATTTCGTTATGGTCTTTTTGGACGGATTGGATAAAGTTGATATGTCGATGATTGCCGATGAGATCACATCGGCGGAGGTCGTTACCGCCTTGCCTCTCTCAGAGGGATTAAATAAAAAGTTAACCGATATCCTGCAAAAAAAGTTAAACCGGACGATTAAGTTGAACATTACCTCGGACCCAAAGATTATCAGCGGAATCGTCTTACGATTCGGAAGTCTAAGCCTCAATGGAAGTTTCCAAAGTCTGGTTAAAAAGAAGGGGGAAGAATTGAAAGAATTGATCGATAAGGGTTTATTGAAATTATGAGGAATGTCCTGTGTTCCAAATTGGCCGGACAAGGTGGTTATAAGAGGAAAACTTAAAGAGGATTCTTAAATGGGTAAGGCTATGAAAATAAAAAATGACTTGGAAGATATCACCGAATTGGTGGAGATTATCCAGGTTCTCAAAGATGTGGCCGATACCAAGTTTCATGAGTTAGCCAGCCGTAAAGATCGGTTTGCGAGATTCGGGGAGTCTTTTGTGGAATTCTTCCGGATGATTAGTTTATCTTCGGTACGGCATCCTTTAGTCTCCAATGATAATCCCAATGTGGGAATTGTGGGAGTCACTTCCGAGGCAGGGTTTATGGGGGATCTTAACGCTAAAACCATTCGACACATTTTAGCCGAGAAAGAAAAATATCCCAACAGCACCCTGATCATGGTGGGGCGAAAGGGAGTAGAAAAGTTGGGAAAAATTCAGCCTAATATGAAAACCTTTGTTGACATCGAAGAAACCGGACTTTACGAACTAGCCATTCGTATTAAAGATTTTGCTATTGGGGAAGTGATGGCGAATCGATTAGGAAAAATTTTGGTAGCCTATCCTTGGTCAAAAAATTTTAACCTTCAGAAACCCAGGACTGTCAAACTCCTTCCCTGTGATGAGCTTTTGATCAAACAAGCCGAATTTGTCGATTCCATTGAATCGGTTATTTTGGAATCTGATCCCATTGATATCATTAGTTATCTGGCCGATATGTGGCTGGTCTGCCGTCTGTATGAAATCCTGCATGACACATCTATTTCGGAGGCGGCCGCACAATCCCAGCAGCTGGAGGCCAGTGTTCAAAAAATGAAGAAAGACAAAAAAGGGATCGCCGCAGCCTTTGGCAAGGCCAGAAAAGGGGATATTGACAAAAGTATGAGGGAAGTTTTCACATCCCGGATGATGACCAAACGTTAAATTCATAATAGGAGAAGAAATTTGGAACAACAAAATTCTTCGAATCCTAATAATACAATCAATCCTCACTCTCAAACAGAAAATACCCCTGTTTCTGAGTCCACCCAGACTCGAGAGTCTAAACCAAAAGAGCATCGAAGAGGTTTGGGTCGTATTATCTCGGTTCAAGGACCCGTGGTGGACATTTATTTTGAAAGTATTAGTGATATACCCGCCCTTTTTGATGTGGTGGAGGTCTATAATTTTGAGAAGAAGAAAGTCATTTTGCAGACAGCGGAACACTTGAGCCAACATGTTGTCAGGACTGTTTCTTTGATGGATACACTCAACTTGCAGCAGAATGCCCTCTGCTATAACACCTTCCAACCCATTTCTGTCCCTGTAGGAGATGCCAATTTTGGACGTATCATGGATGCGGTCGGATCTCCCATTGATCGTCAAGGACCCATTGATGCTCCTACCCGACCGGTTCGGGTACTTAAACAGGCCCAAGGATTTGACCTCACCCAAAAGAATGCCGCCAAACCGGAAATCCTTGAGACAGGGATGAAATATATTGATCTTTTGTATCCCTTGGTCAAGGGAAGCAAAACGGGAATCATCGGAGGCGCGGGTTGTGGGAAGACGGTTGTCATCTTGGAGTTGATCAACAATATTGTTAAAAAACACGGCGGGGCTTGTGTCTTTGCGGGTATTGGGGAGCGGATTCGAGAGGGAAATGAACTTTATCATGAATTGAAGGATTCTGGACTGTTAAAGAATGTCATGCTCACCTTTGGACAAATGGATCAGCCCCCCGGGGCACGGGCCGAGGTTGTCAACACCGGCATTGTCTTGGCGGAGTATTTACAAGCTAAGAATAAAGATGTGCTTTTGTTCATGGATAATCTGTATCGATTTATTCAAGGAGGACAGGAGGTCTCAACACTTCTGGGACGGGTTCCCGCGGAAACGGGATACCAACCCACTTTGGCCTCGGAAGTCAGCGGTGTCCAGGAGAGAATTCGTTCTGTCGCAGGAGGGGGATCGGTCACCGCCCTGCAAGCCGTTTACGTTCCTGCCGATGACATGACGGATCCGGCGGTTGTGGCCATTTTTAGTTATCTGGATGGGTCAGTGGTTCTGTCCCGCGATTTAATTCAAAGGGGGATGTATCCGGCTATCGATCCTTTGCAGAGCTCTTGCGGGAATTTGGATCCCTTTGTGGTAGGGAAACGGCATTTTGATTTAGCTCAAAAGGTTATTCAACATTTCAATAAATATAATAGTTTAAAAAGGATTGTCGCCGTCATCGGGGTTGAGGAATTGAATAAAGAAGACCGTCTGATTTACGGTCGAGCCCAGAGATTGTTAAATTTTATGACCCAGCCCTTTCATGTCAGTGAGGTTTTCACTGGGAAAAAAGGGCAATACGTTTCCGTGGAAGAGACTTTAGAGGGGGTAGAGAAAATTTTCGGTGGTCATTACGATAAAACTAAGCCATCCGACTTTTATATGATAGGTAAAGGACCCAAGATTTAATCTTAAAAAGTTTTAAGTTTGTCAATAAAACTAAGAATGAGGATCAAAGTGATCAAGGAGGTTTAAAAAACTGATTCCAGAAATTTTTTATGATTAAACAAATAGATAGAATGTTGGCTGAAGAATTGGTCAAGCGAGGTCTATTCAGTCAAACGGTAGCGGAAAAATATCTTAACGAAGCCCAATCCAGCAATGAAAGTCTTAAAAGCTTCCTTCTTAACCGACATTTAGCTTCCGAAAAGGAAATTCTAGAAGCCTTATCTTCCCTTTTTCAATTACCCCTCATCAATCTGAAGAGTATGAGCATTGAAAAATCAGTTATTGATCGAGTCCCGGTGCGTTTTGCCTGGTTTTATAAATTTATGCCGATCAAGATTGAAAATCGGACCATCCTTTTGGCCAGTTCTTCACCGTTGGATGTCAAATATCAGGATGAAATCAGAGTTCATCTTGGCCTGGAGCCTAAAATAGTCCTTGCCAGAGAAACGGATGTCTTTGATGCTTTGAATAAGTATTATGGTCTGGCTGCAGATACGATAGAACGTTTGGTGAAGGAAATACCTAAAGACGCAGCAGCAGAACCGATTTATTCCTCAAAAGTAGAAGAGCTGGAAAAAGAAACAGATGAGGCCAGTATCTCCAAATTGGTTAATCAAATTTTATTGGAGGCCTATAAGAAACGGGCAACCGATATTCATATTGAACCCTACCGGAACAAAGTGCGGGTCCGTTATCGGATTGATGGGGTTTTGGTCGATGCCAATATCCCTGCGGCAGTGAGGCAATTTTTGCTTTCGATAATTTCCCGAATTAAAATTATAGCCAATCTGAGCATCGTAGAGAGACGTTTACCGCAGGATGGAAGTGCGGTGGTGAATACCAAGGAACAAGATTTGGATTTAAGGATCTCCACCATCCCCACCCCTCATGGAGAAAGCATGGTGATTCGGATTTTGCCTACCAAGGTTATGTTTTTCAGTTTGGAAAAATTGGGCCTGGAAAAGAAAAATGTTAATCTCTTCCGCCAGCTCATTAAAAAGCCGCATGGGATTATTTTGGTTACTGGGCCAACGGGAAGTGGGAAGACAACCACTCTGTATGCATGTTTAAATGAACTGAATTCCGCTGATCGAAAGATGATCACCCTGGAAGACCCGATTGAATATGAATTGGAAGGAATCACCCAAATCCAAATTAATCCGAAGGTGGAGTTTGATTTCGCAAGAGGCTTAAGGAGTGTCCTGCGCCATGATCCGGATATTATTATGGTCGGGGAGATTCGGGATTTGGAAACAGCCGAGATTGCTATCCGCACCGCCTTAACAGGTCATTTGGTTTTTTCGACGCTGCATACCAACGATGCCGCCAGTGGTATCACCCGTCTTGTTGATATGGGGGTTGAACCGTTTTTGGTTGCCTCCAGCATTGAGGCCTTTGTCGCACAAAGATTGGTCCGCGTTATTTGTCCTCAATGTAAAGAAGAAGTGAAAACTCCTATGTTAGAAGTTCGCGAGGAAATCGCTCAGGCTCTTAAAATGGAAAAGAAAGATCCGGTTAAAATCTATAGCGGCCGGGGGTGCGATCAATGTAATCAGACGGGTTTTTATGGGCGTACCGCCATTTATGAAATTTTAGTTATCGATGAAGAAATCCGAACCGCTATTTTAGAGAAACGGCGGGCTGATTCTATCAAGCAATTGGCCATGCGTCATGGGATGATGACCTTACGACAGGATGGATGGCGTAAGGTCCTGGATGGGTTGACCACTCCCATGGAGGTCATGAATGCTACCGAGAAGGACGAATATTCGAAGAGGGAAGAAGAAGTTCCGGTAGTGGCAGCCCAGGAGATCCCTCCGATAGATAATCGGCAGGTTTTTTCCCGCAAAATTAATCCCGAGACTTTAGTTGTGAAGAATGAATATGATTCTCGGGTCTATCCTCGCATAAAGGAAAAGCTTGGGATTCGTTATGCCATTGTCAAACAAGACCCTAAAGACCCCACTCAACTCATTGTTGATAAAGTGGAGCATTCTTCTTTGACGAAAGATCTCAGTGCCGGAGGGGTTCGGTTTGTTTCTGGCTATCCCTTGGCCGTTGGCACTATTTTGGATTTAAAAATTCATCTGGAAAGAAACGAACGCAGCATCGATTGTCTGGCAAAAATCTGTCGGGTAGAAGATGATAATCTCTCTTCCATGTATAATCTCGTTGCTTATTATCTGGATATCTCAAGTTCGGATCGTGCCAAAATTGAACAGTTTATAAAGATAAGATCAGCGCAGACTGGCCAGCAAGTGGAAATCCCGTAAAATTTATCAGTTCCAATTTAACGGAAGAGGATCTTCAAGATGCCGGTATTTCAATATAAGGCTAAAAAGAAGAATGCCGAAACGGTTTCGGGGCATATCCTGGCCGCTGATAAAAACGATGCCGTTGATAAAATTAACCAATTGGGGTTGGTTCCCATGACCATTAAGGATGAGAGTCAATCCTTTTCTGAACGGGATTTCTTAAGAAGGGGTAAAGTCTCAACTCAAGAACTTTTTGTCTTTAGTCGACAACTTGTGAATCTCCTTAAGGCCGGGGTTTCGCTTCTCAGGGCTTTAGAGATCATTACCGCGCAAATTAAGAACCGTCATTTTCAACTTGTTGTTCAGAATATCCGTTATGGCTTAAAGGAAGGAAAATCGTTTTCTGAAGCGTTGGCAGAGTATCCACATATTTTTTCCTTTTTGTATATTACTTTGGTCAAGGCGGGAGAGGAGAGCGGGCATTTAAGGGAGACCATCTTGGATATGGCGGAATATCTGCGTCGGCAAGAAGAAATTGCCAGTAAGGTAAGAACGGCTTTGGCCTATCCCATCCTCATGGCTCTTTTAGGAGCGGGAACGGTCATTTTTATTCTCACCTTTGTCATGCCCAAGATGATGAACCTGTATGAAAACTTTAAACAAACCTTGCCCGTTTCTACAACTTTCCTCATAGGCTTAAGTGTTTTTCTGTTGAATCATGCCGCCTCGATTATTGTGGGAGTTGTATTCTTCTTTTTTATCTTCCAGAAATGGGGCAATACCAAACAAGGAAAAAGATTTAAGAGCCAAATCAAACTTAAAGTACCCTACTTAGGAAATTTTTTGTTGCATATTGAATTGGCAAGGTTTTGCCGGACACTTGAACTCTTATTAAAAAGCGGTGTGACTATTGTCCGGGCTATGCAGTTATCGATTCCCATCATCAATAATGATTTGATCAGAGAGCAGTTGATGAAATGCCAGGAAGATCTCATAGCTGGACGTTCTTTGAGTCAAAGTATCAAAGAGAAAAGTCTTATCCCATCCATGATGGGTGATTTGATTTCGGTGGGTGAAGAGAGTGGAAACTTGAGTGAGACCATTCACGATATTGCGGAATCTTATGAGCAAGAAACCAATGAAATAATCAAAATCATGACAACTCTTTTAGAGCCTTTGATGATTTTGACGATTGGTTTGATCGTAGGTTTTATTGTGATGGCTATGTTGTTACCAATTTTTCAGTTAGATGTTCTGGCTCGTTAACAACTGTTAGAAGTCATCACTATAAAAAATAGGCATGATTGTTATTCGATAGAAAGAGGCTTATCATCTGAACATCCGTTATTATTTCCTTCTTTCAATTTTCTTAATGAGTGGACTGGATGTTGCTGCCGATGTTAGGACGGATCGGCAGAAGGGATTTCTTCAACTCCGCCGATTTTGGGGTGTCTTAAGTCCCACATTTATTCAACAGGTTGAGCAAACTTGGCAGAATTTAAAGGAAACGCATTTTATTGTCTTCTATGAATCGAAATTCGATAAAGATTTTGCCCAGCTTATTTTGCAAAAGGCTGAAGATTATTATCGGAAAATTGGACGGCAAATTGGGTTTACTCGATATTCTGAGTTTTGGACATGGGAGGAACGTGTGAAAATCATTTTATTCGCTCAGCAATCGTCTTTCCTTGAGAATACCGGCCAGCCCCAATGGTCAAAAGGATATGTGCATAGAGAGCGACGTTTTTTTAAAACCAGGATGATCGTTACGTTCCGACAAGAACAAGATTTTTTGGATGCTTCTCTACCGCATGAGATCAGCCATTTGATCTTGCATGACTTTATTCCCCAAGAAGAGGCTATCCCTCTTTGGTTTGATGAAGGGATAGCCCAATTGCAGGAGAAATATAAAAGTCAAATTGCTAATCAAATGATGAGGCTTCTGGTCAAACGGGGGCAATACATAAGATTCCCTGATTTACACAATTGGGACCCTCAGAATGAAGATGATCCGCAAAAGATAAAAATTTTTTATTCACAAAGTTTATCGGCCATTGAATTTCTTATTAAAACGTATGGGAGTGAGGCCTTGGGAAAATTCTGTCGAAATTTGCGAGATGGGAAAACATTTGAACAGGCATTGAGATCAGCTTATCCAACCCAGCTTGAAACACTATTCGATTTAGAGCAAAAATGGGTTAGATATATGCGCCAACAATGAAATCAGGATGGGATTTAGGTATGAGTTTGACAAATAATTTTTTTAAAAATGATCCTTTCGGTAGTGTCAAAAGTTCTATGAAGAATCCATATAGCAAGGGGTTGAAGATA
>CAYJXI010000062.1:0-14521 GCA_964374105.1 uncultured Planctomycetales bacterium
TCTTCAACCCCTTGCTATATGGATTCTTCATAGAACTTTTGACACTACCGAAAAACCCTTCAATCAAAAATCACGGTTTTATTGTTGTAAGAGAGAATTTTGTGATCTAAGTGCCAGCGGACAGCTCGACTCAAAACCAATTTTTCCAAATCTTGTCCTTTTTGGATAAGGTCTTTTAATGTATCCCGATGGCTCATCCGCATTGTATCTTGTTCAATGATGGGACCTTGATCAAGGTCCTGAGTGACATAATGGCTCGTTGCACCAATGATCTTCACTCCCTTCTCATAGGCGCGTGTGTAAGGTTTTTTCCCTGGGAAAGCGGGTAGGAAAGAATGGTGGATGTTAATAATTTTATTGGGGAATTGATTAAGCAAATGTTCGGTAAAAATTTGTTGATACCTAGCGAGGATAATTAAGTCAATCTTTTCTTTTTTCAAAAGTCGCATCTCGAGTTTTTCTTGACTGACTTTATTCTCTTCTGTTTTGGGGAATTCATGAAATTTGATATCTGTCCCTAGGATGAGATTTTTCGCTTCCGGATGGTTACTGATGATCAAAGGAATTTGACAGCGGAACTGACCGGTTTTATATCGATACAAAAGATCATTTAAACAATGCAAATGTCGAGAAACAAAAATAGCAACCCGGGGTAGATCATCTGAGAAAAAGAGATCCCAACTCATATTAAATTTCCTAGCGATCAGTTGAAAAGAAATACCAATTTTTTCTTTTTTAATCTCAAACTTTTTAAGTTCCCATTCAATTCGCATAAAAAAGGTATTGGTCTGTTCATCAATGTGTTGATCGGCATGGACAATGTTACCGTTATTTTTGTAAATAAAATTTGTTATGGAGGCGGTAATCCCTTTACGATCAGGACAAAATATTAATAAAATTGCATGATTCATAAAAAGGTTTAAAGTAAATATCTACGGCCTCACGGCCGTAGCATTTATTTAAAATTCAAGCTTCGCTTGTCCGCTATTTCACTGTTATGTTCAATAGCGGAAGTCTTTCACTCTACGCCCTTATGGGCGTAGTTTCTACTGCAGATAATAAAAGTAGGGGCACGGCATGCCGTGCCCCTACTTCAATCTGGGGGATTGTTAAAATCGAATTCCTCTTTGGAAAAAATCAGACATTAATAAACCATTAGGCGATCGTCACCTCATCGGAAAGATAAACATCCTGGATAGCATTCAGCAATTTGACCCCTTCTTTCATAGGTCTCTGGAAAGCCTTGCGTCCGGATATCAGTCCCGTTCCTCCCGCACGCTTATTAATAACTGCCGTTTTCACCGCTTCCGACAAATCGCCTTCGCCTTCCGCTGCACCACCCGAATTAATCAAACCAATTTTGCCCATATAACAATTGGCAACCTGGTAACGAGTTAAATCAATAGGGTGGTCGGAACTTAATTTCTCATAAACCAATTTATGAGTTTTACCAAATTTAAGGGCCGTATATCCGCCGTTGTTAGTAGGCAGTTTTTGTTTAATGAGGTCGGCTTCTATGGTCACCCCCAGATGATTGGCCTGAGCGGTCAAATCAGCCGAGGTATGATAATCTACATTATCCTTTTTAAAAGCCGCATTTCGTAAATAGCACCAAAGAACAGTAAACATCCCTAATTCGTGAGACCGATGAAAGGCCTTAGAGATTTCTATGATCTGGCGACTGCTTTCTTCCGAACCGAAATAAATAGTGGCGCCAACAGCCGCTGCGCCCATTTGAAAGGCTTGTTCAACATTAGCAAAAAGGATTTGATCATATTTGTTAGGATACGTTAAAAATTCATTATGATTAATCTTAACGATAAAAGGAATTTTATGTGCATATTTCCGCGAAACCAATCCCAAGACCCCTAAGGTGGAGGCAACCGCATTACACCCTCCTTCGATGGCCAACTTGACAATATTTTCCGCGTCAAAATAGATGGGATTAGGAGCAAAAGACGCCCCCGCTGAATGCTCAATCCCCTGATCTACGGGAAGAATGGAAAGATACCCTGTTCCCACCAGTCTTCCATGGTGAAATAACCAATTTAAATGTTTTAAAACATTATTAGGCCTATCGGTTTGGGCAAAAACCTTATCGACAAAATCCGGGCTCGGTAAAGTCAAGTCCTCTTTAGGGATCGTTTTACATTTATGCTCAAGAAGGCTTTTCGCTTCTTCTCCCAAGATTTCAGTAATTTTAACCATGCTCCACTCCTTTAGATGATCAAACCGCTTAGTTTAAGGACTAATATTTATTCATTATATTTTCTTAAAAAATAAAGTCCAGCATAAATTTTAGGATCAACCAGACAGCCTGCCTCCCGCTTTTTTTCAAGCCACTGCTCAATTTGGGAGAGGGGAATTTCATGAACCTTAATGGCTTCGGTTTCATCTCCTCCCCCTTTTCCCATTTTTCGTAGTTTTTCTGCCCGGAATATAGTGACAATATCCGAAGATGAGCCAGCGGAGGTAGGCCCCTCTATGATCTTGGTGAATTTTTCCGCCCTAAATCCGCTCTCTTCCAGCAACTCTCGTTGGGCTGCCTTCCTAAGGGATTCTCCCGTGTTTGATCGAAGATCATTAACCAAACCAGCGGGAAATTCTATCACATTTCTACTCACAGGGACTCGATACTGTTCTGTCAAAATGACCTTTTGATCATCGGTAATGGCCACGATGATGACAATGCCAGTGCAATTACTTCTCTCAAAATATTCCCAAAGATTTTGAGAGAGAAACCGGAAAAACCGCCCTTCTTTGAGAATAACCCTTTTGCCATTGAATTGTTCTTTATTAACCATTGAAAACCACCTTTATCGATATTGGATATTCTGTGAACCTTCCACCTGGATACTTTTGTTGGAAGGAAGGACGGCGCGAACATAATCATAACGAATCAGTCCCTCTGATCGTTTGGCATCAAAATAATCCACCCGAATAACCAAGAATTCAACCTCATTGATTTGACGAAATCCGATGATTTCCACATTCTTAATAGCCCAAACCCCCGCGTCATTGGCCCCAATATAAATGTCATAAAGGGCTTTGCTATCCAAACCTAAAACATTCTCATCGGCCTTAAGCTGGGAATTTAAGGAAAGAATCATCAATCCCAGGAAAGACAGGATTTTCAAAGAATTTTTTCTCATCTGTTAAATATCCTTTATTATTTGCTTTTCCTTTAAGATTACAAAGTATTTACTTTTTGTAACTGGATCGTATTAACCTCCATCTCACATTCAATATATTCGATCTGTTGAAATTGGGCAGGGACTAAATCAACAGTCACCTCGGTCCAGCGTCCGGATTCCAAAGAACCAAGGTAGGAATATTGCCCTATGGTTAAGCTTCTTCTCCACTCTTCATAGGTTGGTTTGATAAAACTAGCTTCCCATTTTTTTCCCCATCGGAGTTTAAGTTTGACTCCTCCATAAACCGCTTGGTTAGGATTGCCTATATGCAAGACCAATCGATAACCATTTTCAATTTTCTCCATCTTATGAACCGCCAAGAGAAACTCCCCGGCATTCGTTTCAATCTTGCTAAATTTTTTAGACACCGGGTTTAAGACGATGACTTTATCTGCCAAGGCCTCCATTCGCTCATCGATATTCTCAAGTAAATTTTTAGTGAGGCCATCAAGGGTGGGCCTTAATTTTTCGATATATTTTTCCAAAGCCTCAACCTTTCTTTCCAAATCATCAATTTTCTGCCATTCTTGTTGGGCTTCGGTTGTTTTCAAGATATTTGCGATAAAGATAAAAGATAAAGTGAAGATGACCAGTTTTCTCATACTTAAGCTCTTAAATGCTACTGATAAAAGTAATTTTATTTTACCTAAAATATTCCATAGAACAAGGTTAATCTTCTTTTCACTTTAAATGAAGTTTGTTTTGCAATTCTTCAACGAGGGGTTTGATCGTTGACTTGGAAAAATCAAATTTAAGACCCGTGGTTTGAAACAATTCCTTTAAAGGACGCGATCCTCCCAACGATAAACCTTGAGAGTACTGTGCAATTGTCTTCTTAGGGTTTTTCTTATAATTCAACCACAACTGCAGGGCTCCCAACTGAGCAATCCCATATTCGATATAATAAAATGGGGCTTCAAAAATGTGCAATTGGCGATGCCAAAGATTTGACTGGATATCTTTAAGGCCTCTCCAATCAATAAATTCACCGCCAAAACGCTGGTGAATCTTTAGCCAAGCTTGAGAACGCTCTTGATGGGAATGTTGGGGATGTTCATAAACCCAGTGTTGGAAGGCATCGATGACGGCCACCCAAATCAAAATTTGAATTATTCCTTCTAACTGAATTTGCCGAGACCGCTGACTATCTTCATCAGTATAAAAAATATCAATATATTCGTAACCTAAAAGTTCCATGCTCATGGAGGCAACCTCACAAAATTCCATAGGGGCATGGCGATAATGATAAAGCGGCTGATGTCGGCAAGCCAAAACATGAAAGGCATGCCCCCCTTCATGTAAAAGAGTATTGACGTCGTAATCTATGCCAACGGCATTCATAAAAATAAAAGGAACCCTGGCTTCCGCTAAAGTATTCTGATACCCTCCCGGGGCCTTGCCTTTGCGACTCGCCAGATTGAGTAGTCCCATCTTAGCCAATCGGGAAAATTGTGTGCCTAGTTCTCGATCTATCCGGTAAAAAATTTTATTCACTTTGGAAATAAGCTCTTCGACCTTGTCAAATGGTTTTAAAGGAGACCGTCCTAAGGAATCGCATTGGATATCCCACGGCCGAAGGTTTTTCAAACTCATTTGATTTTGTCGTTTTTCGATGATTTTTTGAAGGATAGGAAGAACCTCTAATTCAATGACCTTATGATATCTTTTACAATCTTCGGGAGTGTAATCAAACCGGCGATAAGCACGAAATTGGTATTCCACAAAATTACGGCAACCGGCATTGAGGGCAACTTGATGACGTAAAGAAAGCATCTTATCGAATAATTCTTCAAGGCGGTCTTTGTCCTGCAAACGACGTCTGGCCATCATTCGGTAAGCCTCTTCCCTTAAACTCCGGTCTTGTTCATGCAAGAATTTATTCATCTGCGGAAGGGTATACTCCTGACCACGGAAGAAAACGGTCATGGCCCCGCAAATGGTTTGATACTCTTGCGAAAATAGCTGTAATTGGGTCAAAAGCGGAATATTCTCTTTTCTAAAAAGCTCAACATCCGTTTGGATCATACGTTCATAAACCGAATATGTTCTTTGATCCAAGGGGAAACGATTCGATAGATTTAAGTATTTTTGGTTGATTTTTTGTTCGAACTCTTTTAAGGTGGGAATAATCGTTTCAATAAATTTTTGATAGTTCCTGGCATACATCTCGTGATCCGTCTGACAGGTCATTTGAATGTAAAGAATCGACCCCACTTGATCAATGGCGGCCTCTAATTCTGATAAATCGAAAAGCCAATTCTCAAACTCGCTTGGGGAAGTAATTTCTCGTTCCCAAAGAAGCTGATAAAATTTAATGACTTCTTCTCTATTTTGAAGATCTATTTTTTCCGGAGCAAAGTGACGGTGTTTGTATTGAGGCAGTTTTGAAAAATCCATATTCCCTATTGATTCTAATTTGATAACAAAAATCGTAATATTGGGATCCGGCTCTTAAGAAAATACTTAAGAGTTTAAAAATGAATTTTGTTGTAAAATTATAGCAGAATATCTTTAACAAGCGATTATTTTTGAATCATAATGAATTGAACCCTCGGGTAGTCTTCTAGGCTACCTTTCCCGAGGGTTCCTCCTGCCCGCCCCAACAAGCGGAAGCGGGCCGAGAAAGCCCGAAAGACGAAGGATCTTTACTAGGACATTTTAATTTTGGCTTGACAAGGATCTTTAATAGACTTGACAAAATGATGAATTAAAGTAGAATGTCACTCTGTTAGAAAAATTGCTTAAGCCCACTTTTTAAGAGGGGGGAACAACGTGCCAAAAATTTGTGAAATATGTGGGAAAGGCCCCATTTCGGGGATTAAATATAAAAGACGCGGTATGGTCAAACGTAAAGGCGGGGCGGGGGCAAAGATTGTTGGTAAAACCTTCCGAAGGTTCCTTCCTAATCTTCAGAGAATTAAAGTCAATTTAGAAGGGACCATTAAAAGAATTAATGTCTGTGTCAAATGCATTAAGGCAGGAAAAATCATAAAGGCTTAATTCTCTTTTCAAAATTCTTTCTCACTACAAAAAATTCTTATTACAACGATATAACTCTTCAAATCCGCTCTAAGACACCCCCCTATAATAACTTCCACTTCTAACCGAAGGGATAAACCGAAATTCTTTAGCCTTCTTTGAGATCCTTGATCTTTAATTGGATGGTGGGTTCTTTATTCCAATCATCGATTGTTGCTTGATAAACCAAATCTATTTTCTTCCCTACTGACAGATACTCCAAATATCTTCCCATTCCAAATCCCACCGCTGGGAGAGTTATCTCACCATCCGTGACCCAAAATTTTATAGTATCTTTTCCTACAATCGTGGGTTGACTTTTGATCATCAAGTGGCGGGAACAAAAAACGGGTTGGGGATTGCCCTTCCCAAAAGGTTCCAGCAAATCCATATTTTTAACCAATTCCAGACTCAAACTAGACAACGGGATCTCGCCATCAATGTCAATCGTAGGAATGAGATCCCGAATCTGCAAAATGCCTTTGGCAAACTCATTGATCAACTGTTTGAAGGACGCAATATTTTCTTGACGAATGGTCAGTCCTGCCGCCAGTCGGTGCCCTCCAAAATTCTCTAAAGTCTGTGAACAATGGGTCAAGGCCTGATACAAATGGAATCCTTCAATCGAACGGGCGGAAGCTGTGCCTATACCTTCTTTAAGAGAAACAATGATGGTGGGACGATAAAACATTTCGGCAATGCGTGAGGCCACAATTCCTAAAACTCCTTTATGCCACCCTTCTTTACTCAGGACAATCACTTTTTCCTCTTGAAAATTGACCTCATTTTCAATAAGGTCCAGGGCTTCTTTAACGACCAATTTTTCCATCCTTTGTCGTTTGGCATTAAGTTCTTCTAAAAACCGGGCCAATTGATAGGCCTGCTCGTCATCTTGACAAAGAAGCAAGTCTAAGGATTTGTGAGCAGAATCCATTCGACCGGTGGCGTTGATCCTGGGGCCTAAAATAAATCCTACATAATAGGGACGAAATTCTTTCCCCTTGATTTTAGCCACTTCGATCAGAGCCGAGAGGCCCTTATTTTTTGTCTGACTGATTTGGCGAAGTCCTTGTTTGACAAAAATGCGGTTTTCCTCTCTTAAAGGAACCACATCGGCAATAGTCCCCAAAGTGATTAAATCCAGATCCTCTTCCGGGATCTTACCCAATAACGCCTGATTGAGTTTTGCCACTAAACCAACCGATGATAAATCTTTAAACGGGTAAGGGCAGTCTTTTCTTTTGGGGTTGACAACGGCCACAGCCTGAGGGAGGCCCTCTTTGGATAATTCATGATGATCGATAATGATCACATCGATCCCTGCTTGATTAAGGATTTCCACTTCTTTTAAAGCGGTAATACCACAATCCACGGCAATGAGAAGCTTCATCCCCTTTTCCTTAGCCCTCTCAAGGATATTATCACTGAGTCCGTATCCATCGTGAAGGCGATGGGGGATATGGTGAAAGACCTCCACACCTAAAACTTTTAAAGTTTTATGGAGTAAAGCAGAAGAGGTCACTCCATCCACATCATAATCCCCGAAAATCAGAATCGATTCTTTTTTCATACCCGCCTGTCTAATACGATCGACCGCCTTATTCATGTCTTTTAATAAAAAGGGATCATGCAACGCCTTTAAATCGGAATTTAAAAAGACAAAGGCCTCTTGGGGTTCTAAAATCCCTCGATTGATAAGGACCTGGGCAATGATGGGATGGATTCCCAATTGATCACTGAAAATCTTTTGGACGGATGGATTGGGATTTTTGATCTTCCAGTACTTCTGGGTGGTCAAATGCGTCATGCGAGATCGTTTGTTTAAAAAACTTTTTTTAAATTGATCACATCTTCTGAGGGACACTCACCCCCAGAAGCCTCAATCCGTTTGCCAAAACTATGCGTACAGCCTCAATCAAGCTCAACCGCTCACTAGACAATTCTTTCTCATTGATATCAATAACTCGGTATTGATCATAAAATTTATGAAAGGCCGTTGCCAATCCAAGCATATAATCAACCAGGGTGTAAGGGTCCAGTTGCTGATAACAGGTTTGAATAATATCGGAAAAGTTTCCTAACTTTTTTATTAAGTCGATTTCTTCGTCTTTTTTTAATAATTGAAAATCAGATGTTTTCAGAGTTAAGTGAGCCTCCTTGGCCTTTTCAAAAATGCTATAGATCCTGGCATGGGCATATTGAATATAATAAACTGGATTCTCCGGGGATTCTTTTTTAGCCAATTCCAGATCAAAATCCAAATGGCCATGGATATGACGCATAAGAAAAAAGAACCGGGAGACATCGACTCCCACCTCCTCCATCACTTCTCGGAGGCTGATATACTGTCCACGCCGGGTGGACATCGATAATGGTTTACCATCTCGATAAATTGTGGCCAGCTGCACTATCAAGATTCTTAAGGCCTCTCGGTCTTTCCCTAAGGCCTCCACCGCCGCTTTCATTCTAGGAATATACCCGTGATGATCCGGTCCCCAGATATTAATTACCCACTCAAAACCCCGATCGAATTTGTTTTTGTGATAGACAATATCCGGGGTAAAGTACGTGCAAGTCCCATCGCTTTTTTCTACAACCCGGTCTTTATCATCTTCAAAATCGGTGGTTTTAAACCACAAGGCACCCTCCTTTTCATAGAGGAACCCTTTTTCTCCCAGATAAGCCAACATCTCTTCGATTTTATCTTGGGTGGCAATTTGACTTTGAAATGACCAGACATCAAAATGAACTCCGAAATCCTCCAATTCTTCTTGGATCACCTTTAGCAGATAATCCACACCATATTGGGAAAAACTTTCCAAAGGCTGTGAATTGAATTGATGAACATCTTTGATTTGACGATCTTGAAGAAATTTCGCGGCAATATCACGGATATACTCCCCCTGATAACCTTCCTTAGGGAATTCTCCAGTTTCTCCCAATATCTCTTTTGCCCTGTGTTGAATTGACCGGCCTAACAGATTGATCTGATTTCCTTCATCGTTGACGTAAAACTCTTTTGTCGTCTCAAACCCTAAGAAATTCAGAACATTGGCTAGGGCATCTCCTACCGCTGCTTGACGGGCATGGGCTACACTCAAAGGCCCGGTCGGATTCGCACTGACAAATTCTATTTGCACTTTTTTAGCCTTCCCTACGTTTGACTTCCCGTAAGTCTCCTTCTCTTCTATGACAGTCTTTAAAATATTGTAAACTGCCTCCTGGGATAGGAAAAAATTGATAAATCCCGGTTCTTGAATCTCCACTTTATCTAAGTATTTTTTTAAAGAATACGCTTCCAGATTCTTTTCAATGGTTTGCTTGAATTTTTCAGCTAAAACTAAGGGAGATCTTTTTAACAATTTTGCCGACTTAAGCGCGACATTAGTAGAATATTCCCCATGGGATTTATCTCGTGGGATTTCTAATTCAATAGAAAGCCTAGCTTGTGAAAGGGGAAAAAAATTCTTAATAGATTTTGCAACCGCTTCTTGAAGTTGTTCTTTAATATTAAGGGCCATCAGAAAATATTAACCTTTTGTCTAAGATTGATTTTTCTATTTTAAAAGGGTGCTGTTCCCTTTTCAAGATTAATCAGCCCGATCGTTTCCATGGGGATAATCCTCCGCGTGGCTCCATCCGGCAGATCGGACTGGATATGCCGGCCGCTGAAATCATACGTGTATCTTGTCTCCAACATCCGCTTGTTACTTTGCGCAATCAAACGGTGGCGGTTGTCATAACCAAACTGCCGCAGACTCCCATCCGGATCGGTGATTGTGATCAAATTCCCTTCATCATCATGCTGGAAGGTTGTTGTCCGACCAGCGGGATCCGTGATCGTCCTTAACCGATTGGGATCAGTGATTGAAGTCACTTGATTAAACTGAGGTTCGTAAGTGAAAGTGATGGATTTCTTGGTTGCTTGGTAGGCCATCAAGCATTTGGGGTAAATTTTTATTTAAGGGGAAATAAGGGGATTTTCTTAAAATCGACTGTCAATTTTTCTGTACTACTTGTTCCAAGGGACACTCTTTGCCTCTTGCCAAAGATACTCGAGACTATAAAATTCCCTTGCTTCTTCATGAAAAATATGAGTAACAACATCACCCAGATCTAACAAAATCCAATAGGCATGCTTCAGGCCTTGTTTATATTTAATCTCGATCCCTAATTTTTCTAACCCTTCATTGATTCCTTCTGCAATCGCCCGAACTTGTCTATCAGAATCTCCTGAACAGATAACAAAATAATCGCAAAAGTTAGCCACTTTTCGCATATCTAAAATAACAATATTTTCTGCCTTCTTGCTTGAAGCGAATTCCACAATCGACTTAGCTAATTTTAATGATTTAAGCAAGGATGTTATAATATCTATAAGACCTCTCTAGAGATAAATCATTAAGAAAGTCTTTCCTTTTAAAATTTGAGGAAAGACTTTATAACTCTTCTTAATCGTATTACCCAAAATTTAAGAATCGCAAACGTTATTTCTTTAGTTTCAAGGCCTGTTCTTTATTCAATACCCGCCAACATTCATGAGTGCCGGTCTTTGATTTGGCCACCGCAAAAAATCTTCCACCCTTCTCCTTAACCTGATAATCGTCAGTAGTGAACTTTGATTTGGTCTTAACATCATAGAATGACAGCTGTTCCATAAGGAGATCCTCCTTAAATTAGGGATTAAATAATAAAATGAGTCTAACTGATAAAGCAGTGATTGTCAATTTAAAAAACTAGTTTCCTAAATTTCCGTCGGAATAATTTTCTCTTTTAACAAAAACATCTTTTGATCTCTGTTATGAATTGGATAAAGGTTATAAAGTCCTCTTTCACGTCTTTAAGAAGAAACCCCCAGCAAATGACGTAACCCCCTTTCAATTTGATCTGTCGAGGGCCCCACCATTGCCAAATTAAAGTGTTTCTCTTTAAAAATGTCCCTAGCCACCCTTTTGATATCTTCTCTTTTGACTCGATCGATATCACGGATGATATCTTTTATTGTTTTCATGTGATTACGGGCCATCACGGATTCCCCAATCCAGAGCATATGATCCATTGTATCTTCCAAACCCAAAAGCACTTGACCGAAGTAATAGTCTTTAGCCCTCGTAAATTCATCCCTCGAAACACCATTTCGTTTGATCTTTTCCAACTCTTTTAAAACAATATCCATAGCCTCAATGGCCTTGGGATTATCGACACCGGCTCGAATAAGAAACATCCCTGTATCTTGCAAAGTTTTGATAGTGCTGGAAATGGAATAAGCTAACCCCCGTTTTTCTCTGACTTCATCAAAAAGCCGGCTTGACATGTTTCCACCTAAAATCACGTGTAATAAAATCAAGGCATATTTATCCTTGTGATCTTCCCTTAAACCAAACATCCCTAACGCTAAATGGGTTTGTTCAATTTCTTTCCTATAAAATTTCACCTGGGGTTCTTTTTGAGAACTTATCGCCTGATTGAAATTAATCTTTTCACCGGAAGGAATTTGGGAGAGACTTTTATGAGCAAGATTTACAAATTCCTGATGTTGAACTCGACCACAAGAGGCAATCACAACATTGTTTGCGCAATAATGTCTCTTATGAAATTCCCTTAAGTTTTGCCCACTCATGTGGGAAACTGTTTGCTTTGTTCCAATAAGATTCTTTCCTAAAGGATGATCCGGCCACATCATTTGATCCAATAGATCCAAAACCAGATACTGAGGCAAATCGCTATACATCTTAATCTCTTCCAAGATCACGGTTCTTTCCTTTTCGACATCATTCTTACTGATCAACGGATAAAACACCATGTCTGCCAAAATATCGAATGTTTTTCTAATATGTTGTGAAGGGATCTTAGCATAGCAGCAAGTGAATTCTTCTGCCGTAAACGCATTCAATGTCCCCCCCACACCCTCAATCTTTTCTTTAATTTCTAAGTTGGTGTATTTTTGACTTCCTTTAAAGATGATATGCTCAAGAAAGTGAGCGACTCCCTTCAAATGGTCCTCTTCAAAACGTCCTCCTGTCCCAACCCAAAGTCCAATGGACATACTGTCTCGATCCTTCATATCATGCGAGACGATCCTTAAGCCATTTGTTAAAGCGGTTTTTCGATACATCCTGCTCCCTTAGTTTATTGTTTTTACTAAAGTTTTAACGAACCCAGAAACATTTTTCACAAGGTTTGGTTTGCCTAAATTCTTTTCTATTGACTTAATGATAGCACTGCCTACGATCACCCCATCGACTTTTTGAGCAATCTCTCGGATTTGCTTTGGGGTGGAAATACCAAATCCAACACAGATGGGTTTGGCGGTTAATTTCTTGGCCAAAGAAACATTGGCCAAAAATTCTTGCGGGATTTTTTTTCGCGTTCCCGTAACCCCCGTCACTGATACATAATAAATAAATCCGGTGGAATTATGGATAATCCGTTTCATGCGTTCTGGGGTAGTCGTAGGAGATAAGAAAAAAATGGTGGCAAAATTCTGACCTCGAGCAAATCCAATTAAGTTCTGTGCTTCCTCTGGGGGTAGATCCGGGACAATAACTCCATCGGCTCCCACCAATCTTGCCCTTTCCACAAAACGCTTCTCTCCATAATTCAATAAAGGATTATAGTAGGTCATAAGCGCCAAAGGGATTGAACAATTTTCTCGGATACGCGCAACCGTCCTAAAGATTTTTTCTAGGTTCACCTGACCTTGCAAGGCCGCATAGGATGAAGACTGTATGGTGGGGCCATCCGCCAGAGGATCAGAAAATGGGACGCCTAACTCCACAATATCCACACCTATTTTTTCAAAAGAAGCCACCAAGCTTTCAGTCATTTGCAGATTAGGATATCCCGCTGTCAAAAAGGCAAGGAAGGCCTTTTTGTTTTGTTTTCTTAATTCCTTAAACTTTTGATCAATCCGGTTTAACATAATGTCATGGCCTACAGAAATTGAATCAAAAGATCAATTTTCCTGTTTTAATTCGTCGGCAGATATTACAGGATTATAGCCTTTTTGTCAAATATCAAAGGACCTTGAAATTAACTCGTCCCCCAAAAACAACTGCTCATATAATTCTCAATCTCCGAGAGAGAGAGATTTCGCCTTCAACGACATCCGTTTGAGTGCCGACTTTTATTTGAAAATTGATTGAACCGTCCCCATATCTTTATCACCCCGTCCGGAACAACAGAGAATCACTGTAGCCTTCCCGCTGACTTTCTTGGCTAATTTCGTAAGATAGGCAATCGCATGGGCGGTTTCTAAGGCGGGGATAATCCCTTCAGTTTGAGAAAGGAATTTTAGACCCTGCAGAGCTTCCTTGTCTGAGACGGAAACGTACTTGGCACGGCCAATCTGCTCATAATAGGCATGTTCTGGCCCGACTCCCGGGTAATCAAGCCCAGCCGCAATGGAATGGGCTGTTTTAACCTGCCCATCCGATGTTTGCAACAATTTGCTTTTGCTTCCATGCAGGACGCCGACCTTTCCGGCTGCTAACGTAGCAGAATGTTGATCGGTTTTTAATCCTAATCCGGCCGCTTCCACACCAATAAATTTGACATTTTTATCGTGAAAAAAAGGATGAAATAATCCCATCGCATTGCTTCCTCCCCCCACACAGGCCACAAGATAATGAGGGAATTTCTTTTCTTTGCTTAAGAATTGTTTTTTGGCCTCCCGACCAATGATGGATTGAAACTCACGAACCATTAATGGATAAGGATGAGGTCCCGCGACCGAACCGATGATATAAAAGGTATTGCGGACATTGGTGACCCAGTCGCGGATCGCTTCATTCATCGCATCTTTTAAGGTTTGCGAACCACTTTTCACCTCCACCACCTCCGCCCCCAGCAGTCGCATCCGGAAAACATTGAGGGCTTGTCGCTTGATATCCTCGGCCCCCATATAAACCACGCATTTTAAACCAAAGAGAGCAGCAACCGTGGCGGTAGCCACCCCGTGCTGACCGGCACCGGTTTCGGCAATAATCCGGGTCTTTCCCATTCTTTTGGCAATGAGAATCTGTCCAAGGGTATTATTGATTTTATGGGCACCGGTATGAAGCAGGTCTTCCCTTTTCAAATAGACTTTTAACGACTTAAGCGATTGGCTTAATCGGTTTGCCAAATAAAGGCTGGTAGGCCGGCCGGCGTAATCTTTAAGATAATCATCCAGTTCTTGGCGAAACTGCGGGTCCCGATGCAAATGAAAAAAGGCTTTCTCCAATTCGGACAAAGCCGACATCAAAGTCTCCGGGACAAACTTTCCCCCGAATTCACCAAAATGTCCTGATATTGTAGGTAATCTCATT
>CAYJXI010000063.1:0-14231 GCA_964374105.1 uncultured Planctomycetales bacterium
TAAATGTTATTTCCCCTCACCTTTATCCTCTCCCCCAGGGGGAGAGGGGAGGGGGAGGGGGGATTTATGAGATGGCTTCTAGATATAAAATTGATCCAGGCTTAGTAGAGATGTTTCTTTATGCTTTGCCATCAGAATCAAAACACAAAGCAAAAGGAAACTATCCAAAATAAGAATCACTGGAAGTGAAACAGAAAACATTTCCCCAAAACAACCACAATGATCAATCGGCAATTTGCGGATCAAGGCTTGGATCACGCTGACCATAAAACTTCCTATTAAGATGAAAAATCCACGCAGGACACTCTTTAACCACAAGCCTAAAAGTAAGAACACACCCAACAAAAATTCAATCCAAGGAAGAATCCTCGCAGTCATTTCCTCTAAGAATGTTAAAGACAAAGGAAATAATTCGTAACTTTGCACAACATAAAGAAAATTTTGATAGGGACTTATTAACTTTTCTGCTCCTACAACAGTAAAAAGCAATCCCAGCAATATTCTAAGAAAAACATACAAGTTCCAAGACAACTTTACCCTTCCAATTGTTTGATAAAATTCAAATAAATGGAGCCCCATCCCGCTATGGCGGGGTGGTTCCTTCTTAATGACCCATTTTCGCCCAAATGCTTTCGCGCGTTAAGCCAGGCTTCGCTTAAGCTTCGCCTGGGTCCGACGTAGTCCCGCAGGAAGTCTGCGGGACGAAGACGGACTTCGCCGGGTTCATCCGCCTATTTCTTTAAAATGGCTCATCAACTCCGTGGTTAAGGATTTCGTCCCCACCACCATTTTTTCATTGATAAAATAGGTGGGTGTCGATTGAATCCCTAGGGATTTCCCCTCAATCTTTTCATTGACAATGACCTCATCAACTTCATCATCCTGCATGCAATGATCCAGTTTTTTAAAATCCATTTCGACTTCTTTTGCTATGGTTTGAAAAGCAGATTCGGCATTGGTGAGTTTTTTCCACTGATCTTGCCTCTTAACTAACAAATCAAAAAACGGCCAAAACTTCCCCTGCTTTGCGGCACACTCCGCGTAACGTGCACTCATAAAGGCATGGCGATGGCCATCCAATGGATAATACTTTACTTCCATATAAATCTTATCTGGGTACTTCTTTATATATTGGTTGAGAATCTCAGAACCTTGAGCACAGGCGGGACATTCAAAATCAATATATTCGATAATCCGTAATTCCGCAGCAGGGTTTCCCTTTTTTCGGGAGTCGACTATCACCGAGGAATCATTGAGTTTCGAGTATCGATAAAAAAATTTACTCCCCAAAATAAAAAGGACACAGAAAATGACAACTAAAACTGTAATTGTAGATTTTGATATTTTCTTCAAATTGTGATTCCTTCTTTAAGATTTGGGAGCAAAACGATGTGAATGAATGTTATTTTAGCATAAATAACAATCATCACAATCAAGTTCCAAACTTTGCTTTAAGCAACCTTAGGAGCTTCTAGTAAGAACGTACTTTCCCTTTCAAAAGGAATTGAAATTATAATTTCGGTCCTGCCTTAACCAAGGATTTGCCCAAAGGGGTGTCAGCAAAATTCTTGAAGTTTTCAATAAACATCTGTGCCAATTTTTGGGCGGTTAGATCGTATTCTTCCTTATTAGTCCAAGTATTCCTTGGGTTTAAAATCTCTGAGGGTACTCGGGGAATGGATAGGGGTATTTTCAAATTAAAAATTGGCATGGTTTCACACTCCACCTCATCAATGTATCCAGAAAATATCGCATCGATACAGTCCCGATTGTACTGAATGGGAATTCGATAACCAACCCCATACTTGCCTGCGATCCATCCTGTATTAAGAAGATAGGCCTTGGTTCCATGTTCTTTCATTTTTTTACCGAGAATCTCTGCGTACTTGGTAGGATTCACCAGTAAAAAGGCTTTTCCAAAACATGCCGAGAAGGTGGCCTTGGGCTCGGTGACGCCCAGTTCTGTTCCAGCGACTTTGGCGGTATAACCACTTAGGTAATGATACATCGCCTGAGCTTCATCCAATTTGACAACAGGGGGTAATATTCCGTAAGCGTCGCAGGCTAAATAAATAATTTGTTTTGGATGTCCACCCTTAGAAACTGGTTTTACGATATTATCAATATGATAAATGGGATAGGAAACACGCGAGTTCTCTGTCTTTCTTTTGGATGTGAAATCAAGCCTTCCCTGCCGATCCACTTCACAATTTTCTAACAAGGCATCCCGCCGAATCGCATTATATATACCAGGCTCTTTTTCTTTGCTCAAATTGATGCATTTGGCATAACATCCACCTTCAAAATTAAAGATGCCTTCCTCATCCCACCCGTGTTCATCGTCACCAATTAGTGCCCTTTTGGGATCGGTGGACAGACTTGTTTTCCCTGTTCCAGAGAGTCCGAAGAATAAAGCCGTATCCTTGTTTGCTCCCATATTGGCAGAACAATGAAAAGAGCCTATGCCTTTTAAGGGAAGGAAATAATTCATAATAGAAAAAATCCCTTTCTTGATCTCCCCTCCATACCATGTGCCACCAATAACGGTCATCCGTTCTTTGATATTGAATGCAACAAAGACCTCCGAATTCATCCCGTATTCTTGAAAATCCGGGCAGGTGGCCTTGCAGGCATTTAGGATTGTCCAATCCACAACAAAATTTTTAAGTTCTTCTTCGGTGGGACGAATAAACATATTTTTAAAGAAATGGGCCATCCAGGCGACCTCGGTAACCAAACGGATGCAGAGTCTTGTATCCTTATTAGCTCCGCAAAATCCATCCATAACATAAAGTCGTTTCCCATTCAATTGCCTAATAGCGATCTCATTAAAATGATTCCAGGCCTCAAGGGAGAGTCTTTTATTGTCGGAACCGGAAGATTTGCCATCCGCCCACCAGACGGAGTCAATGGAGATTTCATCTTCGACAATATATTTATCTTTAGGGGATCGGCCAGTAAACCTCCCTGTATCAACACTGACAGCCCCCATCTCGGTTACAATCCCTCGTTCGTAGCCCTCTAAACTGGGATCTGTTTCATGTTCAAATAGCTCCTCATAGGAAAGGTTGTAAAATAACTCTTTTGCGTGCGTAATTCCGAATCTCTGCAAATTCAAATCTTGAAGTGTTTCCATCGAATTTCTCCTTCAAATTGATTAAATGCAATTTTACCCTGCCACGCCTCATTATAGAGAGATTATAATACATGGATTCTATTAAATTTGCAACTCTTCAATTTTCAACAATTTAAAAGAAAATTTATTAGAATGGATATTAAGGAGGAACAAATTGTTAAGGGGACAATTGACTCAATTGAGGTTTTTGTGTGTTTTCATGAGTCCCAAGAAGCAGATTCATATTTGTTAAAGGAACTATATTTATAATAATAGGAACTAATCCATCAATTTTTATACTTTCTGTCTGCAAAGGACTTAAAGGAGGTGGTTGACCATCTTTGTCACGGCGAATCTCCAGGTTGAGATTAGCAGGATCAAAATCAATACCACCCACCTCTTTGGGTTTTGTTAATACGGCTTTGTCTTTCTTTGTCTGAGTTTCTGTTTTCGGCAAAAATTTCTCGGGAACAAGATTGGTACGGTAATAAACTCTCTTTTTCAACCCTTCAACCGTTCCTGCTCGATTGCTCAATAGAGAGGAAATATGCGCAACGTGACCAGCGCCAATCAAGATGTAAGCATCTAAACCCTTTTGGGCAGCAACCTCAGCAATCTCCCTCATATGTTTAGCGATAAATTTGTTTCTCCATTTATTGTTGACTTCTTCAACAATGTATTGCGTATGCCCACTCTCTTTGGGACTGGCGATATATTGTTGAATCCTCTCCACATCAGGTCTTAGATCTTTGGGCAAATCTTTTGCCTCTTCTGACATAACTAGAGCTAGCTCTTTATATAATTGCATCCAGTCACTATTCTCACCATATTGATCCACAGATTGTTCAAATTTTACAACGAGAGCCTTGATATCAAGATGAACATTTTGGGTAAGATAATTGTCAATTTGATCATACAAGCGCCTTCCAGGTTCAAATAACGGTCTATCTTTCAATCGACCCCAAATTTTTTGAAAGGTTGGGTTCTCTCTGAGATGTAAAACTAATCCTATCTTGTTAATTGATATTTCATCCTGTATCTCATAGACCAAATTCCCATAATATAAGAGAATTCCTGCAAAGATGTTAGCAAAGTCATCTTCAAAGCCATAAATATTTCCCTTTTCAAGATTGTAAGCCGCCCGAACAAAGTCTTCCTCCCTTTGCTCATCTCGGGCTATTCCTTCCAAGCCTAACACAATCTTACCCTCGCTGGATAGTTTAACCAAGCCCTCCTGAAATCTTCGATCGTCTTCTGCTTGGGGTCCTTTATGATAGGTCCCAACAATAAAGAAACTCTTCTTGATCTGCCCTTCTTGCTTGGAAGGCAAAGAATCTTCCAGCCGCCCGGTTAGTTTGCAACCAAATTTGCTAAGAGTTGCCACAGTAGAAAATAAAATTAAACCTAAGAGATTTCTTCTGGAAATGATGTCTTGTCTATTATCTTCTCCCTCTTCGGGCATTGAGGAAGAAGCGGGGGTGGACGTCAGGATAGCCTTATCTTTCTTATTGGATCTCTCCTCATTAGTCTTTTCGGCATTTTCATCAATTGTGATCGGCTGTCCCCGCAGAGGAATGATCTCTGTCTTTGGGGTCTCATCTCTGAAGGCCCGATTAGAAAGATCTTCCAATTCTTTCTTCAATTCTTCATCTGATCGTATAGTTCTGTCATCCTTATCTAGCTCTAAAATTAAGATCTGTTGACCCCGTATAAAAATTTTCACTTTTCCTTTTGAATCTAAAGTTTTTATGGCTTCTAATAATCGCCGTTTGATCCGGCTATCGAGCAAGGCATCATGGGATGCATTTTTAATGGATGTTTCCACTTCCTCTTTGATCAAAATCAGATCAACCCCGATTATTGATTTCATAATAATAGGAACCCCACCCACCATCCTCTCGACCTTAGAGGTAATGGAGACTTTAGGTTTTTCTTCTGGCAACTTGAATTCTTCCTGCTGCGGTTTAAATGGTTTTCCCAAATCATCGATTCGTTCTTGATCTTCAGGATGGATAAAAGAATCATACAGTTGGCCTAATGCTTCAGTTTGGCGCTCTAAAAATCGAACGGCCCCAGGATTGATTTGGGCCTTGACCCTGCCGTGCAAAATAAACTCATCTCCATCCTCATCATAAATCCTTCTTAATTTCTCCCAGAGCCTCCTTGTCTTTTTATCTTCAAAATCTCCTCCTCCAATATTCGAGGTATACAATTCATCAAAGTGTGTAGCCAAGGTCTGCCCATCTTGGAAATAGGCCGCATATTCCGTCAGCAATAATTCTTCATCTGCTTCAATATCATATCCTTTAAAGGCAAGGAATGTTTTTACAAACTCTTTTTCACCTTCAGTTAAACGGGCATACATCTCTTTGACTTTCTCTCGATATACTGGGGAAGAAAAATAAAGGGCGTGGCCAACCTCGTGTTTTAAAATCGCTTCTCTTTGAGTGGATTCCTGGCTTAAGCTGATGATGACGGCTTCTTCATCTCCAATATAACCTTGATTAGGATCGTCCTTAAGAATTTCCAAAAGCTCTAATACCTCAAGCAATCTTTCTTCATCTTGATTAAGTTCAATATCATTCTGCCTGGCTAAGTTAAAAAACTCTGCGATTTTTGGTAACTGATAATCGTGGCCATCATAAATGACGATTTTGTGTTCTTTATCGTAGAAAACCTCCATCTGACCTTCAGTGAGGATCCTTCCCTTATAACCTTCTTTCTCAATAAAGACTGCTATGCGGTCCAGGGCCTTCCCTTGATTAAGTGCCCTGGTATAATCAAAGGAATAAACCTTCGATCCTCCGAAGCGATAAATCCGGAAACGATGATCGTCTTGAGTGAACCCTTTGGGAATTTTTTCTGAGGGCTTAAGGATTTCGTTAAGGCTACCAATTGTGTAGACGTTGATTAAATTAGCACTGTTTATTTCATTTAGCAAATCTGCCGCTAACTTTTTTGTTCGTTCATGCTGTGTGTTATCAAGAATAATCTCGTGCAACAAATCCAAAACTCTGGGATTCTTACCGTCGATTTGTCTTAACGCAACGAGAAATGCATCATTGTAATAATACTCCTTTTTATCACTCTCTCGAAAAGCCTTGATCAATGCCTCGATCACATCGTCTTGTTTTCCAGTGATGATCTTTCCCAGAACTTTCGCCGCCATCGAGCGGACAGATTTCTCGGGATCTTTCAGCAAATCCAAGGCCGCTTGAATCAACTTTTGTTCGCCTCTTTTGACAATATCTTTAAATATATTCAAGGCTTGGGCTCGCAGATATTCATTAGGGTGCTTCAGGAGTCCTATTAAATGATCAATAGCAAACTGATTTCTGAATCCAATGATTTTAAGTGATCGCTGATGGGAATCATCAAAACGTCTTGATTCCACAAGCAACTTTATTAAACTGGTAATCGCCGGTTGCCTGCTAAGACCTCCAAAATCAAATTCGGCGAGAGCCTCGGCGGCTTTTTCGCTGACATCCGAATCTGCATCCAGAATAGCCTGTGCTAGGATTTCAACCGCTTGTGAACTCCCATGGCCGATATGCCCCAGGGCCTCAATGGCGTCTCTGCGTTTATGACGGTCTTTATTTTGATAAGCTCCGGCTAAAGCCTCAACCGCCTTTTGAATGTTGATCTTGCCTACTTGAACCTCTTTCAGAATATCCTTCGCATTGGAAAAATAAAGCCATTCGTTATCCCGAAGGACTTCAGCGAGAGCGGTAATCACTTCCTCATTTTCACTGGCAAATTGCTCTAAGGCTTCAATAGCCGTATATTTCACCCCTCGGATGGTATCATCTTTAGTCGCCTTAACCAAGGTTGTTATGGCCTCTCGGTCGCCAAAGGCAATCTTTCCTAATGTGCGAACCGCTTCGAGTCTGACTTGTGGATCATCAACAACTCCCATGACAGCCTTGACCACCTCAGGATAATATTTCGTAACAATCTTTCTTAAAGTGACAACAGCCTCTTCCTTGACAAAGGAGTCAGAATCTTGAAGGCTCACTGTCACCTCCCTTATGGCCTGCGCATTCCCCTCAGCAATCTTTTGTAGTCCCATTAAAGCAGCACGACGAATTGAAGGATTTTTTTCTTTGACTTTTCTGGTTAAGGCCTCAATGACTTTCCTTATGCCATAATAAGAATCCTTTGATAATGCTTCTACAGAAGATAAACGGACAAGATCATCTGGGTCATTGAGTTTTTGAATATACCCAGGGACCTCTATGGGCATGATTTGATCTGTAACTTTAAGCTCATCTTGCAAAATATCGGAGAGTAAATTGGGTACCTCAAGTACCCTAGGAGGTTGTTGATCTTGAGACTTTTCCGGTGGAGATTCCTGGGAATCTAGGGAATTTGTAAAAACAACACTGGCCAGCATTGCGAATCCAGCAATAATGCCTCTTATTTTGCTTCCTGCTTGAGGATCTTTAGATAAATTTTCAACGTGTATGGCTTGATCGATCTCCCACTCAATGCCCCCTGAAAAATATTTCCTGGGGATGGATTCCTGAAGATAAGGATCGTAATCCTCGCGGATGTAGTTATACACCCCTTTCTTAAAGGCTTCGAGGTACTGTATATAAATCTGCTGCTTCACATCCTTTTCCACCAAATCAATGCCATTCACCTTATTCTGATCTACATACTGTTGGCCTAAAAGACTTCCTTTCAATGTTCGCTTATACCACGCCGCCAATATCAGCGAATGATAAATCTGTCTTAAGGGTGCAAAGTTCTCTCCCTCATTGACCTCTTTCTCTATCGCGGGAAGGATCAATTCCTTGACAATCGCACCCGAGAGATCATTGACCTCATGGGCTTTTTGTGCCTGGCTACCATCGACTCTGTCTTTCTTCCAAAGCTTAAGTTTTAACGCCTGGTAATCATGATCCAGCATAACTTTAAGTTCCGATTCCCCCACAAAGGCCATCCCCTCATGTTCATAGACAACCGCCCGCTCCGGCAGAATCCAGACCTTGTTGAAGGTATTGACCGGTATATTCGTTGTCCCATAAACTTCATGCGCTTTTTGATACACCTTATCCCAAAAGCTCTTGCCTAAGTCATGCTCAGGATAAATCAATGAGGCCGTCAGCTGTTTTAAAAGATAATCCTGAACCAACATATCCCGGCCCATCTCAGTTACGCCAAAGCTTTCCGGGATAATTCGTTCCCTTTCATAAGGGGAGAGATTCACCCACATCTCATTTTCGGGGACAGTCAGCGAGGCCAGGAAATATTTGATGAGTTTGGTGGATTCTTGTTTTAACTCTTTTTCTTTAAGCTTGCTGTTACCGGTATCAATAATAAAGTCAAAATGGAAAGGATTTTGGGGATAGACCTTGATGCCTTTCAGGACAACCGGATGAAAACCAGGGCTTAAAGGCATAAAACTTCCCGGAGGAGGAAGTTTTGGGAATCCCAAACTTATTGATTGTGTTCCTGTCTGTTGAGGGATTAAACCTAATGATCCTGCATTCGACTGGGCATAAGCCAAGGGGAATGGAATTAATAAACTAAAAATAAAATTTATTAAAACAAATAATACGGTGAAATTTAAAAAAACTTTAGACCTTTTCTGTCTTGAAATTAGAAACATTGCAAAATATAAATTTAAAGATTAAATTTAGAGATTAACCGTTAGACTGATTAAAGTATAAAACATAAAGGAGTGAAAAAAAAGGAAGGGGAGTTCTTGAGGTTTTGGCTTTGGAAAGTAAAGGTATTTGCTGATGTTGGCTTTGCACCACTATCGCAAATTCCAAAGTTTCGCCACCAACTTTAGCGGGAGCTTTTCTTACAGCGTAATTTAGCGGATACCAAAAAACTTATTGAATGTTTGAAATTTCCAAATCCAAAGACCAGTAAAGGTAATGGTGGGAATAATCAGAAATTTCATTATCATTTGGAACACTTTATATTGATAAAAAGGAGAATAGATATAACACATAATGACAAGGCCAAGAACAATATGAACCCATCTTAAGATAACCCTGATCTTTGTTTGGGTTAAAGGCATAGCACAAAGCAGTCACTAAAAAGTGACTGTCACCTTGATCACCTTGATCCTTTATTATTTCTCTTGGATTTTCAATTCTGTTCCATCCGTAGGACAGAATTTTGCATTCTCATCGTAGACCTTGCCGCATTGAGGACAAAATTTTTTGACTGCCATTTTATCCCCTATGACGTAGCCTCCCAGCGCCCCGGCCGCTGCCCCGATGGCTGCCCCTTCAACGCCATGACCTGATTGATGACCAATAATCCCACCGGCGGCTGTACCAATCACCCCTCCCGTTGTGGCGGCCTTTTGTGTCGTGGTACATCCCACCGCTACTGTTGTCAAGATAAAGAACGGTAACCAAAATTTTGATTTCATTGTGATCTTCCTTTTTATCAGTGGGTTTTCAATTCCTCTAACCATATAAAAGTATATCTAAACGTCCAATTTTATCAATCTTTTATCAATCAATTTTAATCGGTTGTTCTCAAAATAAAAAATTTCTTATCCCCGGGTTTTAAATCCACTGTTCCTAAATTTCTTCGATCAAGATTTAAACTATACCCTCCCGGCTCAAGGATCAATCGACCGATTTGGATTTGGGCAGACAAAGTCTGCCAGGATCTTAAATCAGCTTGTTCAGAAAAAATATTATACAAATGAGTGCTATAACGATAGATGTCGGAGGCCTTTTCGCCATATTCTTCCTCTATTTCTTTCCCTTGCAATCTCTCCAGCATATATTTACCAAGAGGGCGAGCAATCGCCTTAGCGATGACCCGTAATTTTCGATCATTGAGGTTTTTGAGGGCCATGGCACCGATATCCTCCCCAACTTCGGTCAAGGTTGTTTGAGTTTCATTTTCTTCCCTAATAGCCCAGAATGAATTGGGTTCATCATCAAAAGACCGTTCATCATAACGAGGAAAGGCAAATTTCGCGATATAACCATTAGGCAAAGGTAAAACAATAGAATCTTCATGCTTAATGGGAGAGAGTCCCTGGTACAGAATTAAATACACCTCACCCTTTTTGTTCTTTGTCTTCAAACTTAGAAAAGGAATATCGGTAAACTTACTTTTATACTTTTCAAACTCCTTTGCTCCCATCCAATGCGAAATCGTTAATAGATTCTCTTTTAAAAGAAGAGGAACTTTTAAACCGTAATGATTTTTATAATCTGTTTCATATACACTTAAGGCTCGCTCATAGGAAATAAAGGCATCATTGAGATCAGCACTCCTCCCTGAGGCCTCGTAAAGAATCCCCATTAAAAACCTGGCAAAGGCATCTTCCCGATAGACATTCTTCTGGTCAGGACGATACTGGGCATTGATTACAGACAAGATAGAATCTACGTCTCTTGCCTCCACCAAGGCCTCTTCAAAATTTTCTAAAGCGGCATAATTGATGGCCTGAAAAATATTGATCATCACCCGTTCAAAGTCTTCCCCCCGATAGGGGGAGGTATAGTCATTGGTGATCCAACTCCCAGCGATCTTACTTAAGGATTTTGTAAAAAGTTCATCATACCTTAACTTGGCCTCTTCAAAAACCGAGATGCTTTCCTTGTATCGCTTTGCATAATGAAAGACTAATCCTTTATCATAAAAGTAAAGAAGGTCATTATTCTTGCCATAAGCCTCTTTTTGAGTTTCCAGAATTTTTATGGCACGATCAAATTTTTCCGCGATCACCAAACTGTTGACTTGAGGTTGAATGGAGGGATGACCCGCGCAGGAAGAAATGAACGAGATACCAAAAAGAGTTAAAGAAAGCCTTCCATATTTTCGGATTGATTCCACGTAGAGTGACGGTCTTGAGTCAATTGTTGAATATCCTTGACAACCAGTTTATAAAGAATATTTACTTCGTTGCACAACCTTTTTAATATGTTTTTGCCCAAGCCATGCTTTTTCATTATTTCCCATATCAATGAGTTCTAAATTCACCTGATAAAGGATCACATATCTGCCCTTTACTTCATCTTTAATGGAATTGATACTGCCAATCAACATGTAATCCGCACCCGTTTCCTTCCCAATGGCCTTGATCGTTTTGGGATTGGTAAAGCCCTCCTGTTTTTGGGCCAGTCTTTCTTCTCGAACTCCTCCCCGTTCTTCTTTGGAGGCGACAAATTTTACCTTTCTCGAGTTGATCAAACTTTTTTCCAGGTCTTTGATAAAAGTTTCGGCGCTGATATGTTCATGGCTTTGATTGGTAACCAATCCAACAATCACAACTGGAAGACGTTTATTTCTATCCCGAAAATCATCAACCCAGGGACGAATCAGACAATCGTGGATCATCTCTTTGGCCACCAGCCTTGAATCGGTATCATTCCATCGTCCACTTAAATCGATTAGCTCTTCCACATCTACCCTTTTGACTTTCGTGGAGGAACATCCCGCCAAAATGAAAAATGTCATTACCCCGATCAAGATCAAAAAGTTTTTTTGCATTGGTCTTCTCCTTGATTAAAAAATTAAATCCATTTTTTATCTTGAGTTCGAACTGTTCCTCCCACCACAATAGCGGCACTCACCAAAACAAGATTTTTAATAATGTACTGTCCCTCCATCGTTAAGGCAAAAAGATTTTTATCAAAACACACTTCCGGCAATAAAATAAGGGGTAACATCGTTCCCGGCATCTGCAAAAATAATAAAAAAAGCGTTACACGGATAAATGTGCGAAAGAGTAACCCTATCCCAATAGTAATTTCCCACCATCCTAAAACAGGGATAAAACTTTCCGGTGGAAACCAATAAACGGTCCGGGCAACAAGTTGATTGGCGGGACTGACACCCAAAAGTTTGAGTCCGCCAAACCAAATGAATACAATACCCAACGAAATCCGCAATAAAAAATGGCCGTAGTGTTCCATCCAGCCAGCGATGTGTTGATCGATCATATCAAAATATCGCATCAACAAATTCTTCATAGGCAACATTCTATCTGGAAATAAAATCAAGGACAAGAAAAAAATGGACTCCTCTTGATCCTCCCCTTTGAATTATACTCGTTAAGGGGTCCACGCATTTTTAAAATGACTACAAAAGAATAGAGGAGAAAAAAAATATAAACAGATTCCTATTTATTGGAATCCCTTGTCGCCTTTCTTTTGTAAAAAAGTTTTCTGTCCACTTTGTCTACCTCTTTTTCATCCTTGTCTGCATCCTCCCTGAAGGCATATTGAAAATACCTTGCATATTTCTTTTTCATCTCCTCAAACTCCTTTTTTTTAAATTCATAATAATAATTCTCATCATCCTCGCTCATAACCTTGGCACCAAAACTCTGATGATGTTTTATTAATTTTTTATTCTCTTTTAAAAGATGAAAATAAGCTTTCTTTAGACCGAGTGTATTAAAGCCAAACGCATAACACATCAATATTGTTTCTATGGCTACGTAGAATGGACACCCTCTTCTTATTATCCAACTCCCAATACGAAAGGAATCCCCTCTGATTTGGGATAACCTCGCTACTCCATATGGCTGGTTGTTTTTCCCCTGAATAACAAAATAACATTCTTCCTTATTTTCTTCTCTCATCTTATAATCCTTGAGCCAATCAATCTGACGGTTTATATCATCGTCTATTTTCGTAAAATATTTATTTAAATTTTTGTCGCTTCTTAAGTCAAAGATAAATTGCACATCTTCAATCTCCACTAAACGAAGATTAATATTCTTTCCCTCAAGTTTCATATTTTCAGCAATTCTAAGTAAACTCTTTATTCCCCGCCATGAATGGCGGGGCTTTCTTGTTAGATTCTTCAAGGGGAGGCGTTCCCCTTGAAATCCCCTCTTTATAGGACGATTCAACTCCCCGCTCTTCAGAGCGGGGCTTAGAAGGTTCAGTTAAGATTAAAATAAAACCGCGGATGCATACAATGACATCTTACAAAACTTGCTGGTAAAAACCGTTGGTAAATATCTTATCAATTTGAAAGGTCTATTTCCCTTATCTCTTCCAAATCCGATTCAACCTAGAAAAATATTCACTATACCCCCTTGCCAAATGGAACTTTGTCATGTCAATGACAAGGGTAGACTCATCTCTAGATTCCATAGGATTGTTAGAAGGAAAAGGGATTTTGCAAAAATGATATCCTAGAGAATTATCGTTTGGATTTATGGCAATTTTTAAAATCATTGGTAGATATGGCGAGTAGGAAGATTTTATCCCGATTTCATTCAATACACAAGATAGCATAAAAGGGAGATTCTCATAGGATTGTATTGATAATCCTCCGAATTCATAATAACGGTTTAGGTGAGGAAAAAAAAGGGCATCGGGGGGATCGATCAATTGTATTTTTGTGTACTTCTTAAGGTCCTGCGCCTGTGCCTTAAGAATCTCTTTTAAATAACTTAGCTCAATTTGACTGGGGAGGACCCGATAGTATAAAACATTGGTATAGGCCTTATACATTCCCCAAACCAAGCTCCCTAAAAAGACGATTGTCAATAAAGATCCCCTAAAAAATTTTGGTAATAAAAAATTCAACTGCTGCCAAGCCCAAGCTAATACGACAACCACCATAGAAGTCAAGGCCACACAGCTTCGATAGGAGGCGGAATTCATGACCGCAACCAAATTGGGCGCAAAACTTAGCAAGAATAGAAAGATGACTAAAAAAAATTTTAACAATATTCCGTAGACATGATTTGGACTACACCCTTTTTTTCTGCTTATTCGGACGAAGTTGAATAAAAGCATTATAAGAGTCGCTGTGATGAAAAGCACGGCTATAAACGCATTCGTCCTATTGGGGAAAATATCCCACAAATTTAAGGAATTGTATAAAGGCTCCGTAATAAACCATAATAATTTTCCACAATAATCTTTGGTAATGATGAAGGCGTTATAGAGACGAGAAATCGATGGCGGCATCGGATAAAATTTCTGGATAATTTTCAGTATAACCATGTAAATCGCCATTGAGCCCAATCCGATAGCAAAAAAGTTAATCAATCTTCTTCTAAAATGATGCGGGCTATCTTCCTTTTCAAATAAAAGATAGAGGCTAACCAATACCCAAAAGAACATAGCCCCCGGCTGATAATTCATGGCTGAGCTGAGCATCAAAA
>CAYJXI010000064.1:0-14194 GCA_964374105.1 uncultured Planctomycetales bacterium
GCCCTTGCCAGGACTGTCGATCCTTTTTTCAACCTCCCCTCCCCTATCCCCTCCCCAAGGGGAGGGGAATTCATATTGATTTTTCATATTACTTTTGACACTACCGACTTCTTAGGAATAAATCCGAATTGTGTGTAATACAAACACCGGGTGTGGGTAAGGTAAGTTCAATATGCCCCCCCCACCCTTCCCATCTCTTTTTTGATATCTTCTTCCAATGAAGAAGGAATCTGTGTTCTTAAAATCAATTCCGCCTCAAGAATTTTTTCCTCAACCAAGGCACTGTCCTGCGCCCCTGGTCTTAAGGCCAGATATTGCCGATAATGATTGAGGGCGGTTTTAAGATCCTGCAAGAATTCCCCGCTGACAAAGGCTAAGTTATAGTGGGCGTTGGGATCCTGTGGGGTTAAGTGCAAGGCTTGCCTATATTCCCCAACGGCTTTTTTATATTTCCCTTGGTGAAAATAAATATTGCCCATGTTGTAATGGATTTTGGCCTCATCATTTTTAAGCCTTTCATTTTCTTTACTGAGGTGATCCAGCATGGAAATCACTTGAGTACTTTTGTTTTTGTCGTTGATGACATCTTGCGTGACTCCTTGGGTGGGTTTTTTCCCTAAGAGGGTGACCCAAGATTCCTCTTCAAAACTTTTTTCTTTCTGGGCCAACTGGGCCTTAAGGTCCTTGATTTTCACGGCTAATTCCTCTTCCTTTTTGTCCAATTGTTCTTTTAAATCTTCGATCTCTTTTAAGTATTGCTGATTCACGACCACAATATTCTCATTCTGTTGTTTAAAGGCATCTCGTTCAATCAATACAGAATTAAGACGACTTTCATCAAAATTGGATCGGCCGCGCAACTCTTTTAATTGCCGATCCAGTTCTTTGTTCTGCTCGATTAATTTTTCATTTTCTTCGATCATTTTCTTTAAACTGCGGTTGATATGAATGATTTCTTTTTCGTTCAATTGGATGTCATAGGAAGGGCTCGGTTTCTCAAATTGATCAAAGGAGACTCGCGGCTTGATGGTTTGCGGCGGGGGGAGGTCCAAGTCTTCAAAATCAATCTCGGATTCAATGACCGTCATCTCTTCCTTTTGTTCTTCCTCTGAATAAATCACCTGCGGGAGATAAGAAAAATTTCCTGCCAAAAGGGTAAGGATTATCAAAGATTTGATTTTCACGAGGCGGAAATTTTTAGAGGTGGTTTCATAGCCCTCTTTTGTCATTCCCGAATGCTTGAACCTGCCTGTCGCCTGCCTGACGGCAGTCAGGCCTGCCTGACGGCAGTCAGGGCAGACAGGTCGGTCCCGCCAAGGCGGGACTGCTTTCGCAGGAATGACATCGCAGACATGGGATTGAGAGGTTAGGAAGCCAGTTCTATCTAATTTCATTAAAAAAATTCCGTGATCAATTTTTAATGGTTAACCCGGCTTTATTCTGTGTCTCTTTGCTACTATAGTCCTTAGGAGGTTTAATAACACCCTTGAATTTTCTATAATCCTCAACTCCCGTGACGACATGGGGGGTAATAAAAATGATAATCTCGGTGGACTCAATCACGTCACTGGTACTGCTAAACATCTTTCCTAAAAAAGGGACATCCATCAAAAACGGGAATCCCACCCTGGATTGAACTTTATTTTCCTTTTTTAATCCCCCTAAGACGATCGTCATGCCGTCTTTGACCATGACTGTTGTCTGCACTTCTGTTTTATTAACCTGGGGAATGCCACCCCCTTTGGAGGAGATCTTAGCAACAACGGTGGAGATCTCGGGCCGCAGGGCCATCGTCACAAACCCTTCTTCATTGATGGTAGGGGTAACATTGAGTTTGAGTCCCACATCGGTGAACCGCACATCTTCACTGGTGATGGCATTATCCCCAGTACCAGACGTCGTAGAGATGATGTAGGGAACTGTATCTCCGACATGAATCCTCGCCTCTTCATTATTGGTCACCAGGATTTTGGGATTAGCGAGGATTTTGGTATCGCTCACCTGTTTGAGCGCGCGGATGGCCGTGGCAAATTTGTTAATATCGATCTTACCCACACCCACTCTGGCGAATTTGGAGAACAAATTGCTACTGGTGCTGAGTTTGGACTCCTCCAGATAAATGTTTTTAAAGGTAATTTTTCGCAGTTCGGGCCAACTGCTGTCCTTGAAATCATGGGCCCAATCAATGCCATAATCCAGTTGCGGCTTGAAGACTACCTGTAAGACTCGGCATTCCACCAGAACTTCTTTGGTGGGGGTATCCAAATCTTTGATTAACTTTTCCAATTCCTTTCGCCGTTCGGGAAGCGCACGGACAATGAGTTTGTTCGTTCTTTCATCAACCGTGATCGTCCCAACGGTATGCGCATCAATCCGGGGCCTGAGCTTTTCGGCAACCACATCCGCTTTGGCAAATTGCAGAGAATATACAAAAGTCTCTAAAGGAGCCTCCATTTCCTCAAGGGCCTTTTTCATCAGTTCAATGGATTGAGTAGTATCAATCATCACAACTGAGCCGGTATCTTCATCAATGATGATCCGTCCTAAAGAACTTTTTAAGTTATCGAGGGTCGCCAGGACGTAGCTCGGTTTGGCGTATTTCAATTGAATGATCTCTACAATATTCTTATCATTAAACTTTTTTCCAAACATCGCTTGGTATTCGGCCTCGGACATCACATGAACAATATCGCGATCAATAGTGTAGGCCATCCGATTGGTAATCAAGACAATATCCAGCACATCGTTGATCGTGACATTTTTTAAAAAGAGTGTGACCCGGCCGGTCACCTCGTTGCTGGTGACCATATTAAAATCTCCCTTTAATGCCAAAAATTTTAAAACATCAATCAGGTTCATCTCGCGCACATCCAAGGTAATGGTTCTCTTCAAGCGGTCCGATAAACTTTCGGAAGGCTTTTCAATAACGATAGGTTTGTGTCCCGGACTAAACATGAAGGGAGAGATCAATGGCTGATCGGGCTGTGAACTTAAAGGGGTCGTAGCGGGATTCGCCGGCACCGTTATCTCGGTAGATGGGGGGGGGACACGGCTGCTGGGACTTTGGGCATTGGTCTTTGTGTCCATAAACATTAAAGCAGTAAAAATTAATATCCCCCCAAATATCGTCCCAGGGATTTGAAAGCTCAAATCTCTTTGTCTCATAATTTCATCTCCAATTCTTCACCTTGGAAATCCAGAATGATGCTATCGGCAAAAATTCTTTTCACCGTAACATTATTGACCGACTCCCCACTTTTTAAGAAATAAGTGACGCCACTTTGCGTATTTTCAATCATGGCCGAAGCAGAATCGGGTGTATCCAACCAAGAAATTCCCACCAGTTTGAAATTCTGAGTTTTTTCGGATACGCGTTCTTTGCCGAGATTCTGAACTTCAACCTTTTCTACCACCTTAGGCTCATAGGGTTGAAAAATGTTTCTGCGATTAATGATTTGAAGATATTCGGAAAGATCTTTTAGCGCGGGGAGGACAATCTCCATTGACGCGGGGCTTTGCTCCTCCCAAGAGAAAGAAAACCCTCTTTCGACTATTTTTGTACCGTTCAAGAAATCGGAGATTAAGGTGAACACCACCAAAGCTATCCCAACCAAAATCATTTGATTGATTTCTTTTAACCCCAAAGAAGTAGGTGATTTAAAAATTTTAACGAAGGCATGAAGGTTAGGAACGAATTTGAAAAGGAACGGCAGCCATTTGATAGAATCCATCCCTAATCCCTTGACAGATTGTAGAACTTGTTGTGCTTCTTTTGAAACCGGCTGGGATAAAGATGGGCTGGTTTCTGACTCTTTGGCTTGTGTACTCTCTATGAGTTTTAAAAGTTTTTTATCGGCAGATTCTTTAGCCATTGATTAAGTCAACCCTCTTTGGGCTATTTTTTTTAAAGAGGCAGATGTAAAGCTACAGAAGCTCATCATCATTTTCAATCGCAATTATTGATGGAATCCTGGCCCCGTGAGACGATGAGGCGTCTGAGAAAAAGTCAGTCCCGGAATACGATATTGTTCGAGTTTTTCTATCACATCTTTGACCAGAATTCGATCCACGGCATGTTTATTCTGCAAAATCAATTCTTTGAGAACATGATGACAAAGCATAGTGATTTTCCTTGGATAGCCGCGGGTATAATTGTAAATTTCACTGATCGCTTCATCCAAAAACAATTCCATTCGACTGTTATACCCAGCCGTTTTAACCCGATATTGAATCAATTCTCTTGTTTCTTTCACATCTAAGGGATTGAAGGTATATTTGAAACTAATTCGATCCATAAAGTTTGGCATGTTGACAATTTTCAAATACAACTCAAGCTGACCAAGTAAAACCAATTGTAGAAGTTTAAATTCATTGGTTTCATAATTGAGAAGAATCCGCAATGTTTCTAACGTACACAAATCTAATTTTTGCGCCTCATCAATAATGAGAACGACTGTTTGCTTTTCTTCAATTGACTTTTGTAAGAGAAATTTTTCAAAGACATCCATCAATTCAAAAACTTCTGCTTTATTGGCATCAACTCCAAAATTGGCATCCACATTAAAATTTCTTACTAAAGAAGAAAGGTAATGTTTTTCATCCGTAAAAACGGGGTTCAATATCATATGAAAAAGCATATTATTGCGTTTCTTAAGTTCTTGAACAAGCATCCGCGAGAGACTTGTTTTACCGGTACCAATGTCACCAAAAATGACAGTCAATCCTCGCTTAAGGTTTAATTCAATGAGGATATTGGTAAGAGCCATATCATGTTCTTTGGTGAGATAGAAAAAGGCAGGATCAGGACTCGTGGAAAATGGTTCTTTATCGAATCCTAATAAAGTATAATATCCCATATTATTAATTTGAGTTGTTAATATTTTTATTATTAGATATATTTTGATTTTAACATAAGGGCTTCAGGACGCAAGAGGTTAATTAAACTTTTTTTGGAAAAATTAGATGAAGGAAAGGGGTTTTTAAAAACTAAAGGGAGTGATAATTTTGAAGAAAAATTTTCTTGGGAGAAAGGTGAAAAATCCTAAAAGAAATCCGAAAGATCGGGCCATGGATCGCAAAAACATCATAAAGGTAAGTTGACAAATTTTCAGAAAAGATTTTCCAATAATGAATCCATAAATGAACTCAAGGATAAAAAGCAGAAGACTTAAAAAAAAAGCTAATTTGAGGATTGGAGATCCAAACCATAATCCTAAAATTAGACAGATTATAGAAAAAATGGCTAAGGGAATTTCAATAATGTCTTTCCAAAATGTATAATCATCTCCCCAGCCCATATGGGGATGGTCAAAATACATTTTGGCTCGCCAATATCCATGACGGAATTGTTCAAAAAGATATTTGTTGAATTGCTCTGTATGAAAATGATCAACAACAGACTCTCTTTCAAAATAAATTTGATAACCAGCCTTCAGAATTTTATAACTTAGGTCATTGTCTTCTCCACTCGCAAATCGATAGTCAGTATTAAAACCACCAACCAATTCAAAAATTTTTCTTTTAATTCCAAAATTATAGCTACCAAAGACCTTAGGGTACCGCGGTAATAATTGATGATGTCGAAATATAATCTCAGTGTGGATACATCTAGCCAACCAAGAATTTTGATTGAAAATTCCGTAACTTCCTGCAACAACAGCTACTTTTGGCTCTGCAAAATGCGGCAACATTTTAAGAATCCAGTCCTGATGTGGGATACAATCACTGTCAGTAAAAAACAACAAATCCCCATCTGCCTCTTGAGCTCCTCTATTTCGTGCCGATGCCGGTCCAGAATTTTTCTGGTAAATATACTTAACATTACTAAATTGGCTGACTATCTTTGCAGTTTTATCTGTAGAACCATCATCAACGACAATAAGATCAATTACTTCTTTTATCGGCTGATTAAGAATGGAAGATATAGTATTTTGAATGGTTTTTTCAGAATTGTAGGCAGGTACTATTACGCTAATCTTTGCATTAGACATGAAACTATCTGGAATTATTTGAGTTAGAAATAGCGAACAGCAGCATACCCCATTTCTTACCCAATTTTCTTTCTGGAGATAATGCCAATGGAATCACATTAATTCCGCCATTCTCGATAATCCTCATATCATTTCTTAGGTTCAAATCAATCAATTCATCAAGCCTAAATGGTTTCTCCTCAATTCCCGGCATAAAAATTGGTCTTATCCACTGCCAGGGGGAATACCTATTGGGAACAAAGGTCATAATCATTCCTTTTTCATTTAAAACACCCTTAAAATTCTGCATAATTTTGTCTTGGTGAGATTTTTCAAAATGCTCTAATAAACCATCGGAAAATATAAAATCGAATTTCTCATTTAGTAATTGCCCAAGGCTTTCCTCTAGTAAATCGAGCTTAAAGGCATAGCTCCTTGCTTGGGTTAGATCTTTGGTAAGGTTGATGGCCTTCATTGAATAATCTACAGAATAAGTTACCATACCTTGGTCACAAAAATATTTAGAAAAAAATCCGCTTCCACATCCCGCATCTAAAATTTTTTTATCCGCAACGAGGTGGTTTCTCAGTACCCCAATAATTCTTCTTTTCGACCAACTGATTGATGAGGAATCAAAATTCTGATAACTGTTCCAAAATTTATTCCAATCTTTTTCATTAGGAGGAATCATAGCGACAGAATAATTAGTCTTTTTTTCTTGGGAGGAGTTCTTTTTTCAGTTGTTCAATTTCATTCTCTAATAAGCCGATTTTTTGGGCTATCTTATCATTTCGGTTATTTTGTTGGCAAAGGAATATAGTCAATTCTAAGCTCAAAAAGACAAATCCGCATAATACGGCAAAAAAAATAAAATTACTTGGCAATTGGAAACCGAGAATATCCGCTAATCGATAAAGACATTGATCAAAGATGACAAAAAAAATGCCTAATCCTAAAACCAATAACCATCCCACGGCGTATTTAAAGGTGAGTTTTTCACGGCGCACTAACTCGATAACTAGAATCCAAATAAAAATACACAAAATGGTTGTCAAAATTTTAGTATTCATTGTTCGAATCGCGGTTTATTCTTAAGCATACATAGGAGAATCGCGAAAGTCACTTTAACCATATAATATAATGTCATTAAATATCGAATGGAACTATACCCAGAATATCTCTTTCTCATTTCAACAGGAATTTCTATTAACCTTAACCCGGATCTTTTAGCAACAACAATGGATTCGGGTTCGGGGTAATCATGGGGATAATTCTTTGAAAAAATTAAAATGCATTTTCGATTAAAAGCACGAAATCCGGAAGTGGAATCAGTGATTTTATACCGTGTCAAAAAACTAATCAAATAGGCAAAAAAAAGGATACCCACTCGACGAATAAATGAGGATCGATATCCCAAAAACGGTTTAATAAAACGGCTCCCTAACACCAGATCCGCCTTATCTTGAATAAGGGGATTCAAAAGTTTTTCCACATAGCGGACATCATGTTGTCCATCTCCATCAACCTGAACAACAAGATCATAATGAAAGGCAAGGGCATACTGAAAACCGGTTTGTACCGCTCCACCGATCCCTAGATTAAAAGGGAGAGAAATCACATTCACTTTTTCTTCTTTAGCCTCTTTAGCCGTTGGGTCTAGAGACCCATCATCAATCACCAGAAGATCCAGTCCTAAGGATAGAGACTTTAATTCTTGAATCGTTCTCTTTATATTTCCGCTTTCATTATAGGCAGGGATAATCACTAGAATTTTTTTCGGGATCATGAAAAATTCGATCTCAAATAATAAATTTTAACAAAAATTTTTCGCTTCTACCTGAATGCTTGACGAAGACGATCTCTAAGACTCCCATTAAAAACCTTGGAAGCAACTTGTATGACCATCCCTCCTAATATCCTTTTATCAATCTCAAAGATCAACTTCATTGAACCACCGAAATGTTTCACAGTAGCATCTATGATTCGCTTTTTATTATTTTGATTTAGTGGTTTATAGGAAATCACCTCCACCTGATGGATGGATGGTTTCAATTGCTCAAATTGTCCGAACTCATATTGACGAATCACCATATCGATTAACTGCTGTTCTAGAATTTTTTTTAAAATAAAAACAATGATGGTTATGACAACAATTTGAATCAAGATAATCAATGTAAAAAATGATATAGCCATAACCTAAAGACACATCAAGGCATTGATCTTACTTAATTTTTAAAAATTCTTTAGAAATTCATGTCTGCCGACAGGCACGCCTGTCCACTGATAGGCAAATTTGCCTGAAGATCATTTTAAATAAGATTGCGACCCGTCATCCTTCGCTGAAAAAGATATTGAGCGGCGTATTTTATAAGTTCCTTATCATTTTCTTTGACGGGATGATTCGGTGTCACACCATCAAAACTAAAAACCTGGCCGTTAGGATAAAAACCCCGAGCCGTCACCAATAACACCATAGACTCATCATCAAAATAAAACATGCTTTTCAAAAGGACCTGACCGGCCGTATTTCTTCCCATGATGACAGCGCGCCCACGGGACTGCAATATCCCGGAAAACAATTCCGAGGCACTCCCACTTTTTTCATCAACCAAAATCACGATGTCTCCTTTATAATGAAATTGGGGAGGAATGGCCGGGACAAATAATTTCGCCTTTGGTTTATTTTTCATTTGGAAATAAACAAATTCTTCATTCGGCGGGAGAAAGAATGCCGATATCTCGCGGGCCGCCAACGGTGGGCCTCCTGGATTTCCCCGCAAATCAATGATCAGGCTGGACTGGCCTTGCTTAAAAATGTAGGACATAAAACGCGTCATATCTTCAGAGGTCTTTTGATTAAATCGTTGGATCTGAAGACAAAAAACCCCGGGAACATCTGTCGGGATCATAAAAACAGTCTGTTTAAAATATTCTTTACTTATTACCTCTATTATTTTTTCCTGCCTTTCCCCCTCTGCATAATAATGCAAAGCCACCTTTGTATTTTCTAAAGGAGTCAACATATCCACAATTTTTTCTTTTGCTAGATTTTTTAAGATGATATTGTCGATTTTAACAAGGACATCTCTTTCCCTGAGTCCTTTTTCAAAGGCGTCTGATCGAGGTTCAATATGGGTCACTTGAAAACCCTTCAAGGTCACCTCTCCTTCGATCCCAAGATCAATCCTTTTCCCTAAAACTTCTTGTTCATACTGCTTTGCCGGCTTAGGAGGAAAAAACGCTGAGAATCGGTCTTCTTTGGATTTCAAAAAATCCACTAAGTAGGCTGCGCTTCTCCATTTGATATAGTTGCTGGTTTTCCCTTTTCCTTTAAGCTGTCCATAAATCTTTTGATTAAAAATACGAATAAACTTATCAAAAGTTTCGCGCTTCACGGGGAAATAGTAGTTCTTTTCAACGGTCTCAAAAACCTTCTCAAAGAATTTTAAATATTCCTGATAATCCTCATTTAACGAGACCGCCGCATTTTCATCCATTGCAACTACTTCTGATTGGTTCATGGTTTCAGAGTAAGAAATAGGAACCGCAAATAAAAAAACTAAAAAGCCTAAAATCCATTGCCTCTGCGTTCGTTTCATATTTATCCCTATGAATTATAGCACCAACATCCGTCCCACCCATTTTATTTATAAAAAATCCCATTGCCTTTAAAGGCAATGGGATTGAAAAATATCCTGCAAAGAAAACTTTATTTTGCTGCGTCTTGCTTGACTTCAGCTAATTCATATCGGTTAATGACACCATCTTTATTTTTATCATAAGCCTTAAGAATATCCGAGTCAATCATATGTCCGCCTTTACTTTCCACGACCGAAATCACATCGCGCAAATAAATTTTAACCTCTGCCGATTGTAATTTCCCATCTCGATTGGTATCATATTTCCCCTCAGTCTTATTGCTAACAGAAGGAGGATTTTGCATCCAATTGGGTAAAGAGGGTGCAGCCGTAGCGGTGGCGGCTGGCTTTGCGGCTGGGGTGGCGGCTGGCCTTGCCCTGCCCGTGGGAGGTGTTCTTCTATTTCTTCGATCATAATTGATCATTCCCGCCAGAGATAATGGAACACAAACCAAACTAAATATTACCAAATAGGATAGAAATAGGATCGATCTTTTCATCGCCTGACCTCCTTTTCTTTGAAAAATCAATTAAATTGGATTTAAATTATTTAAAATATCGCAACGATTTGTTTTCATTATACAATGAGATTCTACCTTGTCAATTATTTCTCAAGATAATCGTGATGGTAAATGATCAAACTATTGATAAACTAATCTTCCGCAACATTCGTGCTTGACTTCACTGATTTTTTTGTCAAAAACTCTTTTAAACTCTGTTCCTCTCTCTCAGTTAAAATTGAATCTACTTTTTCGATTTGAAAATAATGCTGAAAGGCCTGTTTTATCCTCGCGGGGGAGACGTTCAGATTAATCAAAAAATCATTGTGACTACGGCCTAATCGATAAGGGGGAATTTCCTTAGGAATTTTTAAATACTTTTCCATTAAGGGGAGGTGAAAATCATAAAGGAATGTCCCGTGATGCAGGATAAATTTCTTTCCCCTGCGCTGGGCATTCCCGGAGAACTTTCTTTCTTCATTCTCAAGAACCAGATCAGAGGTGGATCGAAAGGAGGCCTCGATGTTTAACGATTTGAAGATATCAATAACCTTATTGAGAATAATCTGATAGGACTTTCGAACATCCCCTAGCAAAGGATCTGATTCTTTGGATAGGATGAGCGTATAATTGAGACAACCCTGTCCTTGGAGGACTGTCCCTCCCCCTGAAGAACGACGTAAAACTGGGATTCGATCCGCCTGGACCACCTCCAGATGAATCTCCTCTCTTAACTTCCCAATCCTTCCTAAGACAATGAATGGTTGGGCGGACTCCCAAAATCGTAAAGTCTCTCCCAAAAAACCTTCTTCGGCCAGATTCAAAAGAACCTCATCAAATAAAATATTTTCCAAAGGGGAGAAAAAGGAAATATCTTTAAAATATTGAATCTTCATAAAACTCACACAAATTGATTTTATTAAATAGGGCTTTTATAAAATTCTTAAAACCCAAACCTGATTCGCCAGAATTTGATGCCTTACTTTTAGATTTAACTTGATTATTTTAATCACCCATCCTTAAGGAATAGAGGCAGAATGAATTTCCTGGGAATCCTTCTTTTTGCGTACCTTTAAAAAGTAATTCGTATTCAGATCCCTAGCGGCTTTGACCTCATCCGGCCGGGAGATAGGCATAGTTTTGGGTAAAGATTTAAACATCTCTGGATTTCTTTGACTGAGTTGATCTGCCTCAATCATACAAGCAATAAAATCATCTAAGGTCTTTTTGGATTCGGTTTCAGTGGGCTCAATCATCATGGCCTCTTTGACAGTCAGAGGAAAATAGACCGTGGGGGGATGGATTCCTTTATCAATCAAAAATTTTGCAATATCTATGGCATGCACCCCTCTTTGCGCCTGCTTGACAGCACTGAAGACGACTTCATGCATACAAATCCGATCATAAGGTAAATGGTAAAAATCTTTCAAACGATGCAATATATAGTTTGCATTTAAGACGGCATGATTGCTTGTCTCCATCAAGCCTTCTCTTCCTAACAACAAAATATAAGCGTAAGCCCGCAAGAGCAAGGCAAAATTCCCATAAAAAGAGGCAATGTATCCTATCGAATTTGGATAATCATAATTGAGGGCACAAGTTCCATCCTGGCGTTTTTTTACCCGAGAAATGGGAAGATAGGGAATTAATTTCTCTTTGACTCCCACTGGTCCTGCTCCCGGACCACCTCCCCCATGCGGGGTGGTAAATGTTTTATGAGTATTGAGATGCATCACATCAAAACCAATATCCCCCGCTCGGCATCGCCCCAGGACCGCATTGAGATTGGCCCCATCATAATACATCAATCCCTCCACTTCATGGATTAAGGAGGCAATGTCTTCGATTTCTGAATGAAAAATGCCCAACGTATTAGGGCAGGTTAGCATCATGCCGGCCACTTCTTTATTAAGATTTTGTTTGAGTTTCTTAAGATCCATCCCCCCTCTCGCATCGCAAGGGATAGAGATAATCTCATACCCGGCAATAGCCGCGGTTGCCGGATTTGTTCCATGGGCGGAATCGGGGATGAGAATATATCTTTTTTTATTTCCTCTGGCTTTATGATAAGCGGCCATCATCATACATCCAGTTAATTCCCCATGCGCACCGGCCAAGGGTTGCATGGTAAAGGCATCCATCCCGGTTATCTCACATAATAATTCCTCCAGATGATATAACACCTTAAGGGCTCCCTGGGATAATTGCTCCCCGCCCGGCAACTGCGGCAACAAAGGATGGAGATCCGCAAAACCAGATAAATGAGCCAACTCTTCGGTAAATTTCGGATTGTATTTCATCGTACAAGATCCTAATGGATAAAAATGCGTATCCACCGAAAAATTCATTTGGGAAAGTTTGGTGAAATGCCGCACACAATCTAATTCGCTCACCTCGGGGAGCTCTGCTTCCATCTTTCTCTTATATTGTTGCGGAACTTCACCTTTTGTTCCAACATCAGAAGAAGGGACACGATATCCATAGCGGCCGTTGACACTTTTTTCAAAAATGAGTTCCATAGTTTCTCCCGTTAAGTCTTGTTAAGGACTTCCTCCAAGCACTGGGCAAACTTAAGGATTTCTTCTTTGGTTCTTTTCTCAGTGACGGCAATGATCATATAGTTTTCCATCCCCGGATAATAGCGGCCCAAAGGGAACCCAGCGGCAAATCCTTTTTTGATCATTTCCTTGACGACCCCGGAGGCGTCTTTAGACAAACAGACCGTAAATTCATTAAAGGTAGGAGAACTCCTCTTGACCTCTAGCCCTTTGATGTTTGAGAGTGCCTGCTTGGCAAATTCCGCCTTTTGGAAATTCAACTGGGCCAGATTCTTTATTCCTTGTTTTCCCAGAAGAGTCATAAAAATGAGGGCCTGCAGGGCGCACAGAGACACATTCGTACATATATTGGAGGTGGCTTTTTCCCGACGGATATGTTGTTCGCGGGCCTGAAGAGTGGTGACAAAACTCCTTCTTCCCTGGCTGTCAACGGTTTCTCCGACAATGCGCCCTGGCATTTTGCGGATATATACTTTGCGCGTTGTCATAAATCCCAAATAAGGTCCCCCAAAATTCAAAGGCAACCCTAGGCTCTGGCCTTCTGCGATAACAATATCCGCTCCCATCTCACCGGGTGTTTTCAGCACCCCTAAAGAAATCGGATAGACACTTTCGATGACCAACACTCCAAGACTGTGAGCCTTTTTAGTAATATCGGAATGGTCATCGATGGCTCCGAAAAAATTCGGATTTTGTAGAATAATGGCCGCCGTTTGCTCATTGAGAATTTTGAAAATTTCCTGGCGATCACTTTGACCGTGGACAACCGGCGTTTCCTGAAATTCAATATCCAGATTGCCGGTGTAGGTCTTTAATATTTTACGATAAATGGGGCTCACCCCTCCATCCATGATAATGCGATTTCGTCCTGTAATTCTCATAGCCATCATGGCCGCTTCATAGAGGGCCGTTCCTCCATCATATAAAGAGGCATTAGCCACTTCCATCTCTGTTAACGTACATATAGAACTCTGGAATTCATAAAGGGCCTGCAATATCCCTTGGGCACATTCGGGTTGATAAGGAGTATAGGCCGTATAAAATTCTCCTCGTGATATCAGGGCTTTAACCGTGGCCGGGATATAATGATCGTAATATCCTCCCCCAATAAAAAGAGTCAGATCCGTCCTATTGAGGGAAGCCAACCGCTCAATATATTGAACAACCGAGAACTCCGATTGGCCGCAAGGAAGATCAAATGATTGAGGCCGATGTTTAAGTTCAATATCAGCAAATAAATCTTCCAGGGATTTAGCGCCGATTGTATCAAGCATCTGATCGACTTCTTCTGGTGTATTGGCAATATAGGGGTTCAAATGATTGACCTTTCTATTAAATTCTCAATGGGAAATAATTGAATTAATTTTTGATGACACAGATCAATTGGCCGATGTTTTGAGAGGACCATTAATCATTTTAGAAGCTGTTTCATAACATTCTTTGTCATTCCCGAATGCCTTAATCGGTCCCGCCAAGGCGGGACTGCTTTCGCAGGAATGACATCGAAGACGTATGATTCAGGGGTTATG
>CAYJXI010000065.1:0-13811 GCA_964374105.1 uncultured Planctomycetales bacterium
CCGGCTTAACAAAGATGATATTCAAAAAATCGTAGACATCCAAATCAATATTCTAAAAAATCGTTTAAAAGAGAAGAATATTACATTAGAATTAACTCCTAAGGCCAAAGAACATTTGGCTCAAAGTGGTTTTGATCTGGTTTACGGGGCCCGGCTATTGAAACGGGTTGTGCAAAAGATGGTCCAAGATCCAATTGCCCTTAAAATCCTTCAGGGTGAGATCAAGGAAAAGGATCATGTCAAAGTGGATGCAGGCAGGGATGGCAAGCTTAAAATGAGTGTCTAGTCTAAATTTTTATCTTCATGTCATCTTAACCTGCGCCCACCGGAGGCGGGTCCGCCTCAGGCGGAAAAGCAGTCCTTCGGTTACTCTCAGGACTTTGCCCTGAGGAAGTCGAAGGGCAGGAATCCAGATTAAAAGATCGGCTTAGATTCCCGCTTCCATGGGTCTCTTGAGAACTTGTAATGAAGCTAAGTTGGACAGGTATGACTTTTAAAAATTATTTACGATGATCTCTCCCTCATAATAAAATGGACTATATCATCATCATTGGCCTCTTGGCCGGGACATGCACCACGATTTCTTTTATTCCGCAGATTATTAAAATTTATCGTACCCAAAAAACCCTGGACCTATCCTTATGGACTTATCTATTATTAGCGAGTGGATTATTGTTGTGGGTGATTTATGGGGTATTGACAAGGCAGATGGCGATTATCTTACCGAATACAATTGTATTTATGCTTTGCAGTTGGATTGTCATGATGAAACTAAGGAACGGATGAAATGACCAGTGAGCCACAACCAGACCTCAAATTACAAAATCGGGCCACTGGTCACGGGTCACAGGACACTGATTTAAAAGTATGAATCCCTTGATTATTTTATTGTTTTTGGGGTTTATTGTTGCCATCATCATTTTAAATAGCAATTTATTCCACAAACAAGATCCCAGAAAAAGATATCTTGAGGCCTTGGCAAAATATCTGGAAGGTCGATTGGAGGTCTTAACCGAACCCGAGAACTCTTATCGGATTCATTTTGATTATGAAGGGCATTCCTTTCTTTATGAGGATCTTGTGGATTTGGGTTTTCAAACGAAATTTTATAAAGGTTATATCAAGGTCCCAACCCCAAGACGATTTACATTAAGTTTTACCGAGAAGCCTCGAAGTTCCATCAAGGTGAACGTCAAGGGGTTAAGTGATTTCACGACTCTTTGGGCCGATGATTCGGGCCCGGTGAGATTACCCAAGGAGCTTAAAGAATTTAATGTCTTCTCCAATGATCCCCAAAAAGCCATCAAACTCTTAGAGTACGAGGATGTGATTGAGGTGTTCGCGCAGTTTAAAAATTTGGATCCGCTTGGACATCCGGTTATGTCTCTAGAGATTGTGGAGGGAGTGGTGACTTTGCGGTTTCATCCTCCGGGAGAATTGAAACCCAATATTTCGGATTTGATGAATAATGTATCTATTATCGATGAGTATTTGGATCGTTTACTGGTTGTTATTAAGCGTTTAAAAAGTATCAAAGATGAATAATGCGTTGGTTGCTTTTTTGGTTAGCTTCCTATGAAGTATAGAACATTTGGTCAAAAAGGTGGAGTTATTTCTGAGGTGGGTTTGGGGACATGGCAGTTAGGAGGCGATTGGGGTGCGATGGATGATAAGATGGCTTTTGTGATCCTTAAGACAGCCATTGATTGTGGGGTTACCTTCTTTGATACGGCGGATGTTTATGGCCGGGGTTTAAGTGAAACTCGCCTAGGAAAGTTTTTCAAGGGTTGTCCAAGAAAGGATATTTTTATTGCAACAAAAATAGGTCGTTTTCCTGATCCTGGCGGCCATAAGAATTTTAGTCTTGAGAATTTCAGGAAACACAGTGAGGCCTCCTTGAAGAGGCTTCAGGTTGAGACCATTGATCTTATTCAAGTGCACTGTCTTCCAACGGAGTATTTAAGAAGAAATGAACTTTTTGAATGGCTGCGAATTCTTAGAAAAGAAGGGAAGATCAAGAATTTTGGATTGAGTGTGGAATCCATGGAAGAGGCATTATTATGCCTTAAGGAAGAAGGGGTAGCTTCTTTACAAATTATTTTTAATCTTTTTAGACAAAAACCTATTGAGACATTGTTGGATATGGCTAAGGAAAAAGGGGTGGCTTTGATTGTTCGGCTCCCTTTGGCCTCAGGTCTACTTTCCGGTAAATTTGCCAAAGATACTCATTTTGCAAAAGAAGATCATCGGACCTATAACCGCGATGGACAAGTTTTTAATGTGGGGGAAACTTTCGCTGGTCTTCCTTTTGAGAAGGGAGTAGAACTCACGGAAGAACTTAAGTCAAATGTTCCTTTTGGTATGAGCCTAGCTCAAATGGCCCTGCGATGGATATTAGATTTTGAGAGTGTCAGTGTGGTGGTTCCGGGAGCCACCACCCCTAACCAGGTTGCTGAGAATGCATTGGCCAGTGATTTACCTCCTTTACCTAAACCATTGCACCGTAAACTAGGAGAATTCTATGAGAAAAAGGTCAGGCCATTTGTTCGTGGGAAATATTGATGTTCCAACTAAGCTCAAATATCAATCCTTAAGTACAGTCGAAAGATGAATCCGATTTTAAAAAACTCTATATTGACAACTCGATTCTTTTTGTTATAATAACGGCTTAGCAATCTATGGTTAAGAGTGCTAATATTAATTAATGAACTAAACTTCCGACTTTAGTTGGTGGTAATTCACTTTACCTTTATCAACAGTCAGTTTTAACCAATTTATTTTTAAAAGATTATGAGCCCCAAAAAAACAGATTATCAGGATAGAAAAGACCTTCTCCTAGGGATAGTTGTTAATGAGTATATTAGGGCGGTCAATCCTATTAGTTCGGCCTTTATTGTCCAAGAATATTCCATGGATTTAAGCCCTGCTACTATCCGAAACATTTTGGCGGAACTAGAAGAAGAAGGGTATTTAACCCACCCACATACTTCCGCCGGTCGAGTTCCTACCGAGAGTGGATATCGTTACTATGTCGATTATTTGATGAATGAAATTCAACTCCTTGAGGAAGAAAAAAAGCGAATAAAAGGGGAATATGAAAGACAGATACATAATCTGGAAGGTATTTTAGAGAAGACCTCCCAAGCTATTTCTGATTTAACTCATTATACCAGTATCGTTTCTGTTGATGGAGATGATCGAATCTATTGTAAGGGAACAAGCTTCATTGTCAGTTACCACGATTATCATGATCTTAATAAAATTCGGGATATCCTGATAACTTTGGAAGAAAAAGAGCGAATCTTAGATATTATTAATCGAGGTCTTCAACAAAAGATTAAGATTTATATTGGACACGAATTGGCATGCAGTAGTATAGAGGATTGTTCATTGGCTGTTTCAAGTTATAGAGTCAACAAAGACCTCAGCGGCCGATTGGCTGTCCTTGGTCCTACCCGAATGGACTATCCACGTGTTGTTTCTGCCTTGGATTATGTTTCTAAATTGATGAACGAAATTCTGTTATAAATCTAATTTCGCCAATTAAATTCTTGTTAATTTTTTCCTTATGAAAGAAATGAAGAACCAAAATCAACTGGATTTGAATAATAAGAAGACAGATCATTCTGATAAGGAGAAATCACCGCAAGTTGAAAAGGAAAAAGGGGATGAGGTGATCGAGCTCAAGGCCTCAGAATATGAAAAACTTCTTAAAGATTTAGGGGAGTACAAAGATAAGTACATACGGTTGTATGCGGATTTTGAAAATGCCCGCAAACGCCTCGAACGCGAAAAGATGGAGTTTATGAAATACGCCCATGAAGGGCTCATGATAGAGTTTTTGGGTATTCTGGATGATCTGGAGCGGTCGGTGGAGGCAGCCAATTCTCAACATGAAGATTATAAGGCATTTTTAAAAGGTGTGGAATTGGTGATGGCGCATATTTATGAAATGTTAAAACGTAATGATGTGAAACCTATTGAGACCGTAGGAAAGAAATTTGATCCTCATTGCCACGAGATTCTCATGCAAGTTGAGGCTAAGGAAGGCGCGGATGGGATGGTGGTGGAACAGTTTCAAAAAGGGTATTATTTGGGGGATAAGGTGATTCGAACCGCTAAAGTCAAGGTGGCGGTAAGAAAACAAGAACATTCATCTGAAGAGAAAGATTTAAAAGAAAAATAAAGACCAAATTCGTGAAAATTTATGTTCAATTTGTAAGCGTCTTTGAAGGAGGACACAATGGCTAGAGCAATAGGAATTGACTTAGGAACTTCTAATTCCGCTGCGGCGGTTATGGAAGGAGGCCGTGCGGTTATTCTCCCTTCCGCGGAAGGAGCAGGGGTGGCCTCAGGAAAGGCGTTCCCTTCCTTCGTTGCCTTTACCAAAGATGGACAGCGTCTGGTGGGGGAACCGGCCAGACGTCAAGCCCCCATCAATCCAGAGGGCACGATTTATGCCGTTAAACGCAAAATGGGAACCAATGAAAAACTCAGGATCTTTGGTAAAGAATACACCCCGCAGCAAATCAGTGCTTTTATTTTACAGAAGATCAAAGTCGATGCAGAAAAATTCTTAGGAGAAAAGGTCGAGGAGGCGGTTGTCACCGTTCCGGCCTATTTTAATGATAACCAAAGGCAGGCGACGAAGGATGCCGGGGAAATCGCCGGCCTTAAGGTTTTAAGGATCATCAATGAACCCACGGCCGCGTGTCTGGCCTATGGGCTGGACAAGGCCGGGAAAGAACAAAAAATCATGGTCTTTGATTTTGGAGGCGGGACTTTAGATGTCACCATCTTAGAGATGGGTTGGGATCAAGAACATAAGGCAGCCACCTTTGAAGTCTTAGCCACCAGTGGAGATAATTTCTTAGGCGGAACGGATATGGACAATGTGCTTATTGATTACATCATTCAGGAATTTAAGAAAGAAAGCGGTATCGATTTAAAGAATGACAAAATGGCCTTTCAACGCTTAAGAGAGGCCGCCGAGAAAGCCAAGGTAGAACTCTCCAGTACCATCTCCACGGATATCAATCTCCCCTTTATTACGGCCGATGCCAGCGGCCCTAAACATCTCAACTTAAATATCGACCGCGCCAAACTGGAAAGTCTTGTTGGCCCCATTGTCGAACGTTGCCGCGGTCCTCTTCTGCAAGCCCTGAAAGATGCCTCCAGCAAATTGGGTGAACAAATCAAGATTGATCGGGTGATTTTGGTAGGAGGTCCAACCCGGATGCCTATTGTTCAGCAGTTTGTGGAACGGGAGGTAGGGCAAAAAATTGAACGTGGGATTGATCCCATGGAATGTGTGGCGTTGGGTGCAGCTATTCAAGGAGGTATTATAAGAGGGGAAGCAAAGGAAGTTCTGCTTTTGGATGTGACACCGTTATCCTTAGGAATTGAAACCTTAGGAGGGGTATTTACCAAGTTGATTGAACGTAATACCACCATCCCTACTAAAAAAGGTCAGACCTTCTCAACGGCAGATGATAATCAACCTGCAGTTACGATCCGGGTCCTGCAAGGGGAACGGCCGATGGCCAATGATAATACTGAGCTCGGGCGATTTGATTTGGTAGGGATTCCTCCTGCACCCAGAGGAATTCCGCAGATTGAGGTGACCTTTGACATTGATGCCAACGGGATTGTGCATGTCTCAGCGAAAGATAAGGGAACCGGTAAAGAGCAATCCATTCGGATTACCGCCTCTACCAAACTTTCTCAAGAAGAAATCGATAAAATGATCAAACAAGCGGAAAAGTTCGCCGAGGAAGATAAAAGAAGACGAGAAGAGGTGGAGCTAGTCAATCAAGCCAATACCTCTATTTATTCCACCGAAAAAGCCCTCAAAGATTATGGGGACAAAGTTCCTAGCTCAGATAAGGAGAAGATTGAAAAGGAACTCAATTCTCTGAAAGAGGCGGTGAAGAATAAGGATAAAGAGAAGATCAAACAGGGAATGGAATCATTGCAACGGGCCAGTCATAAATTGGCCGAAGAGGTCTATAAAGCCACGGCATCGCAACAGGCCCAGCCCGAGACAGCGCAAGCCGGTGCCGGGCACCAGACAGATCAACAATCCACAAATTATTCATCTTCCCATGGTCAGAAAGGGCAAAGTGGCACCTCAGACAAAAAAGATGATGTTATTGATGCTGATTTCAAGGCGGAGGATGATAACAAATAAACTGAAAAGTGACAGTCACTAAAAGGTGACTGTCACTTTTTTCCCTATGAAAAGAGATTATTACGAAATACTTGGTGTTCCTAAAAATGCGGATTTACCGCAAATCAAAAAGGCTTATCGATCTTTGGCCTTGAAGTATCACCCGGATCGCGTCCCACAAGATCAGAAGAAGCAGGCCGAAGAGAAATTTAAAGAAATCTCTGAGGCCTATGGGGTTTTATCGGATCCCCAAAAACGGCAGATGTACGATCAATATGGGCATGCGGGAATCGATCAAAGGTACACCGCTGAGGATATCTTCCGTGGGGCTGATTTTAGCAGTATTTTTGAGGAGGCAGGTTTAGGAGATATCTTTAGCCATTTTTTTGGGGATTCTCTATTTGATATTTTTAGTGGGACAACGACACGTACCAGCCGATCTCGACGAGGACATGATATCCAGTACGAAGTTGAGGTTACCTTAGAGGAGGCCTACACTGGAATCAAAAAGAAAATCAAGATCCTTCGGCATGAACAGTGTTCTCATTGCCAGGGAAGTGGTGCTAAGCCCGGCAGTCAATTGAAGCTGTGTGCTACGTGTCGAGGTCAAGGGCATGTCACGATGTCCAGCGGCTTTTTTAGAATGTCCCAGACTTGTACTACTTGCCATGGCCAGGGCAAGGTGATTTCCGAATATTGTCCCCATTGTAATGGGAAAGGAGTTATTCGGGCGACAAGAAATATCGATGTGACCATCCCTTCAGGAGTTGATAACAATTCTCGTTTAAGGATTAAAGGGGAGGGGGAAGCTGGCAGTGCCGGTCCCGGTGATTTATATCTTTATATTTTAGTGAAAGATCATCCCCAATTTAGCCGGGAAGGGAAAGACCTTTATCTTCAATTGCCGGTGAGTTTCTTAAAGGCGGCGCTGGGGGGAGAGGTGGTTGTCCCGACTCTCAATGGACAAGTAACAATGACAGTTCCCGCTGGGACTCAGAGTGGCAAGGTTTTTCGTTTAAAAGCTAAAGGGATGCCTGATTTGCATGGAGGATCATCCCCGGGAGATCAATATGTTAAAGTGATGATCCATGTCCCCGAACGGCTAACGAAAGAGCAAAGACAGTTACTAGAGCAATTTGCCCAGATCAGTGGTGAGGATGTTCAAAAAGGTAATGATAATTTCGCAGAAAAGATTAAAAAGGTATTTAAATAGATCTCAAGTCTCAATTAGGAAATTTTTAGAATGTTCAAGTTGAGATTCAATTGGCTCATCGTATTATTTTTCGGATCAAGGAGGGAAAGATGCCAACATACCAATATGAGTGTTCTGGATGTGGTTATTCATTTGAGATTTTGCAATCCATTAAAGAAGAAAAGTTGCGAAAATGTACTCGCTGTGGAAAATTCAAGTTGCATCGACTGATTGGTTCCGGAAGCGGGATTATTTTTAAAGGTAGCGGGTTTTACGAGACAGATTATAAAAGAAACAACACTAAGAAGGCTGAATGCTCTAAGGGCACTCATCTTAAATCCTGTGCCTGTGCGTCATCTTCAGATAAATCCGCCTCTCATAAGAATAAATAACATTACGAACCTCTTTGAAAGGGAGATTCATAAGAATTTGTTTTTCGGATGGAAGATATTTTGGTATTATTTTTTTTGGCTGAAAGATTGTTTACTTGTTCTCTTGAAGAGGTCATAGAGAAAACTTTAAAACCATCGGATGGGCGTTGACTTCTCCGGCGCCCAAGCCCCGCCCTTTAGGGCGGGGTCAAAGGCGCCGTTCGAAGTCAACCCTGAGCCAAGCCCCGTCATTTATGATGGGGCTTGGCTCAGGGTTGACTCGTAGGGACCCCATCCTGGGGAATAGTCAGTTGAAGGGTTTGCTGGTTTAACTTTAAGCTCGTCCTCAATCCTTAAGCTTTAGAGAAGAGGGGTTGACTTATGACAGAAATCAAACCATTTCAAGCTATATATTACAATCCACTGAAGGTTCAGGATCTTTCTAAGGTGGTTTGTCCACCTTACGACGTCATTACAAAACAACAGCAAAATGTCTATTATAACTTAAGTGAACATAATTTTATCCGTATTCTTTTAGGTAAAGAAAGATCTATGGATGATAAGACGGATAACAAATATACGCGGGCTAAACAGCTTTTTGATCAGTGGCTCAAAGAGGGGGTCTTTAAAGAAGATGAAAGCCCTTGTATCTATTACTATAAACAGGAATATAAACTTTGGGGACAACGTTACAGCCGATTGGGTTTTATCTCCTTAATGAAGATCCAAGATGAGAAAGACTCTCGGATTTATCCTCATGAGAATGTTCATTCTTCTGCCAAGGAAGATCGATTGAAATTATGGCGTTCCCTTTCCTCCAACTGCAGTGCCATCTTTCTTTGCTTTAGCGATAAAGAGAAGACCGTTGAGAAAATCTTTGTCAAATATGTGTCCTTGACTAACCCCTTTATTAATATTGTTGATGAAGATGGAGTCAGACATATTTTGTGGCGATTGGATGACCCTAAATTCATTAATCAAATTGTGGATTCTCTTGAGAGGCAACAATTATTCATTGCGGACGGTCATCATCGCTATGAGGTGGCTAAAGAATATCGAAGGGCGAGATTAGTCAGGTCAGCTAAAGCCAACGGTAAAGAACCCTACAATTATGTGATGACTTATTTTACGAATATGGATTCCAAGGACTTAAAGATCTTGCCATTGCACAGGATAGTCAAACGTTTAACCAAAAAGTTGGATTTCTTAGAGGAACATTTTCGGATTGATAAGATTAGATCCCAAGGGGATCTTTTGATTCTTTTGGCCAAAGCCGGTCAGAATGAACACGCCTTTGGTTTGTATACAAAAAACGGGGCACAGCTTTTACGATTAAAGAATACCTCATTGATCGATAAGATCATTAGAGAGGGTTCTAAAGAGTTCCGCCACCTGGATGCAACCATACTAAAATATTTTATCTTTGACCGATTGAATATCAAATCGGAAGATATTATTTATACAAAGGATTTTCCTGAAGCCATTGCCCTTGTGGACAATGGACAGGCCGATGCGAGTTTTATTATGAATCCCGTCTCTATCAAACAACTCAAAGAGATAGCCCTCCAGGGAGAGCGGATGCCGCCCAAAACAACTTACTTTTATCCCAAAGTTTTATCAGGCCTCACAATCTACAAAATGGGATGAATGGCAATTAAAGGAATTCATCCATGCCATTATTCGGAAAAGATAAATATACCCTTGTTAAAATCAAGAAAAAGAATATCCCCGAAGGTATTTGGTCCAAATGTCCAGATTGTGACTCTCCTACCTATGTGAAGGGACTCAAGAATAATCTCAATGTCTGTCCTAACTGTGGCTGTCACTTTTCCCTAACCGCCGAAGAAAGAATCGATCTCATGATAGAAAAGGGGACATTTGAAGAATTTGATAAAGATCTTATCTCGGCTGATCCTTTGAATTTTAAGGGTCCTAAAACTTATAAAGAGAAACTTAAGAGTGACCAAAAATTAACCGGTTTGACCGAGGCGGTGATTACTGGCCAAGGTAAATTGGACGGCAAAAAGATTGTGATGGCCGTGACCGATTCTCGATTTATCATGGGGTCTATGGGGTCGGTTGTTGGCGAAAAGATTACGCGGGCTATTGAGCGCGCTACAGAAAGTAAGTTGCCCCTGGTGATTGTCTCCGGGTCGGGAGGAGGGGCAAGGATGTATGAAGGAATATTCTCGCTTATGCAGATGGCTAAAACAACATCTGCTTTGGCCCGGCACAATCAGGCTGGACTTCTTTATATTTCTCTTTTGACCAACCCTACCATGGCGGGGGTGATGGCCTCTTTTGCAGGGGTGGGAGATATCATCATGGCGGAGCCTAGAGCCTTGATTGGCTTTACTGGACCCAGGGTCATTGAACAAACAATTCGACAAAAACTACCAGAAGGATTCCAAACCTCCGAATTCTTACTAGCCCATGGATTGATCGATATGATTGTGGAAAGAAAAGATTTGGTCAAACAGATCAGCAAAATTATCGACTATTCATCTTAGATTTTTTAAAGTGAATCTTATTCTAAAGATAGTAAAGTTCTATCGTGAAAACGGTTGTCAGAAATAAGGATTTCGTATAGAATAAAAACTCATTCTAATAATTTTAGTGCGGGGTTTTCAAATGGCTCAGATCAGTTTGAGGAATGTCAGTAAAATTTATAAAGGCGGCGCCAGGGCCGTTGACAATATCAATCTGGGAGTAGAAAACAAAGAGTTCTTAGTTCTGGTAGGCCCTTCCGGTTGTGGGAAATCCACGACTTTAAGGATGATTGCCGGTTTAGAAGAAATGACGGAAGGAAATATCTGGATTGGGGATCGCCTGGTCAATGATGTCCCAGCCAAAGATCGTAATATCGCTATGGTCTTTCAGAATTATGCCCTCTATCCACATATGACGGTCTTTGAAAATATGGCGTTTGGATTGAAATTGAGAAAGTATCCTAAACATGAGATAAGCCGTCGGGTTTATGAGGCTGCGGAAATTTTAGGAATAAAAAATTATCTCGATCGTAAACCTCGACAACTCTCAGGTGGTGAACGTCAAAGGGTGGCTTTAGGCCGGGCTATTGTCAGAAAACCCTTGGTTTTTTTATTTGATGAACCTTTAAGCAATCTGGATGCTAAGATGCGTGTTCAGATGCGTACCGAAATCCATAAGTTACGCTTACGCCTTCAGACGACCTTTATTTATGTTACCCATGATCAGATTGAAGCCATGACTTTGGGGGATCGCATCGCGGTGATGCGCAGTGGGAAAATTCATCAGTGTGCGGATCCCATTACCATCTATGATAAACCGGTGAATAAATTTGTGGCTAGCTTTATTGGGACCCCGCCGATCAATTTGATGGAGGGTCGAATCATTAAAAAAGAGAGGAAATATTATTTTGATGAAGGAAAGTTCCAAGTCAAATTAGTCGAAGAGATGTACGCTAAAATAGCTTCCTATGTAGGCAAGGACGTTACCTTTGGCATTCGTTCAGAAGATATTTACGACAAATTATTTGCCTCACAGGCCTTACCCGAAAATACCATCTCCGCCACTTGTGAAGTTGTTGAACCGATGGGTTCAGAGGTCTATCTATATCTCAATACTGGTAAACACAGTTTCGTGGCCAGGGTGTGGGCCCATGACCGGCCAGAGGTCAATCGGGACATGGATCTTGTCTTTGATATGAGTAAGGTACACTTTTTTGATCGAGAGACTGAAAATACAATCGTTTAGTCTAAAATTTGTTCTGGGGTTTGTTCTTTGCTTTTTGCTAGTCATTTTTTTTGTCTATTCTTATTTATTCCAACTTTCTTTTTTTTCAATCCTTGCCCTCATTTTGACCATCCATTTGATTTTATGCGGTTACTACAATTCTCATTTGATCAAAAAACAAACAACGATCGACTTAGCCAAACAGGATTACCTTGAGAAGGCAAATCTCCTGGAGGCGGAATTACAGCAAAAAGCCAGTCTCGTTTCTTCCCTCAAAGAAAAAATAGTTAGTTATTTCGAGTTAAAGGGATTCTCAGAAAAGTTATATTTGAGTGTAACTCTCCAAGATACATCCCAAACATTAACCGGTGAGGTTTTAAAATTCTTTGATAGTGAGGCTACGGTCGTACTTCTCTATCTTTTTCATCACCGATCAAGTGAGTTAAGACTGGCATATGCCCAGAAGAAAGATGAAAAAATCAATGTCAAGGCCAAAAATGGCGATCTCTATGATTATTGGGTTGTCAAAACCTTAAAACCTTTGCTTATTGAAGATATTAAAAAAGATTTTCGGTTTGACGTCGAAAAAATTGAAAAAGAAGAAATCCATCGTTTTCGGTCCCTCATGAGTGTCCCCTTAATTGTTGGTAATAAGATCATAGGTATCTTGCGAGTGGATTCCCAAAAAGAGAATACCTTTGCCATGGAGGATTTGCGTTTGTTGACAACAATTGCTGATCTGACAGCGATTGCCATTGAAAATGCCCAACTTTTTCATGAACTTGAAGAATTAGCCACGCATGATAGTTTAACGGGATTACTTTTACGACGGTTTTTTCTCGAACGTTTATCCCAAGAATTAACCAGAGCTTTAAGGCGCAAAAAAGAACTTTCTCTTTTGATGGTTGATTTGGATCATTTTAAAGAATATAACGACCGATTTGGCCACACGGCTGGGGATAGGGCGCTTAAAACCGTGGCGATGATATTAAACGATATTTTTAAAGATCCCGGGAATATTATCTGCCGGTATGGGGGAGAAGAATTTGTTGTCTTGTTAACGGATTGTCCTAAAAAAGTTGCGTTAACCTTGGCCAGAAAGCTCAGAGAGGCTATCGAACAACATACCATTTATGTCAGAAGAGAAAAATCTTTTATAACGGTTTCCGTTGGGATGGCGACATTTCCCCAAGATGCACAAATGAAGGAAGAATTGATTCAAAAGGCTGATGAGGCCCTTTATCAAGCCAAACGGCAGGGAAGAAACCGGGTCTGCATAGCTTAGGCTTAGCTTTGAATAAGAATTTTTTGATTTGAGAGATTGATAATGGGAAAAAATAAATATTCAATCCCTTTATGATGAATGTTGTCATGATAATGCTGGGTTTGCTTTATTTAGCCATAGCCTTTTTATGGACCAGGATGATTGTGTCTGAATATCTTTTCAAATCTCAAAGTAGTTGTACAAAGACCCAAAAGCTTTACCAGAAGTTAATCCAGAAGAAAGAGGATTTTGATATCCAAATCCGCAGGTTAGAAAATCAGGCGACAGAAATTTTTGCCCTTTATGAAATGACCAAAGAAATTACAAAGAAATTAAAAGGAGAAGAGGCTTTTAAGATTTTTAAAGAGAAGTTAAAGGAAAATGTCTCTTTTCGAGAATGTCGACTTTGGAATCCTCAGGAACAAGTAAAAATAACACTTCCTCGTTCTGATATCTTTACCTTTGCTTTGACCGAACAGGACAAGGTTTTAGGCAATCTTGTCCTGGAGGGTGTCAAAGAAGAAGAAAAAGAAAAGATCCTTATCCTGATTCATCAATTTGTCTTGGCACTGCGGAGGATTAAACTTCACGAAGAAATTGAAAAACTCGCTATGACCGATAGTTTAACGGGGATCTTTACTAGACGTTATATACTAGAACGTTTTGAGGAAGAACTCAAACGAGCTAAAGCAAAAAAGATTCGGCTGTCTTTTTTAATGTTGGATGTTGACCATTTTAAATCGATCAATGATCAATATGGTCATTTGACGGGTGATCAGATTTTGAGAGAAATCGCACGGGTTGTGCAAGAAAGTATCCGAGAAATTGATATTGTGGGTCGTTATGGAGGGGAGGAATTCTGTGTCGTTTTGCCTGATACAGACAAGGAAGGAGCCTCTTATGTAGCGGAACGTATCCGTACAAGCGTTGAGGAGACTTCCATCAAAGTATATGATGTAATCATCAAGACAACCGTTAGCATTGGTATTTCTCTTTTCCCTGATCATGGAGAGGATTCACAGGAGATTATTGAAAAGGCTGATTCAGCCCTTTATCATGTCAAGAAGATGGGCAGAAATCAAGTTAGTTTATTTGCTTAAA
>CAYJXI010000066.1:0-13581 GCA_964374105.1 uncultured Planctomycetales bacterium
TTACTTACACCTACGACAATAATGGCAGCTTGGCCGAGAAACGAAATCGGGTCACGGGTCAGGTGACACGGTTCACGTACGATGCGGGGGATCAACTGGTGAGGGTTGATTTCCCCGGAGGGACGAATGCGCAGTACCGCTACGACGGCCTGGGCCGGAGGATTGAGAAGAATGTGAACGGCACAATTACTCGTTACGTTTATGATCGAGAAGACATATTGTTTGAGTTTGATGGCACCAACCGTCTTCAAGCCCGCTACACCCACGGTGAAGGTATCGATGAACCCCTCATCATGGAGCGCGATCTCGATGGGAGTGGAACTTTCGAGAGTAAGGAAAGCTTTATTTACCATGCAGATGGTCTTGGCAGCATCACTGAACTCACCGGCACCAATGGTGCCGTTGACCAATCTTATGTATATGACTCCTTTGGTCGCCTTGTGCAACAGGTTGGTTCATTGATAAATCCCTATACGTATACGGGCAGAGAGATCGATGAAGAAAGCGGATTGTATTATTACCGTCGTAGATACTATGATCCTGCCATAGGGAGATTTCTTCAAGAAGATTCGCAAGGGTATATTGATGGGATGAATTTGTATCAGTATGTTGCATCAAATCCGACTAAGTGGCGAGACCCGTGGGGATTTCTGAAAGAGTTCTGTGATCCTATCTTAGATAATCCGGATATTATTGAAGCATTGTGGGGGGCTTGGGAAGAATCTTTTATGGATGGGGAACCATACAAAGAACAGGGAGGTTGGATTTTAAGGGACGAGGAAGATAATTATTATTTTGAAAGGTGGAATGAATGGGAGAAAGATAATTTTGTAATAAAACCGGGTAAGATGCCTCCCAATGCAGTGGGTGATTTTCATACTCATCCTAGATCAGGGACTACCAGGCCTAGCCAGCTAGATTATTTTCATTATGGAATGATGCAATGGAGGCGTCCAGGTGGAAGAGTCTTTATAATTGGGGATGAAGGTATAATTGAATTGAAACCAGGAGGATACGTCCCCCTAGGACCATTGAGGTAATATGATGAAAAGAAAAACCATTGTTTTTTTTACACTTATTATAGTATTTATTTTTGTTGGTTTTAACTATTTAGCCTATATTGGACGTGAGGCATATTCCGAAAAGCATAATGAATTTATCCCAAGGTACGTCATGGATAGTGGATTGCAGGAAGAGTTAAAACAGCAGAGGTATTTCCCCCCATCTATATTCTCAGAGATTGAAGATTTCCATAACTTTCAGGACGCATGGTTTGGGATGCATTTGTATTCAATGAAGGAAAAATCATTATGGAAAAAGCGAAAGCAGGAAAGGATCCAAATTTATCGCATACTCTCCTTGCCATCTTTTTCAAGTCCGTTTTGTTTGACAATAGAAATAAAGCAAGACGAAGCAGGACTTATGCATATAAAAAGTACCGATGGACTAGGTGGATATGATCCAGGGAAAATTTCTATGGATCAAGAATTCCCTCTAACAAAGGCAGAAATAGAAGATTTTCTCAATTATATTGAACAATTGAGATTTTGGAGTTTACAAGTTACAGATGACCCTTTTGCTTTAGTGGTCGATGGTACAATAATAGTAATGGAAGGCTTGAAAGATGGTCAATATCATGTAGTAAATAGACACTCTTCAAATGAGGAAATTTTCGCGAAGATTGATGGCTTATTGCATCGATTAGCAGGATGGCGAGGGATTGATTTAGGAGGAGAAGAAAGAGGAGAGAAGGGGACCAAGGTACCGGTTACCTCGGCGCCACGTTGATGGGACAATTCGGGTAATTCGGGACACATCCCATTAGGGGGAAACTAATACAACAGACACTCCTTTCTTACGATTTCTTTGTGGTTTAAGCAGACCTTTGGCCGGGGAGTTTTTCATGTCTTTGGCAAACGAGCGGGGGGTTGCGGGACGATCAATTATCAATTGGCGCGGGATGGGAATCTGGTGCATTTCTTCTCGGGAGGGAGTGGCCTTTTCTTAGGAAGGGATTTTCCTTTCAATACCTGGAGCCATGTGGCGATCAGTTATGATGGAGGGCGTAAGATTCGATTTTATTTGAATGGACAAGAACGGGCCCGATCCGATAACTTTCCGATCACGGGACAGAATACGGATAACTTAAGGATTGGCACCTCCGGCGACTGTCGGGGGCCGGAGACTTTTCCCGGGATCATCGATGAGTTCAGAATCTACGAACGATCCTTAAGTGCCGAGGAGGTAGCTATTTTAGCAGGATTACAGGAGGCGCCGCAAGCCAGGTATCTTTGGCCTCGAGGGGATTTTTCCAGGCTGGTTAAGAATCAAGACGGCACCTTCACCCGCACGATGAAGGAGGGAACATCTCTTTATGGTGAAATGCTGTTGGAGCTGGTTAATGCCATAGCCCGTTGAGTGAGTTAGCGCTTATAGCAAATATTAATAAGAAAAGGATGAAAAGATGAACGATTTACCACATAACATCAATTATAAAGAAATCGTGATCGTTAATGATCACCAAACACCCTTTCAAGAGGTAGTTAAATTATTAGAAAATGTTTTCACTAAATCTAACGAAGATGCAGATAGGATAGCCAGAATATCTCACAACAAAGGTTTTGCCTCCTGTGGGAAATACCCAATGGAGGTTGCCCAAGCTTTATTGAAAGAAGCCAAAGCATTTTTGGATGGCAAAGGTTATGCGGTCAGGGCGATATTTTATGAAGATGTTTTGGGCGGGAACCAGGCGGTTTGTCAATGCTCATTTTGTGATAAGATTGCCGATGATAAAAAATTTGTTCGTGGCCGCGATAATACATATATTTGTGATACATGTTTGTTAAGTGGCGCAAAGAAGATATCAGGGGGTCTACATATTCAAAAATTTTTTTATACCTTCGAACTATTATCGTGGCATTTTTATAATATCTCAGATGATCAAATTGTTACCTCAGAACGAACCTTCCCGAAACGGATGAAAGTAGACCTACAAAGAGCTTGCAATGAAATATTAAACCCCGGGGCAATTAAATTTGTGGGAATTCATTCAGGTCATCAATATGATAAGTTAACCATGTCTTCACTTTTTGATAGGAGCCAATATAATTCTAAGAAAGTCGGCCCTCTTCAGTATGAAGATGTAGATATTGGAGAAGATATCCCAATACCATGTCTTAAAAATGGATTGTGGCTCAAGAAAGAAGGTGATTTTCATTATGCTGTGCTGTGTGCACCTTATGTGGATTATCGAGGAGATGGGGGGATTACAATTGAAACGGCTGTTCCTCCGGGTGAAAAGGGAGAAGAGATTACTCAGTTACTTTTTAGGAGATTAGAAAAAGCTGTGCATGAGGCGCAATCTTATCGTGGGAAAGTATTATCTCTGGAACAAGATGACAGATATTCGGGTAAATCCAGCGGAATTAAAGTCCATAAACTATCAGGAATTGATAGGAAGGAAATAATATTGCCGGATGTGACTCTTAATGCCATTGATCACAATATTATTCGTTTTGCCGAAAAGAGGCAAGGGCTTAAAAAATTGGGACAATCTACCAAAAAAGGATTGTTGTTTCATGGAGCACCGGGTACGGGTAAAACACATACCATCAGATATCTGGCGAAGGCCCTTAAGGATCATACAACGTTTATTATTACAGCAGAACAAATGGGTTTATTAAGTGAATATTTCACTTTAGCCAGGCTTCTTCAACCCGCGGTGATGATCATTGAAGATGTGGACCTTATCGCTAAAGCACGTGAAAAAATGGACAGTACATGTGAGGAAGTACTTCTCAATAAATTGCTGAATGAAATGGATGGGTTAAATGAGGACGCTGACATCTTCATTATTTTAACGACAAATCGGCCTGATATTTTAGAGGAGGCTATAGCGTCAAGGCCGGGGAGAGTGGATCAATCAATTGAATTTCCACTTCCCGATGAAAACAGTCGTAAAAAGCTTGTGCATTTATATAAGGCAAATTTGAATGTGGGTGATGATATATTAGAAACAATTGTCAAGAAAACAGAGGGTGTCAGTGCCTCGTTTATCAAAGAATTAATGCGTCGGATTGCTCAATATGTTCTTGAGTCAACTCAGTCAAAAAATGGGGTTACACTTAAAAATCTCACCGATGCTTTAGAAGAAATGATTTTTGTCGGGGGCAAGTTAAATGTAAAACTATTGGGCGGAAAAATCGAAAAAGATTAAGCGGATGGTTATTTTTACCGTTTGATGTTATTTCGCTAGAATCATTTCAAAGAAAGCAATTCTTTAAAATACAAAACGTTAAATCAAAAAAAGTTCTTATCCTGACCCTAAAAGATTTGATTTAATTTTACAGGAAAATATAATAATGAAAAGATTTACCATCGTACTTCTGACTATTTGTTTCTTACATTTTGGGACTTACTTTGGATTAGCATATGAGCCACCTTTAGGGTTACCGGTGAATGGCCTTAAGGCAACGATTTCGCTAAAGAGTGAGGTCTTTGCCCCGGATTCAATCCAGGTGTTTGTTTCCTTAAGGAATGTGAGCGAGCAGGTGATTCAATTCGACCCTTGGATTGGCAATTGGTTTATTCAGGTTTACGATGAGAAAGTAAATGTGATCAATCCTTTAAATCGGGCGAGGGATGTCTTACGCCCGATTTCTGAACCGATGAATTTAAGCCCAGGGGAAAAATGGGAAATAGAAATCATAGGATTGAAGATGCTTTCCGGGGAGGAGGGATCAACTCCTTATTGGGAGTATGAGTTGTTAAAGCCGGGGATCTATTGGTTAGGCGCTGAATATCATGTTTATTCTAATCCCCGTTTCCCATCTCTGTGGTCAGGGAGCGTTAATACCGAACTTATCCAAATAAAGATTGAATATTTACAAGATGATCAATTCAGGGGGATTTATGATATGAAAGGTTTATAATTAGTCCTTAGGAAAAAATACACCCTGGGGGTGTAGGGGGGTATAACTTGATCGTACCTTAAGGAGTATAAAATTAGAGAAGGAGCTTCTTATGAAGGATATTAAAGTGGCTATTATGATGGGAAGCAAGTCAGATCTTCAAACCATGAATGAGACTGCGCAAATTTTGAAAGAGTTTGGCATTCCTTATGAAATCAAAGTGCTTTCCGCACACAGGACACCCAAAGAAACAGTTAAATATGCCGAAGCGCTAAAAGAACGGGGTGTGCAAGTTGTGATTTGTGGGGCGGGTGGATCCGCGGCGTTAGCGGGAGTTGTGGCCGCCCATACCCCACTTCCTGTCATTGGAATTCCTGTTGAGTCAGTCCTCAATGGGTTAGATTCTCTCCTTTCCACTGTTCAGATGCCTCCCGGGGTTCCGGTGGGGTGTGTGGCCATTGGTAAATCTGGGGCAATGAATGCAGGACTCTTGGCGTTGCGAATCCTGGCTTTATCGGACAAAAAAGTCGCAAAGAAGATTGATCATTATCGAGAAGAGCAGAGAAAGAGAATCCTTAGGGAGAGAATAGAAGCTTGAAAACAAAGATTATCACAATCAATCAAGAATTCCCGGAATTGGACAAGATTGTCTACTGTGCCCGCATGATTCGACAAGGGGGGCTGGTTATTTTCCCCACCGAAACAGTTTATGGAATTGCCGCTGATTTTAATAATGAGAAAGCCATGAGCCGTTTAAGAGAAGTCAAACAGCGCAATCATGATAAGCCTTTCTCCATTCATATTGTTCAGAAAGGACTGATTGCTAATTATTCTCCTATAACCGATCCGGGTGTTTATAAATTGATCGATTGTTATTGGCCAGGCCCGTTGACGGTTATTGTCCCAACCTTTGAAGATGATAAAACAATTGGAATTCGAATGCCAGATAATAATATTGCCATAAGACTCGTTGAAGAATCGCAGTGTACCGTGGCTGCCCCTTCGGCCAATTTCCAAGGGAATTCTCCCCCCTCTACCTGTGAAGAGGCCTTAAGAGATCTGGATGGCTTGGTGGATGTGGCTATTGACGGAGGATCAGCCAAGTTTGGGAAGGCCTCATCGGTCGTTGATTTCACTCAAGCCAACCCAACGGTGATGCGGCAAGGGGTGATTACTCAGGAAGATGTGGATCGGGTGATCAAGAAAAAAATGATCCTTTTTGTGTGTACGGGAAATAGCTGTCGATCGGTGATGGCCGAATATCTGCTTAAGAAGATGTTGCAGGGAAGAGGTGATGTAGAAATCTATTCTGCAGGAACAGGTGTCTTTGTTCGTTCTTCCGCGAGTGCGGAGACGATTGCGGTCTTAAAGAAAGAAGGTATTGATGCCTCCTTTCATCAATCTCAATCTTTAAATAGCATCTTTCTTAAAAAAGCAGACTTGATTCTGGTTATGACCCGGACGCATCGTCAGCAGGTCTTAGAAAGGGTTCCTACCGTTGAAAAGAGGATTTATCTTTTAAAGGAATTTGCGCAATTGTCAAAAGTGAATTATGTCGATCTAGATATCCCCGATCCCATTGGCAAGCCACCGGAGGCGTATGAAGAATGTTTATTAACCATCAAAGATGCCATCGACCAGGTGGCGAAATTGGTATAAACAAGCTATCCCTGCCCCGCCAGAGGCGGGGAGCCCTCAGCTATCAGCTCTTTAGATAGAGTGGGTAGATTATTTTTTTAAGCTGATAACTGAAAGCTGAAAGCTTAAGTATGAAAATTTTTATCGGTGCGGATCACCGCGGGTTTAAATTAAAAAGTAAAATCATCGAATTTCTACAGCTCTTGGGTTACGAGGCTGTTGACTTGGGTTCCTATAAGGAAGATGTCCCTTGCGATTATCCAAAATTTTCCTATCAAGTAGCCCGAGCGGTGGCTAGATCAAAAAAGAATAAAGGGATTTTGGTTTGTATGACGGGGATTGGTAATTCCATTACCGCCAACAAGGTCCCCGGGGCCTATGCGGCCTTGTGTTATACTCCCCAAGCTGCTCGTCTTGCTCGGCAACATAATAATTCTAATATTTTGGTTTTGGGAGCGAAATTTGTAAATAAGAAAGATCTTTATAAAATTATAACCATTTGGTTAAAATCAAAATTTAAAGGTGGACGGCATCTAAGGAGGTTTAAACAGATAAAGGCTATTGAAAAGAAAGCGACTCGTGACTAGCGGCCGGTGTCTTGGGAGTATTGTCCTAAAACTGGCTAACGAGCCTGGATCACAAGATTGAAGATATGAAAACAATCATGAATGAAGTTAGAAAAAAGAAGGAAACCATGTTCTCATTAAAACAAGTTGACAGGGAAGTCTATCATGCCATTCAAGGTGAGTTGAAACGACAACAGGATAATCTCGAGCTCATCGCTTCGGAAAATATTGTTTCCCAGGCGGTCTTAGAAGCCCAGGGATGTGTTATGACCAATAAATATGCAGAAGGCTATCCGAAGGCTCGCTGGTATGGGGGATGCGAATTTGTAGATGTGGTGGAACAGTTGGCCATTGATCGGGCAAAACAGCTCTTTGGGGCCGACCATGTTAATGTTCAACCGCACTCCGGTTCTCAAGCCAATATGGCGGTCTACAATGTGGCCCTTAAGCCAGGGGAAACTGTCTTGGCGATGGATTTAGCCTGCGGTGGGCATCTCACCCACGGTCATAAAATGAATTTTTCCGGTAAGATGTATCATATCATTACATATAAATTGGATAAGATAACCGAGATGTTGGATTATGAGGAAATCCGAGGTTTAGCCAAAGAACACAAGCCCAAAGTGATTTTAGCCGGTGCCTCAGCCTATTCGCGGATTATTGATTTTAAAAAATTTCGGGAGATCTGTGATGAAATCGGGGCCTATCTTTTTGTGGATATGGCTCACATCGCGGGATTGGTGGCAGCCGGACTTCATCCGAATCCCATCCCCTATGCAGAATTTGTGACAACCACAACTCATAAAACTTTACGAGGGCCAAGGGGAGGAATGATCCTTTGCCGCAGTGAGTTTGCCAAAAAAATTGATTCTCATGTTTTTCCAGGAATCCAGGGAGGGCCTCTCATGCATGTGATTGCGGCTAAGGCGGTGTCGTTTAAAGAGGCTTTAACCGATGAATTTAAGGAATATCAAAAGCAAATAGTGGTGAATGCTAAAGCCTTGTCTCATGGATTAAATAAGCGCGGGTATCGAATTGTGGCGGGAGGAACCGATAATCATCTTTTTATGGTGGATTTAAGGCCTAAAGGAGTCACCGGCAAAGAGGCCTCTGGTATTCTTGATAAAGTGAATATCACCGTTAACAAGAATTTAATCCCTTTTGATCCGGAAAGCCCGCTGGTGACAAGTGGGATTCGGGTAGGAACACCTGCGGTCACAACCCGCAAGATGAAAGAAGAAGAAATGGAAAGAATCGCACAGTTCATTGATGAAGCCATTGTTCATCGCAGTGATGATAAGATTTTGCAAGGGGTTAAACAAGGCGTTTTGAAATTGACTAAGGAATTTCCGATTTATACTTAAAAGCGCTTAAGCCATGAGCTATAAGCTGTCAGATAGAAATGGTAGCTTATTTCTCTTAAGCTGATAACTGAAAGCTGAAAGCTGAATAATGAAATGTCCATCCTGTGTATACAAAGAAACAAAAGTGATTGACTCGCGCATGAGTAAGGATGGCAAGGCCATCCGTCGGCGGCGGGAATGTCTCAAATGTCAGCGCAGATTCACGACCTATGAATATGTGGAACAAGTTCCTTTGATGATTGTCAAAAAGGATGGTCGTAGACAACCCTTTGATCGTACTAAGATTATCGCTGGTTTTGTAAAAGCCTGTGAAAAACGTCCGGTCAGCATAGATAAAATTGAGGAAATGACAACTGAGATTGAACGGACCCTTCAAAAGAAATATGATCGGGAGGTCTCCTCCAATGTGATTGGGGAAATTATTATGGAAAAACTTGCTAGCTTAGATGAAGTGGCGTATGTCCGTTTTGCTTCTGTGTATCGTCAATTTCGAGATGTGAATCAGTTTATGAATGAACTTAAAAATTTTTTAGGGAAAGATAGATTGAAAGAAAATCAAAGACCAAAAATTAAAAATAAAAAACAAAGAAAGTGATCCGCGACCCGCGTGCTGCGACCCCTTTGAGACACGGGTTACTATTTTCAGGTCACTTTTTAATTTATATTTAAAATAAGATATCGGAATTATCTTTCGATTCGAAAAATTAGTATGTTCTGTTCATAGGCTGTGATAGAATTGATCAATAATAAAAAACCGTGACACCTGACCCGTATCGCGTGTCCCCATATTGAAAATTTTCTATGTACACCAGAGTTACTGGCCACCTTGAATGAGGAGCTTTTTATGATCCAAGTTGAACTCAGCAAAATCATCATTGACGAAAAAAGACAGGATCAGATCATCGTACTTAAAGAGAAGGAGGGGGAGCGCCAGTTTCCTATTGTGATCGGATTCCTGGAAGCCTCTAGCATTAAGATGAAACTTTCCGGGATTGAAGTCCCCCGCCCTATGACGCACGATTTGTTATTAGCTACGATTTATGGTGTTAATGCTAAGATGGATTGTTTGATCATTGATAAATTGGTTGCCAATACTTTTCATGCAAAGTTAGTCCTTATGACCGCAAATGGAGAAACACGAAAAATTGATGCTCGGCCCTCCGATGGGATTGCCTTGGCCGTTCGAGCTCAGGCCCCTATTTTTGTTGAAGAAGAAGTGATGAATAAGGCGGCCATTTTTAAAAGCAATTGAATCTCTTATGTCTCTGAAAGCTATCAACTGTCAGCTCTCAGCCATCAGTCATCAGCTATCAGATCAGTTTTTAATCGATTCTGAAAGCTGATAGCTTAAGTTCTGAAAGCTGATAGCTGATGGCTGAAAGCTTATCTATGCCCTTCCTTGAAGATCATCCCCAAATTAAAGTTATCCGAGAGATTGTTAAAAGAAGGAAGATCAAAATCTATTTAGTGGGTGGTTTCTTACGCGATGATCTCTTGAAACAACCCTGTTTAGATTTTGATTTTGCTGTTGAGAAAGACGCCATTCTTTTAGCTCGCCAATTTGCTAAAAAAATCCGGGGAGCCTTTGTCCTTCTGGATGCTGAGCGCGGCTGTGGACGAGTGGCCAAGAAAGAGGGAGGAACGGTAAAAACCTATGATTTTGCGGATTTTCGCGCCTCTACCTTTAGAAAAGATTTATTGCACCGTGATTTTACGATTAATACCTTGTCGCTTCAGATCAATTCACTTAAAAATTATGAGGAAATCCAAGATGTCTTGCTGGATTTCAAAAATGGTTTAAGGGATTTGAAACAAAAGCGTATCAAAGCCGTTTCCTCTTTTGCTTTCAAGGAAGATCCTTTAAGGTTACTGCGTGCCTTTAGTCTTAAAGCCACCTTAGGGTTTCATATTGACCCTAAAACGCTTAAGCTGATTCAAAAACAAAAAGATTTAATCCGTCAGGCGGCGGGAGAACGGATTCGAGAGGAATTTTTTAAGATTTTAATTTCACCGCGATCAGCCGAAAACTTAAAATCCCTCCATCGAGTTGATTTGCTTGAGAAGATTATCCCTCAAATCGCGCTCATGTATAACGTCAGACAGGGCGCTTATCATCATCTCGATGTTTTCAAACATTCTCTGGAGACGGTTGTACAATTGGAACGAGTGTTATCGGAATTTGCAGGTCACATGGAAATTGAATCTTATATCCAGGAAACTCTGGCCGCCCAACACCCGCGTTACGCGTTAATGAAATTAGCCGCCCTTTTGCATGACATTGGGAAACCTCAGACCCTTAAAAGAGAAAATGGAAAGTTTTCTTTTCACGGTCACGAACGTGTGGGAAAAATAATCGTCAAGGGCATTGCCCGATCTTTAAAATTATCTTCCCGGGAAAGATTTAAATTAGGCGAGATGGTTCTCTGGCATTTAAGGCCGGGGTACCTGTCAAATTTTAAACAACCCAGTGAGCGTTCGATTTTTCGTTATTTTCGCGATACGGGGGAGGAGGCGGTGAGTATCTTGCTTCTGTCCTTAGCCGATCAAAGAGCCACCTGCGGTCCTTTAACCACAAATCAGGATCAAGTCCATCACGAAAAGATCTGTAAAATGATGATCGATCGTTATTTTGAGTTGAAAAGAAAGAAACCATTTGTACGACTGATCAATGGACATGACTTGATCAATAAACTTAAATTAGAACCCTCTCCTTTGTTTAAAAAGATTTTAAGGGAAGTTGAGGAACAACAAGCCACCGGCACGATCACCACTAAAAAACAAGCCTTAGATTTAGCTGCTAAGATAGCCAGAGAGAAAAGCAATGAAAATTAAAAATACCGAATTGAAAATTATCAAGGCCGATATCACTGAACTTAAGGTGGATGCTATTGTCAATGCCGCCAATAATAAATTGCTCATGGGAGGGGGTGTGGCTTTGGTTATTAAGAAGAAGGGAGGCCGAGAGATCGAAGAAGAAGCCATTCAAAAAGGACCGATCAAAGTTGGGGAGGCTATTGCTACCTCGGCTGGTCACCTGAAGTCAAAATACGTGATTCATGCCGCCACGATGCCGAGGGATTTTAAGACCGATGAAATGAAGATTCGAATGGCTTGTGCTAATGCCTTGAGGTGTGCGGAAAAATTAAAAATTCAATCCGTTGCGTTTCCTGCCCTGGGCTGTGGGGTAGGTCATTTTCCACCTGTGGGGGCTGCTAAAATCATGACTCAGGAGGTCTTAAAACATCTGAGGCTCTTTAAGTCCTCGTTGGCAGAAATCGTCTTTTGTCTTTATGATGAAGAGATGTTTAAAATCTTTCAGGAAAATGTCAAAGGTTATGTTCAGCATATTCAAGAAACTTTGGGGCAGGGTCCTTATGTCACGGTTGATATCATTATAGAGTTGAAAGAGGGTATCGTTTTGATCGAACGATCCAATCCTCCTTATGGGATAGCTCTTCCAGGAGGATTTTTAGATTATGGGGAAAGTCTTGAGCAGGCCGCTAGACGTGAGGCCAAAGAAGAAACCAGTCTGGATTTGGTCACTTTACGTCAATTTCATGTCTATTCTGATCCCCGGAGGGATCCACGTTTTCATACCGTTAGTGTTGTCTTTGTGGCCAAGGGGAAAGGAACACCCAAGGCTGGAAGCGATGCCAGGGGATTAAAGATCATTAAATATTCTAATCTTCTTAAACAGAAATATGCCTTTGATCATTGCGAAGTTATTGCCGATTATTTGAAAAAGATGAAATCCTTTAGATCACGAGGATAAAATCTTAAGGCAGTGATTAAAGGTAAGAAAGACTGGACAGCTTTGAGCGTTTTGGGAATCAATTTTGAATGTCTGATTTGGCTCGTAATTTTATTTTACGGCATTTTATTTCTGTTTAGGTTGCTTCTCGATTATTTCTTTTTCAAGAGAAAAAGCGAGAAATTAAGAAAAATGTTTTTAACTCAAGTCCAAAAACGAAACGGGAGAATCATTCAACAAGGGATCTTTTCCCACCCGCGATTGATGATTCCTTATCAGGGAATGGATGTAATGATTGATCTGTTCCCGGGGTACTTAAGAAAGCCTCCTTTCAGTCGAATTGAGACAAAATTGTCTACAGTTATCAATTTTACATTGGAGATTTTCAAAGAAGACTTTTGGAGCTATTTGGTTAAGTCTTTAGGCCTTAAGGATCTTCAAACCCATAACCCAGCCTTTGACAAGGCTTTTTTGATTAAAGCAAATAACGAGTCGCTTGCAAGAGATTTTTTAACCACCGAATTGCAAGATTTTTTGATAAATAGAAAATTGAACCATCTTAGATTGGAAATTAAAAATCAGCTATTCCGTTTTTTTACAAAAGATTCCCCAAACAATGAAGAACAATTGGATGAATTGATCGAAACCGGTTTGGCATTCTTGAATCAGGTTAAACAGAAACTCTTATCCTGAAGATTATTAAGGAATATACCTCGAAATGCATAAACTAAGAAGCTGGAGCATATTGCTTTCTTTGATCATTATTTGGGGTTGCGGGCGGGCCCAGAAAAATTTAGAGCATTATGGCCCTTTTTTAGCGATTAGCAAGGATGATTTGGAAAAACAGGGTGTTGGGGTTGAATTTGAACCCCAGTTCACCTACGATAAACCCGCTTTTGTCGATGTGAATGGATACCAGGGGGCCATCATGATTACTTACAGCGGGGAAGGGCACGGGGACTTCGGTTATTTTATTCACTTTTACGAAAGGGAGCAGGCGGCCCAGGATCAATTTCTGGTTAAGAGCGAAGATCTGCGTCAAACCGCCGATTTTATCATTGAAGAGAACAGCTCCCCCCGGCAATTTCTTTTAGCCCGATTTGTTAATTCGGCGGGTAAAGAGAATTTACTTTATCATTTGAGATATCGAAGGTATATCCTAGTGATTCTCTCCTTTTCCTCTAAGGTCCCTTCCCAGATTATGAAGGACATAGGAGAATTATTGATCAAGAGGTTAGATCGGATGAGGTAAGGAAAAAATTAGAAAGAAAACAAGTTATCAATTATCAAAATAATCTTTGGTAGTGTCAAAAGTTCTATGAAGAATCCATATAGCAAGGGGTTGAAGATAT
>CAYJXI010000067.1:0-13482 GCA_964374105.1 uncultured Planctomycetales bacterium
CTTGTTAATAATTCAAACGATAAAGAGATTAAGAGTAAAAACTTTTGACAATACCCAAAAATACGCTGAAACACTGGAGAAGGCACAAGAAAAGAGAGTCATTGAGCAATACGGCGTTGAGGTTCTCACCAATGATGATGCCCAGTGGATCATAGAGGACGCCAAAGATTTTGTTCTTAAAATAGAAGAAGTCTTGGCGTAGGTAACATATCGGATATTGCGCGATTAATAAAAGCGCAAAAAATGGAATAACATATGGGAACTACAACATTTTTTCTTAAGAATAATGATTTGGGTAAACCATTAGTTAAAATGGGCAGAGAAGAGTTAGAAAAACTCAATAATCTTTCGCCTTATGTCGAAACGCCTCAATTTGTTGGCTGGCGGGTACCCTTAGAGCTTCATAATGGCAATGTGTATGTTCTGGTATTTTGGAAAGGCAGGTTAATAAAAATCGAAGATGCGCCTAAGATTTTAACAAAGAAATATTACAGTAAACATCGCGGTAAAGAAGTCAATGAGTATGAATGGACTGTATTAAGAAAATACATGTTAGCGGAAATACAGAGGCTTGATAAGGAATTTAAGAAGTCGTTACGGAAAAAGAAAACCCATTCTAAAAGCACCAAAGAGGCGCTAAAGGGGCGAAAGGGGCACCCAAGGGGCACTAATGGGGCGGTAGCGTAAAGGGCGCACACGGGTATTATAAGCAATTCATTTTCACTACATTTTTGTTAAGAAACTGAATTTTATCGGAATAGGCTTTAGTAATAAAGTTCTAGGTTTTCCAATGAAGATGTGAAGGCGAATTGACAGATTTATGATTACAGATTATCACGCAAAATATTTTGCCTACGAATTAACTAAACGATGCGCATCGGATAGCTTAGAAAAGTTATCGTCTACATTATCCAACGCGCAAGTTGATTTAAACCCCCACCAAATTGAAGCCGCGCTTTTTGCCTTCCGATCTCCGCTTTCCAAAGGGGCGCTTTTGGCTGATGAAGTAGGGCTTGGAAAAACAATCGAAGCTGGGTTAGTCCTTTCTCAAAAATGGGCAGAGCGAAAAAGAAAAATTCTTCTCATTGTCCCATCTAGTCTACGCAAGCAATGGAACGCAGAATTACAGGAAAAGTTTTTTCTTCCATCCACTATTCTGGAAACTAAATTCTTTAATCAGATTATTAAAGAAGGTAACTTGAATCCATTTGATCAAGATGACACCATTATTATAACGTCCTACCAATTTGTCCGATCGAAAAGCGCGTATGTTAAGAAAATTAAATGGGACTTGGTTGTGATTGATGAGGCGCACCGTCTTAGGAATGTCTATAAAACCAGCAACAAAATTGCCAGAGAAATTAAAGATGCGTTAAGTGATGTCCCCAAGATTTTACTTACCGCTACACCGTTACAAAATTCATTGCTTGAATTGTATGGCCTAGTCAGCATTATTGATGATCACCATTTTGGTGATTTAAAAAGTTTTAAAGCAAAATACGCTCGGGTGTCGCGAGAACAAGATATTTATGAAAGCGAATTAGGGATGGTTGAGCCTCGGCAAGAAATGTTTACAGAGCTCCGCAATCGCCTAAAGCCCGTTTGCACTCGTACGTTGCGCAGGCAGGTTCTTGAATATATTAAATACACCAAGCGTATCCCACTAACTGAAGACTACGTTCCAACCCCAGAGGAAAATCAACTTTATAATGGAATGTCCGAGTATCTGCAACGGCCAAAATTATTTGCTTTACCCACAAGCCAGCGGCAGTTAATTACACTTATTCTGCGTAAATTACTTGCGTCCTCATCTTTTGCCATTGCAAGTACACTGGATCGTTTAGTTTTTAAGGTAACAAAACTTCTGGAGGAAGCTCAAAGACAAAAGACATCACAAGAAATCGGTATAGAAGGGATTGAGGAAGATTTCGAGAATTATGATGAATTAGCGGATGAGTGGGAAGAAGACGAAGATGAACAAAAAGAGAAAGATAAAAAGGTTGTTTATACTGATGAAGATATTGCTTTGATGAAAAAAGAGCGTGATGATCTTGAACAATTTCGTGTTTTGGCAAAGAAAATATGGAAAAACTCAAAAGGGGATGCCTTGCTGATCGCCCTTAAAAAAGGTTTTGAGATGACGGCACAACTGGGCGCTCAAAAAAAGGCTATCATTTTTACTGAATCAACAGTGACTCAAAGTTATCTTTTAAGTTTGCTTTCCGATAATGGGTATCATGGAAAAATTGTATTGTTTAATGGATCGAATAACGATGTTAAATCTAAAGTTGTTTATCAGGATTGGCTTTTAAAACATAAAGACAGCGATAAAATTTCAGGTTCTAAAACGGCGGATTTAAGGGCGGCACTTGTTGAGTATTTTAAAGACGAAGCAGAAATTATGATTTCGACGGAAGCAGGCGCTGAAGGGGTTAATCTTCAATTTTGTTCGCTTGTGATTAATTATGATTTACCGTGGAATCCTCAACGTATCGAACAGCGTATTGGCCGGTGCCATCGTTATGGTCAAAAACATGATGTGGTAGTTATAAATTTTGTGAATCGTAAAAACGCGGCTGACCAACGTGTTTATGAACTTCTTGACCAAAAGTTTAACTTATTTAAGGGCGTGTTTGGCGCAAGCGATGAAGTCTTGGGCAGTATTGAATCAGGAGTAGATTTTGAAAAGCGGATAGCAATGATTTTACAGACCTGTCGATCTGAAGAAGAAATTAACAGCGCTTTTGACGCATTACAAAATGAAATGGATGTGAACATTCAAACTAATCTTCGGGACACACGACAAAAGCTTCTTGAGAATTTTGACGCCGAAGTGCACGAAAAGTTAAAGGTCAACATCAGGGAGAGTAAAACATTCCTTGATACGTATGACAATTGGCTCTGGGAGACCGCGCGTTATTTTTTAAATGATAATGCTGACTTTTCAGAACATGAACATTCTTTCATGCTTAAAAAGAATCCGTTTGCGGATGAGAAGATAGATGCGGGCCCCTATAAGATTGGGAAGAATATCGAAGACGCGCACGTCTTCAGGCCGGGTCATCCGTTAGCGCAAAGGATGCTGGGAGAAATTAAAAAAAAAGAATTTAAAGGAAGCGGAAATTGTTTTTGATTATTCAAAGAATCCAACGATCATTTCAGTCTTGAAACCGTTTGTCGGTAAAAGCGGAGTTATGAAAGTAAGTAATTATACTTTGGAAGCGTTAGAAGCTGAAGATCAAGTATTAGTGACAGCTTTGTTGGATAAAGGTGACGCGATTCCTCAAGATATAGCTAAGAAATTTTTTTCGCTTACGGCTCAATTGAATGGGGTAGCCAGTATTTCTGCGGAAATAAGAAAGAATCTAGATTCGTTTGAACAAGAAGCCGTTAATTTAATTAATACCCGAAGCGCTGAGCGCAACAGTGATTTCTTTGACAGTGAGGTCGATAAGCTTGATAAATGGGCAGACGATATGAAAACAGCGCTGGAGCTGGATTTAAAAAAGTTAGATATTGATATCAAGGCTTCCAAAACGATTGCTAAAAAGAACATTAATCTAGATGAGAAATTAAAAGCCCAGCGTGCGATCAAGGAAATGGAGAAGAAACGAAATGAGATGCGCAAAAAATTATACGAGGCTCAGGACGAAATGGATATTCGAAAAGAAGAATTGATTGCCGGAGTTGAGGCGCAATTAAAACAAAAGACAGGGCTAGAATCTCTTTTTGTTGTACGATGGCGGATGATATAAACGGAGGAAAGTTTTATGAAAGACAAAGAATCACAAATTCTTATTTATAAATCTGAAGATGGCCATACTAAACTTCGTGTAACGCTTGAAGGTGAAACGGTATGGCTTACGCAGGATCAGATGGCGGAACTTTTTGGTAAAGGCCGCACGACTATTACGGAACATCTTCAGAATATATTTAAAGAAGGTGAGCTAGATGAAAAGGCAGTATGTCGGGAATTCCGACGTACTGGATCCGATGGAAAAGACTATTTTGTCAAGTATTACAATTTAGATGTGATTATTTCTGTTGGATATCGCGTGAAATCATTGCAGGGCACACAATTCCGCATTTGGGCTACACAAAGGCTTAAAGAATATATTGTCAAAGGGTTCACGCTGGATGATGATCGACTTAAAGCGGGAGGTGGCCGGGCGCGTTATTTTGAAGAACTTTTACAACGCGTACGGGATATCCGAAGCAGTGAACGCAATTTTTATCAAAAAGTGACGGATATTTATGCCACCAGTATCGACTACCGCGCCGATGACAAACTAACCAAAGAGTTTTTCGCAACTGTACAAAACAAGATGCATTACGCGGTGCATGGCCACACCGCGGCTGAGATTGTTGAAAAGCGCGCCAATAGCGGCAAACCTTTGATGGGGCTAACAAGTTTCAAAGGCAATTATATTACCGCGCATGACGTGACCATAGCCAAGAATTATTTGTCCGAAAGCGAATTAAAACAGCTTAACCTTATTGTGACGCTGTATCTGGATTTCGCTGAATTGCAAGCTACCAGCGGCAGGCTGATGAAGATGAAGGACTGGATTAACAAACTGGATGATTTTTTAAGAATCAGCGAGAAGAAGTTATTGACGCACGCGGGAAAAGTCAGCGCGCAACAGGCTGAAGAAAAAGCGCGTCAGGAATTTGAGAAATATAGAGAGACGCAGGATAAAAATTATGTTTCCGACTTTGACCGTGAGGTTAAGAAGATCATTCAGCAATCATCGAAGAAGAAACCAAAGAATATTTGATGATTTAATTAAGAGGGAAAGTTGATATGAATATAAATTGGGATTTAGTATTAAGAATTGCATTACCGGTATTAACATTAGTTCTTGGAAAATATCTCGATAGATGGTTAGTTCAGAAATCAAATTAATTTCTTACTTAGGGCATGTTTCAGCCTTTATACTTCGTGATGAAAAGAGAACACAGGTTTACACCCACGCAATCGTTGTAAGAAATGCTGGTAAGAAAACAGCTAATAATGTGCGAATTGGTCATAATCAGTTGCCTCCGGATTTTCAAATCTATCCCAGCGTGCCACATAAGGTCGAGTCAATAGCTACTGGCGGTTCTGAAATACTGATTGAAAAACTTGTCCCTGGTGAGCAAATCACGGTTTCATATTTGTATAGCCCTCCATTGACGTGGGGACAGATAAACTCTTATACTAAATCAGATGAGGGTTTTGCTGAAATTCTGAATGTTGTGCCAACTCCGCAAGCATCAAAATGGGTAATTAATTTGTTGTGGGTGCTTATTGGCATAGGCGTGATTGCCATTATCTATGTTATTGTCGGTGTTTTTATTAAATTGATGCCTTCCCATTAAGGCGATAAGAAGGAGAGCCTAAGTGGCTAATAAACAAAAACTCGAACTTACTTGGATCGGGAAGAATAATCCTGAATATGCTATTGCCAATATCGAGCCGCGGATTTTGGAAGAGCGAAAGGATTTGTCGTATGGCGATCCGGATGCTGAAAACATGATCATTCATGGTGACAATCTGCTGGCGCTCAAGGCTCTTCTCCCCGAATACGAAGGGAAAATAAAGTGTATCTACATTGATCCGCCGTATAACACAGGTAATGCTTTTGAACATTATGATGACAGTGTGGAGCATTCTACTTGGCTTTCGCTTATGAAACCGAGACTAGGGCTTTAAAAGATGCTTTTGCATTCGGAGCAAGGAAGTATTGGTATTTCCATCGATGATGATGAAACACATTATTTAAAAATTCTTTGTGATGAAGTTTTTGGGAGACAAAATTTTATAGCCAATGTGGTTTGGGAAAAGAAATACTCTCCTCAAAATGATGCGAAATGGTTTTCTGATAGCCATGATCATATTCTATTTTATGCGAGAAATAAATCAGTATGGCGGCCATATCTTTTGCCAAGAACAGAAGCGATGAATGATAGATATAAAAATCCTGATAATGATTCTCGTGGGCCTTGGAAAGCCGCAGACTTTTCTGTTAAAACCTATTCAGAGGCCTATAATTATTCAATCAAAACACCCTCTGGCCGAATCGTTAATCCTCCCGAAGGACGTGTTTGGGCAACTTCCAAAAAGAATTTTGAAGATTGGAAAAAAGACAACCGAATTTGGTTTGGCAAAGAAGGAAATAATGTTCCTTCCGTAAAGGTATTTCTTTCAGAAGTTCAAGACGGTATTGTTTCAAAAACTATTTGGTATCGTGCTGACGTTGGAGATAACCAAGAGGCTAAAAGAGAAATTAAGGTACTGTTTGGTAATGATCCATTTGGTACACCTAAACCTGAGAGGCTTATTAAGCATATTTTAGATCTTGGTTCAAAATCTGGTGATTTGGTATTGGATAGTTTTCTTGGCTCTGGGACTACTGCCGCAGTTGCTCAAAAAATGGGTCGAAAATACATTGGCATCGAAATGGGCAAGCATGCCTATTCTCATGTGCATAAGCGGATGAAGGCGGTTATTGACGGAACTGATCAGGGTGGAATTAGCAAGGCAGTTGATTGGAAAGGCGGTGGCGGCTTTAAATTTTATGAATTGGCACCAAGTTTTGTGGCGATAGATGAATTCGGCAATCCGGTAATTGATAGTTATTACAACGACACTAAACTTATCCGCGCAATGTGCAAACTGATGAATTATACATTTGCGCCAAATCCAAAGGACTATTGGAAGCAAGGTAAAGGGCAGGGCAATAACAACATTTATGTGACGACGCAAATGCTATCGGTTGCCATGGTTCAGCAAATTATCCGTCATTTAGGTGTCAATGAGACACTGCTTATTTGTCCTAAGAAATTTGAACCCGGCTGTGAGAAAGTTGATGCACGAATTACCATTAAGAAAATTCCGCAATCGATTTTAAAAGCCTGCCATTATGGTAAGAAAGAATATTTATTACCAATAAAAGAACGGGCTATTGAAGAAATAGATTCACCCCGTTAGATAAATGATGAATAACATGTTTTATGTTTATATACTCAGAAGCAAAAAGGATAACCAATTTTATACTGGATATACAAGTGATTTGGAAAAGAGGATTCATGAGCACAACAAAGGAGCAGTCTTTTCCACAAAAAATAGAGTTCCCTTAGAATTGGTTTATTTTGAAGCATGTCTTAATCAGCAAGATGCAACCCACAGAGAAAAGTATCTTAAGACTTCTTGGGGCAAACGATATATTAAACAACGATTAAAGAATTATCTAACGGGGTAAAGATGAATAAAGCCCAAGCCCTTCAATATCTAACCAATGCTATGAGCCTGCGTGCTCCGCAACAAAAAAGTTTGGTGCTTTTTGCTGATTATTTAGACTCAGATGCCGGGAAAAGGGTGTTGGGGCGAGTACAGCGTCAGAATCGTCAAAACTTAAGTGCCGTTGAAACTGTCACAAGAAATTATGCGAGGTTGATTCCAGAAATAAAACAGTTTCAAGCATTTGAACGCACTTTTCCTGCCTATACGTTTGCGCTGGCGACGGGTGTTGGTAAAACACGTTTGATGGGCGCGTTTGTGGCCTATTTGTATCTTGTATATGGCATTCAGAATTTTATGCTTGTTGCACCGGGCAATACGATTTACCGCAAATTGCTGGATGATTTTAGCAGACCCAATAATCCAAAGTATGTGTTTCGCGGGATTGGGGAAATCAACATCAATACCACACGCATTATTACTAAAGATAATTATGAGCAAGCTCAAGCAACGGCTTCTTTATTCGGTAATCAGATCCAGATCAATATTTTTAACGTTCAACAATTCGCGCAGAAAGACATTGAGCAGGAAAAGGGGATCACCAAATTTAGCGAGACGCTGGGAGAAACATATTTTGACTATCTATCTTCTTTAAATGATCTCATTGTGCTTTTGGATGAATCTCACCATTATCATGCCGAAGCCGCGTTTGGATCTTTGGATCGGATTGATCCTCTACTAGGGCTTGAGTTTACTGCCACACCGTATATCGTTTCAACTTCTACAAAAAAGAAAACAGAGCCGACGCTTAAAAAAAACATTTTTTACACCTACAACCTTGGCGATGCCATTCGAGATGGATATGTCAAAGATCCATGGGTCGGAACAGAGGCTGATGTTGATTTTAGCCAATGGAAAGAAGATTCCATTGATACGGACGCCAGAAAATTACAATTAGCGGCCTATTTTCATGAACGTGTTAAGGTTGCTTTAAAAGAATATGCTCTGGAGAATGTCAAACAAGAAATAAAGCCGGTCATGTTAGTGGTGGCCAAGGACACAACTCATGCCGGATCTCTGCGAGCTCTTATTGACAGTGATGATTTTCGAGCGGGGACATACAAAGGCAAAGTGATTGAAGTTCACACCAAAACAAAAGGCGAGGAAGCCGACGAGACGATTGAAAAATTACTTTCTTTAGAACATCCGGACAATATTGTTGAAATTGTTATCCATGTTAACATGCTTAAAGAGGGTTGGGATGTAGCCAATATTTATACGATTGCGCCGATCCGTTCTTCAGCCTCTGAGATTTTAACGGAACAGACCATCGGCCGCGGGCTTCGTTTGCCATATGGCGAGAGAACAGGAAATAAAAATGTTGATAGGGTTATGATTGTTGCACACGATAATTTCGCGAAAGTCGTTGAGGGTGCTCGTAAATCTACATTGATTCAGCCAACCAATATAGAAAGTATTTCAAGTGAAGACATTCAAACGATTAAGCAGGTTGTTGAGATTCAGCCGGTTTCATTGATAAATCTTCAAGCCCAAATTGTGGGTAGTTCGGCGGTTATGGCTGATTTGGAAAAACAAGCCATTAAGGATATAAGCAGAATTATCCCCGAGGATACGCCGGAAGATGTAAAAGCTGTAACGATTCAAAAAAAGGTAGATGAGTATGTGGAAAGTCTTACCCAACAACAAGCGGCACGTTTAAGTTTTCTTGATTATCATCAGCATCGAAAAGATGATAAAAGAGAAATGGAGCCGTTGGGTGAGGGAACGCTTTGGGGCATCTTAAGTGAACCGGCCAAGAAAGAGCTTGAAGAGGTAAGGCGAGTTTCGGAACAGTTAATGGAAAAGCGCAACATTCCTATTCCAAGGCTGATGTTAACACCTCATTACGGAGAACTCATTATTAAAGATTTTGATCTGGATGCAAAGAGGTTGAGCCGTTACGCGATGGAGGCTTCAGTTCTTGAAGAGCGCCTACAGGCAAGTGAAGAAAAAGATTTGTTTGGGAATATTCAAACAGGAGCAAGGGAAACGGAATTAACGCGGGTTTCAAGCCTCGGTGAAGGCAGAAAGCAAAGTCCAGAAAATACCATTATTGCCGCATTAACAGATTGCCCGCTTGTTGATTATGACAGTGACCAAAAAGAATTATTGCTTAAGTTGGCGAATCAGGCAGTTGCGCATTACAGGTCATTTGTTAGCGATGAGAAAACAGTCAAAATGATGGTTGAAAATAATTTTCGCCAGATTGCTGAAGAAATATATGTCCAGATATTGGAGTATAAAGAATATCTGTCCGATGGTTATCTTGAATCTGGTGTTCGGGAACCAAAGGCATCTCTCGAAGGACATAGATTTCAAGAGATTTCAGGCGAAAAGAGGGTCACATTAGAATCGCAGGTAGATCGTTTTCCAAGAGATAAAATATATATCGGATTTAAAAAAGCCTGCCACTTCGCTTATCGATTTGACTCTTCGGATGAAGGCCGTTTAGCATATCTGCTTGATAAAGACGAAACTGTTCAAGATTGGTTACGCCCTGCACCGAACCAATTTGAAGGGTTGTTTTGGCGAGACCAAACGGGCGACTCACAGCACCGCTATGAACCTGATTTTGTTGTTGAGTTTGAAAAAGAGGTCATCATGGTTGAAGTCAAGCCTTCAAAGGAAATGAATGATCCCGACGTCCAAGAAAAAAAGAAAACAGCCGAGAAGTATTGTGAACTGGTTACGAAGCATGTTGGTAACTACGGGATTGTCAAGCCGTGGAGATATGTGATTATTCCAACAGAAAAAAATAACCTTGAGCGCTACAATCCGTGGATTAATATCATCGCACGGACATTTGAGTAATGCCGCGATTGACAAATCCGATTTATTTTTTAGCGACGTGATTCAGGATTCGAGTTTCGAACAGGGTTGTGTGCCGATATATGATTTGCAGGCTGTAGCAACATCATTTGTTGAACAAAAAACGCCTTCAGTAAAAGGCTGGAAGTCTTTAGGTGGAGTTTTTAAATTAAACAAAGATATGTTTATTGCTCAGGTTGTTGGTAAATCGATGGAACCTACGATCAAAGACGGTAGCTGGTGTCTATTCCGACCTGATCAAGGCGGATCGCGCAATAATAAGATCGTACTGGTTGAATCAAGAAGAATTACTGATCCTGAAAATCAAGCCAGCTACACCATTAAAAGATATCATAGTGATAAAGAAGACTTGGGGCATGGCCAATGGCGACATAAAAAAATTATTCTTTCGCCAGATAACAAGGAATTTAAAAATATTGTTTTGGAAAATGTGCGTGAAGATGAGTTTCATGTCGTGGCGGAGTTTGTGAAGGTATTAACTTGAAACGGAATTTACGAACCATGAAAGAACCTATTCGCAAAATTGCTTTTTTAGTCAATAAAACTGAGCTGAAGTTGCTTGAAGAAGCATCCTTGATGGCTGGAGAGGCCGGTGTGAATGAGCAAAATGTGAAAAAGGAAAAAGACGGTCAATATCGGGTTGAACTTTCTTATGATGATCTTGATGAAATAGCAGGTTCTGTCGCCCATTATGCGAATCATGCCGACTCTGATGTCGAGGAGAAAAAATGGGACAAATTATCGGAAAGAATAGAAAATCTACTGACATTATCGGAATCAATGCAAATTTTGCCCAAGAAAGCGGCGGCTCATCCCAAAAAGTCAGCATTAGAAAATTATATTTTTGAGGTTTGGCTTTGGACGGGCGACCCCGCTACTCTTAAGCAACAGAAAGTTATCCGTAAGATTCAGATCGCAGGTACTAAGAGTCTTTACAGTTTTGCCAAGGTCATTACTCAGGCGTTTGATTTTTATTTTGATCATTGTTTTGGATTTTACGATAGTTTAAAAAGAACAGAGACGCGGGAGGTATATGAGCTCTTTGTGGATCTCGAAGAAGAGTCGACGCCATTGGCCAAGGGAGTGAAAAAGACTAAAATTTCACAGGTCTTTAAATTTGCAGGGAAGAAGATGATATTTCTGTTTGATTATGGCGACGGCTGGCAGTTTAACGTCGAACTTAAAGAAATCCGTCAGACTGACAAACGGGATCTCAAGCCGGTCATTTTGGAGCGAATTGGGAAAGCACCGTTACAGTATCCTCCTTTGGATGAAGAATAATTTTATGAAAAGAGATTTAATATCCAGCGGCTCCTACAATAAAGCCGGCATAAATGTAATTTTCTCATTAACTTTGAGGAGGTAATTTAAAATGGCCAAAACTAACCCCGTTTTAAAGCATGCGATATTAGAAGTTGTTAATAATCAATTAAGGGATTTAGACCCGCCGGAAACTAAACAGACGTATGATCGGCTTATCGCGGATGGTATTTCTGACCAAGAGGCCAGACAGTTAATAGGATGTGTTGTCAGTAGCGAAATTTTTGATGTGTTAAAACAACAGCAACCATTCGATCGCGTCAGATTTGTTAAAGCATTAAATAAACTGCCAAAGTTGTCATGGGAATAAAAAATTGTGACCCCACCATACGATCTTAACAAAATCAAATTCGCAACCGATGAGGCTACGTTTCGCCGCGCGGTGGAATTGTATGAAAGCGGTAAGGTGACGGAAGTTGAAGAGGCTTTCGGCGATTTTACGGCTGTTGTCCAGGGGACTCAACCTTATCGCGTTTCGGTCTCAGGCCGGAATTATCGGCATGGTCATTGCACGTGTTATGTCGGGGAAAAAGGTACGCTGTGCAAGCATATGGTCGCCCTGGCTCTTCATGCGGTCTTGAATGGCAAGCCTTTGAGCGCTGAAGACAAGCATCAGCAGGATGAAGTTAAGGCCAGCGATCGGCGGGAGGCGTTGAGCGAGGATGAATTGGTTGCGGTCAAGGCATCCATCACGGAAGCTATGAAATACATCAAGCCTTACCGCGGCCCCTCGCGCACTTGGTTTGCGAATCAGGATTCCCTGCAGGAAGGGTGCAACCGGTTGAGGGCCATTATTTCGGATCTGCCGGTTCATCCACAAACGGCTGATCTGCTTGTGAAGTTGCTGAATCGCCTGGAGAAAAAGTTGAGCGTTGGTGGAGTCGATGATTCCAATGGCATTGTCGGCAGCCTGGTTGGAGAACTTGTGGCTTTGCTCGAAGAGTTCGCCCGCATTGATCCGGCCTGCATCGATGCGTTTGAAGCGCTCTGCGGAAACGATGCTTTTGGTTGGAAAGAGCCACTGGTGAGAATGTTTGATGAAAGAGACGCCCATTAGACATGCGGAGAATAAGGAGCCTAATCTCCGTACTAATTGCGGAAAATATGTCTCTAGCCTTGTAACAAAAAGTTGCATTTTTTGTGACAAAATGTTTATGTTGCAAAGAAAATACTTTACACTACAAACAATCTATATGTTATGATTGTAGTGTAAAAGGAGATAGACGATGGATGCTTTGAAGGGGGTTCTTCTAGAGAGCCGGAAACACTACTTGGATCTGGAAAAACGGATCGCAAAGAGATTGAAATCTTTGCCGTCCGGCAGTGTGAAGGCCCGCCGGATTTCAGGCGCGGTCTATTATTACCTGCAGGAGCGTGTGGGCGGCAAGATTGTGCATCGGTATCTGGGAAAAGAAAAGCCGGAAGTTATGATCAAACAGATCTCCGAACGACGTGCGCTTAAGGCGGAGCTTAAGAAAGTTCGGGAAGGACTCAAGCTTGTGAAGAGAGCCGAGGGGAGAAAGCGTGCTTAAAATCATCGAGGAAATCCTTAAGATATTTGCCAAGAACGGCCTCTTTGACGAAGGCGTCGAGCTCATTGGCAGTTGGTCGTTTCTTGTGTACCAGAAATATCTCGGGGCGAGGTCCTTGCCTTTTGTGACCCACGACGTGGATTTTCTTATCCCCAATCCTTTTCATGGTAAGGATCATCCGGACCTGCTTGAGCAATTGGAGAAGCTTGGCTTCAGACATGATTTTCGCAGAGATGGTTCTGTTTTTCTCTGGAAAGCGGATTTCCTGATCGAATTCCTGACACCGGAGAAGGGACGAGGTTCAGCGCACGCTGTCCATTTCAAGAAGCTTGGTTTGAAGGCGGTTCCCTTGCGTTATCTGGGACTTCTTTTGGAAGATCCCGTAACCATTTCAGTCAACGGTATTAAAGTGCGAGTGCCCCATCCGGCCAACTATTTCTTCCACAAACTCATTATTTCTGCGCGACGCAAGAATTTGGCCAAAAGTGGTAAGGATTTGGAGCAGGCGATCTGCACCTC
>CAYJXI010000068.1:0-12283 GCA_964374105.1 uncultured Planctomycetales bacterium
AATTTTAAACTTCAACAGAGATTATCCCATGCCCAACATCAGATGCCTTTACTTTGAACTGTTTTTTATCAATTGCGTAAGTCCTAAAAAAGTTAAAAAAGTTACAAACAATTTGTAATTTCAATGCAGGTGTATTGTTTATAACATCAACAGTCTTCTTTCTTTATTTTAAGGAATATGCGACCAGCTGGTTTTTAATAGGATTAGCCTATGTTGACTGGTGGATTGGTGTGCGTATTTCACAAATTGCTGCTTCGGAGAGGGGATGAAGAGTTAACATTATTTATCTGCGATTATTTTGTGTTTAAAAAGAAAGGAAATTAAAAATGACCCTAATGCGAAAAGAAATTCATCTCACCGGCAGGGATTTAATGGGAATGGTCCAATTACGGCCAGAGGATGTAGGAAAATACGCCTTAGTTCCTGGACCCAAAGAACGAATGGAGGCTATTGTCAAACGATTAGAGAATCCCATTAAAAATTTCGCTTTTATGGAATACACCATGTACACCGGTGGCTTTCAGGGGACGCGAATAACCACCATCAATGGCGGGCGCTTTTCCGCTGATACCGCCATAACTACCGAAATCCTCTGCAATGTCAAGGCAAGAGTCATGATTCGATTGGGAAGCTGTGGGGCCTTGCGGGAAGATATCAAGGTGGGAGATTTGATCGTTGTGGATAGCACTTTGCGCGGGGAAGGAGTGACCCCCTATTATGTGGATAAAAATTTTCAAACACGGGCTGATCCTTCTTTGACTAAGGAGTTACAAGAAGCGGCCAAGGAGTCTGGTTTAACCGTTCATCAAGGTCAATGTTGGTCAACCGATGCGATCTTGCGGGAAACTCGTGAGGTAGTCAGTAACGCCGTTAAAGACGGCGCCATTGCGGTTGACATGGTGAGCTCTGTTTTTTTGACGATCTGTCAGCTCTATAAGATTCCTGCCTCCGTCATATTAGCGGTGAGCGATAATGTCATCACCGGTGAGATGGGATTTTTAAATACCGATTATTATATGGCTGAATCTACGATGATCAATGTGGCTTTCAATCTGGTTAAGAAATTAGAACAGACGCAAGTGTCCGTGTTGAAATAATTTTGATGAGATTCTTACCGATGCAGCCCATAATGACAAAATCAAAAAACAATTTGAATAAAGAGGTACAGGAGTCCCCTTTATTTTGGCCTGTCCAATACAAAAACAATGTCCTTAAGATACTGGATGAAACGCGTCTTCCTTTCCAACTTTCCTTTATCAAGGTGAGAACACCTCAAGAGGCCGTTAAATGTATCAGAGAAATGAAAACAAGGGCCTTTGGTCAATTTTTGGTGGTACTTGGTACTTTTCTTTTAGTATTAAATAAATATTTCTCTCGTTCTAATCCCGAGATTCTAAGGAAATTAGAAGCAACAGCCCAGAATTTGAATTCAAGCCGACCGACTTTTCCTTTCCAGGAAGTAACCTCGATTGTCATTCATTGGGCCAAGACGGCTATGGGAAAAAACATGGATATAAAGTCGTTTGTTCAGAAAAACATAGAAGGCTATATGTGGGCTATTCGTACTCGACGGTTAGAAAGAGTAAAAAGAATAGCCGCCGTGATCAAAAACAAGGATCGAATCCTTACCCATTGCAATGTCAGTGGGGAATTAGCCATGGCCGCCTATATTTGTCAAAGGCAAAAGAAAAAGGTGCAATTCTATGCAACGGAAACCCGTCCCTATTTGCAAGGGGCCAAATTAACCTGCTGGGAGTTGAAACAAATGGGAGCCGATGTTACGTTAGTTGCCGATAATGCGATAGGAACTCTCATGCTCAAAGGTCTTGTGAATAAGGTGATCGTGGGATCGGATCGCAGTTGTGCCAATGGGGATTTTGCCAATAAAATCGGAACCTATCAGATCGCTGTCTTGGCCAAAGAATTGGGTATTCCTTTTTACGTTCTAATCCAACCCTCGGAGAAAATTAAAAAGGGAAAGGATATCCCGATCGAAATTCGTCACGAAAGAGAACTCTTAAACTTCGAAGGGAAGAGGATTTTAAAAGGCAGGATCAAGGGTTTTTATCCCGCTTTTGACGTTATCCCGCATCAACTGATAACCGGGGTCCTAACGCTGCATGTTAATTAAATTGAAACAACGAAAATTTGCTTCGAAATATGCGCTTGAACGCCAAGGCGCCATTTATCGGCCGTTAAAGAAAGTCATTGTGATTCATGGGGTGTTAGAGGACGATACAATTGAGTTTTTGAAAAAACGACGGAACGATGATTCTGAAATAGTGATATTAGAAGGGAGACCTTCCTTAAGAACTGCAAAAATTTTATACCAAAAACTTAAACGATACGGAATCTCGCCAACCCTTATTGCCGACAATATGGCAGGGTTTCTCTTTTCCAAAAAGATGGTCAAAGAGGTGTGGTTGAGTTATCAAACTCAAGAGAAAAAGGGGGTATGGGCGGACATTGGTGCGTTGATTTTAGCGGTTTTAGGTTTTCGGCATGGGGTGGTGGTCCGAAGTTTCCCATCCGTGGTGAAAACAAATAGAAGGGGGAATCCGGAGGATATTTTCTATTTTCAAGGAAAACGTATCGCACCCTGGGGGATCAAAGGCTTTGTCCCCTTATTAGAATGGGTGCCTAGAAAATATATTACCCAAATTTATGAAAAACGAAACCATTGATAATCTTAAAAAAGATATGATCGCCATTGGCCGGTTGTTGTGGGAAAAGGATTTGGTGACGGGTCTCAATGGTAATATCAGTATCCGGGTCGATGAAGATAAGTTTCTTCTAACTGCCACCCAGACTTGTCTAGGGTTGCTTCAGGAAAAAGATATCCTTCGCATGAATCTTAAAGGAGAGGTGCTAGAAGAAGGGGCGGTTTCTACGGAACGGTTGTTGCATACGGAAATTTATAAATCGTTTCCGGAGGTTATGGCGGTTATTCATACGCATACGACTTTCACCAATGCGTATTTTTTGGAGAATGATACTTTAACCCCTAAGATTTTTGAATCCCGATTCTATTTGGGAGAAGTGAAGACAATAGAACAATTAACTCCCGCGGTCACCGATGTGCGTCCGGTGCTTGAGGAATTAAAGAAAAATAACATCACCACCTTACGCAATCACGGTGTGGTGGCTATGGGAAAAAATTTGTTTGATTGCTTTTTATTGATTCAGTGCCTGGAGGACTCGGTTAAGATTGATGCGATCAGTCGACTCTATGCAAAGTCACAAGTCACAAATCGCAAGTCACAAGTCGCAAGTCACAAGTCACAAGTTAAAACAAAAAAAAGGAAGTATAAACTTTTTTCCAAAGAACAAATTGAGGAAATCGTTAGACTCGTCAACGAAGATCCGCAGATTCAGGATTTAGGGGCAAGGACGAATATGACGATGGATCTGGCGGTCAAGCTCAATGAAACCGGAGAGATTTATAGTTTTAGTTTTGAACGCGGGCGCATTACCAGAGTGGGGAATGACAATGCCGCGGAATTTTTGATTTCGGCTCCTGCCAATATCTGGCGTGCGGTGTTTAACCGGGAGATTGATCCGTTTGTCGCCACCACCCAAAAGAAGATGCAGCTGAAAGGGGATTTCGCCAAGATCTCCAAATGGTATGCCCCCTGCAGCCGGATTTTTGAGCTGTGGCAGCGAGTCCCGGTGGAATAGTGGTAAGTGATAAGTGGTATGTTTTGTTAGAGAGAATTTAACTTTGCTCCGAATTCAAGAGAAGATTCATCTTAGCCGTACAGTTTTAAACTATGGGAAAAGATGTTTATTGAGTAAATTAAATATGTTAATGGTCGATCAGCAACAATTTGATTTACTGATTAATGGACAAATTGTTCCCGCCAATTCTAGGGGATATTTTGATTTGGTGAATCCCTCTAACGGCGAGGTCTTTGGCCGGGGAGCGGATGCTACCAAAGAGGATATCTTAAAGGCCATTACCTCGGCACGGAAGGCCTTTGATACAGGATTATGGCCCAAAATGAGTTTGGCGGAACGTGGAATCTATTTGAAAAAGATCGTCTCTCTCATCCGAAAGCATGCCAAAGAATTGGCGGATTTAGAATCCACCCAATGTGGCAAAACGTTAAAACAATCCAGTTTCATTGATGTTCCCGCGACTGCGGACTGCTTTGAATATTTCAGCAATATCGATGAACAACTCAAAAACCGTGAAAACCGGATTGAAGCTCCGGTCAATAGTCTGACGGCCTTTGAGCCGATCGGAGTCGTGGGGTGTATCATCCCCTGGAATTATCCTTTAATTATGGCCGCCTGGAAGATGGCGCCGGCGTTGATTGCTGGCAATGCGATTGTTTTTAAACCATCGGCTTTGGGATGCGCTTCGATTATGCGTTTGGCTCAGATGATTAAGGAAGCGGGCCTGCCGGAAGGGGTCGTGAACATCATAACGACCACGGATCACGGAGTCGCCAGTATTCTTATTGGACATCCTGATGTGAACATGATCAGTTTCACCGGTGGAACCGAAACGGGACAAAAGGTCATGCGCCTGGCAAGCAGCACAACCAAAAAATTGAGTTTGGAGTTGGGCGGCAAGTCCCCCAATGTCGTTTTTGCCGATTGTGATATGGAAACAGCCATCGGTGGAACCATGTCGGCTATATTTATGAATCAAGGCCAGATGTGTACGGCCGGATCACGGTTATTGGTGGAAGAAAAAATTTATGAGGAATTTTTAAATAGACTTGTGACTAGGACAAAAACACTTGAAATCGGCAATGCCCTTGATTATCGAACCCAATTTGGTCCGATCATCAGTAAAGAACATCTAGACAAGATTTTAAAGGCAATCCAAAGTGCCGTGGCGGAAGGAGCCAAAATTGAATGCGGCGGCAAGATTCCTAAGGGAGAAAAATTTAAAAATGGTTTTTATCTTGAACCGACCATTTTATCGAATGTCACAAACTCCATGAAAGTGGCTCAGGAAGAGATCTTTGGTCCGGTTCTTTGTACAATGAAATTTCAAAATGAAGAAGAGGCCGTCCGAATCGCCAATGACTCTAAGTATGGACTTGCCGCCTGTATCTGGACCAAAGACCTTGATAAGGCCAATCGGGTGGCTAAACAATTACAATGCGGCACCGTTTGGATCAACACCTACGGCGGTTTTTACAACGAAGCCGCTTTCGGCGGTTTCAAGCAAAGCGGTTTCGGCCGGGAATTGGGACTTGAAGGACTTTTGGAATATACGCAGAGCAAACATATTTGCGTTGATCAGACAGCCGGCGGAAAGCCACTTGTAACGGCGTGGTTTTGACAAGAGGTCATTAGCTATGAGAATCAACCTGCTATTGAGGATGATTAACTTAGTCGTTATGTGCTTTGCTATTTATAGGTTATATGGAATTTTTGGTAAAATTATCGACTTACAAAAATGGTATGGAATTGGCTGGCAACAATTTGCCGGATCGTTACGCCTGGAAATAATTTTTTGGACATTTACCATGATTATATGTATGGGTGTTGCCATCGGCAATAAAGTGGCCATGTGTTTTCCACCGATTATTAGCAGCGCACTTATTGGGTTTATCGTTATGGCAGCCATGTCGTCAGGATGGTTAAATGTGCCTATAGCCATTGCTATTTTTCTCCCATTTATTCTTTGGGGGTATTGTGCATGGGCTTGGATCATCAATCAAAGGAGAAAATAAAATGAAAGTGCTATTTTTAACCCCCCCATTAAAAGCCTGGGATTCGCATGGGAATCATAAAGTAATGAAAATGGTTTCTTAAAACAAGGAAAACTTATGGTCTCACAAAATGATTTAAACAAAATCGTCAATACGATTGTTGAATCGGTTAATCCTCAGAAAGTCATCCTTTTTGGTTCAAGAGCGAGAAAAGATTCCAGAAAGGGAAGTGATTACGATTTTTTGATTGTGAAAAAAGGAGTGAAAAATGAGAGGGAAATCTCATGGCAAATTTATCAAGCCTTGTTTGAAAAAAAAATCAAGCAGGATATTGATATCATTGTTGTGAGCCCAAGGAAATTGCAAATAAATAAAAATAACCCTTATCTTATATATTCTTGGGCACTCAAAGAAGGGAAAATCCTTTATGGTTAAGAATGAATACAGCAAATGGTTGAAGAGGGCAGAAAGCAATTTGCTGTTGGCGAAGTCAGGTCATATCAAAGGTGTGGTTTATGAAGATCTATGCTTTGAAGCACAACAGTCGGCCGAAAAAGCATTAAAGGCATTGCTGATTTATTTTGGCGATCGGTTTTCCAAGGTTCATTCATTTGCCATATTGTTGGAACGATTACAAAAGTATACTGATATACCGGATGATATTAAAGTTGTCCTTAAACTTTCTGCCTATGCGGTTCAGACACGTTATCCGGGAGAATATTATCCGGTTCAAAAAGATGAATATCAAAGGGCAATTGCTATTGCCCATAATGTACTGAGTTGGGTTAAAGAGTTTATAAAAAGAAAGGACAAGTAAAATGAAAATTTTATTTCTAACACCACCTCTCAAAGCCTGGGATTCGCATGGGTTTCACCGCGCGGCCAATCAAATGCATGCGCAGGCAGCGGCCTATATGCGCACAAAGAAAATTGCGGATGTAGAGGCCATGGACTGTCGGGCCATGGATTATGATTGGAATATGATGTTGCAAAAAATCAGAGATAGTAAACCTGATATGGTTTTCGTTGGAGAGTTGTTGCATTCAACATGTGGGGCGGCAGTGATCTGGTATTTTAATGAAGCGTTAAGGCTTATTAAAGAACAATTCCCCACTATGAAAACAGTTGCGGGTGGTTTGTGGTACTCGGGAGACTATGAACGGCAGATGCGGCTTCACCCTTGGATTGATTATATTATGATCGGCGAAGCAGAATTGACGATGGAGGAGTTGCTTATTAACCTTCAGGATAAAACTAAGGATGAGGGCAATATCGCCGGTCTTGTTTCGCGCCGGGAAGATGGGACTATTGTTATGGGGCCGCACAGGGATTTAATTCCGGATTTAAATGCCTTGCCGATGCCGGCCTATGATTTATTTCCAATGGATAAATATGTTGGACACACCTATTGGAAACCCTTTGCTGAGCTGATGACCTCCCGGGGATGTCCTGGCAAATGTCATTTCTGTTATGAATGGGCTCTTTATGATACAAGAACAGCTACAAGAGATTTCACATCTTGGCGTGGATTGAAAGGCAGTCGCATTGTGGATGAGCTGGATCTTCTAGAAAAAGAATATGGCATAACTACTGTTGTGTTTCAAGATGATGCCTTTAATACAGATACGAATACCATGATTGAATTTTGTGAAGAAAAGATTAAACGAGGCAACAAGATCGAGTGGGTTTGTCTGGGACGGGCTGATCAATGGATTAGTCAGCATGATATTTTGCCTCTGATGAGAAAAGCCGGTTTATTTTTAGCACTCACCGGAGTTGAGGTCGAAGATGATATGACCCTAACCAAAACTGGGAAGGGCGTTACGATTGAACAGATTAGGAAAACCATCCGTATCTTACGTGAACAAGATATTGGGAGTGTAGGAACAGTTTTGGTTGGCTTGCGGGAAGATACCGAGGCCAAAATTAAGGAGAGATTACGCGTCGCGGATGAAATTGACCCAGATATCTTTGCTTTGGATTATTTGACACCTGTGCCGAACTCCCCTGATTGGAAATATGGGATCAAGAAGGGGTGGTTTGATCCGGATAAAATTGATCTTAAAACATGGGACTTTCAGCATCCGGTTATCCCTACGGATTATCTTTCAGTGGAGGATGTCGGGCGTCTGGGTGCCTGGTGCATGCGGGAATATTATTCCAAGCCTGAACGGATTCATCGGATTATGGAAAGCAATTATGATATTAAGGTGAAATTGTGCGTGAAGGATTTCATGAACAACATCGCCAAGTGGGAAAAAAATTCCCGAGTACAGCAAGCAGCGAGTGTTTAACCTATGGCTATCTGCTGTCAGGTCAACTTTCACAAATTACAGCAAACTTAACAACTTGATCTGATAGCTGATGGCTGAACAGCTTAATTAAACATATGAATGATCCACAAAAACAAATGCAGTGGGAACAAGAGGCTCTAGTGAAATATAACAGTATGATCAAGCGAATTCCTCTCTTTCATCGCGAGATCGCTAAACAGGTTGTGGAGAGAAAGGCTCGGCAGAATGCCTTAGAACGTAGGGCTAGCTGTGTGGAAGAACCGGATATCGTACGGGCCTTCTTTTCCGAGGTCCCCAAGGCCTTTTATAGTTTGATGATAAGGCTTCTAGATGAAGTGGGGTTTGATTACCAGAGATTGGGAAATAAAGAACTGAGCCAGTCGACAAAAGTAAAAAGATAAATTCTCTTTTTAGATATTCTTCAGTGTTTGGATAATGAAATTATTTAAAGGTGAAAAAAAAACTAGGGAAATCAACTTTCATCATTTTGTTTTTGTGGAAGTTCCTATAGAAATTGTTGGTCCTGAGGTCATGCAATGGGTTAAGGCTTCTTGGTGGCCGAAGAGAAGCACCTTACGATTTATTCTAGTTAACGATGAGTCCTTAAAGATAGGGGCAATTTTAAAGCAGCAGATGAAGGGACTGCTGCCGCAAACCTTTGGGCTGGAGGTAACAAAATTTGTTCACGAGCGGTTGATTGAGTTATCTTTCAAAAAGGGAATGTTAAAAGGTTATCAGGTCATCAAGGTAGAAGAGCGGGCTAATGGCACCCGCATTGATTATGATATGTTTTATCAGGTTAAGGGGCTGATCAGCAAATTTTTTTGGGCATTTTTTTATCGAAAAGCATACGAGAATTCTGTAAAATTGATTCTTTTGAGTCTGAAAAATTACGTCAATAAATTGTATCAAGATCAACAAGAGAGGGGTCTTAAGAAACCATGAGAATCGCCGTGATCGGAGCCGGGGCCATCGGTTCCCTTGTTGCCGGTTATTTAACGAAAGCCAAAGAGGAAGTTCTTCTTGTTGGAAAACCAGAACAAGTGAGGGCTATCGAAACCAAGGGGCTTTGCATTAAAACAAATGATGGCATGGAAATCATTCCCGTCAAAGCGGCAGAAAGGTTGGATAGCGAATATGATCTCGTTATTTTTACAGTTAAGACACAAGATCTAGAACAAGCCTATCAGGACAACAAAGAATTTTTGGAGATGTGTTGTGTCCTAACAACCCAAAATGGGGTTCAGGCCGATAATCTTTTAGGTTTTCATTTCGAGCCGGAAAAAATGATAAGCAGTATTGTGATGTTTGGGGCAACCTATGTCAATCCAGGGGAAGTCACGATTAATTTCCCAGGGAATTGGATCTTAGGAAAACCATTCACCGTGAATGATAATCGATTGCAGGAAATTGCCCAAGTGCTTCAAAAAGTTTTCCCCGTTGTCATTTCTTCTAACATTGGAGGGATGAAATGGCTGAAATTGTTTGTCAATTTTAATAATTGCATCCCGGCCTTGATCGGCAAATCCATGCAAGAGACCTTTAAAGATATGGATCTTTGTCGTCTGAGCGTGATACTTTTAAGAGAAGGCTTAGGAATCGTGCAAAAAGCGGGAATTGAGCTTATCTCTTTACCGGATTTCCCGGTCGAACGCATTTTAGGTTTATCTTCGATGCCCATTGATCAAGCGGCAGGAATTATTCATAAAACCCTTACGAGTTTAAGTAAGGAACCTTTGTATGGATCCATCCTGCAGAGTATCTTAAGAAAGAAAACAAGTGAGATTGATTTTATCAATGGGGAGGTGACTCAGGTGGCCAGAGGTATGTATGTGGATTCGCCTTTAAATAAAAAGATTGTGGATCTAGTGCACCAGGTCGAACGAGAGGGAAGATTTTTAAATCCAGAGGAAGTAAAGAAGGAATTTAATTTGAGTTAACCGTGAAGCGTGGTTCATGAAGCGTGGCTTAAGAAAACGAGATACGCTTCATGAGATACGTTTTACTGAAAAAGGATGTTTAATATGTCAAGACGAGTTGTTATCACCGGTGTGGGAATCATATCTCCCAATGGAATTGGTAAAGAGGCGTGTTTCAACAGCATGGTTAAGGGGATATCCGCAGTAAGACGAGTAACGGAGTTTGATGTATCGCTTTTTAACACCAAGATTGCCGCCCAAGTGAGAGATTTTGATCCCTTAAAATTTGGTTTAATGTGGGAGGAAACCTTACGGATGGATCGTTACGTCCAATTTGCACTGGTTGGGGCACGCATGGCCTTGGAAGATTCAAGTCTCGATCTTAATAAAATCAATCGAGAACGTATTGGGATTTCTTTAGCCAATGCCATATGCGGTACCAAATATATGGAAGAAGAGTTCGCTTTGGTGACTGATAGCGGGAGGAATCCGATTGACCCCAGAATCGTCCGTCCTGATCTTTATGATGCCTCGATGTTTAACACCCCTTCCAGTGAAATTGCCGCTAAATACGGATTGCACGGGATCTGTAATACCATCTCCACCGGTTGCACAGCAGGAACGGATTCGGTGGGATTTTCTTATGAAGTGATCAAAGACGGTGATGCCGATATTATGGTCACTGGCGCCAGCGAGGCTCCCATTACCCCGATTACCTTCGGGGCTTTTGATACGGTCAACGTTTTATCAACTCTTAATGAATTCCCAGAGAAAGCATCAAGGCCTTTTGATGCTAGACGGAATGGTTTTGTTATCTCGGAAGGGGCAGGAATTTTGATCTTAGAAGAATTGCAGCATGCCCAAAAACGAGGAGCCAAGATTTACTGCGAGATCATCGGTTTTGGGACAACCTGCAATGCGTACCATATGACGGATCTGCCTGCAGAAGGGGATGCCATGGCGGATTGTATTCAGATGGCCCTGGATGATGCCCGGATCAATCCAGAAGAGATCGATTATATCAATGCGCATGGCTCCTCCACCCGTCAGAACGATGTCTTTGAGACCAATGCCTACAAAATGGCTTTAAAAAATTCGGCTTATAAGATCCCGATCAGCTCCTTGAAATCCATGATCGGACATCCTTTAGCCGGGGCCAATGGATTAGAATTGGCGATCGGGGCCATGATCTTTGAACGCCATGTCTTACCCCCTACGATTAATCAAGAAGAAAAGGATCCGGATTGTGATCTTGATTATATCCCCAATGTCGCCCGGGAACAAAAAGTCAACTGTATGCTTAAAACCAGCAGCGGTTTTTCCGGAATCCATTCGGCGATGGTGTTGAGGAGATTTGGAGGGTAAAGCATGGAAGATTTGGTCGGCATTACATTTGCTGTGGCGTTTTTAACAATGTTGGCAATCTATCTATTTATTCAAACAGTAAAATATATTAAATGCAAATTCAAAAGGGATGAAGTACAGTGGTTTAAGTTTACTGCAAGGAATGTATTATTGACATTATTGTTCTGCGTAATTTTTATTGGAATTGATAGAATGATTCCTAATCCCTACGATATAGTTTTTCTTTTAATATGGAGCATAGGCGTATATTTTTATTTCAAGAAAATAAAAAGTAATAGCTAAATTGGTTTGAAATGAATCAAGAACCCTATCACAAACGTTAAAAAGATTCAAATAAATGAGAAATGAAAAAGATCTGGATTAACAAGGCTAAGAATTTTAAAGAAGCGGAAGATTTTGATAGAAAATATTATGCCCAAATGACACCGGAAGAACGCTTGAGCATTGTGCAGGAATTAAGGGAAATCTATTTAAAGTTTCCAAAGAGGAATCAAAAAGGGGCTAACAAGTATGCGAGTGGAAAAAGACTTCGTAGAGTTATTAAAGTTATTCAATAAGTATGAGGTGAAGTATTGCATTATCGGTGCATTTGCCATGGCCTTTCATGCTTTGCCTCGGTACACTAAGGACTTAGATATTCTAATTGAACCATCTGCCGCAAATGGAAAAAAAATAGTCAACGCTTTAAATGAATTTGGTTTTGGGAGTTTAAGATTATCTGAACAGGATTTTTGCGACAAAGAGAAGTTTATTCAACTCGGAATTGAGCCGGTGAGGGTTGATTTGGTAACTTCAATACAAGGGCTGGATTTTCAACAGGTGTGGGAACATCGAGCCGAAGGGAAGTATGGTCATCAAAATGTTTTTTTTATAGGTTTAGATGAATTGATCAAAAGTAAAGAAATTGCTAACCGTAAACAAGACATGGCTGACTTAGAAAAACTTATTCCCTTAAAGCGTAGACAAAAGAGGAAGATGTGAGAAGTTATAATGAGCAGAGACCAAATAATCAATTTGTCGGTCGGATTTTTAA
>CAYJXI010000069.1:0-11986 GCA_964374105.1 uncultured Planctomycetales bacterium
CTGCTCTTTGACAACTTACTTTTTTACACTTGACTCTTTATAGGATGTCTTTTTAAGAACACGTTCAACAAAATTCTTAGCATCCTCAATTCGGTTTTGTGCAATTAAGCCCAATAAATAAAAACTACCAGCCCGCTTTTTTTCCCCGATTAAACGTTTGATGAAGGAGTCTTCACTCATAGAATACTCTGGGGATCCCTCCTGAGTGTTATTGGAAGTTGACTTCAATTCCTCCGTGTTCCCTCCTTTAGAAGGGAACTTTTTATCTAACGCCTCATAAAGTTGAACCGAGTCTAAGGTTGTGACAAGCCCCCACTGGGGAATAGCCAACTGGTCGATATGTCCTAAGGCCAACGTTTGGGCTAACCTTAATGTGTCTTCTCCCTGCCTAATTCGAAAAAATATCTCGGGAAGAGTCAAGGCCTTGGTTAACAACTCTTGGGCCTTAGGATGCCCAGCTAAGGTAATAAGATCCGGGACCTCTATAAAACGCAACTCCTCTTTTAGGCTTGGATGGGGATTTTCTAACTGCTTTTCAAACTTGGCGATTAAATTCTTAGATTCATCATGATACAAATCAAGGGAGGTTTCTAATTCCTTGATTTGCGGTTCGAGGTAACTCAAGTTAAAGTTCTCTTTATCAGCCGGTTGATTAAGGATCCGTTTAATTTCATGCAAATCCTGTTTTTGAGCGTCCTGATCGTTATTGAAAAAATGAATGAGCAGTTGCAAAGTATAATTTTGAAGTTTATTGGGACCTTTCCGAGCCCGCTTTTCTAAGAGGTTTTCCAAATGCTTCCAGGAATCAGGGCCTGGGATCACCTCCAGTAGATTTCTAAACCCAATTTCTCCTCTGTTAAAATTTCGCCTGAAATATTCCGAAGAAACATCCGACCAATATTGGTCAATGAGCTTAAGCCACCTTTGAGCAGCCTTTTGCAGGGGAAGACGATTTTTAAGACTTCGAAATTTCAGGATCTCTTCTTTTAAATTATCTTCCTTGCGATATTTTTGTGAGGATGCCGATTGATAGATCTTATTGGCTTTTTCTACAATGGTCCTGGCGCCCAAAAATTCTTCTGCGTTAGCTTGGAGAGTTAATGAACATACATTTAATGCAACGAGTATGGATAGCTTGATATTAAACGATAGGCGTGACTGATTGATGAAAATCATTTAGACTCCTTTCTGTTTACCATTCGGGCCATGCTGAGTTTGAATTTTAATCAATCAAAATCAAATCATTTTATTTTCTTTCAGCTCTTTTTCGACCTCAGTGATTGCCTTTTTTAATTCTGACAGCAAACTAATATTGATTGATACACCCTTGGCCGTGGGCACCATATCCTCTGAGCCCTGGGTCATGGTCCAGGTACGGATATCAATAAGGTCGTTTCCCTTGTACTCCCGGATCCCGACACGCACCTCCTGAAATTTGTTTTTTTTGAATGTAAACACAGTTTTATCCATGCCTCACCTCCCTTATTAGCTCTCCGCTTTCAGTTATCAGTTATCAGAAAGGAATTGATTTTAATTCTTTCAGAAAACTGAGAGCTGAGAGCTGACAGCTGATAGCTTATTTTTTATTTCGCCTGTTTCTGAGCATAATCTATGACCGGCCTGGTCCACGGTGTCTGCTGATTGATCACCGCCAATTCCAAAGGACAGGCATTCGCCGGCACGGATAAGGCAAACATCACCATATCCACAACCGTCTGCGGCGACATCAACCTCTCCTTTTGTTCCTCGGCAATATCCTTTAATTTTCCTGTGAGCTCCGTGTCAACGACCCCTGGTAAAATGGATGTCACCTTGATGCCGTGATCCCGCATCTCCCAGAACAAACCTTTTAAGAATGCGCGTAGTCCCACTTTCAGAGAACTATACGTCAAAAAATTCCGCGGGATCGGATCGCACAGCGTTGAGCCGGATACCATGTTGATGATACACCCGCTTTTGCACTCGATCATTTGAGGAATGACCAGGCGGATCAGCCGCACATACCCCAGATAATTCGTATGCGCTAAATTTTCAATATCCTCCATGGGTTGTTTCTCAAAAGGATATTGGCTGGAAACGCCAGCATTGTTGATGAGGATATCAATCTTCTGAAACTCTTTATTGGCCGTATCCACCAGTCGCCTAAGGTCGTCCAGTTGGCTGACATCGGTGGCAACCCCAATCACCTTCGTCTTACATGATTGCTTGATCTCTTTGACTGCTTCCTCCAAGGCCTCCTTTCCTCGAGCTGCCAAAACCAAGTTCACCCCTTCTTGAGCCAATTTTAGCGCAATAGCTTTGCCAATGCCTTTGCTGGCTCCGGTGATCACCGCCACTTTCCCTTTGAGATCCTTCATTTGGATTAACCTCCCTTAAGTGTATAGTCAATAAATATATTTCTTAACACAAAGATCAAGGAAAACATCAGAACCCCAATCCCTAAAAATGTCAAACCAAAACTCTTTTCCACAAAAATTTTGCTTAAGGTAAATCCCAGCCCGCCACTGATAAACCTAACGGAGGAATTTAAACTGGCCATAATAGGCCGATCGTCATCGGGAAAGTCTGTTAATATTGTTGACACAGAATTATGACTAATCGTCCAACCAAACGCAATAAGACAAATGAAGGCACCCACCACCCCAAGAGGATAATGGCCAACCAGAAAAATAGTCCCTGCGGATAAGGCGACCATCCCCACCAAACACGTCCAAAGTCTTCCTTTTTTATCTGAGAAATATCCGCCAATTTGTTGGCCCAGCAACCCGCTCATAGCCGCAATAACCAAAAACCAACTGATGGCGAATTTATCTAGGCCGTATTCCCGATTCAAATAAACGCCGTACCATTTGTGAACACCATGATAAAGAAAGCTCATCACAAATATAAAAATAAATACCTTGCGAATGGGAACATTGAAAAAGGCCTTGATATAATTGATATTAGCCTGATGACATCGGTTCAACAAATCCGTTTTAAGCAAAAGGTAGCAAGCCGATGTCAACGCCCCCAAAACGGCCGGAATCAAAAACAGCCACCGCCATTCCATGATCCCCATGCAGATCATCCCAACAAGCGAAGATATAAAACTGCATCCGAAATAGGCTCCCACCAGCCGGCCGCGGGTGTCTTTGTCAAAAAAATCTCCGATAATCATGAGACTTAAAGGAGTGGAACTGGCCGCGACCATGCCGGCTCCCACTTGAGCTAGTAAAATATTGTTAAGCGATTGGCTTAGAGCAGTGATCAAACTAAAAAGGGAGTAACAAGCCATCGCCCCCATGGAGATCCAACGATAAGCAAAGAACCGGCTTAAGGGTGCATACAACAACGCGCCGAGTCCATAGGGAATCATGTAATAGGGAACAATCTTGGCCACCTGAAGATCCGTCTGGTTTAAATCCTGGCTGATTGTCGGAATCGCTGCTGCAACCGCGCCGGTGTTGAAGGAGATTGCGATATTCCCCAAACAGATCAAAAAGACTATTAATTTTTTCGAGTTAATGATGAGTTCTCTTTGTTTGTTATAGTTGATTCAATCTATTTAATAAATCCGTGACCCTCTCCTCGATTTTTTTAAAGTAACCTTGGGGAGAGCCAGTTAAATGAGACAAGATGACTTTAAGGTCTTTGTGATTCGATTTTAAAACCGACAATTGGATCTCACTCAACTCATGATTTTTAGCATAGTAATCGAGAATCCTCAAAGAGTCCAAGGCCAGAATCTGCACATCAATTCCCTCAATGACAACGCCATAGAGTTCATCCGGGAATTGTAATTCGTTGATTTCCTTATGTTGCGAAGGCCGATTTTTCATAACAAAGCGTCTAATCTTTCAGTGCCATCTGTTCGGCCTCTTTTTCAATGACCTCTTTAAAAATCTGCATATTATGGCGGGAATGTTCATTGATAAAACCTTCTATTTGCTCTTCAGTAAATTTTGTAAATTGGGGATCTATGGCGAAATCCTGAATCCAGATCATCTCAATTCCATCCGCCACTTCGTTGTAAAGCCAAATGATCTTCATGTACCGAAACGGAAACATCGGATCATGCCGCGAGGCATACGCAAATTTTAAATCTTTATAAAGCCAGCGCTTGGAGACCCAGGACTTACCGTCTTTGTCATTGAGGCGAAAAGTAATCTCATTGCCCTTTCGCTCCAATACGTCCGCCTTCACATACTCATCCCCAAACAGCTCCGTCCAGCGTTCGATTTGGTTGGAGATGTCAAAAACCAAGTCATAGGGTGCGTTGATGATTATCGAGTTTCGTGTGTGACCCATGGGTTCCTCCTCAGTTATTTCCAAATTTTATTATTTTCTTTACTTTGGTAATAAAGGCTTCTGCTACTTTCACTGCCTCATGAGCGTCAGCTTTCGATACATGCAAAGTCTCACCGTAATCTGCAACTCCTCGCAATTCAAATAACCAATTTAAATTCTTGCCGGATTCCTTATCTAATTTTCCACTTTTAACAAAGTTTTGATGAACAGCAGCGATAACACCGCTATGCTTACTAAACTCCAGCCCTTCACTTAATAATAATGCAACAGCTACATAAAAAGCCGCGTAATAGGCTCGCGAGGCGGCCGCATCGTAATATTCACTTGCATTTAGCTGGTTGGCTGCTCGCAGAGACTCATCAGCACGTCTTAGATTAGCTTGCATCTCCTTTTCAAATGATGAACTCATAAAACAATGCCATCCTGTTTGGCATTCCGGTAAAGTTGAATTTCCCCACGTTCAAAAGCATCCTTATCGGCAGGTTTGGCAGAGATCAATCGCGCTGAATCAAGTTGGAGAGGATAAAGAAGATCCGTAATTCGGCGAAGTTCGGTAAAATAATTGAAGGGTTGACTTAATAAAACAAGAAGATCAATATCACTGAGGCGATCGGCTTTTTTTTGGGCCATTGAACCGTACAGGATTAACCCTTGAAACTTTTTTCCATAATGTTCTTCTAAAACATTTTTACACTTACCAATTATCGGATTCAATTTCACCATACCTTGTTCCCTCCCTTTATACCATTCCCAACAGCTCCATCCAGCGTACGATTTGGTTGGAGATATCAAAAACCAAATCGCAGGGTGCGTTGATGATTACCGAATTTCGTGTGTGGCCCATATTTATACCTCCTTATTCTTATTAGTCGTTGGTCGCTAGTCGCTCGTAACTCGCGCATGTTAATTTTGGTTACGGTGTGTCCCCAAAATTTTCCAAGATTTTTACATATTATACCAAACCAACTACTACCCCATTTTCAAAGTAAACATTAATGTAAGCCCTTGCGCAGTCATAAGTGCCTCCTGCAGGTTTTCCGGTTAAACCATCACTTTGGTATGACCAGACCACTGTTGACTTTCCTTTATAATATCGGCTTGAGGTACAAAGGGTTAGACCGAGGGATAAATAGACCTGTTCTTCATTCATTCCCTCAATAATATAATGTTCTTGTATGGCTTTCTTAATAGCCTGAGAATAATAAGGAAATTTTTCTCTCATTAAGGCATTTCTTTGAGCGATACCGCACCCTAAAAATAGAATTAAGAATAGAATCAATAAACTAATTTTATTCAATTCCTAATCCCTCCATTTACTTAACCATATTTTCTTTTTTACCATAATTCTATTTATCAACCTTCAACTCGACTTGAAAATGACCTGCACCAAGGTTTTTCAGAATCACCCTAGGAGGATTCCTTTTTTCCCAACTAGCAAAGCCATTCTTTCTCAACCAAACGCCAATCTTTTTATTAATCAATTCTCCACAACTAGGCTTCCAAAAACTTTTTTTACTAATACTAACGCCAAAAAGCTCTTTATTACCCGATAATTTTAGTTTTATGTCTCTTCCCATGCTCTGGAAATAAGACCGATTGGTAATAGAAATTCTAAAGCCGTATCCTGCTCCGGAAGTATGCCAACTTCCATTATTCCAAGCAGACGCAATTATTTGTCGAGTATGTAATTTCAGGGACGCGTACCTAATTGAGCAAACAACTCCATCCAGCGTTCGATTTGGTTGGAAATATCAAAGACTAAATCGTACGGTGCGTTGATGGTGATTTCGTTTCTCGTATGAGCCATGATACCTCTCCTTTTTAATATTTTCTGCTTCTTACAATAACAACCGTGTTATTCCCTTCTTCAAATTATTAAGCTCTGTTAATATTTCAGGGACTAGCGGTTTTAAATCGTCAAAGCGATTGGTTTTAGCCATAAGAATAATGATCGGGATCTTTGCTCTCAAGATATTGACTTGATACTGCAGATTCTGATCGGCTGTAATAAACACATGAAATTTATTTTCCGCCAGCTTTAATAATTCTCCATTCTTCTTACCAGTCCATCCTTGCTGTGCGACAGTCATGACCTTATGCCCATGCAATTGATGAACAAGCCTTATTGGCAAGGATTCATCGAGCAGAACCTTCATTTATTTAATACCTTTTCTTTGAGCAACTCCAACACCTGAAGGGCTTGTTTTCGACTGACCGATGGATAATCCTTAAGAAAATCGCCTAACCTATCCCCTGCCTCAAGATAATCAATGAGAGTGCTTACAGGAACTCTCGTGCCGTAAAATACAGGGGTGCCGCCAAGGATATCTTTGGAACTATGAATAATAAGAGGTTTAATCATGTTTTTCTCCTTTTAGAAATTATTCTTGAATCATTCAATAATGTCACCGGAACTCGTCCATCACCGCAACTCGATATTATTATTCAATAAACTTTTCATTTTTGAGCCATTTATAGACATGTCTAAATATTTCCTCATAACTTTCGGAGCCGACAATGTGATACTTATTGTCCTTCTTACCCTCAATAAAATAAAATATACAATCGTAACATTCGTTCATATTGTCTGAGGGTAAATCCCAAAAATTATTTATAGTAAGCAACTGAAGGAACTGGTCCCAATCAGCTCTACTCAAAATTTGGGTTGAGTCCTCTAGAGGCGGACCCAGGACTTTTGCGTTCTTCCCGTTACCATATTCGGTATAAGTCCCAGGAGAATAAATTTTTTTGTGAATGTAATATTCACCGCCCTTTCTGGCAAACAAAATTATTCTTGCGCCGTCCATACTCAATCCCGTAACGATTATCATGATGCGGTATAATTCATCATATTGAAATGCTTCCAGGCCGTATTCATTAAGTTTCACCAGCCACTCGGCCAAAAATTCCTTGTCGGTCCCAAAGCTTGATGACCTTGGCAGATACCTGGTTTGTTCGTATAAAAATCGATTTGCTTCCTCAATTCGGCGGTTCAATGATCTCCTGGAAAAATCCACATAAAACACCGCTAAACATATCAAGAGGATGGATATTAAGATAAAAAGTCTGGTTCGATTCCGCTTTGAATCCATTCCTAATCTCCTCTTCCCTTTAAACAAGGGACATTCCGTGTACTTACAGTGCCGTACACCGCAACCTTATTGGGGTACTTAAGGGGTCAGCTCCCTTTTCCCCACCCCTTCTCTAATTCCCTCAATCGTTGATTGATTCGCGATATAACAAACGGCAAGCCTAAGCCCCACACTGACATTAAGATCCCCAAGACAACCCAACCGATTGGATTTGGCAGGAATCGCACAATGATATTTAAAGCTACGACAAAGGCAACACAAACTATCCACAAATATACGACTGTCTTAATCATGAAAGCCCTGGCCTTAGTATGGATGGCGTTTCTGATACTGAGATAACTCCCTACCGCAGCGCCAACAAGCCCTCCCAAAATCCCAACCCACATGATCAATTGCGGTTCTATGGCAAGGAATCTCATATCGCTGAAGGGTTAAATACTTCTATGAACATAGGAGCAAGGCACACGTATTTATATTACCCATCGTTCTTATCTAAAAAACAATTTAGTATATATTAATATATTAATAAAAGAAAGAATATTTTATGAACCTATTTTATGAACCAGAAATTTAATGGGTATTTAGGAAAATTTCTAAAATTTAGGAAGGCAATGAGAAAGGAAAATAGGGAAGGCGTTTTATAAGCAGTCTATCTAATTTCTAAAACGGACGTCATTTCTGATATGTCCCTGCCTGTCGGACATCCAACTGCTCGTCTAAAAACAAAACATCTTTTCCCTCAAATAAAGGTCTTACATCGAGATAAAAATCGCTTCTTTGTCCCTGAGATAAGTCAATGTACTTTAAAGAATCCGTCTCCTTCTCTGCTTTGGCCAGATAAAAAACCTGAATCGTGGGTTTTCCTTTAAGCAACTTATGCGATTTGATGACCTTTTCAATTTTTATCTCGGCCAGGAGGATTTTTTTCTATGTCCCCCAAAGTCGTAAACTCCTTAACCGAGGTCACGACCCCGGTGATGACAGCGTCCCGGTTTTGGGCGCGTTCCTTGTTTGTCCATTCGGCTTCACTACTTAAGACCGCTACGACTTAAGCAAAAACCATGAGACAAATGAGTAAAACAATTTTATTTTTCATTTTCGATGATAGCAACAACCCGCGCCCACCCTGCTCCGGCTTTACGGACCTTAACGGGAAAACAACAAACCTTAAATCCGTAGGGCTTGGGGATCGCCCCCAAATTTCCCAGCCGTTCCATGTGACAGTATTCGCGCTTTCGACCCAGGAAATGAGAAGGCCAAATTTTGGTTTTGTCTTTAGTTTCTAAAAATTCTTTAAACATCTCCGGACACGGCCGGTCTAAACCGATTGTGTCGATCCCCATCATCTTAATCCCACAATCCAGCAAATACTCAACTGCATCCGGCCCCATACCCACATACCGATTAACGTAATCGACAGTCCCAACCAATTTGTCAGCTCCCGTATAAATCAAAACAATATCCATTGGTTTAAATTGATAGTTGATTTCCTCTAAAGCCACCACCACATCATCACTCCCAATAACCTCTGGCCATTTTAGGTGCGTGAAATCCAATCTGACTCCCGGGCCGTAACACCACTCCAGGGGAATATCCATGATCTGTTTGGCCGGTTTTCCTTCACAGGTGCTTCCATAATGGAAAGGAGCATCCACATGCGTACCCATATGAACTGAGGAGTGAACAATCTCCAGAGAAAGAAGTTCTCCTTCCGGTATTTCATCTGCGGTGGCGACCCTTTCCCCGCGTTTAAAACGCTCCTCACCACCGGGCTGTTTACTCATCACCACCCAGTTGAAATGCTCCACCCCATCCCGATGGCTGATCCGATCGATTTTAGCATCGTGCGTTTCCACAAGAGTGTCATCTATGGGAAGGCTTAGGTCAATGATCTTCATCAATCTTTTCCTGTTCCTTGATCGATTTATGGTCTTTGGTGAGGATGACGTTGCCGGAAGGCATACCGACAACGAGGGTGTTCCCGGAGGACTGCAACAGGCGCAATTGCATTAAGGTAGGATTATCCTCCACCAACTTGGCGGCGTTGGTGAGGTTGCGTAGCGCTGCGGTTTCACCTCTCGTCTTTTCTAAGACCGCCAGGCCTTCTTTTTGCGCCGCCACCACCTGAGCAAAGACCCTTTTTAATTCCCCGGGAAACATAATGTCTTTGATGTCTACCGAAATTAATTTCAACCCCAATTGTTCAATCTTGGGGCTCGTTAATTCAAACAATTTGGCACCGAAAGAACCCCGGTTTTCCAAAAGCTCATCAATCTTGGCCGAGCCGATGATCTCCCTTAACGCCAACTGTAAGGTAAGATACAGCGCCTCCTGATAATTAGTGGATTTGTTGACCGCCAAGAGAAGATCCACAACCTGATAACAAGCCGCCAAACTCACTTTCAAGGTCACACTGTCGGTACTTAAAACCTCCTGCCCGGGAATCGTTACGAAGGTCGGGCGGGTATCCAACTTAACAATCGTAGAAATAAAATTGAGAATCCAGTATTGTCCCGGCTCTAAAATTTTTACAAATCTGCCTTTCACATATTTGAGGCCCTTCTCGTAGTCAAAAACTGTGATTTTCTTGAAACATTTACGAAAAATAGCAATGACGACCACTATTGCTGCGGCAATGGTAAGCGTTTGAAACATTGACCTATCCTCCCTGCCCCGCCTCTAGCGGGGCGTGCCTACACGGCAGGCAGGCTTTTACTGCTGTTCTACTTCAGAGAGTCACAAATGAACAGCGGAGGTCTTATCCTGCATGGCTGTCCATCTGCTGCATTGCTGCGAACCCTCTAAAGTAGAACAGGCTACGGGGTCGAACCGTTCGAGCTTTCGCTCAACCCAAGGTGGGGAGCAACCGGCAAAGCCACCTAGCCGATGCCAGGCGTCCGCCCTTCTCTCCCACCATAATCTTAATTTGCTCCTTTGGATTTTATGATTTGTATAATCTCGTTAAAGGTCTGTGTTTTTTTTAGTTCGTTATCCGCAAGCGGTACGCCTAACTCTTTCTTGATCCCAACGGAAATTTCCACCAATTCCGTCGAATCAATGCCCAGAGACTGAACAAGGCTTACATCCGGTTTGATTTCTTCCGGCCGGATATCCAAGACTTTTTTAAAGATATTTTTGACCTTTTCTTCGATGGTTAATGTTTTTTGTTCAACACTCACTTTTGATCCTCCTTGGATTTCATAGTCAGATGTCAGAAATCAGAAGAATGGGGAAAAAATTCTTACTACTTCTGACATCTGACCTCTGACTTCTGACAATATTTTTTACCCCCTCTGCAACACCAACACACAATTAATCCCGCCCCGTCCACGATTAATCACCAAGGCGTTTTTGATTTCTTTTTCTTGGGCCTTATTGGGGCAGTAGTCAAGATCACATCCAGGATCCGGTTGTGAATAATTAATCGTTGGGGGAACAACATTGTGTTCCATGGCTAACAAGGTTGTGATCACATCCAAAGCCCCACTGGCCCCCAGCATATTGCCAAAAGTTGCCTTGGGGGCAGTCACCGGAATCTTATGAGAATAACTATTAAAGGCTAATTTGATAGCTTTTGTCTCGGTCATATCCCCGATAACAGTCGCTGCTCCATCGGCGCAGATATAATCGATATCTCTGGGTTCTAATTGAGCATCCTCAAGGGCCATCTTGATGGCCCGGGCAAGCTGTACCCCATCCGTTGCCGGTTGAATGCGGTCAACTCCATCGGTTGTCGTTGCATAACCGATGATATTGGCATAAACATGGGCACCACGGTTCTTAACTCTGGATTGCGGTTCCAAAATCAATATCCCTGCCCCTTCCGCAATCGCAAACCCGTCGCGATTTTTATCAAACGGCTTATAAGCGGTTTTCGCCTCTTCGTTATTAAGACTAAGCATTCCCGAAGTATTGCAGCACAAAAGGGCGTAAGGGGTGACCGGCGCCTCCATGCCTCCGGCTAAGATAAAATCATTAAATCCTCGAATCAAAGTTTTGGCCGCATAGGCAATGGCCATCAGGGAACTAGCCCGATCCGCCACAACCGTTTTGCTGTATCCTTTGATTCCATAATGAATGGACACCTGACCTTGGGGTGCCGCGGGAAACCACGCCGAGGCCATAAAGGGACTGACCCCTTCCCGGCCTTCCATATATAAGTCACGCAGTTCGGTCTCGGCATATAGCCATCCGCCTAAGGCATTGCCCATAAAAATCCCGGCTCTTTTTAAATCTTCTTTAGAAAAATCTAATCGAGCATCCTCAATGGCCAACTCTGAGGCAACCAAAGCCATATGGGAAAATAGATCAATCTTTTTCAAAAGTCTTGAGGAGACATTGCTGTAGGCATCCAGTTCATGCACTTGGCCGGCGATATGCGATGGATAACGCGAGGCGTCAAAGCGATTGATCTTCTTAATTTCCGATCGGCCGGCCCGGATATTCGACCAGAATTTGCGTTTGTCAATGCCGCTGGGGCTGACGACGCCTAAACCGGTGATGGCGATTTTTTCCATAACTCTTTCTATCGTAGAAATTTTTTGACGAATTTTAATAAACCCAATCCCCGCCATGAATGGCGGGGTATTCTTTCCTCACAGCCAGAA
>CAYJXI010000070.1:0-10622 GCA_964374105.1 uncultured Planctomycetales bacterium
TTGTTAATAATTCAAACGATAAAGAGATTAAGAGTAAAAACTTTTGACAATACCTTTTTAAAGAAAAGGAGGGCCTATGAAATTCCAAGGGATGAAGATTACTTTTGTCTTAATAATTTGTTTGGTTGTTTTTGCGTCAGCCCTATTGGGGGATCAGCTAACCTTTACGACATTTTATCCTGCGCCATTTGGAATCTACGATCGAATCCGGCTTGTCCCCCAGGATTCCCTCCCCGAAAATCCTTTCTGCGATGATCAGCAGGATGTGGGCGTCATCTATTATGACAACGGTCACCGAGATAGAATTGAAGGGATTTATGTTTGTCAAAAGGTCAAAAATAATGGGTATATCTGGATCTTGGCCAGTAGCCCTTTAAAAGTCAATCCGGAGATTGTGACCGATCAAAAAGTCGTGTGTGTTAAATCCGATGGAAATTTTGGCGTGTGTGTCAATAACCCATCCGGAGATGGGACTTGCGGCTGTTATTAAGATATGAACCCCATAAAGAAAATCTTGATTGTTCGTACTGACCGAATCGGGGATGTGGTTTTAACCACTCCTGCCATTCGGGCTTTGAGGTTAACTTATCCGCAGGTGCAGATCTGTGTTCTTGTCTCCAAAACAACCGCACCGCTTCTTAAAGGAAACCCTGACATTGATGAAGTCATGATCGATGATAGATTGAACCAACACCGGGGTTTTTGGGGATACTTTAAATTGATCAAGGACATCCAAAGGCGGCGTTTCGATTTAGCAATTATTTTTCATACGAAAAAAAGGACAAATCTGTTATGTTTTTTAGCCGGGATCCCCAGACGAATGGGATATCAGAATAATAAATTGGGATTCCTTTTAACCGAAAAGATTTATGATGATCGAAATCTGGGGATTAAGCACGAAGCCCAGTACTGCCTTGATCTTTTGAAACCTTTGGGGGTTAAGGGAGATCACCGGGAGGTATTTGTTCCCATTCAACCCCAAGCCAAGGACTGGGTTGAGCGGGTCTTTGCCGATCATCGCATCTTGGATAATAAAATCCTCATTGCGATTCATCCCGGAGCCAGTGATCCCACCAAAATGTGGCCGGCGCAGTATTTTGTGGAAGTCATCAACAATTTAATCGTTAAATTGGATTGTCAAATGGTACTTATTGGAGCAAAAAATAACCAAGACGCCGCCCCAAAAATCATGGCTCAAGTTCAATCCCCCCTTCTTGATTTGAGCGGTCAAACCGAAGTTTTTCATTTGCCAGCTCTTTTCAAAAGATGCTCTCTGTTGATATCCAATGATTCCGGACCGGTTCATATCGCAGATGCGGTGGGGATACCGGTTATTTCTATCTTTACCCGGAATCAGCCTGGGATTAACCCAGAGCGTTGGCGTCCTTTGGGTGAGCGATCGCGTTTTCTGGCCCCCCCTCTACAGGAGGGAATCTCGTTTGCCAAGGGCAAGGTTATTGATGGCGGTTACCTTAAAATCATAAAGCCGCAGGATGTCCTGGAGGCTGTTGACGACATATTCAAACTGTGTTAGAATCAGCATCTCTTTTTCATCTTTAGGAATTCTTTGAAGAAATTTTAAGGGTTTCGGATGAGTCAATATAGACAAATTATCTCCCAGTTTAAAGGGAAAAGAATCTTAGTGATCGGAGATGTCCTTTTAGACCAACATATCCGGGGCAGTGTCTCGCGAATCTCTCCCGAGGCCCCTGTTCCTATTGTCCTGCAAGAGGAAGATCCTGCCTTTGCCCCGGGAGGGGCGGCTAATGTTGCCAATAATCTCAAGAGTTTGGGAGCCTTTGCGATGTTGGTGGGAAGAATTGGGGCAGATGAAGAGGGCAAAATCCTTAAAAGAGAATTAAAGAAACGCCAGATTCCTACCGAGGGATTATTCATTGATAAAAACATCCCCACCATTATCAAGACGAGGATCATTGCCCAACACCAGCAGATGCTGCGGTTGGATCGGGAAAAGATTATTCCCTTAGAAGGTAAGCTTCTTAAAGATTTTCTGGATTACATTCACAAAGATATTTCCTCTTATGATGCAGTCATTATCTCTGATTATGGCAAAGGTACCATTGGCCAGTTATTGGTGAGCGAGGTCTGTTCTCTGGCTTTAAAAAAGAAAAAGATCATCGCGGTTGATCCCAAGGTGGGACATTTTTCTTATTATCGCGGCGTCACCGCCATTACCCCGAATAAAAAAGAAACAGAAAATGCTATCCGGAATATTAAAATCACCCATACGGGGGCAAAGACTCTGGATGTCAATACGGATCAACTGAATACCATCGAAGATATCAAACGGGCCGGGGGACAGATCCTGCGATTTTTGGATTTGGAATCCTTACTGATCACTCTGGGAGAACAGGGGATGTGTCTATTTGAAAAAGGGAAAAAATCCATCCACATTCATACCAAGGCCAAAGAGGTTTTTGATGTCACGGGAGCTGGAGACACCGTCATTGCGGTTTTTACCTTAGGATTAACCACCGGGGCCTCCAAGATTGAAGCCGCTGATCTTGCCAATTATGCGGCGGGTATTGTTGTCGGCAAGATGGGTGCGGTGGCTGTGACACCCGCAGAGCTATTACAAGCGACAAAAGTTAAAGACTAACGTTGTCCGCCTTTCCCACTGTCATTCCCACCCCGTTTTGTCATTCCCGCGAAAGCGGGAATCTATAAACGGGGTAAACTCCAGTGGGAATCCAGGAACAGAAAATTGGGGATTCTCTCCCTGTTTTAAGCAGAGATAAAACGGGAATGACATAGCGTTAATATTTGAATCAAACGCATTCTTATGAAAATTGTTGGTGTGATCCCGGCCCGATGGGCTTCCACAAGGTTTAAAGGAAAAGTTCTGGCCAAAATCCAGGGCTTGCCGATGATCCAGCATGTCTGGCAGCGCGCTAAGCAAAGTCAGCTCTTGGATGAGGTGATCATTGCCTGTGATGATGAGCGGATTTTTAAAGCAGCTTCGGATTTTAAAGCCAAGGCGGTCATGACGAAACCTTCTCACCCTTCGGGGACGGATCGGGTGATTGAGGCGGTGGAAAATATGGAGGTGGATATCATCGTCAATATTCAAGGGGATGAACCGTTAGTGCAGCCGCAAGTCATCGATGCCTTAGCCAAGGCATTGCTTGACGATCAGAATGTCGCGGTAGCTACAGTTATCAAATTGATCACTCAAGAAGAGGAGATTGCGAATCCTAACGTCGTTAAGATTGTAGTTGATCATAATAAAGATGCCTTGTATTTTTCCCGATCGCCCATTCCTTTTAACCGCGATCAAAAAAAAGGAAAGGAAATTCCCTATTACAAACATTTGGGTTTGTATGCCTATCGTAAAAGTTTTTTGAAAATTTTTAAAAATTTTAAGCCATCGCCATTAGAACAGATTGAAAAACTCGAGCAATTAAGGATTCTGGAGGCGGGATTTAAAATAAGAACAGTGGAGACCCCCTTTGAATCAACGGGAGTGGATACTAAAGAGGATTTACAACGAGTGGAGGCCCTATTGAAAAAGGGAGGGAGGGGTGGTTAAACAACTGACTATAGGCAAAGTAAAGATCGGGGGGCAGGCTCCCTTTGTATTTATTGGAGGCCCTTGTGTCATTGAGAGCCGGGAGCTCATCCTGAAGGTCGCCTTTTGTATCCAGAAAATCACAAAGAGACTGGGCATTCCCTTCATCTTCAAAGCGAGTTACGATAAAGCCAACCGCACCTCAATTGAATCTTTCCGGGGACTGGGATTAGAAAATGGGCTCGAGATCTTAAAGGAAGTCAAAGAAAAGTTTGGTGTCCCGGTGTTAACTGACGTCCATTCGCTTCAGGAAGTGGGTGAGGCCGCCCAAGTGGTGGACGTACTGCAGATCCCGGCGTTTTTGTGCCGGCAGACGGATTTGCTTGTTGCCGCGGCCAAAACCGGTAAAGTGATCAATGTTAAAAAAGGACAATTCCTTGCTCCCTGGGATATCCGCCAGGCCGTCAAAAAGATAGAAAGTGCCGGTAGTAAGAAAATCCTTTTAACCGAGCGGGGAGCGAGTTTCGGTTATAACAACCTCGTGAGTGATTTTCGTTCCCTTGGGATTATGCGAAAGACTGGCTACCCCGTTGTCTTTGACGTCTCCCACAGCGTCCAGCAACCCGGCGGCTTAGGCAAAGCCTCAGGTGGAGAGCGAGAATTTATCCCCTTATTAGCGCGGGCCGCGGTCGCCGCTGGTTGTGATGGGATTTTTTTAGAGGTCCATCCCAACCCCGACAAAGCCCTATCCGACGGCCCCAACATGTGGCCGTTGGGGAAATTGGAGGAGTTGCTTAAGGGATTGAAGGCGATTGATCGAGTGGTGAAGAAAAATGATTCGTAATTTACCGCAATTACAAAAATTTAATCGGGAATATTTGGCCAAAGAAAAATTTACTTATTCCCAAGCGTTGAAGATCTTTGAGGGATTATTTCAAGAGGCCAAGACTTTGGGTGTCATCAATACACAAAATATCCTGGAAGGTCTTGAACTTGACTTGCGTGTTGCTAAAACCATCCATCAACTATCTAATGTTTGAACGTCTGATTAAAGAATTAGCCCATGCTTTAGACAAGGCCAAGATACCGTATTTGATTATTGGCGGTCAAGCTGTCTTGATTTATGGGACTCCTCGCTTGACCCGTGACATTGACATCACCTTAGGTATCGATACGGATGAGTTTGAGCGTATCCAAAGTGTCTGCCAGTCTTTACGCTTGAAGATTTTACCGCAAAATCCTTTTGCTTTTGCCGAATCAACTAAAGTTTTGCCAGTGGAAGACCCTAAGACGAATATACGAATAGACTTTATTTTTTCTTTTACGCCTTATGAAAAGGAAGCCTTAAAAAGAGGTAAGGCAATTGATCTGTCGGGGCAGTCCATCAGGTTTGCATCTTTGGAAGATGTGATAATTTTTAAACTGATTGCTGGCAGAGCCATTGATATCGAGGATGTCAAAAGCATATTGATTAAAAATCATAAATTGTTGGACCATGTGTATGTTGAAAAATGGCTTCGAGCTTTTGAGGCGTTAGATGAGTATAAAGGGTTATTCAAGAAATTTAATCAACTTTTGAGTGAGTCTAGATCAGAGGGATAGCACTTCATCAAGGTTCACATGTGGCCGCTTAAGGAATTGGAAGGGTTGCTAGGGCAGTTGGAAAAGGGGACAGCAGCGCCCTTTTTTGTGAGGGAGAAGCTTGACAGTATTAAACTATAGAAGTTTTACGCAATTGATGTGGCTAGAATAAACTGTGAAACAAATCCTTGGAAAAGGGAACAGCGGACTTTATTGAAGGAAAGAGAGAAAAGTGGCCACGTGGCCACTTTTCTCCAATCGAAGGAAAAAGGGCGCTGTCCCCTTTTTCCCATTTTAAATCCTCTTGAGGTTTACGAGGGGGAATTAATGCTTAATACACAAAATCCCTGACAATGTTAATATTAAAATTTCATTTACCATTATGGAATCATTAATATTCATTGATGGAGGGTTCCGAACCGCAAAGGCAAAAACATTATTGCTTTTTGAACTGATGTCGAAACAGGATTGAGAGAACAATGTGACAGTCACCTTTAGTGTTTAGTGAGAAAAAGGTAAGTTGATTTTCTCATCGCCCTATGTGGTTCATTTCAGCGGAAGATTTGGTCATAGCTAAGCTCCTATGGGCCAAGGATAGCCACTCGGAATTTCAGTTGAGAGACGTAGCGAACTTGTTGAAGGCCCACAAGGATATAGACACTCAATACATTTCTGATTGGGTAAAAAGAATGAATTTAATAGAAGTTTATAATAAGGTAAAAAATGTCTAGCGATACTCACCCGAAAGTAGCTGAAGAATTTCAGCGGCTTATGATGGCTAAAAGCGGGGAAGAGAGGCTGAAGATGGGCTGTTCCATGTTTGATGCGGCAAAAAAGATTGTCGCAAGTAGCATTAAGGAACAGGATCCCAAAATCTCACCGCAAGAGTTGAAAGAGGAAATTTTTTTAAGATTTTACGGCCAGGAATTTACGGAACCTGTGAAAAAGAAGATATTAAAAGCTTTAAAATCTTAATAAAGATAAATCTACATGCGCGTCCAAAATAGAAATAAGTTATCGAAGATAATGCTAATTTAAGACATGGATTCTGTCACCCCCGAATGTTTTAACCTGCCTGTCGGCAGACAGGTCGGGGGTCCATATTTCTCGTCTGGATTCCTGCTTTCGCAGGAATGACAATTTGGTAATTTGGACACTCAGGATAAATCTATGTCCCTCACCAAAGCCAAAGAAGTGATTTTGATTGAAGCCGAGGCGGTGCGGTCGCTCGCACGCAGGCTCGATGGGAATTTCCTTAAAGCCATTGACTTGATTGTCAAATGCAAGGGCCGCGTCATTGTCACGGGGATGGGAAAGACCGGCATCATCGGCCGCAAAATCGCGGCCACATTTTCTTCAACCGGAACGCCGAGCATCTGGATGCATTCGGCCGAGGCGATTCATGGAGATTTGGGGCAGGTGACCCGCCAAGATGTGGTCATGATTATTTCTAATAGTGGCGAAAGTGAAGAAATCAAACGCCTATTGCCGGCGATTAAGAAGATCGGTGCGAAAATCCTTGCCCTCACGGGAAATTTTAAATCGAGTCTGGCCAAGTACAGTGACGTTGTATTGGATGTTTCCGTGAAAAAAGAAGGCTGTCCCTTGGATTTAGCCCCCATGGCCTCAACAACCGCAACCCTGGTGATGGGCGATTGCCTGGCCGCATGTCTTATTGAACGCAAAAATTTTAAGCGAGAGGATTTTGCCTTTTATCATCCGGGAGGGACTTTGGGAAGACGCCTTCTTCTAAAGGTTGAGGATATCATGCGAAGGTCTCAATCATATCCAACCGTTTATGGCTCGATGTTGGTTAAGGATGTTTTGTTTGCCATCACCAAGGCGCGCTGTGGCTCCGCCTGTATCATTGATAAAAATAGAACGCTGGTGGGGATTTTCACGGATGGAGACTTAAGAAGGCACCTTAAGGAAGATCCCAATCTCTTGAAGAAAAAAGTCAAAAATGTGATGACCCAACACCCTACGGTCATTCAAAAAGATAAATTGGCGGTGGAGGCCTTTAGTTTATTGCAGAGTAGAAAAATTGATGAATTGCCGGTGGTAGATGAGAAAGGCCGATCGGTAGGATTATTGGATATTCAGGACTTACTGAAAGCGGGATTATTTTGAATTTGACGGTTAAGGAAGGCTTGAGGGATGAAAAATTCTTTTATTAAGCGGCTTAAAAAAATCAAATTGTTAGTGATGGATGTGGATGGTGTCTTAACCGATGGCAAAATTGTTATTGACAGCCAGGGAAGAGAGACTAAAATTTTTGATGTTCAAGATGGATTTGGAATCGTGTTAATAAGAAGGGCCGGGTTAAAAACCGCCATTCTTTCTGCGCGCGAGGCTGAGGCCGTGAGTTTTCGCGCCAAGGACCTTCAGATTGATCGGGTTTATCAGAACGCTTGTCCCAAAATTCACGGCTTTAGAAAGCTGTTGAAAGATTTTAACATTAAGGAGAATGAGATCTGTTTTATCGGTGATGATTTACCGGATCTTTCGGTCCTCAAGCGGGTGGGGTTTGCGGTGGCGGTCAAAAACGCAAATGAGGAACTGAAAAAAGAGGTCCATTATATTACGAAAAACCGGGGTGGCAAGGGTGCGGTCCGGGAAATCATTGAGATGATTCTGAAGGCCCAGGGGAAATGGGAGAGGGTCATTTCGGAAATTTAATTGAAAGGAAGACAATGAAGATTTTTAAATCCTTTTTTATCTATTTTATTTACGGGTTATTTTTTTTATCTCAGGCGTATTCTCAAGAAGCACCGCAACAATTTGAAGGGTTTAATCTGCAGGGTTATACGGATTCCGGGGAAAAGTCCTGGGATGTCAAGGGAGATACCGCGGATATCTTGGGCAATATCATTAAGATTAATAATGTAGATGCCAATCGTTATGGCGATGAACAGGTTAATCTCAAAGCTAAGCATGGGGTCTTTGATAGATCCAGCGGGCATATCCATCTTGAGAATAATGTGATTATCACCGCTCAGTCGGGAGCGCAATTAAAAACAAATTCTTTGGATTGGGAGAAAGATAAGGATCTGGTGACAACCGATGCCCCGGTCACGATTACCGATAAGGGAATGGTGGCCAATGGCATAGGATTAAAGGCCCAGCCAGGATTAAAGACGGCGCAGATGAACAAAGATGTGACGATCACCGTAAATCCCGAACCCGAAAAGAAGGATAGTCAAACCGTGACCATTACCAGTGATGGCCCGGTCGAGATCGACCAGAAGTTCAATAAAGCCATCTTCAACAAAAATGTTGTCGCGGTTCAGAATGATCGAACCCTCAAAGCCGATTTGGTGGAAGTTTATTTCGATCCCGAAACTAAACAGATTAAACAAATGATCTGTACGGGGCATGTCCTCATCATCCAGGGGGGAAATTCTTCTCTTTCGGATAAGGCCGTTTATAACGCCGATGATCAAAAGTTGATATTGACCGGCCGGCCTAAATTGATTATGGTAACCCAAGGTTCAGGGGGAATTGCCTCATTCCAAAAAAAAGAGGATGAGTCAAAAACAAAATGAAATGCCTAAGTAAATTATCCTTTTAAAAGAAACAAAAGATATTATAATTGTAGGATCATTCAGAAAATCAAATTTAATAATTCCCTTATTCTTATGTCGTTTAATTTATTAGAAACAAAGAGTCTAGTTAAAAGTTACAATGGTCGTCGCGTTGTAGATGGGTTAAGTATTCATGTGGGTCGCTCGGAAATTGTGGGGTTACTGGGACCCAATGGGGCAGGGAAGACCACCTCGTTTTATATGATTGTGGGGATCATCTCCCCGGATGAAGGCGAGATCCATTTTGACCAAATGGATATTACCCGCAAGCCTATTCATGATCGCTGTCGTTTAGGGATGGGTTACTTGGCGCAAGAGCCTTCCATCTTTCGCAGATTAACGGTGGCGGAAAATATTATGGCGGTTTTGGAGACCTTAAATATCAGTCCCAAAGAACGAAAGAGAAGATTAGAGGCGCTTCTGGAAGAATTGAAAATTGCGCATTTGGCCAATAGCAAGGCCTACACCCTGTCAGGAGGAGAACGCCGGCGTTTGGAAATCACCCGGGCCTTGGTTACCAAACCTTCTTTTTTATTACTGGACGAACCTTTTTCGGGGATTGATCCTATTGTGGTGGCCGAAGCGCAGGAGATTATCAAGGAACTCAAACATCGCGGGTTGGGAATCCTTTTAACTGACCATAACGTCCGCGAGACTTTATCGGTGACCGATCGGGCTTATCTGGTGGCTGAAGGCAAAGTCCTTCTTTCGGGAACCGCAGAGGATTTGATCAACAATCCTAAGGCTAAACTCATTTATTTGGGAGAAAAGTTTAGGATGTGAACTTTTAAAGCTCTCAGCTCTTAAGTTTTCAGGCATCAGGCTAAAGATTTTCTAAAGGTCTGAAAGCTGATGGCCGATAGCTTAATTGAAGGAAGGGGGGGGTTTGAATTTTTTATGAAAATAGAAGTCAAAAAGATTGATGCCTTAAGGCGAGAATTACGGTTTGAGATTCCCAAGGAAAGGGTTTTAAAACAGATGGAGGAAGTTTATGCCGAGATTGGCAAGGTCGCCAAAGTCAAAGGATTTCGTCCAGGAAAAGTCCCGCGAAGTGTCTTGGAAGCGGAGCATGCCGATCTTGCTAGAGAAGAAACTCTGAAAAAACTTATCCCAGAGGTTTATCAGGAAGGAATCCAGAAAGAGAAGATCACCCCGATGGATATGCCGGACATTGAAAATGTTGAATTTAAGGATGGGTCGATTACCTTTACGGCAAAGATCGATATTAAACCGGAGATCAAAATTAAGAATTATAAAGGGATCAAGGTTGTTAAAAAGAATTCTTTGGTGACCGAGGAGGAAATCAATAAGGCCATGGAGTATTTTAAAAAAGGCCAAGGACAAAATAAGGAAATCGTGGTCGATGATCAATTGGCCCGAGGATTGGGGTACCCTGATCTTGTCTCTTTTAAACAGGCTCTCGCCAAACAGATGGAAATTGACAAAGACCGTCAAAGCCGAATCGAAATTGAAAATCAAATTGTGGAAGCCTTAATGAAGGAAGTCAAAGTGAGTGTCCCTCAGAACGTCATTAATAAACATCTTCAACATCGCTTACAAGAGGCAAAGCAAAGACTTAAAGAGCGGGGGTTATCGGAAGGTGAAATTAAAAAAAAGGAAGAAGAACTCAATCAGAACCTAGAAAAACAGGTGGAGAGGGATATCAAAATATATCTTATTTTTGAAGAGATTGCCGAATTAGAAGAAATCAAAATTAACGAGGGAGAAAGCCTGTCTCATAAAGTGCTGGAATTTTTATTAAGGCATGCGGATTGGCAGACAGGATGAATGATGGATTCCGTGTCAAGGCACGGAATGACATTTGTGAACCCGTACGGGCCACTGGACACGGGACACAGTTTATGGGATTTTGAAAAAGACATCCTATAAAGAGTCAAGTGTAAAAAAACAGGTTGTCAAAGAGCAGT
>CAYJXI010000071.1:0-10385 GCA_964374105.1 uncultured Planctomycetales bacterium
GACTAGAGAGTAGGAAAAACTAAAACCGTTGAATTCTAGTGACAGTCACCAAAAGGTGACTGTCACTTTTATCATATTATATAATCTTAAACAATTTCCCCTTCTTTCTTTGAAGGGCAAGTTGATAAATCGAATGGGCACACGCCACATCCTGAATAGCAAGACCGGTGGAATCAAAGACCGTGATTTCCGTATCATTGACTCTCCCTTTCTTCTTTCCAGCAACGATCTCCCCTAGAGTGGCATAGATATCTTTTAAAGCGATGGTTCCTTTTTTAAGGGGAACATTGATCTCCCCGCCGTGCGCGGCCTGCCTCACATCATCGACAACGATTTTAGCATGTTTTAAAATTTGGGGATCCAGCTCTTGTTTCCCGGGGGCATCAGCGCCAATGGCATTGATGTGAACCCCCGGCCTCAGCCAATGGAATTTTACTAAAGGCCTCCTCGATGGTGTAGTTGTCACAACCAAATCCGCATCCTTCACACAATCTTTCATTGAACCAACGCCAACCATATCCTCTTTTCGAATTCTCATCTCTTGGATAAATTTCTGAATAAGATGATCCTTATGTCCCCACACAAACACCTTTTTGATGGAAAACAATTCCCTCAACGCCATAAGCTGTGATCGGGCCTGTACCCCACATCCTACCATCCCGATATTTTTCAGATCTTTTCGTGCCAGATATTTCGCAGCGACCGCACCGCCAGCGGCTGTCCTTAAACTCGTTAGAAAAGTTCCATCCATAATACACAAAGGAAAACCGGTCTTAGGCTCATTTAAAATGATAATGGCCATGACAGAAGGAAGGTCTTTCTGTAAATTCTTAGGATGCGCATTCACCCATTTTAAGGCGACTGCCTTCTTTCTTTCCCAATAAGCCGGCATCGCCCGAAAGTCGCCTTGAAATTCTTTCAAATCCAGATAAACCTTGGCCGGCATCTTGGCCTTGGCCTTGGCATAATCACCAAAAACCTCCTCCACACATTGAATGACCATCTTGTAATCGGCTAAGGTTTCTATTTCGTTTCGAGTAAGTATCAACGTTTTCTGTAACATATTCTCCATTCCCCCGATTTTGAACTTAAGGATTATTTTTTAGTCAACATTATAAAACAAAAAAGCGAGGACTGCATGGTTTATCCTCGCTTTTAACAGACTGCAAAAGGCAGATGCTATTCCACTTTTTAAAAACTAGATTCCATTATTTCGTTGGCATGTGGGAGACAAAATTTATAGCCATATCAAGCCATTGCCGCAAATTATTTTCGTTTTTAAGTCCTTTATCCGCCACCATGATCCATCCCTTCATCGGTCTTCCCGTGATATCAAAGGATTTTGTGTGTTTCTTCGATAAAGCCCTTCTCGCCAGATCCGTCCCTAATCGCAGAATTAAATAATTCTGGTAGATCCCAAAACACATATTACTTTGAAGCAGATACCCCACTCCGCCAAACATCCTTATCGGCATTAAATCTTTCTTAGTAGCAGCGATTTCTTCAATGCGTTTGAAAAGTTTCTCATCATAAACCATTGTTGAATTCCATTTGACAGGTTAAAACGCTCTATCGGTCAGCCCTTGAACTCCTAGGCGCTGAGCATTTATTTCATACTGGCCATCTGCTCTTGAAGAAAGGTCGTATAATCTTCATAACATTTCTGATAAAATTCCTTTTTCTTTAATCCATTGCGCCACCTCGTCAGATTCGTATATTTTGACAAATCGATCTGGGAGACTTCCGCAGCGTCAAGGATGGCCAGAAGATTGATATCCGCTAACGTCATCTGATTTCCGGTCAGATATGTTTTCTCTGATAACTGCTTATCGATGACCGGAAGAAACCGTCCCAGGAATTCTAATCCTGTGTTGAGAGAATTTATATCTTTCTCCTTCCCAAACAATGGCGCTCCGACCCGGTTGAAGAACACGCGGCCCATGGCCCAGGCGATATGAATGGCGCAAAAATCCATCCATGCTTCAACGGTCGCGCGCTGTTTCGGATCTTTAGGATACAAGGGAGAGTTCTTTTGGTCAGCAAGATAGCGGTTGATCGCGTTGCTTTCAAAAAGTCGAAATCCATCGATTTCGATACCGGGGATTTTCCCCGAAGGGGCAATTTGAAGATACGTTTCAGTCTGCGTTTGACCTTCTAAGGGGTTTATGGGAATCAATTCATATTCGAGACCCAACTCATTCAAACAATACCGCACCTTAGCCACATTATTAGATATTGGCAGTCCATAAAGCTTAATCATATTTCACTCCTTTGTTGAAATGTTTATAATTTACGTTTTTATCCAGAAATAAATGTACCATTCAGTACAACGTATGTCAAGGAATAATTTATTCGGCCAGCAACTTAAGGTAGGATACAATGTGTTTGGCGGAGTTTTCGAAAGGAGTGGTTTCTTTTCTGATTTTCGAGACAATCATCCCCCCTTGCATCGTCAGGAAACAAAGTTCGGCCAAGGAATCAGGATCAACGGATTTTTTCAGCTTGCCTTTGGCTTTCAGATTAGTAAAAAATCGAGACAGAGAATTGATAGTGAATTCAAAAATAAGATCTATATCTTTTCGGATCGGCTCCTGTCTTTTGGTTAACTCGTAGCCGATGGTGGCCATTGGGCATCCACGTTCACAACCAATAGAATTTTGGAAATTGATAAAAAAAGCAAACCACTCCTCCAAATCCTGCCATGTATTAATTTCATATTTGATCGGCAACTTATGACTGGAAAGTCTTTCATAAAAGTCTTTTACGACCGCCTGAATCAAATCGTCTTTGCTTTTGAAATAATGATAAAACTGACTTTTGCCGGTGCCGGATTTTTGCAGAATTTCATCCACGCTGGTGGCATTAATACCCTGCTTATGAAAAAGTTCAAAGGCGGTCTGGATAATTTTAAAGCGGGCCCGCTGCCCCCGTTCCTGAATTGCTTCCATGCTTAAATTGTACTCTATAGGTTATTATTGTCAACCCTCTGACTCACCCAGAGTCTAATAGAAGGCAAAACTCCTGATGGCAGGAAGGTATCTTAAAAGTAAATTTAGGTTATGGTTTACGCTACGTTAAACCCAAAGGGCGTTTTATTAGTCAACATTTAAAAAACAAGGATTGCATAAGTTTATCATCACTTTTTACAGTCTGCTAAGGAAGGCGTTATCCCTCGCCATCCGCGCCTTCTCTAATATCTAGCAAACTTCATCAATTTACACAATTATTATCCCGCTTGGTTATTAAGGAAAAAATATGTTATCTTTTCACTATAAGGAAAAAAGCTTATTTCTTAAAAACATTAAAGTTTGTAAATTGCTAGTTTAAATGAAAACAACATTTAAAATTAAATTTGCTTTATGGTTATTCTGGTGGACGATTTTGAATCTATCTTCCTCCAGCGCATTCACCGGGACAAGTCCATCTCGATTCGAAAATAGCTTCCTTCGTTGGAATAATTATATAAAAGTAGAAGAGGGTCTCCCCAATTTACAAAAAACCTTACTCTTACCGGTGGAACTGAATGTCCGCTCAGCTTATTGGGATGGCGACATCCTTAAAAAGGTGGTTCTTCAAGCCGACCCTCAAGCCCTCTTTGGGATCTCGGTCTTTGATTCAGAAACCCTCAAGCAGGCCTCTAATCTTTTCATGGCTGAATACGGTCATTTATTCAATATTGGAGACAAAGTCAATTTAAAAATTATTCATACGGATTACCCGCAAAAGACCTCAACACCTTCCTCATCTTTTTCGTCAACATCGCTCATTCTTCCCATGGAACACATCGCTACTGTTATTTATGAACAAGTTGTCACTCACCCTCTCAATAAGCAAAATTATCCCGTGACAGGAACTTTTGTTGTTTTAGGTTTTAACAAAAATGTGAAAGATGGAAAAGTTTATCTCAACCTGATCAAGTCAAATATCTATGAGGAAAGTTTAACAGAACAACTTCGAGAAGGGGATCTCTTGCCCGAAGAAGAAATCAAAAGAAGTGTCAAAACCCAGATTGTCAGCGATTACAAGCAGGATCCTCCTCTGCTTGAGGAGAAATCCATAAAGCTTGTGGCCTATCCTGTCTCTTCTGATCCGGATGGGAATAGGATTATCATCTGGGCCTACGAACTGGTATTCAAACTTTCTTACTCACCGCAAAATCATATTGAACGCTTAAAAGTAATCGCTGATGCCGAATCTGGGAAGATATTAAATATCGAAAATTCCTTGAAATACAATCGTATTACCGGTGAGGTCACTGGCTCTATTTATCCTGAAATTCCTACCCGACCAATCCAAGAAGGTGTAGCTTTTAAAGATCTCACCGTAAAAATAACAGAAGAGTCGGGTGGGGAAGTTGTCGGCCAGACCGATTCCCTGGGGATATATGCACTGGATGTGAATAAACCCAGGCGTTTAAAGGCCGCAATGCTTGGCCCCTGGGTGGGTGTTGTGAATGCCGTTAACGGCAAGAGTGTCAATCTTAACCGGCGGACTTCCGGAGGTTATAACATCAATTGGAAAGACTATGATTCATCTTATAAAAATGAACAGTCGAACGTCTTCTACCATACCCATATTATGCACGACTTTGTCATCCGGCCTTCGATCCAAGCGGACATGGTTTTTCCCATAACGGCTCGAGTTAATATCCCAGATATTTGTAACGCTTATTACGACCCTGATGACCACTCGCTCAACTTTTTTAAAAAGGGGAAGACCAAAGACGAAGAAATTAATATATCCTGTGAGGCCACCTCGCTTTTTAATGACATCATATTTCATGAAGCGACACATGCGATTTCTGAAAAACTCATCCAAATTTACTGGCCTTATTGGGATCAAACCGGCAATATCAACGAAGGGATTTCCGATTATACCGCCTGCAGTATCAGCGATACATTAGGAGTTAGCGACCCCGCCTGTGTGAATGATTTTGAATTGGGAAAAGGGGAAACCTGTTTTCGAAGATGCGACTCGGATGATAAATACCCTGACGATTACGATCCTGAACCGCATTCCGGCATGCAGATCATTTCCGGAAGTCTGTGGCACTTGAGAGAAAAATTGATCAATAAATATGGCCAAGAGGGGGCGGGCCTTGCCGATGCCTTGGTGTTTGGGGCATTGCGCTTCCAGCCCATTTCCTTTATTGACTTTCTGGATTCCATCCTCTTATCTGATGATGACAACGGCAATATCCTTGATGGCACAAGGAACATTCAAGAAATCTGCGATTCCTTTCATCCTCATGGGATATATTCCGCGGTTTGTGAAGGAAGCATCAATGAACCCGTAGCGGACATCTTAGGGTTGGCAAGGACACCACAAATAGGAGTTTATCATCTTGTAGGATCCGCCTATGCCCTGGAGCCGTTTTTAAAGCAATGGGTCTTGGAATTGGGCAAAAGAGACCCCCTCACCGGTCTTGTGGAATGGAAAACTCTCAAACAATCTGACCAACCCGTTAAGAATTATTACCTGCTTCAGGACTGGTCTTATAAGGACCTTGAACCCGGACTCTACTTGTTACGTCTTAGTGTAACAGATACCTTAAACAGATCTGCCAGTGACCAAGTCGAATTCCAAAAACCCAGAGAAATTACCCTCAATGTTTATAACGATAAGACATCAAAAAATATCGGTGAGATTAACCTCATCGTCCGCAGTTTAAGTCAACAACTAGGGGCCGACACTTATTCCCCTAAGAAAATAAATACATGGAAAAAAAATATCTTTCTTCCTGCGGAAGACACTGATCTCATAGTGTTCATGACAGAAAAGGACAAAAATCCTCAGCAGTATTTATTTTACAAACGTATTCCTCTCTCGGCTGATCATCAAGAATTAACATTACTGACAAGTGCTACAGGTAAGCTTTCTACCAATGCTGAACAGATCATCGCCAATAAGGGCATGCAGATTGATGAAGTAGTGCATATTATTTCTCTGGGGACAAAGGATTTTGAATCTGCCCCTGTCAAAATCAATAATCTTCACCTCTCTTACGATAATGATCTTCTGTATCGAGATTATTCACTAGTGACGAGTTTGGGGGCTTCTCGTTTAAGTGAGGATAAATTTATGAAACTCAGCGCCCTTTACCCATTCCCTTTCCCAGCAAGTGTTACAATTGATGAGTCATCTTTAAAGTCCCACAACATGACTCTCCTTGACACAATCAAATTCAATAAATATTCCATTGCTGTGAGCGATTATACATCGTATTTTGCCGAACCCTTAAAAAAAGGGCATACCTATACAGCCTTCATTCAACCGCTCCCTTCTCTTCCATCGCCTACTTTTGGTGCTTTTGCTTGGGGAAAAGATACCATTACAATACCTCTTGTTCTTGGACCTTTTGCTGTTGCTTTGGAAATAACCGAATTCTTATTTGAGAAAATAGATCCATCAAATAATGACCAGCAAGCCTTCCGAAGTCCTTTTCGTTTCGTTATTGATCCATGGAAAAATTTGGACGGCTATTTTGTCAATGGCTCTGACAAAAATATTTATGGGTTGTTATCCCCCCCCTTCAATTTAAAAGTCACCAATCCTGATGGGAAAGCATCCTCAATCGAAAACCCATACTTTTTAGAAAATATCAATTGGTCTTTAAAATGCAAAGATCACCCTTGTCCCACCGGGGATTATACGGTTGATTGGACTTCGGATAACATTTTCAAGAATCAAAAAATTATCAGATTCCAGGGAAAATATCGTTATGACGGAACACAATTTACGGCAGTGGATGAAAACCAAGCAGAACTTGATCCATTCCTCTCCCAACTCAACCATAACGAAGAAACAACCGTTGAGTTTATTCGCGGAGATGCTAACGACGATGGATCGGTCAACCTTTCAGATATCATTGATATCTTAGGATGGCTCTTTCGGGGTGGACCGCCCCCTCAGGTCCTCGATGCGGCTGATGTAGACGATAACGGCAAGAATGAATTGACCGATGCTATCTATCTTATCCAATCTCTGTTCATTGATGGACGCCCAATCCCGGCGCCTTACCCCAATGATGGAGAAGACACAACCGATGACGATCTCGTTACCCCTTAAGTGATTGGTACATTCCCAATCTAGGAGTGTTGAAGGTTATCTCTTTATTACCGCAATCTGCTTTTCGAGTGGATGATGACAGGAAATAAAGGGACCGATCTCTAGGGGACTTGCTCCTTAAGGTTTTTCCAACTACTTTTCTGAAGCAGCATGTAGATAGCCCCCGCTAAAAACCCGGCGGTATGAGCCGCGGGAACGGCCTGGGCCGATAAGCTCGTAAATATCGTCTGATGGGTGGTGAATTCATAAATCATTTTGGCCAGTGTTGCTAGGATCACGAGAAGGCAGGCATGGTTTCTGGTTAACTGCCACTGAATGACCACGGCCACGACCAGCAACCCGTTTAACGTCCCCGACAACCCACAATAAGTCGGGTAGGACGTATCGCCCAAATATAACCAGAAACTCACGGTGAGGCAGGTAAAAATCAAGGACGGGATCAGATGGTGACGGCGATGAATTTCAATCACCGCCCCCAGGATAACCCATCCCACCAGATCCCAGAAGAGGTGCTCAAAATTGCAGTGGACGAAATGTCCGGTGAGAACACGCCAGAATTCCCCACGCCCAATCGCCACCTGATCAAAAACAAAAACTTTAAAAAGCGCAGGTCCGGCCAAATAAATTCCCGTGAAGAGGGTCGTTAAGATTAAGGTCAGCCAGGGCACCTTGCGGGTGCCCTGGCTGATTGATTGAAGTTGACGATTAACCCGATCCACTTTGGGACCTCCCTCCTTTTGCTCTTGTGCGCGGCCGCAGCCCCCACAGAAGCGGAGAGAAGGCCAACAGGGAAACCGGATCCAATGCCCCAGCGCCTCCACCGAAATTCAAGGTGGGGCGGTTATGCTGAAACATCGGCTGCTGGGTGTCGACCTGACGGGACACAACGGGACGAGAAGAGCGGATTTGACGGGCGGCATATTCCGTGGCGAGACGTTCTTTATTTTTTTGTTCGATTCCCAATTCCCGGAAGACCTCTTCTTCGAGCACCACCATCGAAGTATAGTCCGTCACTAAACCGTACTCGACTCCGATATCAATAACACTCTGCTTCATATCCGGGTTCTCTCCGAAATTATCCATTTCCTGGGTTAATTCCTCAATGATCGCATAGGCCCAGAGGCGTTCAACTTCCGGGTTTTCTTCCGAAATTTCAGGGAAATCGAACCGTGTGGAATACATTTTCTCTTCTCCGGAGATCTTGCCTTCGAGAGTGACGGTCGCCGGGCCATGGCCGAAATAGTGTCCGAACACAATTAATTGCTGACCGCGGTATAGACTACCAATGTTTTTCGGCGTCATATCCGTCGCTTTAATACCGGCTATTTTCAGCTGAACACCATGCAAGGCCTGGTGAATGACTTTATTCTTGGCCAGAAGGATTTTGCCGATAATATCATCGGAATTCGAAACATTCAAGGCAAAACCGTTTGATACTTGGGTGAGGGCTTCGAGTAACGGACGGTTGGCGCTGTTGCCCATGATGAACGTGAACAGCCGGACGTCATATTTCTTAATGAGCTCGATGAAACTTCTCTGCTCTGTCTCACCGACGTTGGCCACCCCATCGGTCACCAGGATGATGCTGTTAGTCCGGTCCGCGTCCAGACTGCGAAGCCCCAGTTGAAGACCGCTGTAAAGGTTGGTCCCGTTATTCGGCTGGATGGCACTGACTGTGTCCGTATAATGCCGGACGTTTTCGGGTGTCGCCGCGACAAATCCTTGGGTCAATTCCTGCGCGGAGGTGTTAAAGACGACAATACGGAAACGCTCCAGCGATGACATCGTTTGCAGGGCCCGGTTAACTCCCTCCGCGAGTGTTGCATATTTGCCTTGCATCGATCCGGAAATGTCCAGGACAAAAATCCAGTCGCGTCCCTCTGTGATCGGCTTAAGGTCCATGCCGGGGGTTAATGTAAGCATGAATGTCCCCCGCTTGTCTGCCGCGGTTTTATATGCCACCAGATCAACTGAACCCGGCAGATTGTCGGCATGCCGGTAATAAGCGACAATGTCCGTATCGAGGCGAAATCCCGGATCACTGGCGAAGGTATCGGCCTCTGGTTTTGAGTCGGCATTGTTGATCGTCAAGGCTGGCTCTTGTGGCTGGGAACCTGCCAAGGGATTCAGTTGATTATCCAGATGAATCTGCCAGACATCGCCGTTTTGCGCGATTTGGGCCTGAGGATGGTTCGGTAACCGCACGCCGTCTACCGGATAATCCGAACGAAGGGTCAGATCAAAGCTGAACCGGCCTGTAACCTTTTCATTGGTGGTCCAAAAGGCCAGGGCCTCTTCATCCACCCCTCCTTCTTGCAGTGGGTAGACATACCGGCCGATACCCGTATCCACATCTACTGGCTGGATATAACTTAACCGGATCTTTGTTTCCTGATTGGCTCGAACTGGATAGATGCTGATCTCAAAGGTTTTGTACTCATTTTTCTCGGTTAATCCGGCATCTCGGTTATTGGCTTTTTGCTCTTCATAGACTTCCCGTGCTTTTTGTTTCTCCAAGACCTCCCCATGAATAGGCTTCCCGTCAATCCACAGGGTGAATTCGGAAACCGCTGCCTTCTCGGGAACTGGGAACGAGTAAATAGCTTCCAGATCCTGAGAATGCGGATTAAAAAAAACCTGGTCCACGGTCGTAATAGCATAGCCATCTTCAATGATAACATTGACCATGTGGTCTTTGATGTCCAGAACCGGGAGATGTCCATCTTTAGGGGTTAGTAATCCGGTTGCCTGGACTGGCGCGGTCAACGCCAGCCAGATGGTACACACAAAAAGTGTACTTCTGGCGGTTTGGTTGATCCATGTCGTTTTCATGACTTGTCTCCTTTCCTTAATTTTGTTTTTGGTTTAGTTCAAACTTTCGACATCTGCTGTTTGACAATATGGCTTTCGGCAACTTCAGAGGCGCCTGGGTTTCGCCCTTCCTGTCCCTGTAAAGGGATCACCATCCCTAAAGTGCAGGAATGAATTGTCGTAAGTAATAGAATGAACGCCAACTTAATTGTATGATTTCCCTTTTTCATCTCCGACCTCCCTTGATTAATGATTGATTATTAACCATTCAACTTACTTGATAAAAAAATTTTCCCTTCTCTAGTTACGTATGATCAGATTTTCCCATGTCACCTCCTTTTTAGTTGACCATTCAACTACGAATACGAATATCGGACGAATATCGGAGGCGTTTCTACTGGTGTCAGGCTAAACCAGCATGGCACTACCAGTAACGCCTCCTATTTTTCCTCATGATTCTTGTCCGCTCCTATCCTCTCAAACTCTATCTCGTATCTCTTCTCGAT
>CAYJXI010000072.1:0-10326 GCA_964374105.1 uncultured Planctomycetales bacterium
CGACCCAGTTGATCCCGGCCGTACTTAAATCACTCACACTCACCCAATTAATCCCACGATCACTCAACACATCCACATCTAACCAATTGACCCCCACATCACTCAACACATCCACATCTAACCAATTGACCCCCACATCACTCAACACATCCACATCTAACCAATTAACCCCCAAATCACTTAACACATCCACATCCAACCAATTGATCCCCGCATCACTTAACACATCCACATCGACCCAGTTGATCCCGGCCGTACTTAAATCACTCACACTCACCCAATTGACCCCACTGTCGCTTAAGGCATCTACATCGATCCAGTTGATCCCACTGTCGCTTAAGACATCCACATCCACCCAATTGATCCCGGTATCACTTAACACATCCACATCGACCCAGTTAATCCCGGCCGTACTTAAATCACTCACACTCACCCAATTAATTCCACTGTCACTCAACGCATCCACATCCACCCAATTAATCCCGCTGTCACTCAACGCATCCACATCCACCCAATTAATTCCACTGTCACTCAAGACATCCACATCCACCCAATTAATTCCACTGTCACTTAAACTATCAATATCTACCCAATTCACACCAATATCACTTAACACATCGATATCTAACCAATTGATCCCCGCCGTACTTAAATCACTCACACTCACCCAATTCACCCCACTGTCACTCAATACATCCATATCGTTCCAATTAATCCCTACATCATGCATCACATCTAAATCTAACCAATTAATCCCAGAATCGCTTAGGACGTCTACATCTAGCCAATTGACCCCCGCATCACTTAAGACATCGACATCCAGCCAATTGACCCCCGCATCACTTAAGACATCGATATCTACCCAATTGATCCCACTGTCACTTAACACATCGATATCTAACCAATTGACCCCCATATCACTCAACACATCCACATCCTGCCAGTTGATCCCAGCGGTACTTAAATCACTCACGCTCACCCAATTCACCCCACTGTCACCTAATACATCCACGTCCAACCAGTTAATTCCGCTATCACTTAACACATCAAAGTCTACCCAGTTGATCCCGGCGTCACTTAACACATCCACATCCACCCAGTTGATCCCGGCGGTACTTAAATCACTCACACTCACCCAATTAATACCACTGTCACTTAGGGCATCGACATCGATCCAATTGATACCGGCGTCACTTAACACATCCATATCCAGCCAATTGACCCCAACGTCACTTAACACATCCACATCCAGCCAATTGATCCCACTATCAGTTAAGACATCCAGATCAATCCAATTGACTCCTTTATTGGATAAGGCTTCAATATCCAGCCAATTGATAGCACTATCAGTTAAGACATCCACATCAATCCAATTGATCCCCGCAACACTTAAAGAACCAAGATCCAGCCAATTGACTCCACTGTCACTCAACGCATCCACATCCAGCCAATTGATCCCGGAATCATGCATCACATCAAGATCCAGCCAATTGATTCCACTATCAGAAAGAATATCTACATCTAACCAATTAACGCCAGTTTTCGATAAAACATCCAAATCCTGCCAGTTAATCCCGGCGGTACTTAAGTCACTGACACTGACCCAATTCACCCCGCTGTCACTTAAGACATCGATATCAACCCAATTGATACCTTGGTCACTCATCACATCCAAATCAATCCAATTAGCACCCACATCCGACAACACATCAAGGTCAATCCAATTGATCCCTACATCACTTAGAATGTCAATGTCTAACCAATTAATCCCCGTGTCACTCAACACACCCACATCCTGCCAGTTGATCCCAGCGGTACTTAAATCACTCACACTCACCCAATTAATACCACTGTCACTTAGAACATCCACATCAATCCAATTGATACCCGCATCATGCATACTATCGATATCTACCCAGTTAATTCCACTATCACTTAAGATGTCCAAGTCCAACCAATTAATTCCGGTATCACTTAACACATCCACATCCAACCAGTTAATCCCCGCGGTACTTAAATCACTCACACTCACCCAATTCACCCCACTGTCACTTAAAACATCCACATCAATCCAATTGATACCCGCATCATACATGGTATCAATATCTAACCAATTAATTCCACTATCGCTTAACACATCTAAATCCACCCAATTGATCCCGCTATCCGCTAAGACATCTAAATCCTGCCAATTGACACCGGCATCCGATAAAAGATCAATGTCTACCCAATTGATTCCCACATCACTCAACACATCCACATCGATCCAATTAATTCCCGCGGTACTTAAATCACTCACACTCACCCAATTCACTCCTACGTCACTCAACACATCCACATCGATCCAATTGATCCCCGCATCATGCATGGTATCAATATCTATCCAGTTAATTCCACTGTCACTTAAAACATCTAAATCCACCCAATTGATCCCGGCATCACTTAAGGCATCCACATCGAGCCAATTAATCCCGATGTCACTGAAGACATCGATATCCAACCAATTGATCCCGGCCGTACTTAAATCACTCACACTCACCCAATTGATCCCCGCATCATGCATGGCATCGATATCTATCCAGTTAATTCCGCTATCACTTAACACATCTAAATCCACCCAATTGATCCCACTATCACTTAAGGCATCCATATCGAGCCAATTAATCCCGGTGTCACTCAAGACATCCATATCCAACCAATTGATTCCCGCGGTAGAAAGATCACTCACACTCACCCAGTTTACCCCAATGTCACTTAAGGCATCGACATCGATCCAATTGATCCCACTGCTACTTAATACCCCCACATCTAGCCAATTGACTCCGCTGTCACTTAAGACATCCATATCCAACCAATTAACTCCACTATCACTTAACACATCCATATCCAACCAATTAATTCCCGCGGTACTTAAGTCGCTGACACTCACCCAATTGATCCCGGCATCATGTAAAACATCTACATCTACCCAATTGATCCCGGCATCATGTAAAACATCTACATCTACCCAATTGATTCCCGCATCCGATAAAATATCCAGATCCAACCAGTTGATTCCTTGATCACTCAACACATCCACATCGATCCAATTGATCCCACTGTCACTTAAGACATCCACATCCACCCAATTGATCCCAGCGGTGGACAAGTCGCTGACACTCACCCAATTGATCCCCGTGTCGCTTAACACATCCACATCAATCCAATTGACCCCTTGATCACTTAACACGTCTAAATCTATCCAGTTAATCCCGGCACTGCTTAATACTCCTAAATCCTGCCAATTGATTCCCCGGTCGGCAATCACATCAATGTCTAACCAATTGATCCCGGCATCCGTCAAAACATCCAGATCCCCCCAATTGATACCCGCATCACTAAGCACCTCGATATCCAGCCAGTTCACTCCCACATCACTCATCACCTCGATATCCACCCAATTGATCCCCGCGGTAGAAAGATCACTGACACTCACCCAATTGATCCCCGCATCAGATAAAGCTTCTACATCCACCCAATTGATCCCGCGATCAGAAATGACGTCGATATCAATCCAGTTAATCCCGCTGTCCGAAAGAACATCTAAATCTAACCAGTTCACCCCGCTGTCACTCAAGATGTCCACATCCAACCAGTTGACACCGATATCACTTAAGACATCGATATCCTGCCAATTGATCCCCGCGGTAGAAAGGTCACTCACACTCACCCAGTTAACCCCCGCATCAGATAAGGCATCCACATCCACCCAGTTGATCCCCACATCACTTAAGGCATCGAGATCAATCCAGTTGATCCCACTGTCACTCAAGACACCAATATCCTGCCAATTAATCCCTCGATAACTTAGCACACCAATATCCATCCAATTGACACCGGCATCCGAAAGGATATCCAGATCCTGCCAATTGACACCCGCGTCACTTAAAACATCCACATCCTGCCAATTCACTCCCGTATCGCTTAAGACATCGATATCCTGCCAGTTGATGCCGGCGGTACTTAAATCACTGACACTCACCCAATTGACCCCGGTGTCACTCATGACATCGATATCCAGCCAGTTGACACCAGTATCGGTCAATGCATCCAGATCAATCCAGTTGATCCCGGCATCCGACAACACATCTAAATCCAACCAATTGATCCCTACATCAGAGATGACGTCCACATCCACCCAATTAATCCCCGCGGTACTTAAATCACTGACACTCACCCAGTTGATCCCAGCGTCACTTAAGGCCTCAACATCCACCCAATTGATTCCCGCATCATGCATACTATCTATATCTATCCAGTTGATCCCGCTGTCAGATAAAATATCGAAATCAATCCAATTGATCCCCGCATCCGACAGCACATCCAGATCCAGCCAATTGATTCCCTGATCACTGATCACATCCACATCCAACCAATTGATCCCGGCGGTGGAGAGATCACTGACACTCACCCAGTTGATCCCGCTGTCACTCAAGGCATCGAGATCAATCCAGTTGATCCCCTGGTCAGACATCACATCCATATCAATCCAGTTGATGCCGGCCACGCTTAAGGCACTTAAATCCAGCCAATTGATACCGGAATCACCTAACACATCGATATCCAGCCAATTGAGGCCCATATCGCTTAGGGCATCCAGGTCCACCCAGTTAATCCCGGTGTCACTTAAGACATCAAGATCAAGCCAGTTGATCCCGGTGTCACTTAACCTATCAAGATCTATCCAATTGATTCCGCTATCGCTTAAGGCATCAATATCCTGCCAATTGATTCCAGTCCCTGATAAAACGCCCATATCGTACCAATTGACACCGGTCTTACTGATGACCTCAAGGTCATACCAGTTTAATCCTGCATCCGACATTATATCCATGTCGGTCCAATTGACGCCGGCGGTCGTGAGTTCAGCCAGGTTATCCCAGTTGATAGTTTCGGCCCAATTGACCCCGGCGCCACTCATATAGGCGATATCGTACCAATTGACCCCGGCCCGACTCTGGAATTCAAGGTCGAGCCAGTTGACACCGGCATCGGAGAATTTATCAACATCCGCCCAGTTGATCCCCCAATCGCTCATCACATCCAGATCGGCCCAATTGACACCTATCCGGGACATCACATCGATATCATTCCAGTTGATCCCCTGGCTTAAGAACACACCCAGATCCAACCAGTTGGTGCCCGCTCTTGCCAAGACATTAATATCCTGCCAGTTGATATTCTGGTTAGCCATGTCACTGATGTCATTCCAATTGATGGCCCCAAGACTTAGGACCGTAATATCCTCCCAGTTGACTTGGCGTGTTGTCACGACTCCTAGATCCTGCCAATTCACCCGGGCGGCGGCCGAGGTCATGACACCGATATCCTGCCAATTGATGCCGGCGGTTGTTAGCATCCCCAGATCCTGCCAATTGACTTGACTGACATCTTCCCAATTGACCCCGGCCCGGCTTAACCGGTTAAGATCATCCCAATTGACGGCCGAGGCAATATAACTGAGATCCGCCCAGTTGGCATCGGCAAAGGTGGGGTTGATAAAATCCCGGCCGGTATAATCGACATTGTCAAAAGTAATGGTTACCGAGGCAATGTAGGTTTCATCCACCACGGTTGCACTAGGATTCCAATTGTAAGTACAGTAGTCGTTGGTAGCATCAGCGGTCATGCTAGCATTACTAAGAATATCATTGACACTAATGGAAAGAAAACTAGTAATGGTTAGGCGGCAGGTATCTCCCGACAAATCCATAATTCTTCCTTCCTCATCCTCCAACCAAGCAACGATCGCAACTCCGTAAGAAGAACCCTTTGAATCATACTGAATCTGAATTTTAGGAATAAGATTAAGAATGCGGAAAGGGTTGGAATTGCCGGTGACGAGCGCGGCATCCGACCAGTTGATGCCATCCTGCATGGTACTGGTCGATACATTCGAGGAGGCCCTCAAAACAAAGGGATAGCCGGTGCAATTGACTTGGAGATCCGACCAATTCACTGTGCCATTGTCCCACGTGCTGAGGGTTGTCCCGGACAAGGTGGCTCCACAAGGGTTACTGAAGAGTTCTAGGGTAACGTTCGCCGAATCTTGATTAATGGTGTAGCCCTGGGCATCTTTTAACAGGGTCGTAGTTATAGGCAAATTTCTTCTTGCATAGCCATTGGAAATGGCCGAGAATTGAATATAACTCGGGGCGTTGTCGTTGGTCCCGGCGGATTCGTTTTCGGATTCGGCGGCGCCATAGCCGTCGGATCTGCCGCCGTGATACTTGGCATCCTCGAAAAGATAAGTAATATCAATATACGGATCTTGAGCCGAGCCAGCTGCTTCCGAAGTACTGATAGTCAATGCATTTTCCAAATTACTAGCGATCTCAGAGTCCATGACATCATGACCTTCCCGCAGACCTAATAGAGTAATTCCGGTTTTGGATATCCAGGACTGTCCTTTGCCATTCAAGGCAATGGAATTGTAACGGCTGGCGGTCATGGCCCCATAATCAACCCGATTCGACCCCTCAAAGGGATTATCAATCTTATCCCCGCAGCTATTAAACTCACTAGCCGAAGCGCTCAAGGTGGTATAACTTGCTTGTCGAGTTTGAACCACAACAATAAAATCCTGCCCATCATCATCCCCATCTGTTATAGCAGCGGAGATAAAATAATTTAAAGTCGCGGCCGTGATTTGGGCATTATCGGGAAGATCGGAAGTATCTATGGGAAGAAAAGCCCGGGTAATGATCCACTGAGCTGATCCATTTGTCTCTTCCGACTCAACGACCATGGTTGTTGCGGTCGCGGAGGCGGAAAATGAACCAGCCGACCCTGCCTGGGCGGTGGCCCAGGAGGTCGTATTTGTATTTCTCACTTGCCCATCACCTGCCCCGGCAAAAAAACTTGTGATCGCATCGGAATAGACCGGAAAGGCTGCTTGTTTTAAGAAATCCAAGGGAATGATTTTACGGAAATAGGTTTTTCCTTCTTTCTGGTAGAATTCAATTTCAATGGCTTGGGAATGCTGATCACTGTCCCAGGCAAAAAAATCCCGGAAGAAACTCATCTGATTCTCATCTGCACTTTTAAGGCCCACCTTAACTTGCTGACTGGTTCTTAAAGGAGTTTTCTTATCCCAGACTCCTTGAGCGGTTGTGATCTCAATTTCTTTAGAAGTGGATTCATAACCTTCTTTTGTCATTCCCGAATGCTTTAATCGGTCCCGCCAAGGCGGGACTGCTTTCGCAGGAATGACATCGGAGGTTGGAGATTGAGAGGTTATGAAATCTGTTCTAGGCAAATCCAATTCAAAATCGAAATAAACCTCACTTAAGTTTGCGGGCTTTTCGCGGATGATGACTTCCTTGCGTAAGGAAACGTTACTAGCCGAGATTAAAAGATCAACACCCGGTCCAAAGGCATCTTTGAAAAGGACCTGCTTTCCCTTCCACGGGGTGTTTTCGGTTATTAGTTTCCCTTCGGCATGCCGGGCCACAGGACGAAGACGAATCACTTGATCTTTGCCTTCAAACATGTCCCGAAACTCCATCCATTCATCGGCAAATTTCGGGATAAAAAGATGATAAGAAGCCTTGTCATGATACCAGCCCTTATCCGTTTCAATAAGAGTCGTATCAATGGGTTTCATTTCTTCTGTGACGGGATCTTCGTAATGGATATGGCCGGCATGGGCCCGCAAGGTAAAGCTGCCATCAGGATTAAGAAGGATTTTGGAATTGTAGGTACGCTGATTGACTAATTCATTTGGAGATGGAGCGGTATGTTTTTTTGATTGCGGCTTTGCGTTGAACTGACAGGAAAAAGAAAAAACCACCAGAGGCAGGCATAGAGAGAGCATACCCACCCTTAAAAGTTGAGAAAAATCTTTCCTCACCTTAAAATTTTTCGTTCTGGGGATCAACTGGTTGCTTCAAAAATTAAAAATCTAAAATTAAACAATAAACTGAGAGACTAGTGCATTGTGACATTAGTTTCTGAGGTTCCCCTCCCTCTGATGGGAGGGGTTAGGGGAGGGTGATCTCCGATGCTACCACCCCCACCTAACCTCCCCCCATCAAGGGGGAGGAATCTCTTGGGACACCCTGTGGCAAGACCACAGGGAATAATGCAAGTTTAATATGAAAACTTTATCACAAAGAATCCGCAGAGTCCGAGGTCCTCACCCCGCGGCCGCCATAATAATTCCACCTAGTATTATCCGGCCATACCGCCTCATACCTATCAGAAATTTTTAAGTAAATACTAACATCACCCCAATGCCCTCCCCTTCTTCCGACTCCAGAACCGGTTGTCACAAAAGAGAGATTTAACAGAGGCCAGTTAGTGACATTGGCGAATCCTGTTGAGGTGATCTCGCCATCCCCATGGGTCCCGCCAAAGGATAAGGCATCCACACTGCCGATGGTGACGGCATATTCTGTTACATTCCCGGACAATTCCATCGCCCCATAAAACCCCGCCCCGGCCTCGGTACGGCCGGAAGATCCCGTGGCAAAAATACCAACCCGAGTCGGGCCTCGATTGTGCCCGGTGTAAAGAATCGTGTCACCACCGCTAAAAGTCACTGGCCCATAAACAGCATTGCCGGTGATGGACTCCATTCCACTTTCCGGACTGGTGGAAAAAAATTGGGCGGGTTGCAATTGACTATTTCCCCAGGCATAAGTGATCTGAGTGGTATCCTGGGCGATTGGACCACGGGCGGTTTTTTCAAATTCTAATTCGGTCATTGGACGTAAGCCCACCCAGTCCAGATACGCGGCCAGATCCACATATGAGATATAGTTCGCGGCCCGATCCGGCCGGTAACTGGCAAAAGTACCGGAGGTTAGTCCGGAAATAGTATTGCGGAATACTACGCTTTGCAGGTTTTTCCCGCCACTGCCTGTAGTGGTGGGATTACGGGGGCCGGCGGCGGTATCCGGAATCATGTTAAGAAAATCGACATACTGGCCTTCGGTAAGCTCGTATTTCATGCAGTAAAAACCGGTGTATCCTAAGGGATAGAGGGCCGGGACAGTAAATTCATCGGCAGTGTTATAAGCATTGCCGGCCGTCGTAACCGGCTTACTGTAAAAATATCCTGCCCCAGAGGAAACAGTAACTAGCTGTCCATCGGAGGAGATATACCAAGCCACATTGCTACTGTAAGTCGTAAATGGGGCCGAAGTTGAGGCATCGGTCACATCCCCGGCATAAAATGGACCAGTCGGGACATAGACCATCTCAATTCCGATGACTCTAACGACTATGGCAGTGACATCGCTGGCTGTTCCACCCAGAATATTCCCATAATCCAAAACCAGACGAACATTCTGGGAGCTCACCGTCCCGGTACCAGCCGATCTGCGCCGGATAAAAGCGCCCACGTTATCGTTGGTGACATAAATATCCAGATCCTTATTGGAACCCGGGGATGTTCCATTTGGATTAAGACCCTCAGCATACAAAGGCCCATGATTGGAATGCGCATTGCTGGCGACCCTCACTTTTAAGACAACCCAGGCGGCATCATGGTTGACTTCATCCCGCCAGGAATTATCCCAACTGATATCAAATTCTACGACCGCGGTGTTGGCCGATTGATTGCGTTCCTCTAAAGAGACATTGCTGATGCGCAGGTTATTGGCCCAAACACATTGTGTCCACATCGCTCCTAGTATGTTTCCTAACAAGACAATTAACAAAAGCCTCCTGAATTTATCCATCTTGTCCTCCATTTTGACTTCTTGGTTCTGTCAAAAATTTATAGTCTTAATTTTTTTATCTTCTGTTCTTACAGACCATTACGAACACTGCGCTACCCTCCCCCTTGTGGGGAGGGTCAGGGAGGGGGATTTCAAACATTCTTTGATCTTTTGGAACACGCCCTCCAAGTTTACAAGAACATCGTTATTCCAAAACCTTAATACCTCAAATCCTTGGTCGTTGAGCCATCCATCTCGAATGATATCGCTCTGACTAGCAAAGTGCCCGCCGCCATCAACTTCAACAACCAATTTCTTTTCAAAACATACAAAATCAACGATATATCGGCCAATAACCACTTGCCTGCGAAATTTAACTCCTAGGCTTTTTGAGCGAAGCACATTCCAAAGATGCTTTTCAGCTTCTGTCGGATCACGTCTCAATTTCCTAGCAGCCGGCGTTAACGCTTTTCTCAAACTCCCCTCCCCTAACCCCTCCCCAAGGGGAGGGGAATACATTAATTTCATAACTCAATCCCTATTCATGCTTACGTACTGTCAAAAATCTTTATTTTGCCTTACTTATCTTTAGTCTTTACAACGCGTTTCAATAACAGGAGTA
>CAYJXI010000073.1:0-9697 GCA_964374105.1 uncultured Planctomycetales bacterium
TTGTTAATAATTCAAACGATAAAGAGATTAAGAGTAAAAACTTTTGACAATACAGCTTAATAGCGAGGGAGGGGAATGATGAAAAAACAGTGGATCGTTTGGTTTTTTGTGATAGGAGTTATTGGTATCGTTTTGTTTGCTTTTAATTATCCGGGAGGGCAAGAAGGCATCTCTTTAAGTGAAATCTTCTCAGAAGAAAAGATCGAAAGAATGCCGGAAGTAGAATATGAATTTGTTGAAAACGATACGGATACAACACCTGTCTCACCCCCCTCTTCCACAAAATTAGATTCCAAAACATCTTCCCTAGAGTCCCAGCCTATAGCTTCAGAACCCCGCACAAAAAATCTTGAGGAGAGACCGTCTGGTCCCTTACCGGGAGAAGATGATGCCATCCCTAATTTTTCTAAAGTAGCTTATACCATTCAAGTGGCTTCCCATAAGGATAAACAAAAGGCAGAAAGTCTTCTAAAAGATTTACGGGAGGCCGGTCATCCGGCTTATCTTGTCAGTAGGGATTTGGGTGAAAAAGGATTATTTTATAGAATCTATGTGGGAACGTTTTCAACAAAAACAGAAGCAGATGAACTTTTGACCAAAATAAAGAATCAATACAAGGATAGCTTTATCATATCACCGATGACTTCAAAGTCAGAGTAATACGAATATTTTCCTTTAAACTATTCATTTTCTTTCTCAATTCGAATATCCACAACTCCCCTCCCTAAAACTCGAAAAGTAACTAGAATAGGCCGACAGCATACCTCACAGTCTGTAATCTGACGATATTCTTTCTCATCTCTCCATTCCGCCACAAGGGTATTTATTCTTGCACAATAAGGACATCGAAAAGTGTGTTCAGTATACAAGTCCATGAGAAGTAAGATTTCTTTTTGATAGATATTCCTGAATATAAGTTTATCATCTTCAAGGGATATAAAGTTATTTAAAAGAGAATAATCTTGTTGGAGAAAATGATTAGTAGTAAAATAAATTCCAAAAATTTCATCTAGGGAAGGATGAGTCATAAAAAATTGTTATTCTTAGAAAAGGCAAACAATGATGTTTAATCCTTATTCTCTTTTCTCATCGTTGGAAAATAATCATCCCATCATACAATATTCCTTAATTATCCCTATTTTTAATGAAGAAGAATCCCTTTTGAACCTTATGAAGGAAATCACGCAAACGATGCAGGGATTAGAAAAACCTTACGAGATTATTTTTGTTAATGACGGTTCCAGCGATCGGTCTTTAGCAGTGATCCAAGAATTTAAAAAGAAATCCCCTGATCAAATACGAATCATCAATCTTGCCAAAAGGCAGGGACAAACATTTGCTCTCAGGAAGGGCTTAGAGACGGCTAAAGGAAATATCGCCATAACCCTTGATGCCGACCTTCAGAATGATCCAGCGGATATCATTAAGTTATTGGATAAGATGAAGGAGGGGTATGATGTGGTTTGTGGTTGGAGAAAGAACAGGGAGGATAAGCCGCTTAAAGTCTATTTGTCGACATTAGGAAATAGGTTGCAGCGGATTTTAACGGGACTCGAAATTCATGATATTTCCTGTACCTTGAGGGCTTACCAAAGAGAATGCTTAAGTAAGATTTCCTTAAACTGGGAAGGGCAACATCGGTTTATTCCTTTGAGTTTAGCCTTACAGGGATATAAAATCGGAGAGATTGAAGTCACCCATCGAAAGAGAAAATTCGGGTATTCTAAATATAGTCATTATAGGATTTTAAAGGTGGTGCGAGATTTTTTCCGAATCCTCATAGGGAAAGGAAGGTAAAAACAATTATCCCTTTTCCAATTCTTTTTAGTAATCTTTTGTAACTTTTTCCTATTGAGGTCGTATAATGAATAGGAAAATTCCCACCAGTCAAATTGGGAGTAGGTGAATCCAGTGATGATAAATCGTTTTTTAAAATATTTTCTAATAGCCTCCTTTCTCGTCATTGGGATAGGATTTTTGAACTTAAAGACATCCTCTGGTTTAACCTATGATACCTCCCTCCTTAAGTTGGCAGATCAATTCAGAGACGAAAAATCTTACCAACTGGCTATCGAGAAATATCAACTCCTCCTCGAAGACCAAAGTATCACTTCTTCCATTGCTCGAGAAATTAAATTCAAATTAGCGGACTGTTTGTGGCGTTCTCAAAACGAGTCGCAAATTCAAAAAGCCGAGAAGATCCTAAAAGAATTCTTGGAATCCAAGGAGCATGACCGTTGGTGGGCCGAGGCCAATGAATCGCTAGCGGAATTTTATTTACAAAGGGATCGTTGGAGTCACACCAACGAGAATAAAGAATATCTGGAAAATGCCCGAGATTATTGGGCCGCCTCAACGGAAATTGAACTTGCCCGTCAAAGATTTATTAAGGTGAGTTTCACATTGGGGGATCATCTTTCCCAGAATTGGGGGTGGCATTACACGGGGATAAAACCTGCTCATTTAACCGAAAGTCTCTTGGACGTTGGGGGGCTATCAACTTTTGGGTTGGAAATTCTCTATGAGGAAATTCTTAAAGTTGCCCAGGACAATAACGATAAAGCCAAGGCGCATTACTGTCTAGCCATGAGTTACCTAAACCGCTATGGTTATGACAAGGAGAAGCAATCCTTGATTGACAAGCATTTTCAAGAGGTGATTCAAAACTATCCTTCTTCGGAATGGTTAGATGATGCCTATTACTATTTGGGACAGTTTTATGAAAGGCTCAATGAATTTGAAAAGGCTTTGAAGACTTACCAAGAATTCTCATCTCATTTTAAAAAGGGAGAATCGCAATGGTTTGATGACGCTCGAAATAGGATCAAGGAAATCACCTCCCCTAGCTTTACTGTCAGTGTTGGGAATACCTTTTTACCGGGCTCCGAAATCCAATTCAATCTAGGTTGGCGAAATGTCAAGGAAGCGACAATAACTTTTTATAAAGTCAATCTTGCTAATGAACTTAAGTTTGATCTAACCAAGAAAGACAATGATTATGAAAGGGGAGTCGATCAATACCAAGACATTTTGAGAAATCTTGTGGAGACAGGGAAATTCCGATCCTTGCCGGTTTCCTTATCCTTCACAAAGAAACTGAAAGAGGAAGGGAAACATTTGTGGTATTACGAAAACAATGGTCTGGCTGAATGGCAGAAAAAAGATGACGAAAAGGAAATAGATTCAAGCAAAGGGATCCTGCCTCAAGGAGCCTATTTGCTTTTGGTGACTTCTGGTGAAGCCAAGGCGTATGACCTTATGTTAGTAACGGATTTGGGGTTGTTGACAAAGACGGCGGGTCACTCTGCTTTGTTTTTTTCTTTTGATAGTAAAAGCGGAGAGCCTAGCAAGAATACGCAAATCAAATATCATTATACCTACTACGACAATAATGGTTATTGGGTTTGGGAAGAAGGAAGTGGGACGACCAATAATTCAGGAATTCTGCAGGTGACTTTGAAAACCTCACAAAACCCAAGTTATGCTAACCAACATCAGCTTTTTGCCTGTGCGGTTGATAACGAAGCCCAAGCCTTTGTGCAAGGGAATTATTATTATCATTCTAATCAAGGGAATTGGTGGTTCTATGCCTTCAGTGACCGACCGGCCTATCGTCCCAATGAGCAAATTTCTTTTAAAGGCATTTTGCGGACGTATGACGGAAAAAATTTTTCTACACAATCGGGAATGAAAATCAAGGCACTTATTTACGATCCCAGAGGAAATGTTGTTAAAGAGTCCTATTATTCGCTTAATCCTTATGGGTCCTTTGCTGATGCCTTCAGTTTAGATGAGAAAGCTCCTTTAGGAGAATACACTCTTAACATCTACAGTGAAGACGGGAATCAGTATCTCATCAACACAACTCTTTTTCGGCTGGAAGAATACAAATTGCCGGAGTTCCTGGTTAATTTAAAACCAAAACCCAGAGATACAGAAGACTCGGTTTTAAGCTATCGATTAGGAGATACGGTGCAAGTTGAATTGGATGCCCAGTATTATTTTGGTGGTGCGGTTGCCAATGCCGATGTAGAATTTCTGATTTATCAGAATCCTTATTATCATACTTATTATCCCACCCGAGAATACCCTTGGTATTATCAAGATTTGCATACCCAGACTTCCTATTATGGGAAAGGACAATTGATCAAGAATGAAAAAATCAAGACAGATCAAGAAGGCAAGGCCGTTTTTCAATTCCCCACTCCCCAAAATTCTACAACGGATATGATTTATCAGATTGAGGTGAGAGTGATTGACAAAAGTCGTCGAGAGATCCAAGCTCAGACGCAAATCAAGGTGACCCGAAATTCTTTCTATGCGTATCTCATACCTAAGCAAAATCTTTACCGCCCCGGGGATAAAGCAGAAATTGACCTAAAGACGATCACCGCCAATGATGAACCTGTGTCTGTGGAAGGAAAGATCAGCGTCTTAAGGAATTGGTGGCAGGAGGCTGTCGTTAAAGAGGATCAAATCTCCAAACAACCCAGCTATGGTCAAAATGAACTCTTTACAAAGTTTGTCAAAACCAATGACAAGGGAGAAGCCAAATTCGAGTTTGAACCTCAGGAAGATGGGTTCTATACGGTCCAATTTACGGGATTTGATAAAGAGGGAACGCAAGTACAAACCCAGACCTCGGTCTATGTCTGTCGTAAACAAAGTCAGGATTTGGGGTATAGATTTGGGGGATTAACCCTGATTTCTGAAAAGGATACCTATTCCGTAGGGGAGACCGCGCGGATCATGCTGGTTTCTCATCAACCGCAAACGTGGGTCCTTTTGACTATTGAAGCACAGGAGATTTATGATTATCAGATGATTAACCTCGAGGGAACAGTGAAACTTCTCGAAATCCCCGTCAGAGGGGATTTTATTCCCAATATTTTTATTCAGGGCGCTTCGGCGAGCAATTATCAAATGTTAATGGCGCAATTGCCCCTCATCATCCCTCCGGAAGAGAAATTTCTCAATGTCAAAATCACCTCTGACAAAGAGATTTATCTGCCACAAGAAGAAGGTCACTTCGAAATTGAGGTGAAGGACAAAGATGGAAAGCCGGTTATGGGAGAGGTGGCCTTAGGGGTTGTGGATGCGAGTGTCTATTATATCCAGAGTGAATACGCTAAAGATATTCGAGAGTTTTTCTTCGGCAACAAGCGTCAATTATCAATCTCCACTCAAACGAGCTTCTATCAAAGACCCTATATGAAATTGGTACGGGGCAAAGAAAATCGGTTGATGAGTGAAGATGAAAAGAGACGGGAAGATCAAATGGCCGATGTCAACGCTGCCGTAACAGAATCCGGCTATGCATTAGGTGTAAGTGGGCGATTGAGGTCTGTAGGTGGTTTGGTTTCGGATGAGATAAGTAACCTATTGGTTCCAACGGCTACCTCGGGAATGTTGTCGGACTACAAACTCAATGAAAGGGAAGGAGCAAAAAGATCGAATAAGGATTTGACATTTAAGCAACTAGCTAAAGTTCCTAAAGAAGGATTGCTGGAAGAGGCAGAACAATTGGGGCAAGAAATTTTAGAAACTCCCCAAATTCGAGCTGATTTTCGCTCCACTGTCTTCTGGCAGCCAACGATCGTTACCGATCAAAATGGAAAAGCGGCCCTCAAAATGAAATTTCCTGATTCTTTAACGACTTGGCGGGCAACGGCACGGGCGATTACACCGCAAACCAACATCGGCAATATCACCCATGAAGTCAAAACAAAGAAAGAGCTTATCGTCCGTCTGCAGGCCCCGCGGTTTTTCACCGAACGAGATAAAGTCACCCTCTCTGCCAACGTGCATAATTATACCAATCAAGAACAAAAGATTAAGGTGAGTTTGAAACTCAACGGCTTAAAACTCTTAAGTGAGGAATCCACATGGATCACTATTCCTGCCAGTGGGGAAAAACGGGTGGATTGGGTTTGTCTGGCTGAAAAGGCTGGTCATGCGGATATCACGGTGACGGCGCAGGCTAAAAATGATTCAGATGGAATGAAACGTATTATTCCAATTATCCCCCATGGTGTTGAGAAATTCATCGCACAGGCAGGAGCTCTTAAGGGAGAACAGACAACTGATCAAAGCCATTCTCTCAAATTTGAAATTCCTAAGGATAGAATCAAAGAATCCACTTCCTTGGAGATCGTTTTATCCCCTTCGCTAGCCATGGCCATGCTTGATGCTTTACCTTATCTTGCGGATTATCCTTATGGGTGTGTGGAACAGACCATGAGCCGTTTCCTCCCTTCTGTGATTGTCAAAAAGACGCTTAGGGACTTGGGACTATCAGAAGCGGAAGTGATGTCTTATATAAGTGATGTCTTGGAATCCCGCCGAGATCCACGAGACCATCCAGAACGTAGGCTCGATGTGACCTTACCAAAGATTCATAAAATCACTCAGGAGGGATTAAAACGACTTTATGATTTTCAACATCCCGATGGCGGTTGGGGCTGGTGGAAGGAAGATGAGAGCAATCGATTTATGTCGGCTTATGTCTTGTGGGGATTGACCTTAGCGCATCAGGCCGGAATCGATGTTCGTTCGGATGTGAGGCAAAGGGGTTTCAATTTTGTTCAAGCCGAGTTGGTTGAGGAAGAAAATAATCCGGATATGCTCTCCTGGATGGTGCATGCCTTATCGCAGAGTAAGTCATCAAGTGAATTGATCGATAAACAAAGGGAACGTCTTTGGCAGATGCGGGATCAATTGAATCCTTATACTCGAGCGTTGTTTGCTTTGGCCGAATGGAATTTTGGGAACCGGGAAAGGGCAGAGGTCTTGGCGCGTAATCTTAGTAACGGTGTCAAAGAAGATCCAGAAAATGGCACGGCGCATTGGGGTGAGGCGGGAATCTATTATCGCTTTAGCGAAGGAGGGATTGAAGCCACCGCCTTTACGATCAAGGCCTTAGCCAATATCGATCCGCAGAATAAATATCTTGAGCCGGCCGTCAAGTGGCTTACCTTAAACCGTCGAGGAGCACGCTGGAAGAACACCAAAGATACCGCCATTGCCATTCTGGGCTTAACGGATTATTTAAAAACAACTCAGGAATTGAAACCAAATTTTGATTTTGAGATTTTCCTCAATGGCAAATCCATCCGGCAAGGACATGTCGATCCTTCAAATCAATTTACCTTCAGCCGTATCGTCTCTGTCTCGGCAGACAATCTATCCGATGGGAAGAATGAAGTCCTCATCAAATTTAAAGGAAATGGGGCCTTGTATTTCTCTTCCTATCTTAAGTATTTCACTAAAGAAGAAGGGATTACCAAAGCCGGTCATGAGGTTTTTGTTGAGCGACAATATTTTCATGAATTGAAGAAGGAAACCTTACTGAAAGGATTCATTTCCGAATGGCTTGTTCTGGACGATGGTGATCAGATCAAAAGCGGTGATCGAATCAAAGTGGAGATAACCTTGGATGCCAAAAATAATTACGAATATCTGGTTGTGGAAGATTATAAACCCGCCGGTTTTGAGGCAGTGGAATTGACAAGTGGCAGTGTTTATCTGGAGTCTCTTAACTCAGAAGGAAAACCAACCCAACAAAAGATTTGGGCGTATCGAGAATTTCGCGATCAAAGAGTTGGTTTCTTTATTACCAACCTGCCGGAAGGAAAGCATAAGATCATTTATGAACTCCGGGCGGAAGTTCCTGGGGAATTTCATGGGATGCCCAATCAAGTTCATGCCATGTATGTCCCTGAGATCCGGGCCAATAGTGATGAAATCCAATTCTCGATTTTGGATCGTTGAGAATGCGAAAATTTCATTCGTTGAAAGATATTCTTCCTATAGGCATTGGGCCCAATCGAAGGCCCCCTCATTCATTAGATCCCACGATGATTTCGTTTTTTTCTTGTCCTTAATTTTATTTCCAGATAGAATGTTTCCAATGAGGAATTCTTTAACACGTTATTTTGATATCACCGATCAACATATTGCTGGCGGGATGGAACGCTACATCCATTTTTAAACAAAAATTTATAGAGTTTTAGCAGAGTCTGTTCCTCTTAAAGAAAATGGTTTTTAAACAGCTCAGGGATAGTTAATTTCATGCCCCAAATATCCATTATCATTCCATGCTATCAGAATGAGCAAATCATCCCGGTAACGGCAGCGCGATTGATTTCGAATGAGGAACTCTTCAATCGCGATGTCGAATTTGAATACATCATGGTGGATGATGGTTCCAAAGACAATACCTTCAGTGAATTGGTCAAATTTCACCAACGTTATTCCTATAAAGTTAAGATTGTAAGACTTACTAGAAATTTTGGCACTCATGCTGCCGTCTTAGCCGGGTTGAATTACGCAACAGGCGATTGCCATGTTGTTTTGTGCGCCGACCTGCAGGATCCCCCGGAGTTAATACCTAAGATGTATGGCTTCTGGAAGCAGGGAACGAAGCTCGTTATCGCGAATCGAATCGCTAACGAAAGGCCTTGGTTGAAAAGTTTACTTTCTAAAGCTTTCCATGCCGTAATGAAAAAAATTGCCTTCCCCAATGCGCCTTCTGGTGGATTTGATTTGTGTTTAATGGATGAAAGGATACGAACAATATTAGTTAAAATTAATGAGAAGCATACGTCATTACGATATTTACTACTGTGGTTAGGATATGAGTATGTTTCCATTCCTTATGTCCGGGAAAAAGGAGGAAAGTCTCAATGGACATTTTCGAAGAAGGTACAATTAGCCATAGATTCAATCGTTGCCTTTTCTTACGCCCCTATAAGGGCCATTATGATATTGGGAATTTTGATGGGTTTCTTCGCTTTAGGCTATGGGATATTTGTATTGTATGCTCAAGGGACTGGCTTGATGACAATAATCGGGGGGGCTTATTTATTGGTTTTGGTATTATTTATCTTATCCATTCAATTGTTTGCCTTGGGGATTATAGGTGAATATGTGTGGCGTGGATTGGATATATTGAGGAATAGGCCAAATTATATTGTCCAAGAGGTCCTGGAAGTTAAAAAGAAAACGGATTGAGTTTTAAGTCGGATATTTAGATATAAAAAGGCTTTTTCAATATGGTAGGCATTCTCTAACTATTTGTTGACTTAAGCGTGCAATCTTAATCTAGGGGTTCATTGGTTTTTAAGTATGCAAATGATATGAAAATACCCCCTCCCTTGAGAAATACCATTCTCTTTCTGGCTTTTTTAATCTTCCTATCCATAACCTACCTGCCTGTCTTGAAGGGACATTACGCCCATTATGATGATTATCGAATTTTTGTAGACTATATTCCATATAATTCCATTGTTCGACACGGCAGAATCTTTATTTTACTTTATTTATGGATAGTTAAGCTGTTCATTAAGTCAATTGCAATGCTTAATATTCTTCGTTTTTTAAGCATTGTTTGCTTAAGTTTGTGTGGCCTAATGTGTTATTTCTGGACAAGGGGATATTTTAAAACCTCATTCAACGCCTTCTTGTTTTCTTTACTTATATTTACTTTGCCACCATTTGAAGTGATGGTGTCGTATTCAATATGTATTCATCTTGCTATAGCCGTGTTGTTTTCTGCAATGGCTTCTGTCATGGCACGAAAGGCTTCCATCGATAGGCCTTTATGGCAATTATCGTTCGATAAATATGCGATGGGAGCGATTTTTTTGATGCTCAGCTCAGCCATGAATTATCAGCCGGGGGCTATGTTCTTTTGGGT
>CAYJXI010000074.1:0-9616 GCA_964374105.1 uncultured Planctomycetales bacterium
TTAAAATGCTCGATATCCCTCAACTAGACAGTTCTTCATCTGGGGCGGTAACTCTTAGCACTTCCTCTAAACTCGTTATTCCCGCCAGGGCCTTGATTAAGCCATCTTCCCTCATTGTCTTCATGCCTTCCTTTCGTCCAATTTCTTTAATTTTAATTTCCCCTCCTCTTTGTAGGATCTGTTCTTTCACTTGCGGGGTGAGGATAAGGATTTCCGTTATCCCCACCCTTCCTTTATATCCAGATTGAAAACAACCTTTACACCCCTTACCACGGTATAGTTTTATTTCCTTTTCTTTTTTCAATTCATATAATCTCAATCGTTCAGCCAACTCTTTAGGAATGGGATAGGATTGCTTACATAAAGGACAAATTTTGCGAATCAATCTCTGGGCCACAATACCAATTACCGAAGAACAGATTAAAAATGGTTCGATTCCCATATTCATCATCCGAATAACGGAACCCGCTGCGGTGGTGGTATGGAGGGAGCTCAAAACCAAATGGCCGGTTAAGGCCGCCTTAACAGCAATATCCAATGTTTCCGAGTCCCTAATCTCTCCAATCATAATGATATCCGGATCTTGGCGTAAAATGGAACGTAGCGAACTGGTAAATGTCAATCCTACCGCCGGTTTCACCTCCACTTGATTGATCCCCTTGATCTGATACTCAACCGGTTCCTCTACTGTGACAATGTTTTTCTCAGGGGAATCGACAAATTTCAAAATGGAATAGAGTGTCGTTGTTTTACCGCTTCCTGTGGGACCACAGGCTAAGATCATCCCATGCGGTTTAAGGGCATTTTCTTTGAGAAGATTCAAGGATTCTTTTTCAAATCCCAACTTATCAATATCCAAGATCCCCGCTGACTTATCCAATACTCTTAAAACGATTTTTTCTCCAAAAGCCGTAGGCAAGACATTGACACGAAAATCAACTTCTTTGTCACCTTCAATGAGAGTTTTGAATCTCCCATCTTGGGGAAGACGATGTTCCGAAATGTCTAAGTTTGAAATGACTTTAAGTCGGGATATGATGGGAAGATGCAAGGCCTTTGACATCTGATCAATCTCACGGATGATCCCATCGACTCGATACCGAATCCTTAAGGTCTTTTCCATAGGTTCAATAAACACGTCACTCGCTTTGGCCAAAACAGCCTGTTGAATGATCGTATCCGTCAATTTGATCATGGGAGCATCTTGAGTGATATGTTCAATCCCACCTTGATCCATCTCGGTTTCAACCTCTTTAACCAACTCCATTTCTTCAGCATCTTTAATGTCTTTAATGATTTTTTTCAATGTTTCATCTGTTTCCGAACCATAATATTTTTCAATGGCTTGTTGGATCTGAGTTGATCGGCTGATGAGGGGGACAATATTAAGACCAGTTAAGGCCTTAACATTATCAATAGCAAAAATATTTAAGGGGTCGGCCATGGCAATCGTAAGGTTATCTCCCATTTTTGATACAGGGATAATCTGATACATTTGGGCAATCTTTTGGGGAATGATTTTAACGACCGAAGAATCAATTTTAAGGCGGCTGATATCAATTGGTGGCATCCCTAACCCTTCACTCAGGATATGGGTCAATTCATCTTCAGTGATGAGTTTAAGATTTATTAAAATTTTACTTAATTCACCACCATTCTTCTTCTGTTCTTCCAGGGCCCTCTCTAAATCTTCCTTTTTTATAATTTTCTCATTTATGAGAATTTCTTGAATTCTTTCTTTTAGAGAAGACATAATTATTACTTTTACTCCAAAATCATCTTTTTATTTGGATTTGTAATGTTTGGCAATAGCTTCCTTGACATCACTGGCGGTACTGACAAAAGTTTGGACCGTACATCCTGTGATCAATTCCACATCTTCCACGGCACTGGTATTTAAAGGATTAGCCATGGCAATCGTCAAACTTTTCCCAATTTTGTCAATGGGAACAAGACAATATTGACGACAAACATTTTCTGGAACGGAACTGATAACTTCTGAATCAATTTCGTAATTTGAGAGGGGTAAATAGGGGAAACCGAATTGACAGGTGAGCGCCTTAGCGATATCTTCTTCCGTGGCGAATTTTAATTCAACAAGAACCTCTCCAAAAAGTCCTCCTTTTTCGTTTTGATAAGCAACGGCCATAGCCACTTGTTCACGATCAATGATCCCTCGCTCCACCAGGAGCTCTCCTAAATGTTTCGGAGTCGTGCGTTTAAAATTTTTCATAAAGAATCAACTAATTTAAATAATCACAGTTTATGTATCCATCGCTAATCTTTAACTTCTTTGCATCTCAAATCCAAAGGGAGGTAACTTAAAGAACACTTTAACTTCCTAAGATTCTTTTCAGTAATTTTAAATAAACTGACTTAAAATAGTATATTTTCTCGATTCTTCCATGCAATGTAATTGAGCAGTTGTGGAATTACCCCGCGGGCTTATTCAATTATACTTGATAACCCACCCTATTACCACCTTGCTCCATGGTATCATTGATAATGATGCCACTCTTTAAAATCAATTCATCGGCTGTATCCCCGTCAATGGGATTCTCTACAACTGCCGCCGTAATTGTCAATTGATTCATCGAGGCATCTGGGACAAAATATTTCTGTTGGATTTCCTTCAAGATTTGGTCAGCTAATTTGATGGAGTCCTTTTTATTTTTATTGGGAAGGATCAAGGCAAATTCATCCTCAGCAAATCGAGCGGCCCGATCCTCTTCCGATAATTTGCCTTTGAGAAGAGTTGCTATTTTAATCAACACATCCTCAGCGCGAATATGTCCGTAAGCTTCTTTAAATCTCCCAAATTGTCCAATGTGCATAAGAACAAAGGAGCAAGATCTTTGAAAGTTGACCGCTTTTTTGATCTCGACATTTAATTTATTACGCGCATATGTATTGTTAAATAACCCTGTCAGGCTATCCGTAGCCTCAAGTTTTTCAATTTCCCTTTTCAAAATATCATTTAACACGGCAATGGCTATGTGTTTAGCAACCAATTGAAAAAACTCTTTTTTTGAATCTACACTGAGCATCTGGTCCGCATCATTACCAACGATCAATAAACCATAAGCACTGCCCTTAGAAGAAATGGGAGTAATAATTGCATTCTTAACTAAAAATTGCGAACGAAAGTCTTCTAGTTCTCTAGACAATAAAGAGTTCTGATCGACTATAGTTTGCTCCTGCTTGAGTATGATTCGGCCCAGTAAGCCATGCCCTAATTGAATTTTCATCTTTTCGATATTTTTTTGAATCAGAACTGCACTTTTGGGTCCACAGAGACACTCAATTTTATATTCATTGGTTGTTCGATCCTTTAAGACAACACAACCTAAGATCATCTCATGGGTTATCAAACTCTTTTTAACAGCAGTATTTAAAACTTCACTCAAAGGAGTATATTGGGAAATCATATTACTGATCTCCATCAAATGCGAAAGCATGGCAATGCGATTATTGATTTCCGTATTAAGTTCTTGCGTTGTTTGACTTAATTTTTTTAGTTCCTCCACATTTTCCCGGATCCGCACCGTCATTTTATTAAGGGCATTTCCTAAATCTCCTAATTCATCTTCTCTCATTAACTGAATTTTGGTCGTCAACTCCCCACGAGCTATTTTTTTGGCTTCACTACTGATTTTGATAATCGGTTCAACAATTTGGATAATAATCATAAAACCAAAAATAATAATAATCAGGGAAATGATCATCACGATAGGCAAATTACCTTGATCTTGAAAAAAGGAAGCAACCCCCGGAAAAAGATAAGCCACAGGAACTAAAAGAGTCAAAATAATTAAACCAAAGGCCACCAAGACCTCATTCTTCAGTTTCTTAGTACTGAGGATCATTTTGCTGAATCTGATCTTTGTTAAAGAATCCTTTTGTTCCATAGAGTCCCTGGGTCTTATTATTTCAAATTTAAATGATTTTACTATAGCTCTAGGAGCGAAACAATACTTCCTTTAACGATTTACAGAAGACAATTGTATGATAGATATTCTCTTTCTCTACTAAAAAATTGTTCTTTTTTTGCTTAAATTTAATAAAATTCCTATCAAGATGATAAAAACCATGAATGAGGAACGTCCATAGCTGATCAATGGCAAAGTTATTCCAACCACCGGGCAAAGGCCAATGGCCATACCCACATTGATAACGACCTGTAAGGAAAGGATACCAACAATACCTAGGCAAATGAGCATACCGAATTTATCTTTAATTGTTTCTGCAATCACAATTCCACAATGGATTAAAACAAAATAGCATATCAAAAGAAACACCGTCCCTAACAAACCCCATTCTTCCCCTATGACCGAGAAGATAAAATCGGTATGACGTTCCGGCAAAAAATTGAGTTGATTTTGCGTTCCGGACAACCACCCCTTCCCAATGAACTGCCCTGAACCAATGGCTATTTTGGATTGGATGATTGTATAACCTGCTCCCAAGGGATCAATATTAGGATTTAAAAAGACTAAAAGCCGATCTTTCTGATAAGGTTTTAAAATGTGCCAAGCCAAGGGAGTACAAACTAAACAGATAAGAAGAAGACCAATCACATAACGATATCTGACCTCTGTCGCAATTAACATGATCAAAAAAATCCCCAAAAATAATATCGATGTCCCTAGATCAGGTTGTTTAAAAATAAGCACCATGGGAAGGGCTGTTATCATCAAGGGGAAAACTAAATCTCGACAAAAAATTTGGGTCGCACTCAAAAAGTTAAATGGTATTCTAGGTTGATGATCATGAAAATATCGCCCCAAAGTTAAAATCAATGCCAATTTTGCCAACTCGGAAGGCTGAAAACTAAAAGATCCAACGGTAAACCAACGTTGAGCCCCGAGGGCGTACCTCCCAACCAAAAGAACCAAAATGAGTAAAACAATTGTCAGCCCATAGAGTAGATAAGCAAGGTCATATAATCTTTTATAATCAAAATGACTTAAGAATAATATCATCAAGATCCCAACGACACTGAAAATCAATTGATCAAAAAAAACTTTGTTGGACACACGAGTATTCTGATAAGAAGCACTGTAGAGGGCCATAAGCCCCATGGCGATGATCAAAATTGTAAAAATCCAAATCAATCTAGGAATACACCTATACATGACAAGATTATTGAATTATAAGATTTCTTCCTGTCTTAATTTCATTAACAATTCCCGCGCCAATTCACAAGCATGGAGGCTTGAACCTCCGTGTTCGAGAAATATACAAAAAGCAATTTTGTGCTTTCCTTTGATATCGTAACCCACAAACCAGGCATGACTCTCGCGCCCTTGATAGGATTGGGCTGTTCCAGTTTTTCCAGAAATATAAAAATCTTCTAAATCAAGGATATGAGCCGTACCAGAGGGACTAGTGACGGCTGCCCTCAATCCCGATTGAATCACTTTAAAAATCTCAGGTTTAACCTTGATTTCTCTTATGGTTGAAAATTTTATGAGTTCTGCTTCATTGATGACTTTGATGAGATGAGGTTGTGCTTCTTTCCCATCCCGCGCAATGGAAACCATCGTGTGAACCAATTGCAAAGGCGTCACCAGGATTTCTCCTTGCCCTATTGCGAAATTTAAAGTATCGCCTTGATACCAATCCTTTTTTAACTTAATTTTTCGATCAAGTCGACTGGGAATTAAACCTGCCTTTTCGTATGGTAGATCAATTTGAGTCAATTGTCCCAAACCAAATAAATAAGCGAACCTCTGCATAAGATCAGGGCCTAATTTTTCTCCTAAGTTATAAAAATAAACATTGCAGGAATTTAATATGGCTAATTTAAGATCCTGCAATCCGTGGGCATGAACACAATGAAAACTTCGGTTTCCTATCTGTACCGATCCATTACAGAAAAAGCTGGTTTGGGGAGTAATTTTAGAAGAAGCAAGAGCCGCTACGGAAACGATGATTTTAAAAACTGATCCTGGGGGATACAACCCTCTAATCGCTCGATTCAGCAGCGGACTCGCAGAGTCAGAAAAAATGGATTTGACTCGGTGATTCAATCTTTGATCTAAAAATATATTCGGATCAAAAGAAGGACTGCTCACCATCCCTAGGATTTCTCCTGTCTCAATCTCCATGATGATGATGGTCCCGAGTCTTTGCCCTAAGACCTCCGAAGCAATCTTTTGAATTCTCTGATCAATCGTCAACTGTATATCTTGCCCATTTTCTGGATCTCGAAAACCCAGCAATCGGACTTGCTGTCCGCGATTATTCACTTCAATTTGTAAACCTCCCCCACGTCCTCTCAAAAAATGATCATAATAATTTTCTACTCCCTCTTTTCCAACAATACTGTCCTGAGAATAACCATAGCTTTCAAGTTTTTCTATTTCCGCAACATTAATCCTACCAACATATCCGATCACATGCGCCCCCACATTCCCAAAAAGATATCGACGACCATAGGATTCCTGGATATATAATCCGGGAAATTGAAATTTATTTTCCTCTAGAACCATCACTAGAGGCTTGCCCACATCTTCCGCCACCACCACGGGAGCAAAAGGGGTCGTTAACTTTTTTTGAAAGTTTAATATCAATTCAGATTTGTCAACATCTAAAATTTCGCTTAGATATTCAAACAATCCTTCTTGATTCTTAACATCCTGTGGGATCACCGCAACATTATAGATCAATTGGGTATCGGACAATAACATCCCATTTCGGTCGGTGATGCAACCTCTACGCCCCTCCAAAGGGATAATTCTGATACGATTATTAACGCTCAAATTAAAATAATATTCGCCTCGAATAATCTGAATAAAAAATAAGTCCAGGGCAATCACAATAAATAGAGAACTGATCAAATAGCGAATAATTTTAATACGCATTTTTTATACTTCTCCAAGAGTATAAATGCCATTAGGATATTTGTTAAAATCTCTGGAACAATGATATGCACCCATGCCTCTTTGAGACCAACAGAGGAACTCATCGCATAAAAAAAATATTGAATGATGGCATTTAAAAAACTGATCAAGGCAATCATCAATAGGCAAGAAGCATTCGATCCAACTCGATAAATGTAAATCTTTAAGATGGTAGCCACATAAATACATAACAGAAAGGAAAAAATATTCAATCCAAATAAGTGTATACTAAAACTATCTTTGAATAAGCCTCCCAAGATAGCTATCCATAAACTGAATTTGAATCCCCGGAACAAATTCGCTAAAACAATCAAAACAATGAGAAGATTGGGTTTAAGAATGCTCCCAACAATTTCTGAGAGGATTCCTTCTAATAAAATACACCCAACGACAGCTACTATTATTAAAAAAAATATTTTACTCATAAGTCTATTTTGTTAAACGAGTTTCTATTTCAGGATGAGGTATTTAGTAATTTCACGCATTATTAAATAGCTAGATATTGAAAATGAGTAGCGATAGATTATTGCTTTTGCGTGATAATCATCACCTCTTCAATCTGAGATAACGTAACCGCGGGTTTGAGGATACAACTAACGGTTGAATCATCTTGACTGAGTTCCAAGGCAATCACCTCTCCGATCAATAACCCTTCTGGGAAAGAAGAACTCAATCGAGAAGTGACTATCTGATCCCCAACTTGAACATCCGCATCTTTAGAAAGGTATCGCATTCGACACATCCCTTGGAGGGTACCAGAAACTAAACCTGACTCCCTGGATCTCTGAACTAAGGCAATTACGCTAAAGTTAGGATCATTGATTAAAATCACTTTTGCTCTATGATCGCTGACTTCAAGGATCTTACCAATCACACCTAAAACATTAACGACAGGCAGTCCCGGATAAACACCATCTTTTTTCCCTTTATCTATAACAATAGCGGAATTCCAATGGGCGGGATCCCTGATAATACAATTGGCCATAACAGATGAATAAACTATATTTTTTTTTAATTCCAATAGTTTTTGCAATCGGTTATTTTCAAGAACGACTTCCTCAATACCTATAAGACGGGCCCTTAAAGTTTCGACTTCATTCTTGAATTTTAGGTATTCATTAAAAGTCCAATGATAGTACAAAATTTTTTTTAACTCTTTAACAGGGAAAGAAACAATCTGCATAGGGATAGAAAATCCTTCTATAATTTTAAACCTAATGATTGTAATAAGATTTGTTCGAGCAAAAGAGATGACTATAAGGAGAGTAACGAGTATGAGAAGATAAATTTGGGATGTTGACTTTTTTTTAGGCACATGAAAAAAATTTGGCTCTAAAAAAACACAAGCAAATTTTTATTTATGACGAAAATGGAGGAGCAAGGATTTTTTTCTAGATGCCAATTGAAAATCAGTTAAAAGTATAGCGGGTGACAAAAAGAGACATCCAGCATACCTTTTATTTCAAAAATCCAATTTTGTGGGGACAACTAATCGCCGCCGCAATCGTTGGGGCATATTCAATGTTTGACCAGTCCCCAAAACAACCGCCGTCAAGGGATCATCAGCTATATGAACCGGCAAACCTGTCTCCTCAGCTATTCTTTTATCGATACCTCGCAATAAAGAGCCTCCCCCCGCCATGACAATCCCCCGATCAATGAGATCAGCAGCCAATTCTGGAGGGGTATTCTCCAAGGTTACCTTAGAGGCATCCACAATAGCCTGAACGGGTTCCTGCATGGCCTCACGGATTTCTTGAGAGGTTACTGTAATCGTTTTAGGCAATCCTGCGATGAGATCCCGCCCGCGCACATCCATGGTCAGCTCTTCTTCTAAGGGGTAAGCAGAACCTATTCGAATCTTGATTTCCTCAGCCGTTCTTTCCCCAATCAGCAAATTATAAGTCTTTTTTAAATATTCCATAATAGCTGAGTCCATCTCATCACCCGCAATTCGGATCGATTTTGCATAGACAAGCCCCCCTAAAGAAATAACCGCAAGCTCGGTTGTCCCACCTCCAATATCAATGATCATATTTCCCGCTGCCTCTTCAACCGGCAATCCTACTCCTACGGCTGCGGCCTTAGGTTCTTCGATCAGTTCTACGGATCGAGCTGATGCCCGCTCGGCTGAGTCACGGACCGCCCGCTTTTCTACTTCTGTAATTCCAGAAGGTATCGCAATGACCATGGCCGGTCTTATGAGCACCCGCCTTTTGTGAACCTTTTTTATAAAATATTTCAGCATAGCTTCGGTGATTTCAAAATCGGAAATGACCCCATCTTTCATAGGACGAATAGCCACAATGTTACCTGGGGTTCGTCCTAGCATTTTTTTGGCGTCATCCCCAACAGCGACAACACGATTAGTTTCTTTTTCAATAGCAACAACGGACGGCTCGCAAAGGACTACTCCTTCGCCTTTAACATATACAAGGGTAGTGGCTGTACCCAAATCAATCCCCATATCATTAGAAAATAAACCTAAAATATAGTTAATAAATTTACGTATATATTTCAGAATTTTTGTTAACACGAGAACTCTTTCTGTTAAAGTTAATTTTTCGAGCCCAAAATGAAAATAAGTTCATGATTTAGAAGAAGTTTTGTTTGGAATTAAAAGAATATTATATGAAAAAAGTCGAATAGTCAATGATTTTAATGATTGGGGTTCGGAATTTTAAGAAAAGACAGTACCACCGATCCTTTGG
>CAYJXI010000075.1:0-9519 GCA_964374105.1 uncultured Planctomycetales bacterium
TTAATAATTCAAACGATAAAGAGATTAAGAGTAAAAACTTTTGACAATACCTGAGGACGGTAAAGGAGATTCTTCAATGAAAGAACATTTCGGTTGGAAAGTTTATCGAAATATCCCGCGGGTGAAAAAAAGTATCATCCTAGAGTTTACGAGTATCCCGACCACCATCATCTCGGATTGTATGAATCGAAGTGGGGTTATGTCCTCAAACATCAAGCCCTTGACCCACAATGTGCATGTGGTCGGCACGGCGGTTACGGCAGAATGTATGCCCGGAAATAATTTGATGACTCATCAGGTTCTTTATGTTGCTCAAGAAGGGGATGTCATTGTTATTGATGGAAAAGGGGAGCAACAACGCAGTATTTGGGGAGGTATTCAAACGCGGGTGGCTTTAGACAGAAGAATTGCGGCGGTCGTGATTGATGGGGCGGTGCGGGACGTCAAAGAAATTCGCGCATCCGGTCTTGCTGTATTCTGCCTGGCAGTTACCCCGGCCGGACCCTTTAAGGATTTAGGCGGAAATATCAATGTCCCTATTCGATGTGGAGGATTGGTTGTTCATCCAGGGGATCTCATTGTGGGGGATGATGATGGCCTGGTGGTTGTTCCCCAACAGAAGGTTGAGGATATCTTAAACAAATCAAAAGAACGCCTGAAGATGGAGGAACAGTGGCTTAAAGATTTACAAAAAGGAAAAACGACTTTGGAAATTTTAGAACTGGACCAAAAAATCGAAGCCTTGGGAGTTGAATTTAAGAACTAGAGGGAATTATTGTTGCCCAAATTTGCCCAACCTTCCCAAACACCGGGTGTTTGGGAAGGTTGTTGAAGGGATTTATTAATGAGAGATCAAGATAAAGAATGGATCATCAACCGTTATATGGATCGTTTTAAGCAGTTCGGGGTTGATATCAAAACCTTAGCTTCGGGAAATAAAGAACGCCAGTTGATTCGATTCAAAGTCTTTACTGAGATCGGAGATCTCAATGGCTCTTCGATCCTAGATGTGGGCTGCGGGTTTGCCGATTTTTATCAATATTTGAAAGACCAGAGGATTCAAGTTAATTATACCGGTATTGATATTTGTCCGGCCTTTATTGAAGTTTCCCAAGAACGATTCCCGGAAGCCGAGTTTGCGGTTAAGGATATTCAGGCTGAGGATTTCGGTCGATCATTTGATTATGTGATTTCTTCTCAAACCTTTAATAACCGTTTGGAGGCAGGAGAAAATATGCGGGTCATGAAAGATGTTTTTAAAAAAGCTTATGCGATTTCTAAGATAGCGGTGGCGATTGATGTGGTCAGTTCTTACGTTGATTTTAAAGAAGATCATTTGTTTTATTATTCTCCCGAAGAGATATTCCGTTATTGCAAATCCTTGACCAAGAGAGTGATCCTGCGGCATGATTACCCTTTGTTTGAATTTATGGTGTGTTTATACAAGGATTTTTCCGGATGGAGAAAATCTGAGGGGTCGGAGAGTTTCCCGACCCCTCATCCTGAGCGAAGCCCCGAGGCAACGCCGAGGGGCGGAGTCGAAGGATCTTTTGCCAAAGGCCCTTCGATTCGCCCTTCGGGCTCACTCAGGGTGACCCCTCATGACAAAAAATCCCCGAGGGGTCAGAAAATCTATATCAGTTTAACCGTGGATGTGGATCCGGACAACTTTGATGAAAGTGTCTTTGGGAAGAAAGGACATTTGACTTTTAAGGGTGTCGAAGAGGGGCTTAAGATCTTGTTGGAACGAACAAATAATCTCATGGATGATTTTGGACAAAGACCCCGATTCACTTGGTTTATCCGATGTGATCCGGAATTGAACGCTGAGTTTGGAACGTACACTTACCTTTTTGAAAAATACTCGAAGCTCTGGAATGAACGTAAGGTAAAAAAGGATGAGATCGCCTGGCATCCGCATGTGACTTCCTTAGAAGAACTCGAAAAATCATTCCAGGCCCTAACTGGTCTTAGAGAAGGGCTCCATTCCGTAAGAATCGGGAATGCCTATCAGTCCAATTCCCTCATGTCAGCCTTAGCTCAGATGGGATTTTTAGTGGATTCAACCGCCTTGCCGGGACGATACCGAAAGGATGAATTTCGAGTCTTGGATTGGTCGATCACTCCTCAGAAACCATATTATTCTTCTCTCCATGATTATCGTGTGCCCTCAGAGGAACATTTATCCATTTTAGAGGTGCCGATGTCGATGATCGAAACAAAGGTTGATTATGATAAGGCCCCGGTCAAAAGATATGTCAACCTTTCTTTCCGGCATGAGCTGATGGAGAAATCTTTATCCCGATTCATTGAACAGGAGGATTTGTTGGTGACCAATTTGCATCCCTCGGAAGTCTTATCCCAACCCAATTCCCATCCCCTGTTATCTTTTGATATTAAACAGGTTTTGCAGAATCTTCGTTACATCATCATCGAGGCCCATCGCTACCGCAAGGCCGTGCAATTTGTAACGATGGTTCAGGTTTCTGAACTAGTAAAACAAGGAAAAATTGAAAGTGTTAACCTCCAGAGTCCAAATAGCGTTGGAACATCAATTAGCCCAAATGCATAACCGGCGGTTTTGCCTTCTGGTGAGCCGAGGGACAACCGCTATTTATCTGGCTTTGAAGGTCTTGGGGCTCCATTCCGGCAAGGTGATTTTGCCTTCCATCCTTTGCCTCAACCCTGCCAATGCGGTTATTTATGCGGGATTGAAACCTCTATTTTGTGATGTGAATCTGTCGGATTACAATTTGGATGCAGAAGACTTAAAAAGGATCCTTAAGACTTCTAAGGATATTCGTTGTTTAATCCTGGCGCACAGTTATGGCCAGCCGGCGGATATTGATCAAATTGTGGAAATAACCCAAAAAAATCGAATCGCCTTGATCGAAGATGTAGCCCAGGCCTTGGGTGGAGAATACAAAGGACAACCCTTGGGATCTTTTGGAGATATTTCTATTTTAAGTTTCGGACATACCAAAATCATTGATGTGAGGGTGGGAGGGGCAATTTTATTTGATCGAAAAGAATATTTAAAAGATTTTCATTATCATTTAAGAAGGTTGCCGCCTAAAATTAAAAATTATTCCTTGCTTAATGAAACCTACCGAAAGGTCTACTATTCCTTAGCCTCCTTTGTCAGAAAGGATTTTTCTTTAGGAAGGCTTTATTACAGTTTCCCTTATTTATTTAGAGATCTTTATCTTTACGGCGACCTTAAGGTGGAGTTTGCTTTGAAATTAAAAAAGGCATTAAAGACTCTTAAAAGTATTGTGGACAATCGAAACGAAAACGCTGGAATCTATCGAAAATATTTAATCCACCCTAAAATTCGGCATCCTCACTATCGATTCAAAGGCGTTTTTTGGCGTTATAGCTTTTTAATCCATAGTCCTTATCAACAGGACATTGCCCAGGCGATCCGTGCTAAAAGAATCGATGTCAGCAATTGGTATCCTCCCGTGCATCTTTTTTACGATTTGGATCCGCGCCCCTTACCGCAAGCAGAATATTTAGGCAAGAATATTTTTAATCTTTGGGTGGATGGCCGATTGACAAAGAAGGTTATCCGAAGAAATATCGATTGCATCTTAAAAATTTTGGATCAGTATGAACGAAAAGGATAAAAAGAAAATAAAAATTTTGGATTGTACCTTGCGCGATGGGAGTTATTCCATCGATTATCAATTTACCGTTGAAGACACCGCGGTGATTGTGGCAGGCCTTCAATCGGCTGGTTTTGAGCTGATTGAAATCGGGCATGGACTAGGGTTAGGGGCATCCCAAAAAGGATTAGGGGTGGCCGCGGCAACGGATGAGGAATATCTGAAAGCCGCTAGGCAGACCTTAAAGAAAGCTAAATACGGGATGTTTTGTATTCCCGGGATTGCCGAACTGAAAGATATTGAACTGGCCGCAAAGTACAGGATGGATTTTATTCGTATTGGGACCGATGTGACCGATGTAGAAAAAAGCGAAAGATTCATTAAACGGGCAAAAGAATTGGGGATGTTTGTTTCTGCAAACCTCATGAAATCTTATGCTGTGCCTCCCAAGGAATTTGCCAAGAAGGCGAGCTTAAGTTTCCAATACGGTGCCGATTGTATCTGTGTGGTGGATTCGGCCGGTGGGATGTTGCCGGAAGATGTTCGATCTTATGTTCAGGTTGTCAAAAATGAAACCGGGGCTTTGGTGGGTTTTCATGGCCATGATAATCTCTGCCTTGCGGTTTGCAATTCGCTTGAGGCGATCAAGGCTGGGGCCAGCATTGTCGATGCCTCTTTAAGAGGGATGGGAAGAAGTGCGGGCAATGCCCAGACCGCGATCCTCGTGATCCTTTTAGAAAAGATGGGCTATCAACTCGGCATTGATTTATATAAGACTTTGGATTTGGGAGAAAGGGTCATCAAATCCATGGTGGGAGGAGAAAAAGGTGTGGATTCGATCAGCGCAATTCTAGGGGCAGCGCAATTTCACTCTAGCTTCATGAAGATCATTGATAAGTTCGCCAGGATTTATCAATTGGATTCCAGAGAACTCATTACAGAAGTCAGCAAGATTGATCGAGTCAAGGTCAATGAAGAGCTTGTCGAAAGGGTCAGTCAGAGGCTGAAACCCGCTAAGAATCGTTTTAAATCCATGCATTTTGATTTTGATGTATCGAGTTTGATCCGAAACAAAAGTCAAATGGATATCGAAAATCAAAGTCGCCAGATTGTCCAGGAAATGACTGTTTTATCTAAAAAAACCGGGCGGCAAACGATTTTTACCCTGGCCAGGAGTGCTGATCAAAATAAAAAACAAACGACTTTCCCCTTCATTCGACATAACGCTGCCTATATCATTGGCAATGCTGAGATTGCTAGTGACCATGATGCCACCGGAATCCTTAAGACCATCGATGGCTGCTGCGATTATATCCTCATAGATTATCCGCTTTATAAGGACCTCGAAAGGGAACTCAAAGATTTAAAGAGTATTATTTTACCTTACAATGATACTGATGCTCAGCTTGAGAGTGTTTTGAAATGGATCCATCTTATGACTTCCGGGAAAAAACGCTTACATATTTTAGTGACGGGTGATAATTATCTGGCCCAAAAGCTTATCTTTCAACTCACTTTTTATGGACATTTCGTTCTCAATGATCACGAATTTAATAACCGAGACTTTTATGGTTTAAATAGAAAACGAATACTTAAACCTACAATCGAAAACATGAAGAAGGCAGAGGTCATCTTAGGATTAACTCCCTTTACCGTTAGTATTGGTAATGATATTATTAAACACGTTAACCGAAATGCAATCCTTATGGATGCTGGGCCGGGGAGTATCGATCCCAAAGCCATTGTCTTAGGCATGAAAAAAGGCCTTTCGATTTATCGGATTGATATGCGCGCCGGACTCTTTGGAGAGATTGAAACGGTTCTTAAGACCTATTATCTTCAAAATACTATTATGGGACGGGGGAAAATCGCCGGTGTGCCCATCGTGTCCGGAGGTGTGATCGGTCAAAGTGGGGATATTGTGGTCGATTCCGCCAAATGGCCAACCCGGATTATCGGGGTAGCAGATGGGAAAGGCGGATTATTGAGAGATTTTGAAAATAATCCGAGGATCCAAAAGAGGATCAAGAAGGTTAAGGTATCCCTTGCCAAGGCGATATTTCAAGCAGTCTAAATGGCTTTTTCATGATCAGCGTTTCAGGATGGGAAATAAATTTTGTAATCCAATCAAAGAAAGGTGATACCTATGAGATTATGTTCCAAATGTGTAACTCCCGAGACACATGAAACGATTGCCTTTGATCAGGAAGGCGTGTGCAATGTCTGTCGGCAGATTGAATACAAGAAGGAAAATATTGACTGGGCGGCCCGCCGAAAGGAATTTGAAAAAATCTGTGAGAAATACCGCAGTAAAGGCCAGTATGATTGTATCGTTCCTTTCAGTGGGGGAAAAGACACAACCTTTACCCTTTATACCGTGATGAAGGAATTTCATTTAAAGCCTTTGGTGGTGAGTTTTGATCACGGCTTCTTTCGGCCGAATCTCTTAGCCAATGTCGAAAGGACGTTAAATATCTTGGGCTGTGATTTTTTAAAGTTTAAGGCCAATCCTAAGATCGTCAAGAGGCTCATGCTGGAGGCCATGATCCGCAAAGGGGATTTCTGCTGGCATTGCCATGTGGGGGTTTCCACTTACCCGATGCAGATCGCCGTCAAATTCAAGATCCCTCTTATTATCTGGGGAGAACCATCTGCCGAATACACCTCCTATTACAAATATGATGAAATGGAACATGTGGATGAAAGGCGTTTCCATGCCTGGGTAAATCTAGGAATCACCGCGGAAGATATGGTGGGGATGCTCGGGGAAGGGGTGACGATGCGGGATTTGGAACCGTTTGTTTATCCCCCCCTCAAAGAATTAAAGGCTATTGATTATTGTTCGGTTCCCCTGGGAAATTTCATCCCCTGGGATCCCAAAAAGCATTTTGAAATTATTCGTAAAGAGTTGGGATGGAAAGGCGATATTGTCGAGGGAGTTCCTCCCGGTTATCAATACGAAAAGATTGAATGCGCCTTCCAAGGAATAAGAGATTATTGCAAGTTTATTAAAAGAGGATTCGCCCGAGTGACGCATTTAACGAGCATAGACATAAGAAACGGTCGTCTGACTAGAGAAGAAGCCTTGAAATTTGTCAAACAATACGAAGGCAAAAGACCAGCCAGTTTAGATGTCTTTCTTCAATACGTGGGGGTCAGCGAAGAAGAGTTTAATGAAACACTCACGCGGCAGGCGATTAGTCCTTACAACCATGATTTTGTAAAGACACCCAAAGGAGAACCCCTTGCCGATATGCAGCAATGGCATTTATTGGAGGGGGGTTCCCAGGAAAAATTGTCGAAAGATAAATTAAAGTCTTCGAAAGTAAAAGAAAACGGGATCTTAATGAAATAAAAAAAATGTCATGCTCCACCTTGAGCGGGGCATCCACCCCGCCATGGCGGGGCCGCTTTCGAGGGACCGCCTTAAGTCTATGATTGTCGTTATTGATTATGAGATGGGGAATTTAAGATCAGTCGCCAAGGCGCTAGAGTATGCAGGAGGAGAGGTTGTGGTTTCACAAGATCGGAAAGTGATTGAGCAGGCCGATAAGATTATCCTCCCCGGTGTGGGGGCGTTTCCGGACGGGATGAAAAATTTAAAGGAGATGGGGTTGATGGAGATGTTAAAACAAAAAGTGCTGGTAGAAAAACGACCCCTTTTAGGGATTTGTTTGGGGATGCAGTTGTTAGCCAAAAAGAGTTTTGAATTCGGGGAAACACAAGGACTAGGGTTTATTGATGCAGAGATTGTTAAATTTTCCTTTCCCGATAAGACTTTGCGAGTTCCCCATGTAGGTTGGGATGATATACAGTTACTTAATCAAAACTCCTTATTCAAACGTATTCAAAGTGGCGATACATTTTATTTTGTTCATAGTTACTATATGGCCAATCACGATCCTAAGGATGTGGCGGCTCAGTGTCATTACGGCATAGAATTTACGGCCGCCGTGAAAAGAGAGAATATCTTTGCCACCCAATTTCATCCGGAAAAAAGCCAGGAAAATGGACAGAAAATTTTAAGAGAATTTGTTAATTGGGACGGGACTTAAAAAAGATGCTTAAAACGAGACTCATCCCAACCCTTTTGTTGAAACAGGGACGTTGTATTAAGACCAAACAATTTTCTTCGCAAAGGGACACCGGGGATCCGGTGACCTGCGCTAAGATCTATGATGCCCAAGGGGCGGATGAACTTCTTTTTTTGGACATAACGGCCAGTAACGAAAAACGGGATATCCTTTTTAATATCATTCAGCGGGTAGCCGAGGAATGTTTTATGCCCTTAACCGTGGGGGGGGGCCTAAGAACACTGGAAGATATCCGTAAAATTTTAAAGATAGGGGCGGATAAAGTGGCCATCTGCTCGGCCTTTGTGGAGCGGCCGGATTTTATCAATGAGGCCTCAGGTGCCTTTGGGGCCTCAACGATTGTCGGGATCATTACGTATCGATCGATCAATGGGAAAAATAAGGTCTTTATTCATGGGAAAGAAACCGAGACAAAATGGGAAGTTATTCCTTGGGCAAAGGAATTGGAACAAAGAGGGGTAGGAGAGATTTTCCTTTATTCCATTGACCGGGATGGGATGATGAATGGATACGATTTCCCTTTGATCAAGGAACTCAACAAGGAAATCACGATTCCCCTGATTGTCTGCGGCGGGGCAGGAAAATTAAGTGACTTTATCGATGTCGTGAAATTGGCCGGGGTTTCGGCGGTGTCAGCGGGAAGTATTTTTCATTTTACCGATCAGAATTTGATCAAAGCCCGTTGGCATATGACCAATCAGGGCTTAAATGTGAGGAATGTGTTCAATATGAAGTAATGACTGAGTACCCTAATACTGGGAGGCCTTTATGCTTAAACTTATGAAAGCCATTAAACCAATTTTGAGACCCGTTCATCGTTGCGGGGTGAGAATGCGTTCGAACATCCTGGGGGCGCCCATCCGTCCCAGCAAAGTATTTTATACTTATACGCGGCGCTTAGCAGTATCCCCGGTTGTCCCTCCCCATATTCGTTGCTGTGAAGATGCGTATGCTCAGGAGTTGCAGGAAAAGGGTTTTGTTACCATTCCGGACCTGTATGATCCGAACCTTATTCAAGAAATCCATGAACAATTCGTGCCGCTTATTGAAAATGAACAGTTTATTCAGCGCTTCAAATACAGCCGTACGATTCGCGCCGAAGTGGATTTAAAACAGTATATGCCGAAAATATTTTCCTTCGCACAGAACGAGAGGCTGAAAAAGGTTTTGCACAGTTTTTACAAGTCGTACTTTAAATTGTTTTCTATTCCCAGCACCCGTCTTTTACACATTCCAGAATCTGACCGCACCAAAGAGAATTTGTTATCAGCCAGGTGGCATTGCGATAATGGCCCAAAGGATTTGATTCATATGGCCGTCTTTTTGCACGATGTGACCGAAGCTCATGGGCCGACCTTTTTGCAAACCAGACAGCGGACCCGACAGCTCATGCGCATGGGCTTTTACACTCGGCATGATTACGCTGTTTCGTTGGAGGAACTGGAAGATAAAACCTACGTTAAGCAGTTGACTGGCAAAATCGGAACAGCGCATTTGATGCTGCCGAATGTATGTTTGCATCGTGCTGGCATTCCCGAGGCTGGCTATATTCGAGATTCTTTGTTTTTTTCCTTTCGTCCGGGGCCGGAGCCGAAGCAGGTAAAGAGTTTGGCTCCCCTGCAAAGGAGGATTTATCAAATGATGGAGAAAATAAGTGAGGATGCGGTGAATCCTATATCTCCTACGTATGAAGGCAGGGATATTGTTTATTCCTAAAAATGATGCGGGTTGTCATGATATTAAGGAAAGCGGTTGAGTTAAGTGGTGGGTAGTGTCAAAAGTTCTATGAAGAATCCATATAGCAAGGGGTTGAAGAT
>CAYJXI010000076.1:0-9307 GCA_964374105.1 uncultured Planctomycetales bacterium
TTTTAACATTAACTTTCCTCACTGTCTTATATCAGGTGAGGATAATACCAGGAGAAGGTATGGAAAATGAAACAGACCAAATAGAGCTACGTAAGATCATTGAGCCAACTTGGGAAATGTGTTTTAAGATTTGGTGGAGTTGGTTTTGGCGAAGCGCACTCTTAGGAGCGGTGGTGGGGTTAATTGTTGGGGTCAGCGTTGAATTTATAGCCCAGTTGTTTGGAGCCGAACCCGGCAAATTTGGGGCTGTCTTAGGAAGTTTGGCTTGGGTCCTTATGGGAATTTTGGCCTTTAAAAAGGTTTTAAAACTCAAATTTAGTAATTTTCGGATCGCCTTAGTCTCTCGGCGGTAATACCATGACATAAAATGGGGTCTGTGAGAAAGCCATGCATCCATACCCTTTTGGAATAAAAGAGAGCCAGTGGCGTTATTATCGATTTTGGTTGATCATCACTGTGATCTGTGAAATTATGATGGTTCTTTATCATCGTCATTTAACTGAGATTTATTTTCTTATCGCCATATTGTTCTTGGCAGGATTTTTGCTAAGAACTTTAAAATTGTACCCGGGAGAATCGGAGCCACTGATTTTAGATTTTTCCGCTTTTCTTATTGCTTTAGGGTTTGCTTGTTTGGTCAAGTTTATGAATGATTCCATTTTAAAATTTCTCCTGATTTTCTGTTCCTCGGCCATCATCGTTCCTCATTTTATTTATATTGCCCGAGAAAAATGAAGGGGGGTTTTTTGATGTTGTCTATCTCTACCGCTTGGAATTATCATCCAGGAAAACCGCTACGTCAGATGATCCTTGAGATCAAAGATTTGGGGTTAGATTCCATTGAGCTTGGCTACACGATAACTCTGGAAAACTTGCGAGAGCTCATCTCGTTACTAGAGGAAATGAAAGTCAAGGTTTTAAGTGTCCATAATTTTTGTCCTCTTCCTTATGACCACCCTTCTCCCCGACACCCTTCCAATTACTATCGATTATCGGCTCTTGATGAGCAAGAGCGTTTATTATCCGTAAACTGGACAAAGAGGACCCTTGATACCGCTTTGGTTGTTAAAGCGGAGGTTGTTGTTATTCATGCCGGAACCATCGAACTGACAAAAGATACATCCGGGATTCTATTTAATTTGTTCAGACAAGGGAAACATCATAGCGAAGAATTTAAAAAGATAAGGCAAGATTTGTTAAATTCGCGTTACCAAAATAGAGCCCCCTTTTTGCTAGCTCTCCAAAAAAGCCTTAAGGAGATCCTCGACTATGCCAATAAAAAGAAGGTAAAGATTGGATTAGAAACACGTTACTATCCTTTAGAAATTCCTAATGTTGAAGAGATTGGTGAGCTTCTTAAATTATTCGGTGATCAGGGCCTCTATTATTGGCACGATGTGGGTCATGCCCAGGTGAATGATTACCTGGGCATAACACCCCATTTAAAATATTTAAACCAGTATGGTCCGAAAGCGATAGGCTTTCACCTTCATGGTATTAAGGGCCTAAGAGACCATCAGGCTCCTTTTAGAGGAGATTTTGATTTACAAACCATTCTGCCATTTATTAATGGAAACCACATCAAGGTGATTGAGTCGCATAGGCATGCGACGAAAGAAGAGATCAAAGAGGCTGTTTTGCGATTATCTTGAAGAATAAAGGAAGTGTTTCATGTATCTTTTCCTAGTGCGTCACGGAGAGGCCAATCCTGATTCTCCTGATGAACAAAGACAATTGAGTCCGAAAGGTGTGGCCGAGGTGACTCAACTGGCACAAACTCTTAAAGAAGCCAAGATTTCGCTAGAGCTTATTTATCACAGCAACAAATTAAGGGCAAAACAAACAGCCGAGATCTTAAAGAATCATATTAATCCCAAGGCTAAGTTAGTCATGAAGGGGTATCTTTCTCCCAATGGCTCAACGGATCGTATGCTGGGGGATATCGCCCAACTCAATTGTCCTTGTATGATTGTTGGTCATCTTCCCTTTCTTTCTCACTTGGTTTCAAGACTTATTGTGGGAGAGGAAGCGAAAAGATGTGTGGCTTTCTTAACCGGCTCCATGGTTATGTTAGAAAAAGATCAGAATGGTCAATGGGTTATCATCTCGATGATCAACCCACAATTTTTGTAAGCAAGTTAAAACGTATCCCATGCCACGATTTAAACAACTGAACAATATGAATTCCAATGAACAAAATTTTGTGAATAAAGAATATTTTACTGTTTCCGAACTTAATCATCTTATAAGAGATGTGATTAACATGGGATTCCCCAATTCCTTGTGGGTGTGCGGAGAAATCCAGGGCTACAATCGCAATAAGGATAAAAATCATATTTTCTTTGAACTGTGTGAGAAGGATCCGCAATCTAAAGATATCATCGCTAAGATTGGTTTAGTGATTTTCTCTGGTCGTAAAGCTTATATCGAAGGGATTTTAAAAGGTGCAGAAAATGCCTTTGAATTGAAAGATGATATTCAAGTGAAATTCCTCTGTAAAATTGATTTTTATCCACCCCATGGAGCCATGCGATTGATCGTAGATAGCATTGATCCTGTTTATACCCTTGGTCTCATCGCCCAGCAAAAGCAAAGGCTCATTGCTCTTCTAAAAAAGAAAAGGATTTTAGATAAAAATAAAGCATATTCTTTGCCCTTCCTTCCACTACGGATAGGATTGATAACCTCTTATGATTCGGCGGCTTATAATGATTTTATCGCAGAATTAGGCTCAAGCGGTTTTGCCTTTCAAGTTTTTTATCGCAATACACTCATGCAAGGCAAAATGGCCGAAGCGGATGTCTGTCAAGCCCTATTAGAATTAAACCGATTTGATAGTTTGGATGTCCTTGTCATCACGCGGGGAGGGGGTTCTATTGCCGAATTGAGCTGTTTTGATAGTGAGCTTATTGCCGAAGGAATTGCCCAATCTCGTTATCCCGTTTTAAGTGGGATTGGGCATGAAATCAATATCACCATAACCGATTTAGCCAGCCACACGTTTTTGAAAACACCTACCGCTGTTGCCCAATTTTTAATTCTGCGAGTGAACAATTCTCTCTTGGAAATGGAACAGAAAGCACATACCGCTATAAATTTAAGTCAACAAATGATTGAGTATAAAAAACAAAGATTACGAAACCTAGCCGGTTCACTCTATAGCCAGACCTCGACTTATTTGAAGACTCATGAGAAGAATATCTTAAGAATTTCCGAATTTATTCAGCGGCATCCTTTAAGGATATTGAAAGAGATTTATCGCAAAACCGAGGACTTGCCAGGGGTCTTGTCAAAAACAGTAAAAGTGAGAATTAAAAACAATTTATCCAAGATCGAAAATTTTCATCGAATTCTTGAGATCGCCAATCCTCGTAACACTTTAAAACGTGGTTTTAGTATCACTCGTCTTCAAAATGGTCATGCCGTTGGAAGTATTAAAGAAGTGAAGAAGGGTGATGCGATCAACACAGAGCTCTGGGATGGGATTTTAAAGAGTCAAATCAATTCAATCAATAAGGAGGCCTAAAAGTGGCGGTTATAAAATATTCAAAAGCCATGAAACGACTTGATGAAATTATCAGCAAAATTGAGAATGAAGACATCGATGTTGACGAGTTGTCCGAAAGGGTCAAAGAGGCGGTTGAACTTATCAAATTATGTAAAAACAAAATCCAAAAAGCCGAAATGGAAGTCAAGCAAGTGGTTGATGGTTTCAATAAAGAAGATGAGCAGGGAGAAGTTTGATCCCCTTCAAAGTCCTATTTGATTTAAGAAGAATATTTCCAAAAACTAGATCTTTAAAGGAAATCTTTTCATTTCTACTAGAAAAAGTTTATAATTGAAGTGGGGACTATTGACTTGTGAAATTGTGATTTTAAATGAAGTTTTTAAGATGAGGGATTTTTCAAGGGGTCAGTGGCCATGATTCGAATTTTAGCCTTAGTCATTATGGGTATCTGTTTTCTGATTTTCATGCGAACCTATTGGATTTGGCAGCTCAACCAATTGCGTAGACGTGGTCTTTATCCCGATAAAGGAAAAGCAACCCTCTTTGATGTCAGACGCCTATTGATCAACGGGGAAAAAGAGGCAGCTCTCCGAGTGTATTGTGAGATTTTTGGCACAAGTCAGAAAGAAGCGAAGAAAGCGGTGGAAGATTTGGAAAAGAATCTGAAGACTTAATCCTCTTAAATTGATATGGTCCCAAATTGTTGTTCCATAACCAGCACAGAATTGATTTGAATCTCCAGGAATACGGATTTAGAAATTTTTTTTTGCTCTCATTTCTCCTCACCCTCCTTTGTCCCAAGAATATTTTTGCTCAGGATCAACCTTTGCGAATTCATTTCCTGAACGTCGGCTTTGCCGATTGTATCCTCATTGAGTCTCCCCTTAAGGAATTCCTCTTGATTGATGCAGGTCCCAAGGAAAGGGTCAGCGATGTTTTGTCTTATCTCAATTCAAAAGGGATTGATAAGATTCATAAAGGGATTCTGACGCATCCTCACAAAAATCATCTTGAAGGTTTCTTAACCATACTGGAAAAATTACCGATTGAGGAATTCTATTCAAATGGGGATGAGACTCGGGCGGATGAGGGTTATTCCTTGTTAATAAAGAGTTTGAATGGGAAAGGCATTCCTATAGAAATTTTAAAACAGGGAAGCAGATTATTTTTAGCAAATGGTAAGATCACGATGGATATTCTTAATCCCGCTCATTTATCGGGTTCTACCAACGGCAATTCGCTGGTGATTTGGCTGCGTTATCAACAGGTGTCTTTTTTATTGACCGCGGATATCACCCCTCCGGAACAAGAAAAGCTGATTGAAATTTTTCCAGCGATCCAATCAAGCCAATGTGTCCAAATTCCTCATCACGGGGGAGAAACAAGCGAAAAGTTTGTGGAGTTTTTTAAGAATAAAGTTTTTGTGATTTCTACTGGCCCTAATGATTATGGAATCCCTAGCCCTAAAGATATTGGAAAATTAAAAGGAAAGACTTTAAGGACGGACAAGGAGGGGACTATTATCCTGGAAACCGATGGGAAAAGATTAAAGATGACCTATGATAGATAAAAGATCTAAACGGTTGAAATATTGGTCCTGGGTGGTGTTATGGGTTGGGCTTATTTATTCAACACTTTACATCGTCAGACCCATCTGTGAATTTCTAAAAAGTAAAACCCCCTTTCTGATTCTCACAAACTTTTTTCTAATTTTATTATTGGGGTCTATTTTGGCCGCCTATTTCCAAAAACAAAAAATCAAAAAAATAGCTACGCTTTTTTTGCTGGGGGGGATTATCGGGATGTACATCCTAGGGATGTGGTTTTTGAAAATACCCGAAGAAAAAATCCATTTTGTCGAATATGGGTTTTTAGGATTCCTCATTTACCAGGCGTTAAGATTGGATTGCTCAGACCTTTTGGCTTATGGGGGGGCCTTTATTCTAACTAGCCTCCTGGGTTGGGCTGATGAGGGGATCCAGTATCTTTTACCCAACCGGTATTATCAACTGAAGGATGTTATCCTTAACAGTATGAGCGGTGGTTTGGGTCTAATATTAACCTATATCTTACGACGAGAAAACTAAAGTCATTAGAGAAATTTCAGCGAATGGCTTAGGTTGAATCGGGAAGATAATCATGTTATCCTTACAGTATGAAGAAAATGAGTCTTTTTTTAATAATTTTAATTTTAATTTGGGGAGCTTCTGCTGAGGCTGCGATTGTGAAATATAAAGACTCCAAAGGGAACATCTGGTATGTCAATCGGATGGAATCAATCCCCCAGCAATATCAGGATCAGATCCAAGATAAGATCAACCTCCTTTCTCAAGATAAACGCGACCGACCCTCCCCAGATAATTATAGACGGTCCCTAGGGGAAATAAATCCAGCTTTTCATCAAGAGCGACAAACTCCCAATAAGCAACAAGAGGTAGAAATCTTTGTGACATCGTGGTGTACCTATTGTAAACAACTGGAGAGTTTTCTCAACGCCCAGAGAATAAATTTCCGCAAGTACGATATTGAACGCGACACCCAAGGAAAAAGAAAATATGACGCCATAGGCCTTCAGGGTGTTCCGGTTATAAAAATTGGAACAAAAACTCATGCCGGATTTTCCCAAGACTGGATTCTGACAAACTTAAGGAATTAATCCTACCCTATCTTATCCCGATAACCTGTCTTGATTAAATAGTGATCACTGCTATAATAACTCCACGACGTTTTAAAATCTCTTTATCAAAATAAATCAACTTTTATTTACGATTGAATCCTGCGCCTGTAGCTCAACTGGATAGAGCACTAGTCTTCGGAACTAGGTGTTGGAGGTTCAAGTCCTCTCAGGCGCGCTTCGCTTGACGGTAAGTTGAACTCTCAAGGGTTCGACTACCGTCAAAGGACTCGCGCTACCTTTGACGGTATGTCGAACTCGCGTGGCTGGGAGAAGATCAAGAACTCGTTAAGATTTTGAACATGCCCAAATCCCAAAATTATTATTTGTAATATTTGATTTTCAAGAAAAAATGCATACACAAGTTTATATTTTAGGCGCAGGCGCTTCCAAACCCGATGGTGTACCTTTAATGAATGGATTTATATCAGAAGGGACAGATAACTGGGATGGGGATGATTCAGATACTATTAATGATTTTTTTAAATTTACAAAGAAAGCGTTTCATTCTAAGGAATATGACAATTATCCCTCGAAAGAATGGCAATCGGCCTATCTTGATAGGCATATTGGCATTGAGCAGGTTCTTAGTAAAGCCATGGAATTGAAAGACAACAATGCAGAAGCAATAGTTAAGAAATTTATTCACAAAACAATACAAACTACCTCTTCCAACCCGCCCTCCGGCAGACGTTATTCTAGAATGTTTATTTCAAATAGGATTGAAAACGATATCAAGAGAGGCAACGCCGTTACAATTGTTTCCTTTAATTACGATGATTTATTAGAAAGGGCAATGTTGGCTAATAATTTAAGCCAAAGTTTTTCGTACCGAATCCAATTCAAAGATATAACAAATTTTGATAGCTATGAAGAAGGATATAAAGGTAGACTAAAAATCTTAAAACTCCACGGCTCGTTTAACTGGCTATTTTGTAATCACTGCAAAAATATCGAACTTTGTTGGTTTAAAGAGTATGAAGATAAAACGTTTTGCAATAAGTGTTCCCAAAAGGAGTCCACACCAATTCTGGTTCCGCCAGCAACTAATAAAGACCAAAGCTTTAAAAAATATAGCAATATTTTTGAGCCACTGTGGACTGAAGCCGAAAAGGCTTTAAGAGAGGCGAATGAGATCGTTATAGCTGGATATTCATTCAGGGAAGCAGACACAAAAGCAAGGGAAAGCATAGGAAGGGCAATTGCGGATAACTCCAATTTCCCGAAGTTAACGATTGTAGATGGGAATCACCAGGGAGTCCGCGATATTATATTCAAAATTTCTGGTAAAAATGCTAAAGATTTTTGCCAGATAGACATCTTTGATTGCTTTGAAGAATTTGTGGAGACAAGCGTCCCCAGCACGTTATCTAACAAGGTAGATATAATCTTCTGATTAAGGTGAAGAAGAGCACTAATGTGGCAAAATCAGCGTAAATCAACCTTGCGCTGAATTATCACGGGAGGGATGTTATGTTAGAAACTATTGTCTCAATTGTATTTTTAGGATTTCTATTTTTACTTGTTAAGCTTATTTTATTTGACCCAATAACAGCTGCCATTGATAATTTAGAGCGAACTGTGGATGGGTTATGTGAGGGGAGAATAAAGGATATTGAAGAAGATGTATTTAAAATTCGAAATTGTCTAGAAGGGATAGCAGAAGATAATAAATTTAATAAATGAACCAAAATTTAAAACATAAACGATCCAGCCCCCGAGCTTTATGATTGCAGGAATTCAGGGGACACTGGAGTTCGGTTTATTGATTTTGGTCTATTTTAGTAAAAGGTTGCCCCAAAGACAGTAAAAATTTATGTTTGCGAATTTTATAAAGTCTCACAAATAGCGTAATTTCTGCGCCCTGACGGGTTCGACTAGCGTCAAGGAGGGCGCGTTGATTTCCTTCGTGGAGTTGAACCCATTTTCGGGTTCGAGCGGCGTCCAAGGCCACCAAATCATAAATTAAGCCTTGTGGGAGTAGCATTCCTGCAAGGCTTTCTCTTTTTAAAAAATTCTCTTGACTTTATAGTATACTGGAAGGTGTATAATTCAAACAGGATGGAAAGATGAAAAAGAATATTTTCATAGGAGATTTAAGCAAGCAAACAGGCGTCCCAACAAAGACGATTCGGTATTATGAAGATTTTGGACTTCTGAAGAAACCGAAACGGACAAATTCAAAATACCGGCTTTATACACAAGAGGATGTTGAAAAACTATTGTTTATTAAGAAAGCCAAGAATTTGGGATTAAAACTTTTCGAAATTAAGAAAATAATTTCTAGCAGTAGAAGAGGCCTGGAGCCTTGTTGTTGTGTAGTTCGAGAACTTTTTACTCAGAAGATAAAAGAGTATGAGGCAAATATTAAAGAGCTCACAAAAGCAAAAAATCAGTTAAAAGATAAACTGGGAAAATGGATAGAACCTAAGCAAGCTAAAAAAATGAAATATGCTATCTGTCCACAAATTGAAAAAGACGAAAGGAGGAAAAGAAAATGAACCCAAAATTAAAAGTTTCACTTTGTCCGGATTGTTGCTGCTGTCCAGAAGTAGCTATCTACGACAATGAGGTTTTAATCGGTGAAAAAGAAAACCTTGTTAAGCTGAAGAAAGATGAATGGAATCAGCTTGTTGATCAAATTCAAAAAAGCAACTTGAAGAAAATCGATTAAAGCCGTGAAAGCAAAATTTTTAGATAAGTTCGGGGCACTTGGTGCAGTTTTCTCATTGATAGCCGCCACCGGTTGCCCCGCTTGTTTTCCCTTGTTAGGCATTATTGGAGCAACTTTAGGATTGGGATTTCTACGACCCTATGAAGGGGTCATAGTATATGTCTTTCAGGGATTCGTTTTACTTTCCTTGATTGGGAATATTATTGCTTATCTTAGTCATAGAAAAATATATGGGTTACTCATTGGTGTAATTAGCCCGTTAATAATTTTTTTTGCTTTTCACATTTATTTTGACTATCGGCTCATTTATATCGGTTTGTTTGGGTTATTTATAGCAGCTGTTGTTAACTACGTTGAAAATCGTAAATGCAAAACTTGTAAGACGAGTTAAAGATGGCTGTTCTTAAATCAGTAATCAAATGCCCTGAATGCGGTTTTGAAAAAGAAGAAA
>CAYJXI010000077.1:0-9288 GCA_964374105.1 uncultured Planctomycetales bacterium
TTATTTTAACATTAATTTTCCTCACTGTCTTATATCAGGTGAGGATAATACCAGGAGTTTATCTATGAAAAAAGTTGTCTTGGCATATTCGGGGGGCTTAGATACCTCCTGTTGTATCAAGTGGCTCAAAGAAAGAGGATATACGGTCATTGCCTTTATCGCCGATCTAGGTCAACCCGAGGATTTTAAGACCATTGAAAAAAGGGCATTGAAAACCGGGGCCTCCAAGGTCTATGTCAAAAATCTTCAAAATGAATTTGCTAATCAATATGTTTTTGCGGCGCTTAAATGCGGAGCCATTTATGAAAATAAATACCTGTTGGCAACTGCCCTTTCCCGACCCCTCATCGCTAAACACCAAGTGGCCATTGCCCATCAGGAAAAAGCCCAGGCTGTTGCCCATGGATGCACCGGAAAAGGGAATGATCAAGTCCGGTTTGAGACAACCGTCAAGCTCCTTGATCCGGAATTGAAGCAGATTGCTCCTTTACGAATTTGGGAATTTAAAACTCGGGAGGAAGAAATCGATTATGCCAAGAAACACAACATCCCTATCAATGTGACTAAAAAAAGTCCTTACAGCATTGATATCAATCTCTTTGGTCGTAGTATTGAATGCGGGGTTTTAGAAGATCCCTGGGTAGAACCACCCGAGGAAATATATCAAATGACGGTGAGCCCTTTAAAGGCACCCAATCGACCGACATATCTTGAACTGGAATTTACCGGTGGAATCCCTAAGAAGATTAATGGAAAACTGTACGAACCTGTTTCTTTGATAAAAAAACTCAATGAAATCGGAGGGCAAAACGCAGTGGGTCGTGTGGATATGATCGAAAATCGACTGGTGGGTATTAAATCTCGGGAAAATTACGAGAATCCGGCTGGAACGATCTTGCATGCCGCTCATCATGATCTTGAGTCATTGGTTCTTGATCGGGAAACTTTGCATTTTAAACAAAGCATCTCGATTAAGTATTCCGAATTAATCTATTATGGACTCTGGGAGACTCCCCTCAAACAGCAACTGGATGAATATATCAACAAGACTCAAAAAAATGTCACCGGAACCATTCGCCTAAAACTTTATAAAGGTAATTGTGTTGTTGTCGGAAGAAAATCACCTTATTCCAGATACAAAGAAGAATTAGCGACTTATGGGAAAAAAGATGTCTTTGACCAAAAGCTAGCCGAAGGGTTTATTCGATTGTGGGCAATGCCGTACTGATCAGTAGGGGCACGGCATGCCGTGCCCCTACTTGTTGGAGTTTCTGAAAACTGAGAGTGGATAGTGGATAACTCCTTAAACGAGGTTTAAAAATGAAAAAATTATGGGGAAGTCGATTTAAAAAAGGAACAGATCAATCCGCTGATCATTTTACCTTTAGTATCAGTTATGACCATAAACTGGCCAAATATGATTGTCTAGGAAGTATTGCCCATGCCAAGATGTTGGGAGAATGCGGGATTATTAGCAAAACAGAATCATCCCAACTTGTCGCTGGGCTTAATAAAATCCTTTCTCAAGTTGAAAATGGCCATTTTAAATTTGATCCCAAGGCAGAAGATATCCATACCAACATCCAGAATATATTAAAGAAAAATATTGGTCAGGTAGCGGATAAACTCCATACAGCCCGTTCCCGGAATGATCAAATTGTTCTCGATGTCAAATTATATTGCCTGGACGAGCTACCCGAGGTTGTTCAATACATCCATCGTTTACAAAAGTCTATCTTGCAATTTGCTAGCAAGAATAAAGAGACAATCATTCCGGCCTACACGCATCTGCAGGCTGCCCAAGTCGTTTTGCTGGCTCATCATATGCTAGCTTATGTAGAAATGTTAGAAAGGGACAAAAGCCGAATTGTTAGTAACCTCGGGCGTCTTAATGTTCTGCCTCTGGGGAGTGGGGCCCTTTCGGGAACATCTTTACCCATTGACCGACAGCTTTTAGCCAAACATTTAGGATTCGCCAGTGTGAGTCGCAATAGCATCGACTCGGTCAGTGATCGGGACTTTGTTGTGGAAACGATTTTTGATATGGCCATGATTGCCATGCATTTATCTAGGATTTGCGAGGATCTTATCCTTTGGGCCACCAAGGAATTTAACTATATTGATGTTGATTGGTCATTTTGTACAGGTTCGTCCATCATGCCGCATAAGAAAAATCCAGATGTTTTAGAGCTTATTCGAGGAGAAACTGCTAAATTTTACGGCCACTTGCAGGAAATCCTCATATTGCTTAAAGGACTTCCTTTAACATATAACCGTGATTTACAATTGGATAAACAGCCGCTTTTTGCGAGTATTGAACGCATCAAAGAGATCTTGTCGCTTTTGGCCAAACTGTTTGCTACTTTGAAAGTCAATAAAAGCCTTATCTTAAAACGCATCCAAGACGAATCATTTTTTACGGTTGATCTTATGGAATACCTGATTCAAAAAGGTGTATCCTACCGAGAAGCCCATGACACCATTGGAACTATTGTCAAGGATTGTTTAGATAAGGGAAAGAGGATTATCGACCTCAGTGAGTCGGAATTAAAACATTATTCGAAAAAATTAGACACCCAGATCAAGTCTTTACTGAATCCACAGAGTTCGGTGAAAATTAAGAAATCTTACGGGTCTACCAACCCTGATCTCGTCAAACAACAAATGGAAAGTTGGAAAAAGGTTTTGAAAATTTAATAATTCTTAAGGTGAACTCTGATGCACGACTTTATTTTCAAGAATAGGGAACTCTTTTGCGAATCCGTTAAGGTTAAAGATATCGCTAAAAAAGTTGGCACTCCCTTTTATCTTTATAGTTATAAAACCTTAGTGGACCATTTGACAAAGATCCAAAAGGCCTTTGCCAAGATCAATCCCTTGATCTGTTTTGCCATGAAGGCCAATGACAATCTGGCTGTATTAAAAATTATGGCAGATCACGGTGCGGGATTTGATATCGTTTCCCTGGGAGAATTAAAAAAGGCGTTAATGGTCAACATCAATCCTCAAAAAATTGTCTTTGCCTCGGTCGGGAAGACAGAAAAAGAAATCTCCTTTGCCATAAGGAAGAATATTTTATTGTTCAATGTCGAGTCGATTCCCGAACTGGAAGAGATCAATCGAATTGCAAAAAAATTAAAGCGCAAACCCCGCGTGGCCTTAAGGATTAATCCGGATGTCGAGGCGGCTACACACAGCTTTATCACCACCGGGACTCTAAAAAACAAATTTGGCATTGATCTTACTTCCACACGGGATCTTTTAAAAAATCGTAAGAAATATCCTTATGTGCGAATTCAAGGACTCCATATCCATATCGGATCGCAGATTGTCAGTCCGCAACCTTTCCTCCGTGCCCTTAGCAAAGTCTTAGAATTTTTATCTACTTTACGAAAAGAAGGGATTGAATTAGAATATCTAGACATCGGAGGAGGATTAGGGATTATTTACAAAGATGAGAAACCGCAAACGGCCCAAGATTTTGCCAATGCGGTCTTACCTCTCTTAGAAAAAATTGGACTTAAAATTATTATGGAACCCGGACGTTTTATTGTTGGAAACGCCGGAATATTTGTTACCAAAGTTCTCTACATCAAAGATAATGGATTCAAAAAATTTATTATCGTTGACGGAGGAATGAATGATCTGATCCGTCCGTCCCTTTATAATGCCTATCATGAAATTATTCCCATTAAACAAACAAATCGACCAAATAGGAAAGTGGATGTGGTGGGACCTATCTGTGAAAGCGGGGATTTTTTTGCCAAGGGCCGAGAAATTCCAGAGGTCAAGAAAGGGGATATCCTAGCCATCATGAGTGCCGGTGCCTATGGATATGTGATGTCAAGTAACTACAATGTTCGCTGTCGTGTTCCCGAAGTTATAGTCAAAGGAAAACATTTTGCCATTACTAAAAAAAGGGAAACCTTCGCTGATCTTATTCGCGGAGAAACGATTCCTCCCCTATTAAAATGATCGAAAATCTAAGATAATTTTCCATGTTAAGAAACATAAAATTTACTAAAATGTGCGGGGCAGGGAATGATTTTATTGTTATCGATTCCATCCCCAAGATGGATTACAAAAGGCTGTGTTTTCAAATCTGCCACCGTACCGATGGAATCGGGGCCGATGGCCTTTTGGTCCTCGAACCATCGCAAAAGGGAGATTATCGCATGCGGATTATCAATTCCGATGGGTCCGAAGCCGAGATGTGCGGCAATGGCGCAAGGTGTATGGCCGTCTATATCAAAAAAACCCGTAAACCAAAAAAGGGGTTGTTGACCTTAGAAACACTGGCGGGATTGATTCAGGCCGAAGCAAACGGTGAAAAGGCCTGTGTGCGTTTGAGTGATCCGAAAGATTATCAAGCCGATATTCCTTTGAAAATCAATGGAAAAGAGATTCATATCCAGTATATAGACACCGGGGTTCCCCATGCGATTGTTTATGTTGACGGTCTTAATCATATCAATGTTTCTAAAATTGGGAAAATCATCCGTTATCATAGACGTTTTCTACCGCGGGGAACCAATGTTGATTTTGTTGAGCAAATAAAGCAAAATTTTATCGGTCTTAGAACATACGAACGGGGGGTAGAAGATGAGACCAAGGCCTGCGGGACAGGAAGTGTGGCCGCTGCTATTGTTTCTTATTGCAAAGCCAATCCCCTTATTCAGGAAGTAAAACAAGCTCATATGAAGGTCTTAACCAGAAGTCAAGAGATACTCGATGTAACATTTGATATCCATCAGAATCAGATGACCAATGTCTGGCTTAAAGGGAGCGCTAAATTTATTGCCCAAGGAGAATTCTTTTTAAGATAAAAATTGCGTGCTAATGAATGGCTAAACCCATCCTTAAAAATACTGTGGGGGGAAAATCAATGATCAAAGGATCCATCGTTGCCATCGTCACACCTCTCAAAAATGGCAAGGTCGATGAGGCCAAATTTAGAGAACTCATTGAATACCAAATCAAAAACGGTACCCAAGGAATCGTTCCTTGCGGGACAACTGGCGAATCCCCAACCTTAAGTCATGAAGAACACAAAAGGGTTATTGAAATCTGTATTGAGGCTGCCAAGAAAAGGATTCCTATTATTGCCGGGACTGGTTCTAATTCAACCGAGGAAGCCACTTCTTTAACCAAGCATGCGGCCAAGGCCGGAGCCAATGCCGTCTTGGTTGTTTCGCCTTATTACAACAAACCGACCCAAGAGGGACTCTATCAACACTACCGAACCCTGGCGGAAAGCGTCAATATTCCTATTATCTTATACAATATTCCCGGACGAACGGGAGTGAATATCGAACCCACCACCATGGCCCGATTGGCCGCTCAATGTAAAAATATCATTGGAGTCAAAGAGGCCTCAGGGTCGCTCGACCAAATGTCTTTGATTAGAAATTTATGTGGCAAAGATTTCTTGTTGATTTCTGGTGATGATGCTTTAACCCTACCCATCTTAAGTATTGGGGGGATAGGTGTCATCTCGGTTGCGGCTAACATTATTCCTCAGGATATACTTAAGCTCATAACAAGTTTCTATCAAGGGAAAATTAAGGAAGCTCAGGATTTGCATTTCAAAATGTTGCCCTTATTTAAAGCCCTCTTTCTTGAAACAAACCCTATTCCTATTAAAATAGCTATGGGTTTATTGGGATTATGTTCGCCAGAATTAAGGCTTCCCTTGTGTCCCATGAGTCAAGAAAATTCAGCTAAATTGAAAATGGCTTTAACCAATTATGGTTTGTTAAAAAACAATCCCCAACCGCAAATGGTCGGGATCAGTTCCTCATAATGGTAGTTTCTCTTTCCTGAAATCAAAATGATTCGTCTAGCCATAAGTGGATGTCAAGGCCGTATGGGGCAAAGAATCACCTCTCTTGCCCTTAAGGATCATGACTTTCAAATCACAACTCTCTTAGAACACAAAGATCATCCCAAAGCCAAGGAAAAAATCCATGGCATTCCCATTACATCCAACCCCGATGACCTTAAAGGAAGTGATGTCTTGATTGAATTCACTACACCGCAGGCCACTTTGGACCATTTGCTGACCTGTCAAAACCACAGGATCAAAATGATCATAGGAACAACGGGAATGGGGCATTTGGAAATTTCCCAAATTAAAAAGGCATCGGAAATCATACCCGTCGTCTTTGCCTCCAACATGTCGATAGGGGTCAATATTCTTTTTAAGTTGGTGCAAATCCTGTCTTTAAAAACACCTTCTTCCTATTCGGTTAAAATCATTGAAGCTCATCACGTTCACAAAAAGGACGCCCCCTCGGGAACGGCAAAAACTTTAGCGGAAATCATTCAAACGCATTCAAAGCGTAAGGTTACTGACATTGAATCTATTCGGGAAGGAGAAATTGTCGGTGATCATAGAATCATTTTTGAAAGTCCAGATGATACACTCATCATTGAACATCATGCCAAAACCAGAGACATTTTCGCCAAAGGGGCCCTGGTGGCTGCCAAATTCCTCATCAATAAAGACAAAGGTTTATTCAGTATGCAAGAGGTCTTGGGACTGTAAGTGAAGAACGATCAACTTAAGAACGGTCGATGATAATACTAATTCGAGACACGGATTCTGTCACCCCCGAGTGTTTTAATCGGGGGTCCATATTGCTCAATGGCCCCACCTTGGCGGGGGACAATTTGGTAATTTAGACCGCTATGAAATTGAATAAAAGTCCAATTTGACAATACCTAAAAGAAGGGAAAAGATAAATGTCAACAACCGCTGAATCCCCCTCAACCACAATTGAATTTTCTGATCGACTTAAAGAATTGCCGCCTTATCTTTTTGTGGAGATTGATAAGGCCAAACGCACGGCCAAAGCCGAAGGAAGGGATATCATTGATTTAGGGGTGGGTGATCCGGATACCCCGACTTTCAAACATATCATTGAGGCCTTGAAAAAAGCCGTGGATGACCCGGCCAATCATCGTTATGCCTTTGATGCGGGTCTCCCGGAATTAAGAACCTCTATTTCCCAGTGGTTTCAGAATCGATTTTCCATCAATCTTGATCCTCAGGGGGAAATCTATCCTCTGATCGGATCCAAAGAAGGCCTGGCCCACTTGCCTCTAGGGATCATTAACCCCAAGGATAAAGTGATCCTCACGGATCCTGCCTACCCCGCTTATCGAGCCTCCATTATTTTTGCGGGAGGGAAAATTGTTAACGTCCCCCTCAAAGAAAGCCAGGATTTTTTACCTGATTTAAAAAAGATAGAAGGGCTCAAAGACATTAAGGCCATGTTCATCAACTACCCTAACAATCCCACCTCTGCCACCGCCACGAAAGATTTTTATACTCAATTGGTAGCCATTGCCAGAGAGAAGAGGATCATCCTTATTTCGGATATGGCTTATTCCGAGATCTATTATGAAAATAACAAACCTGTCAGTTTACTAGAAATTGAGGGCGCCAAGGACACGACTATTGAATTTCATTCCTTTTCCAAAACTTACAATATGACTGGATGGAGAATCGGCTGGGCTTGTGGGAATAGCCTATTGATCTCCGCTTTGTCTAAGGTTAAATCTAATTTTGATTCCGGTGTATTCCAAGCCATCCAAGTGGCAGGGATCACGGCCTTAAAAACAGATGCAGAGGAACTCAACATGTTACGTTCCATGTATGAAGAACGCCGAGATTGTCTGATCAACGGCTTAAGAAACATTGGCTGGAAAATCCCTTTTCCTAAAGCCACCTTTTATGTCTGGGCAAAGATCCCCAAAGGATTTAATGACTCCAAGGAAACAGCCAGAATTTTTTTAGACCGGGCGAACATCGTTGTTACTCCGGGACTGGGTTTTGGCAAGGCCGGGGAAGGATATATTCGGATGACATTAACGGTCTTAAAAGACCGATTGAATGAGGTTGTCGATCGTCTTCAAAAAATTTTATAAAAATTCTTTCTTAAAGGAGGAGAGGATTGGCGGTCGTATTTTTAGGATTGGGTTCCAATCTGGGAGATCGAAAAAAAAATCTCCTGTCTGCCCTTAAGGCATTGGAACATATTGGTCTAAAGATCATAAAAGTCTCTACCATCATTGAAACCTCTCCCATGGGAGGGCCCATCCAAGGGAAATACCTTAACGCGGTAGCCAAAGCCCAAACCGAATTTTCCCCTATGGATCTTCTGCGTTTCTTGAAAGACATAGAGGGAAGGATGGGTCGAGTCAAAACCGTCCTCAACGGGCCACGGATCATTGACATTGATATCCTCCTTTACGATAGCCTTAAGTTATCAACTCCGCATCTTACCATACCTCACCCTCGTATGTTTGAACGAGATTTTGTCATGACTTCCTTAAAAGAGATTGAACCACACTTACTGGTAGAGTTTTTGAAATGCAAATAATCAAAGATATCAAGGCCCTTCGGGAAATACTGACAAGCGCTCGACTTCAAAACAAAAGCATCGGATTCGTCCCAACTATGGGGGCTCTCCATGAAGGGCATCTCTCTTTAATCCGTCGGAGTAAAAAGGAAAATGATCTAACGGTTCTTAGCATCTTTGTCAACCCGATGCAATTTGGCCCCAGAGAAGATTATCGAACTTACCCTCGAGATAAAAAAAATGATTGTTTATTTGCAAAAAAAGAAAAAGTTGATATAATATTTTCTCCGTCGGTATACGAGATTTACCCTTTGGGTTATTTGACATACATTAACGTTGAAAAAATTGCCGACATCCTTTGTGGAAAATCCCGGCCAGGACATTTCCAAGGAGTAACAACCATTGTGGGAAAACTACTCAACATCGTTCAGCCCCAGGTGCTTTATCTTGGCCAAAAAGATGCCCAGCAATGTGTTGTCTTAAAACAGATGGTCCGGGATTTGAATTTCCCGGTGACAGTTAAAATATTACCAACAATGAGAGAAGCCGATGGACTGGCCATGAGTTCTCGCAATCAATATTTAACTCGACAAGGGCGTCAAGAAGCAACTTATCTTTATAAAGCCTTAAAACTAGCTAAAACGAAAATCTTGAAGGGAGAACGTCATCCAACCACCATCATTAAACTCATGCAATCTCTGATTGATAAAAACACATCTGGCAAAATTGATTATATTGCCTGTGTAGATTCGGCAACACTCGCACCCTTAAAAATATTAAAAGGGGAAATTCTTATTGCTTTGGCTGTTTATTTTGGGAAAGCGAGACTGATTGATAATATGCTGGTTCGCGTTTGAATAATTTTAACTAGAAGCCATCTCATAAATACTGTTTGAGTAAAATAATGATGCATCCCAGTTGG
>CAYJXI010000078.1:0-9285 GCA_964374105.1 uncultured Planctomycetales bacterium
ATTTTAAAATTAAGCACTTACGTTAAATTCATCAGTGAACGTTGGGACAGCAGTGCGGTCATATATTTAACCGGAAAGGTGAGCTATCCTTCCACAAGAGATGTCAGTGTGGAATATGGAATCGAATCTTTTTTCTTGAGCGAGGCATCAGCCGATGAGATCGAGAACCAACGATTCCCAAGGACAAATTGGCAGGAAAGAGAGCGACGTAAGAATGAACGAATTGCTAAATTGAGTGAAGAAGACAAAAGAATTTATCATTCACAAATAAGTCAATGGTGGTATGGGAAGTTAAATCAGGAACTTGATGTATGGACTCAAGAAGGTCTTATTCAGGAAGACTTTCCCACCAAGATCAGGGAAAAATACACACAGGCATTAGAAAGAATAAAAAAAGCCGAGACAGGGGAAGCAAATAATGAGTCTGTTCCTGCTCATCCTTTGACAGTGGAGGTGGCGGTCACGCAAAAAGGAATTGGTTATCCCTTAAGGTTATTTTGGGAGGGGAAAGAATATCGATAATTTTTTTGCGTGATAAATATGAGATTTTTTTAGCAAAATATTTTTTATGAGATATAATACGGGAGTTTATAACTTCATTGATAAGAATTAATTTATTTTTTAAAGGGAGGATGTTATGAAAGAAAAAATCATCGAAACCGCTGGAAAAACATGGAGAACACTTGGAGAACGAGGAGAGGCAACCGTTTCAGAAATTGCTAAAGTCCTGAATGAGCGGGAAGATCTCGTGAATCAGGCTATCGGTTGGCTGGCCCGAGAAGATAAACTCAAAATTGCAAATAAGCAAAATAAAACCTTATTCTCTTTGGCTGAATCGGAAATGCAAAGCTTTCGAAACCTTTATCGAAATATGGCCAAAGAAGCCAAGGATTCCCCCAGGCAAAAGAGGTAAAAGTTCTTTAAAAAAGAAAAAATTTTCGCATTTAATTTAAGAAAAATTTCTTTAAATCTTGGGCTTTAAGGTGTCGACTTTTCTTAAGAAGCAGCTTGTACTCCTTTGCATGATCTAGCTGGGATGATCATTAGAGGTTGAGCACTTTAAGCCAGGATCTTATGGCCATCAATCGATATATTTGTATTCACGGACATTTTTACCAACCCCCTCGAGAAAATCCTTGGCTAGAAGAAATCGAATTCCAAGACTCCGCTTACCCCTATCGAGACTGGAACGAACGGATTACTTACGAATGTTATGCCCCCAATGCATGTTCCCGCATTTTGGATTCCCAAGATCTTATTATTAATATCGTTAACAATTATGCAAAAATGAGTTTCAACTTTGGTCCTACCTTGCTTGTGTGGCTTCAACGTCATCACCCAGATATTTATCAAGCCATTCTTCAGGCGGATGAGCTTAGTCAACAGCAATTTTCCGGTCATGGATCAGCGATCGCTCAGGCTTACAATCATATGATCATGCCCTTAGCCAATGATCGGGATAAACGGACCCAAATCCATTGGGGAATTAAGGATTTTGAACATCACTTCAAACGAAAACCCGAAGGGATGTGGTTACCCGAAACCGCGGTGGACACAAAGACATTAGAAATCTTGGCGGAAAACAAAGTCAGATTCACCATCCTGTCCCCGCATCAGGCCTTAAAAATTGCTCGTCTAGGTGAAAATGATTGGCAGAAAGTTCATGAGGCGAATCTGAATCCGCAAAGGCCTTATCTGTGTCGTTTACCATCGGGAAAAGAAATAGTTATATTTTTTTATGATGCTCCTATTGCCCGAGATGTTGCCTTTGGAGGATTGTTGCATAATGGGGGGAACTTCGCCAACCGCCTGTTGGGAGCGTTCCCCAAAGAACATCAGGATTCTCGATTAGTGCATGTTGCGACGGATGGAGAAACCTATGGACATCATCGTCGTTTTGGGAATATGGCTTTGGCCTATTGTTTGAATTATATTGAATCAAACCAATTAGCCCAAATCACTAATTATGGAGAATTTTTGGATAAAAACCCTCCCCAATATGAAGTCAAGATCATTGAGAATTCCTCATGGAGTTGTTTCCATGGTGTTGAACGTTGGCGCGCTAATTGTGGATGCCGGATTGGGACTTATTCTCATTGGAATCAGGAATGGAGGGCCCCTTTAAGGGAGGCCTTAGATTGGTTGAGGGATCAATTGATCCCTCTCTATGAAAGGGATATGTGCTTATATTTTCCCGATCCTTGGTCCATCCGTGATGAATATATTGATATTCTTCTTAATCGTTCTAAACCCAACGTGGAAAATTTCTTTAAACGTTATGCCCCTCAACAATTATCTTTAAAGGATTGGTTTAAAATTTTAAAGATTTTAGAGATGCAGCGACACGCGATGCTTATGTATACCAGTTGTGGTTGGTTTTTTGACGATATTTCCGGGATTGAATCAACTCAGATCATTCAATATGCCGCCCGAACCATCCAACTGGCTCATGAGCTTTGGGGCCTTGATTGCGAATCAGATTTTATTAAAAGATTGGAAACTGCTAAAAGTAATCTCCCCAAATATAAAAACGGGGCAGTAATTTATAAGAAAAATATAAAACCTGAAATAATTGATTTTATCCATGTAGGGGCCCATTATGCCATCACCTCCGTTTTTGATGAACAACCCAAGACTTCAGAGATCTATTCCTTTACAGTTCATCGCTTAAAAAATCACGAGTACGAAAAGGAAACACAAAAGCTGATTGTTGGTCAATCGCAAATTCATTCCGAGATTACTTGGGAAGAAACCACAGTAGACTTTTCTGTTTTGCATTTGGGCGGGTACAATTTGAAAGGAGGAGCAAAGTTTCATACGACAGATTCAGATTTTGAAAATTTTCATCGAAGGATCAAAGAGACCTTTCTTCATAATAAGGATACCGAACGTGTGACCCAAATCATGGATAGCTACTTTGGTTCTCAAAATTATTCTTTATGGGATTTGTTCAAAAATGAGCAAGGTAAAATTTTAAATCAATTGTTTCAGGAGTCCCTTCAAACAATCGAATCGCATTTTCGAGAGATTTACAATCATTATTATCCTTTAATGCAGATTAAACCGGAATTTCGTTTCTCACTTCCCCGACCTTTGGGTATGACGGTAGATTTTATTTTAAACCGGGACCTGATTAAAATCCTGGAAAGTGACGAATTGAATCTTGTTGAACTTGAGCGACTCGTCAAAGAAATTAAACGTTGGTCATTTACTCGATATGAAGAAAATTTAAATTTCGTTGCCAGTCAAAAGATTAATCAACTGATGGAGAAGTTGCTCCAGAAACCCAAGGATGCGACGGTCTTAAAAACTATTTGTGAAGTTCTAAATATTTTGAATTCTTTATCCATACCCTTGGATCTCTGGAAGACGCAGAATCTGTATTTTTCCATGCTTAAAAAAACAAAGGCCGAAATGAAGAATCGTTCGCTAGGGGTTGACTTGACGAATCAAGAGTGGATCAAAGATTTTGAGAAGTTGGGGAAACTATTAGAATTTAGCAATGCCGCAACGAGTTGAGGAAATAATCCTTTGATCGGAACACTTCCTCGATCCATCAATTAATCAAAAATTAGAAAATATGCATTAATGGGTTAAACACAATGTTTAAACGAGGAAGCGGAATTTTACTCCATCTTTCTTCATTACCAGCTGAGTTTGGTATCGGAGATCTGGGGCCTTCTGCCTACCAATTTGTAGATTTTTTATGTGAGAGTAAGCAAAAATATTGGCAAATCCTACCGATTAATCCCACGGATACGGTTTATGGCAATTCTCCTTATAGCAGTCCTTCGGCCTTTGCTGCTAACAGCCTCTTTTTAAGTCCGCAAATTTTTCTTGAAAGCGGTTGGTTAGATTCCTCAGATTTAATCTCAAGTCATCATTTCCCTGAAACTTCGGTCAATTATCGGGATGTGACTAGGTTTAAAGCACAAATTTATCAACAGGCTTATCAGCGATTTAAAAAACAAAATGTTAAAGAATTTGAAAACTTTTGTCAAGAGAATACTTATTGGTTGGAAGATTTTGCAACCTTTATGGCCCTTAAAATTCATTTTGGAGGAAAAGTTTGGAACCAATGGCCTAAGGAAATGGTGGAAAGAACCCCCAAGGCCCTAAAAGAAGTCCAGCATAAACATTTTGAAGCAATCGAATGTGAAAAATTCCTTCAATTTGCCTTTTTAAAGCAGTGGAAGAATCTAAAAGACTATGCTAACAAAAATCACATCCGTATTATCGGTGACATCCCCATTTACATCAATTTTGATAGCGCTGATGTCTGGGCAAATCCTCAATATTTTAAATTGGACCACGATTACAATCCTTTGTATGTAGCGGGTGTACCTCCCGATTATTTCAGCGAAACCGGGCAGCGATGGGGAAATCCCGTTTATAACTGGGATCAATTGAAGGAGAATCATTACGAATGGTGGATTCAACGTATCCGGCATAACTTAAAATTTTTTGATATCATTCGTATTGATCATTTTCGCGGATTTGTCAACTACTGGCAAATCCCTGCTGAGGAGAAGACAGCGGTTAAGGGAGAATGGATGACAGGCCCCAAGGATGAGTTCTTCGTAACTTTAAAAAAAGTATTTAAGGAGCTACCTATTCTTGCGGAAGATTTGGGGATCATCACCCCCGATGTGACCGAAACAATGAACCGCTTTGGTTTCCCGGGGATGAAGGTTTTATTATTCGCCTTTGGGGGAGATCTTAATACTAATCCCTATATTCCAGAGAATTACACATCCAATTGTATTGTTTATACAGGTACACATGATAATAATACGATTTTGGGTTGGCTTAAGGAGGAAGTAAGTCCAAGCGAACGAGAGAATTTGTACTCCTATTTGGGAAAAAAATTGAGTGATGAGAAAGTTGTCTGGAAGCTTATTAAACTTGCTTTGCGCTCCAAGGCAAATGTGGGCATCATACCCATGCAAGATTTTTTGCAGTTAGGGCAAGAAGCACGCATGAATATTCCTGCGACCACCACCCACAACTGGGAATGGCGATTAGCCAAAGGTTTTCTAACTCCTACCTTGGCCAAAAGGCTGGCACGCCTGACAGTAGCTTCGAAACGAAGTTAATCAGTAGGGATTTTTGTTTCTTTCTAAACATTTATCGAAAAATTAGGGTTAAATTGCTTGAGAGCATTATTGGGCTATGTTAAAATTTCGTTATACATGTTTAGAATGAAATTCATATTATTTATTTGTATACTCCTTCTTCTCAATATCTGGGGATGCCGTTCTTTCTTTCTCCCTAAACCTCCCAAGACTCATTTAGCCTCTTCCCTTTTAAACGGTCAAATTGTTGATAAGGAAAGACTAAAAAGTGGAGGACATCTTTTGATTATTCCTTTCAGTGCCGGTGTTCAGGCCGAAGCAACGGATGAGTTAGATCGGGTAGCGCTCATGATCGTACGTGGGTTAGCGGATGTTTTAAAGGAGGAGAATGCCCCTCTGACAATATTGGTTGCCGAGAATGCAGATTTAGCCGACTTAAAATTATCGGGTTATATTAACAAAATGCAGAAACCAGGGCAAATGAAAAAGTGGTTCTTAAGGAAAAACAAAAAGATTCTGGGAGTTCAAGGGAAAATGATTGATGTTAAGGATGGAAAAATTATTTTATATTTTAGTCATCAGCGGGAGACTCGAGAAGAAGATAAAGGTTTTGTGGATTTAGGACATCTCATTGGACAGGATATCGGACATTTTATTTTATCTAACATTTAAAAAATTTCTTAGATTAAACTTTGTCAAATCGATTATTCAAAGGAGTGATGGATGATCGTTATCACTGGAGGAGCGGGATTTATCGGCAGTTGTCTTCTGGCGCACTTAAATTCCTTGGGACGAGAGGATGTTTTGATCGTAGATCATTGGGAGGGAGAAGGCGACCTTAAAAAGCACAATTTAAAAAATAAAAAATTCGTGCGGTTCTTCGATAAAAAAGATTTCCTGGATCTGATTCTAAAAGATCAAATCCATACTCAATTAGAGAGTCGGATTGAAATGTTAATTCATATGGGGGCCTGCAGTTCTACCACTCTTCAAGATTCCCAATATTTTAAAGAGAATAATTATGAATATTCCTGTCATTTGGCTCAATGGGCTCTTCACCATGATTGTCGGTTTATTTATGCAAGTTCCGCGGCAACTTACGGGGATGGCCGTCAAGGCTATCAAGATGATATGGAGACTTTAAAAAGGCTTCAGCCTCTTAATCTTTATGGAGAATCAAAACACAAATTTGATTTATGGATTCTTAAGCAAGGATTCATAGATAAAGTTGTGGGTTTAAAATTTTTCAATGTGTTTGGGCCTAATGAATATCACAAGGGTGAGATGAGAAGTGTGATCTTAAAGGCCTATGGTCAGGTTATGGAAAAAGGAGAGATGGGCCTTTTTAAATCTTACAGAAAAAAATATAAAGATGGTGAACAAAAAAGAGATTTTATTTATATTAAGGATGCGATTAACATAGTTGATTTTTTCTTAAAAAATCCTCAGATTAAAGGGATATTCAATGTGGGCACGGGTATTGCCAGGAGTTGGAATGATTTAGCCATGGCCTTGTTTCAGGCAGTGGGGAAAATTCCTTGTATCGATTATGTTGAGATGCCGATGACTTTAAGATCACGTTATCAATATTTTACTCAAGCGGAAATAAGGAAATTACAGGGCTGCGGTTATATAAAACCATTCACGTCCTTGGAAGAAGCGGTTAAAGATTATACATTATATCTTAAAAATGATAACTATATTTAGTCCCCCACATTTCAAATGATTATTTTAATCTTAGTTTTATTATTTATTGTTTCATTTATTATCGGATTGGGATTTATCTTTCGCGGATACTTTAATCTACCTGATCCCAAACAAAGTGTTTCGAGCGACGATTTTAAAAAATTAGAAGGCGAATTGAAGTCAACCAAAAAGCTTGAGGAAGAATTAAAGCTCCAGTTAGACTCCATGACGGTTGAGCTTACTGAGACAAAAGATCAATTGCTCGTTTCAAAGAAGGCCCAAGAACAGCTCGACACTTTTAAAATTTTAGAAAAGGAATTGAAAGACAAAATCCCTTATTTGGAAGAAGGATTACAGTATCTGAAGTTCAAGGCTGATCAACAGGCCAAAGACACCCTGGAGATGGTTGCCAGCATTGATCGAGAAAATGCATCTTTAAAAAAAGAAGTTCGAGAGAATCAAGCCAAGGTTAATGTTGAGGAACTTGAAAAGCTCATGACTGAAAACCAAGGTCTTAAGAAGCAAATTGAAGGGAATCTACAAAACCTTAAGCAATTGGAAAACGATTTAAATAGTGTCAACAATCAATCGAAAGAGAAATTATCAAAGACTGAAGAGGCCGTTAATTCAGTCACCTTAGAAAATCAAAGGTTAAAAGAAGGTCTAAAGAGGATATCCGATCGGATAAAAGAATTCGAGACCCAAGTTCTCGGATTTAGAAAGGAGGATCAAGAAAAAAACAGGAAGTCTCAGCAAATGATGGAACAATTAGAAAAAGACAAACAGATAGGGCTGGTTCAGTTGAACGAGGCCAATGTAAAAATCTTGCAGCTGCAAACCGAACTGGATTTGTTTAGAAAACAAGTGAGTGTCAATCTCAAAAGGGTGGAGGATCTAGAAACAGAACTTTCAGAATCGAAACACCAAAATGAAGGGAAGTTATCGCAAGCCGCCCAGATGATTGATCAGCTCAAACAAGACAAGTTGGTCAATGAAAAGAAGATGTGGGAAGCCGAGCAAACCATTTCGCAACTCAAATTGATAAATGAAGAAAAAGAAGAGATGTTAATTCAAGCGCAAACGAATATTAAGCAATTAGAAATAAAATTAAGTGTTAGTTATCAACAATTGCAGAGCTCAAAATTAACCATAGAAAAGTTAACGAATGAGATTGGTTCTCTGAAATTAGAAGCCAAGGAGAAATTAAAGGTAACAGTAAAACCGTATTCTACCGGCGAACAAGATAATTGGCTCCGTGAAAAAGAAGAGCTAAAGAAAAATATTAAAGAGTTAAAAGATATCAATGACCACCTAGCAGAAAAGGAAAAGATGTTGCAGATCGAACTGACCAAAAGCCGAATGCAGGCTTTGGCGCTTGAGAAAATGTTAGAGGGATTTAGAGAACAATTTGAAAAACAGAAAACGTAAAGGATATTAACATGATTGTGGCTAGGGATATCATGTCAGAACATGTCATTGTGATCTATAAGGATATGTTGATTAGCCAGGTGGCACACTTGATGTTAAGAGATAGGGTCAGTGCCTTCCCGGTTATCGATAAAAAGATAGGAGTGACCGGAATCATCAGCATGACAGATTTGTTTAGAATCATTCATCAGGCCTCGGGAGAGAGGAAACAAAAGGAATTTTACAAAAAGATCTCGTATTTTAAGGAATTAACGGTGGGGGATGTCATGTCCAAAAATCTGGTTACAATAAAACCTAAGACAACCTTAAGTGAAATCATTCATTTATTAGTCACTAAAGGAATCCATACGTTTCCCGTCACAGAAGATGGAAAGCTCGTGGGGATTGTTAGTCGGCACGATATCCTCAACGCCTTGTTCTCTATATGAATAACGCTAAAGAATTGATAGAGCGATTCAGAAGGGGACAGGAGGCCATCCTGTTAACCCTTGGGCAGATCCAGGTCGTGGTGCGATCTTATCCTCAGGCCAAGCAGAAGCTTCAGGAATTAAATGAAAAATTACTTGCCCATTTAGGGCTGCAAACCGATAGCTTTTTTAAAAAGTTGTCTGATTCTTGTGCCCGAGATCATCAAGCCCGGAAAATGCTAGAGTTTTTAACCCATGATTTAAAGGATCTCAAAATTAAGTATTTGATCTTTTTTGACAAGCACACCGGTGAGATGGGAGTTATGTCCGCCCGGACTTTCCTTAAGGATTTTAACGAGTTCTCAGAAGCCATTTTAATGAGAATGAAAATAGAAGAGGATTATCTTTTCCCTTTGCTTAAGAGACTTGAGGTTGAATAATTAAGTTTTAAGAAAGGCATCAGGCAGTTGTTCCAAGCGGTCGGGCAAGGAATGTTATCTCTCTTTTCTTGATACGTTCGCGGCACTCAACCCGGTCCCCTCCTGCGCGGACAAAAGGCCCCGCTTAAGTATCAACCCTGAGGCATACGTCCCGCCATGGCGGGAGATAGTCGAAGGGTGGATTCCTTAAAAAGAGAGGGAACGGTCAATAGATCGTTACCCCCCTTATTGAGTAAAAGATGCTTCCAG
>CAYJXI010000079.1:0-8963 GCA_964374105.1 uncultured Planctomycetales bacterium
GCGACCCCAGCGGGATTTGAACCCGCGCTGCAAGCTTGAAAAGCTTGTGTCCTGACCAGGCTAGACGATGGGGTCGATACTTAAAACTTAAAGTTATTTTAATAACTCTCTTTGGCTTAACTCCCGCCCTCTAACCCGTGCTGTCCCGCATCTTGCGAAAGCTGCGGGATGTCCTGACCAGGCTAGACGATGGGGTCGGAAGTGTTTTGTTAAATCAACTTTTTTAAAGCATCTCCGCCTTTATATCTTTTTATCTGTTTCTCTCGTGTGATTGCCTCTATTCTGGTGGAAAAAATTTCTTTATATATTAATTCAAAGGGTCCACTATTCCTGACACTTACTGATTTTCCGTGATTATGATCTTTTACCCTGCTCAATATCACTCGTATGCCCAATGTAATATTTTCTGTCCTTTTGACTTTGCAAGATATAAACAAAAAACACTTCGTTTCCCTTTCTCTTTGAACCCGCGCTTGCCCCGCCGAAGGCGGGGTGTCCTCAACCAGGCTATCACCGCCTCTGGCGGGACCCCGCAGAATTCTTAATGCGGGGGATGAGGGGGTCGAATTTAACGCCGGGATACTCCCCCCAGACAAAAAGTCGGGGCTTATTTCTTTGCGCGGGGGCGATCAATCTATGGGATCAGAATCCTAGGATTTTTCTCCTCGTTATGAAAATATTCTTGTGAGAATACCGGGCTTCAATTATATTTGATATTCTTTTGCCGTCAAGAAATTTTCTTAAGCGTCCTCTCTGGCTATTCGTCTTCCTTGGCAACGACATTGGCCACCGAACTCACGCTGTCCTCTTTTTCCAAGGCAATAAGCCTCACCCCTTGCGTGCCGCGGGAGGATTGGCGGATTTCACCGGTTGGACAACGAACCGCCATCCCTTTTTTGGTAACGGCCATAATTTCATCCTCAGGCATGACCGCCAAAACTCCGACAACATGACCATTTTTGGGGGTTGCCTTGATATTGATAATCCCTTTTCCTCCTCGGGATTGGGTTCGATAATCATTGAAATCCGAACGCTTGGCAAAGCCTAATGCGGTCACGGTTAAAAGAGTGCTTCCGGTTTTTCCGATGTCCGGCGGGAAGACCTGAAGGCTTACCACTAAATCGTCTTTGGCTAATCTGATACCCCTCACCCCCTTAGCGGCGCGGCCCATGTCGCGCAGTTGTTTCTCAGAAAACCGCAAGGATTTCCCTTGTTTGGTGGCTAAGAGAACATCGTGTTTGCCTCCGCTGATGGCCATGCCTATTAATTGATCGCCTTTCTCCAGGGTAATTCCTACAATGCCGCCTTTTCTGGGATTGCTAAAGGCCGAGAGTTTGGTCTTTTTGACATTGCCTTTGGCGGTGGCCATCACAATAAACTGATCATCGGAGAATTCCCTGACAGCCACAATGGAGCTTATCTGTTCGTCGCTTTGGAAGGTCAAGAGATTCACGATGGCCTTGCCCTTAGCACTGCGCGAGGCGATTGGGATTTCATAGGCCTTAATCCAGCGGACAATCCCTTTATTCGAAAAAACAAGTAAATAATCCTTAGAAGAGGCCACAAAAAGATGTTTGACAAAATCCTCTTCACTGGTGGTCATGGCGGTGACCCCCTTGCCCCCGCGTCTTTGTTTACGATACGCATCGATGCCGATACGCTTGATATATCCTGTATTGCTGATCATAATTACCATGTCCTCTTCGGCGATTAAGTCTTCCACCTCGATTTCTTCGGCCTTGCCAGCAATTTCGGTACGACGTTCATCGTTGAATTTTTTCTTAATCTCGGAAAGTTCTTCTTTGATAAGCTCATCAATCTTTTTCTCAGAGGCCAAGATCGCCTGATAACGATCGATATCCGCCAATAACACCTTATATTCTTCTTCGATCTTGCTTCGCTCCAGGGCCGTTAACCTCTGCAGCTGCATCTCGAGGATTGCCTGCGACTGGATTTCGGTGAGCTTGAATTTCTTCATCAAATTGACTTTGGCCTCTGGGGTACTTTTCGAAGAGCGAATCGTTCTAATGATTTCGTTAATGGCATCGATGGCGATTCTTAGGCCCTCCAAGATATGCGCGCGTTTGAGGGCCTTATCCAGATCGAATTGGGTACGTCGACGGACCACAATCCGTCGATGCCCAACAAACTCTTGCATCAATTGTTTTAAGTTAAGGATCCGGGGGCTGTTGTTGACTAAGGCCAGATTGATGATGCCAAAGGTGGTCTCTAATTGGGTGTGTTTATATAAGTAATTCAAAATGATCTGGGGCTCGACATCGCGGCGCAGCTCAATCACCACCCGAATCCCGTCTTTATCCGATTCGTCGCGGATATCCGTAATCCCTTCGACACTTTTATTCTGCGCCAGATCCGCTATGGAAGTAATGAGGTTAGTTTTATTGACCTGATATGGGATTTCGGTGATAACAATGAAGTCTTTATTACCCTTTTGCCGTTCAATGGCGGCCTTGGCTCTTAATATAACTTTCCCTCGGCCAGTAGTGTAGGCCTCCTTTATCCCCTCCCGCCCGCAGATAATTCCGCCCGTAGGAAAATCCGGCCCCTTCACATGCTTCATCAGTTCGCTTATTTCGACATCGGGATGATCAATGAGATGGACAATCCCCTCCAGCACTTCTCCTAAATTATGCGGAGGCATGTTGGTCGCCATTCCCACCGCAATTCCGCTGGAACCATTGATGAGCAGATTGGGGACTTTGGCGGGCAAGATCTGAGGCTCTTTTAAAGTAGCATCGAAATTGGGACTAAAATCAACCGTTTCTTTATCAATGTCGGAGAGTATCTCCTCGGCAATAGCCGCCAATCTTGCTTCTGTGTAGCGCATGGCCGCGGCCGCATCGCCATCAATAGAACCAAAGTTCCCCTGTCCATCCACGAGAGGATATCGCAGAGAAAACTCCTGAACCATCCTCACCATCGTATCGTAAACAGCGGCATCACCGTGGGGATGGTATTTCCCCAACACCTCCCCTACAATACGCGCGCTCTTTTTGTAAGGCTTGTTATGTTCGAGGTTCAGCTCCTTCATGGCATAAAGGATTCGCCGGTGGGCAGGTTTAAGACCATCGCGCACATCGGGAAGGGCCCGCCCCACGATAACACTCATGGAATAGGAGAGATAGGAATGTCGCATCTCCTCTTCGATATTCACAGGGATAATTTTTTCTTGAGGGGCTAAAGTACTCACTTTATGTATGCCTTTCTTCTAAAATAATTCTACTGCCTTTAACCATTGTGTCCTGCGACTCATGCCCCGAGCCTCGTTATTTAGCTAGCAGGCGGGCTCCGGGGAACTGGGCACGAATTTATATATCCAAATCTTTCACCTCGTGGGCATATTTTTCAATGAATTCTCGCCGAGGAGCAACGTCATCCCCCATCAAGAGGGAAAAGGTTTTATCAACCTCAACCGCGTCCTCGAGGGTCACCTTTAATATCGTTCGCTTGGCTGGATCCATGGTTGTTTCCCAAAGCTGCCGAGGATTCATCTCCCCTAAACCTTTGTACCTTTGGATATGAATACCTTTTTGGGCCCGCGTCCTGACAAAGTCAAGCACCTCTTTAAGGGAAAAGAATTCAAAGATCTCCTTCTCGTTTTCAATTTTGAATAAAGGCTTTAGCAATTCTTTTGCTTTTTTAGCGGATTTCCCTTTTGACTTTTTAATATCTTGAGTCGTTTCTTTCTTATAATAGTCCATCAAACTGAATTCCATTTTTTCAAATTTCTTCTGTATTGCCAAGATGTCTTCTGACTCAAAAATTTCAACATACTGAGCCTCTTCATGATCCTTAGTAAGGCTGGCCAGCGCCTTGTCATCAAATACGAAATGGGCTACGTTATCCACTTTTACCAGATAAATTGGCAGTTTATGGGATTTTTGATCATATTTATTGATATAACTGTCAAAACTCACTCCCCTTTTCTTCATAACCCCAATTAAATGCTCTAATTCAGTCAATGAACCCAAGATATCTTTAAATTGGGCATTTGTAACCTGTTGTTTATCCTTGAGTTTGTTAAATTTAAGCCCATCAATGCCCATATCTAGGATAAGCTCGTTCATTTCCTCTTCGGTTTCGATATATTCTTCGCGTTTTCCGTGTTGTGCTTTGTATAAAGGGGGTTGAGCAATATAAACATATCCCCCCTCAATTAAAGGCTGCATTTGGCGATAGAGGAAAGTTAATAATAGAGTTCGGATGTGGGATCCATCTACGTCCGCATCACACATTATTATAATTTTATGGTAACGGAGCTTCTCAATATTAAAATCCTCTCCTACTCCCGTCCCAAGGGCCGTGATGATCGTTCGGATTTCCTCGTTGCTTAAAATTTTATCCAGGCGTGATTTTTCCACATTTAAGATTTTCCCTTTCAAAGGCAAAATAGCCTGAAAATTCCTATCCCGGCCTTGTTTGGCCGAACCACCGGCTGAATCGCCTTCCACCAAATATAGCTCGCACATAGCCGGATCCTTGAGAGAACAATCCGCCAGTTTTCCCGGCAACCCCCCGCTGTCTAAAGCACCTTTCCGCCGCGTTAACTCGCGCGCCTTGCGGGCCGCCTCTCTAGCCCGAGAGGCCAAGATAACCTTGTCTACAATTTTGTTAGCAACCGAAGGATTTTCTTCAAAAAAACTATTTAAGGCCTCCAAGGTAGAAGAGGCAACAATCCCCTCAACTTCGGAGTTCCCTAGTTTAGATTTGGTTTGCCCCTCGAATTGCGGATTAGGGATCTTTATACTGATAACCGCAGTGAGCCCTTCCCTTGTATCATCGCCAGTGATAGCCAAAGCCTCATCCTTTAATAATTTTTTACTTTTTGCATATTGGTTGATTGCCCTAGTTAAGGCAGTCCGAAACCCGGTTAGATGCGTCCCTCCTTCGGTGGTATTGATATTATTGGCAAAGGCGTAGACATTTTCTGTATAACCATCATTGTATTGAAAGGCAATTTCTATTTCGATGTCGTCTTTGGTTTTATTGATATAAACGATCTTGTCGTGCAGGACAATTTTATTTGTATTCAAATATTCTACAAAGGATTTGATGCCGCCGTTAAATTGAAAAACAGATTCCTTTTCTTTATCTCCACGTTTGTCAAGCAGCTTGATTAATAAACCTTTGTTTAAAAAAGCTAACTCGCGTAACCGTTTCGCTAAAATATCATAGGAAAAAACATGCGTTTTGGTGAAAATGGTTCGGTCTGGCTTAAAAGTAACCTTGGTTCCTGTGGATTTTGTTTTCCCAATGACGTTTAATTTTGTGGCCGTTTTCCCGCGTTCATAGCGCTGATGATAAATTTTCCCATCGCGCTTAATTTCAACCTCTAACCATTCGGAAAGGGCGTTAACACAGCTCACCCCCACCCCATGCAGTCCCCCGGAAACCTTATAGGTCCTTTTATCAAATTTGCCCCCCGCATGAAGGGTCGTCATAACGACCTCAACGGCTGGTTTTTGTTCAGTTTTATGCATGTCAACCGGGATGCCGCGCCCATTATCAATGACCGTCACCGTCTCATTCTCATTAACCACAACCTCAATTTGGTTACAATGCCCGGCCAGGGCTTCATCGATAGAATTATCTACAGTTTCATAAACCAGGTGGTGTAGCCCTCGATTGAAGGTATCCCCAATGTACATTGCCGGACGCATCCTAACCGCATCCGTTCCCTCAAGGACCTGAATATTGGTTGCATCATAAGCGCTGCTTTTGGACGGACTGTCTTCGCTTTTGAGCTTGACGGGTTTCATGGACTCTTTATTCTTTTTGGTTATTTTGCTTTTGGTTTTCATTTTGTATACCCTATTTTAAAATATATTTTTTTTACATAAGGGAACTCTTTTTGCAATCTTTCTAAAATCTTTTGCTTATTGAGATTAAATTGATAAAACCAGGCGGGGGAGTCTACATTAATATATAATGTGTCGTCCTTGATCCCGGTAAGCTTGCTGTGTTTTAACTCCTGACGATTTAATATCCTTTTCCAAACACCATGAATTAAGGTGATCTCGCTCTGTCCCTGAGAGGACAGGTTTTCGACCACTTTTTTAACAATATCTTTAATTTCCTCCACAGAAATAAGCGCGTTCTATATTCGCATCGGCAAGACCAAATACAAATAATCTCCTATACGAATGATGCCGGCTTTATCCGGCCCTAACAATTCTAAATCAATGCTTTCGGCTTCAATATTTTTTAAGGCATCCATTAAATATTGGGGATTAAATCCCACGATCAACTCCTTCCCATCATATTGAATAGGCACCTCCTCACGGGACTCTCCCACATCCGGAGTCGATTTGGATACAACGATCTTATCATTGAAGACCTCAAATTTAATCGCTTGAAAATCCGGGGTTGATAATAAATTGGCTCTGCGAATAGCGCTTAGAAAATCTTGGGTGTTGACCTTAATTTTGTTCGGCAATGGTTTGGGAATGACTTGATTATAGTTGGGGAATTCCCCTTCAATAATGCGTGAGGCGATGAGAACCCCATTGATATCAAACAGGACCTGATTTGTTCCTGTGATGAATGAAAGCTGCCCTTCCTCATTTAAATTTCGAAAAATTTCTTGAATAGCTTTTATGGGGATAATAACCGAAAATTCCTTTTTGCTGGAAGCGCCTAACTTCCTTTCGATCTTAGCTAAGCGGCGGCCATCGGTAGCCACCACGCGAATATTATCATCGGAGATTTCTAATAAAAGACCGTTTAAAACATGCCGAGATTCTTCATGAGATACTGCGAAAGAAGTCATACGAATCATCTCTTTAAAATCTTTTTGTCCAATTTTTACCACTTCTTTATCTTTAAATTCTGGGAATTTCGGGAATTCTTCTTTGGGTAATCCAATTAATTTAAATCGACATTTATTTCCTTCAATATCAATTTGGTTATTTTTTTTTGTACTAATAATAATATCTCCTAAAGGCAATTCACGGATGATATCACCAAATTTTTTAGCAGGAATAGTTATAGCGCCATCTTCAAGGGTATCCCCAGGAATTTCACAGGAAATTCCTATATCTAAATCGGTAGTATTCAATTTGACCACATTAGTTTTCGTTTCAAGGAGCATATTCGAAAGTATTGGTAATGTAGCTTTTGAGGAAACAATATTTTGAACCGTTTGAATGCCTTCTAATAAATTTTCCTTAGATAGTTTGATTTTCATAACTTTCATTCTCCTTCAACTAATTCTTTTAAAAAATTAACTAGTAGTAGTGATGATAGACATTGTTAAAAATTTGCAATAATTTAAAACCACCTCCAAATAAAATATTTATAAAGGAAAAGTCTGTGAATAAATAATGAACAATCCTTGAATTACTGTTTTAAAATGGCGGTCAATTTGTTTAGAGTGCTTTTTAATGCACTATCATAAATCAAGCTTTGATCAATCTTTTTGTAGGCATGAAGTACAGTTGTATGGTCTTTACCTCCAAATGCTTTCCCAATCTCAGGTAAAGAATGATTCGTCAATTGTCTTGATAAATACATAGCGACCTGCCTTGCCAATAAAACATTTTTATTCCTGTGTTTTGCCTTAAGCATTGTCAAAGAGATATTGAAAAATTCTGACACATTTTTTTGAATCATTTCAATGCTGATGATCTTGATCGTTTCCTTGAGCATGTCTTTTAAAATTGTTTTTGCCATTTCTAAGGAAATGGGTTTTTCTTCCAATAGCGAGTACGCAACGACGCGGATCAGCGCCCCTTCCAATTCTCGAATATTTGTTTTGATCTGTTCGCCAATAAATAGAATCACATTATCAGGAACCTCTACCGGCTCTCGTTCAATCTTTTTTCGCAGAATGGCAACGCGGGTTTCAAAATCCGGCGGTTGAATATCGGTAATTAACCCCCAGGCAAAACGCGAACTCAGCCTTTCCTCAAGCTTGGTGATTTCTTTAGGGGGTCGATCCGAAGAAATTATAATCTGTTTTCGATTATTGTGTAAAGTATTAAAGGTGTGAAAGAATTCTTCCTGTGTCGATTCTTTTCCCGCAATAAAATGGATGTCATCAATTAAGAGGACATCAATATTGCGATATTTTTGTCTAAATTGTGATGTTGCGCGGTATCGAATAGCATCGATCAGTTCGGTTGTAAATCGTTCCGACGACATATAGCAGGATTTAATATGTGGATGTTTTTTTTTAATCTGTTGAGCGATCGCTTGCATGAGATGGGTTTTTCCCAACCCCACCTTCCCATAAATCAATAGCGGATTATAGGCCTTGGCCGGGGATTCGGCGACGGCAAGACAAGCGGCATGCGCAAATCGATTTGAGGGGCCAACCACAAAATTATCAAAAGAAAAAAGGGGATTTAAAGGGTGGGCATCCTTTTTTTCTTCTGCGATAGATCCTTGATGAGAATTTTCGAATTGGGATAAACGATTTTTGACGCCTTCCTTGAGGAGATAGGAATTGACAGAAAATTCAATTTGAATTTTCTCATTCGAAATTTGATGAATCTTCTCCTCGATGATTCTATGATAATGTTCTATGATCCAATTTTTGAAAAATTCATCGGGGGTTTCAATGACGAGGGTTCGAGGATCTTTCTCTCTAATCTGAAGATACGAAAACCATGTTTCATATATGTTTGAACCAACGGCCTCTTTTAAAGGATTTTGTATTTTTTCCCAAATATTTAATAAATTCATTTTAGCAAATTCTTAAAGAGCCAAGGAATTTTATTCCAATTTTCCAAGGGGGTTTAAAATTGCAATATTAACAAGGCAGATTTTTTATCTCTATGAAATATTACGAGTTGCGCCCCATTAAATCCATTGTCCACAGATTATTAACAACTCCGTAGTGTAATTAATTGGAACACGCCTTGCTCAATTCAATTATGTTAAAAAAGTGCAATTATTATATCAGAGCGGCTTTTATTTTCAACTCAATTTTTTTAGGATCT
>CAYJXI010000080.1:0-8577 GCA_964374105.1 uncultured Planctomycetales bacterium
ACTGTCACCTTTTGATTAGGCCTCTTGTTCCTCGTATCTTTTCTTAAGAGTTTCCACCACAGTGGCATCGGCAAGCGTGGTGACATCACCCAGAGCCCTGCCTTCGGCTACATCGCGAAGGAGCCGACGCATAATCTTACCGCTTCTTGTTTTGGGAAGATCATGCGCGAAAATGATTTTGGAGGGACGCGCAATAGGACCTATTTTGGTAACCACATGATCTTTTAAAATATCCTCTACTTCCTTGCCAGGCGTATTTCCTTCTTTTAATGTGACAAAAGCCGCAATGGCCTGTCCTTTGATTTCATCTGAGATTCCGACAACTGCCGACTCAGCAACTTTCGGATGATCAACCAATGCGCTCTCCACCTCCATGGTCGAAATATTATGCCCGGCAACCAGCATGATGTCATCCACCCGACCCAACAACCACAGATAGCCATCCTCATCGATCTTAGCCCCATCTCCGGTAAAATAATATTTCCCATCGAATCGACTCCAATAAGTTTGTTTGTATCTCTCGGGATCCCCATAAATGCCGCGTAACATCGAGGGCCAGGGTTGTGTTAAAACAAGGAATCCGCCCCCGACTTTAATCTCTTTTCCCTGTTCATTGACAACCTTGGCCTCGATCCCTGGTAAGGGATTGGTTGCAGAACCGGGTTTAAGGGTTGTAACCCCAGGCAAAGGTGAGATCAAAATACTCCCGGTCTCGGTCTGCCACCAGGTATCGACAACAGGACACTTTTCTCTACCAATGTATTTGTAATACCAAACCCAGGCCTCAGGGTTGATGGGTTCTCCCACACTTCCTAGTAACCGCAAAGAGGATAAATCACATCCTTCCGGCCAATTGGTTCCCCATTTCATAAAGGCCCGAATCGCCGTAGGTGCTGTGTAAAAAACGGTGACCCCATATTTCTCGATAATCCTCCAGAATCGATCCCGCTGCGGCCAATCCGGGGCTCCTTCGTACATAACAACCGTTGCCCCATTGGATAAGGGGCCATAAACGATATAACTGTGCCCTGTCACCCACCCCACATCTGCGGTGCACCAGAAGACATCTTCCGGTTTAAGATCAAAAACATATTTAGTGGTAAAGGTAACCCCAGTCATGTATCCACCGGTTGAATGAATAATCCCTTTGGGTTTACCGGTTGTTCCCGAAGTATAAAGGATAAAAAGCAGATCTTCCGAATCCATTTTTTCTGGTTCACAGAAACTGTCAGCTTTTTTTACGAGATCGTGATACCAGTGATCACGTCCCGGTTGCATATTGACCTCATTGTTGCATCGTTTGACAACCAAAACATTTTGGATCGTAGGACAGTCCTTGATAGCTGTATCACAGGCATTCTTTAAGGGTACAATGGCGCCCCGACGAAAACCTCCATCGGAAGTAATGAGGAGTTTGGCCTTAGCATCATTGATCCTATCTTTTAAGGCCTCCGCACTGAAACCACCAAAAACAACCGTGTGAACCGCTCCAATCCGTGCACAGGCCAAAATACTGATGACTGCCTCCGGGATCATCGGCAGATAAATCGCTACCCGATCTCCTCGTTTGACCCCTAAGGATTTGATCGCATTGGCCAATTTGTTGACTTCCCGAAAAAGATCGAAGTAGGTTAAGGTCCGATTGTCACCTGGCTCTCCCTCCCAAATAAGGGCCGCCTTATTGCGGGTTGGCCCGGCAATATGCCGATCCAGACAGTTGTAACAGGCATTCAATTTCCCTCCCACAAACCATTGGGCAAAAGGACGATTCCATTGAAGAACCTTATTCCACTTTTTAAACCAATCTAAATTTTTAGCCTGATCCGCCCAGAATTTCTTTGGGTTTTTTTGGGCCTTTGAATAAAGGCTTGAATCTTTAATATAAGCCTTTGCTTTAAATTCACGAGGAGGTTTGAAAATTCTATTTTCTTTAAGGAGAGCCGCTAAGGTTACAGGTGTAGATTTAATTTTTTTGTTGGACATAAGACCACCTCTTTTGATTTTTGAAAAAGATTATTTCATTAAACTTAGGATCCCTTTAAACTTTTTGTGCTCAGAAGTTCGGAGAAGTTCACAAAGGATCATTTCCAGGCTGGTAATACCCGCTCCTAATTGCTTCATCCTCTCTAAAGCTAAACATTTATTTTCTGGGGAACGGGACGAAATACAATCTGCCACCACCATCACCGCATATTTCTTTCTCATGAGATCCGCCACAGTCTGATACACACAAACGTGGGCCTCAATCCCGGTGACTATAATTTGTTTTCTTGGGAGGGATTTTAAACGCTCAATAAACCGCTCACTTCTAAGACAACTGAAACTTTTCTTTGCCAGGGGTTGAATGTTAGTTAAAAGAGGAGTAATCTCTGCAATTGTCTTGCCGATCTTTTCGGGGACTTGTTCGGTACAAAGGATTGGAATACCTAAAATTTGGGCAGCCTGAATGATCCCTTTTAAATTCTTAAACAGTTTCTCTTTCTCATACATCAAGGAAGCTAACTTTCCTTGGACATCAATCACAAGCAAAATGGTTTTCGAGATCTCAAACATGTTCATAAAAAAAGCACAGGTGACGAAACACTGTGCTTCCTACAACTTTTTTAATGATTAAATCGGAAAAGAAAAATCCTAAACTTCAAATCATTCTCCCATAACGATGATTGTCCCACAGGCGATTCGTCCCCCCGCATTGCCGGTCGGTTGGCCGAAATCGTCCTCTTTTTCATGCAAGATCACTGACCGGCCTGAGATATTAAATTTGCCACGGCTTAATCCTACCTCAGAGAGAACAACCGATAATTTCCCTTGACCATTCTGATCGATTTCGATATTCCCCATATCTCCCACGTGCGCATTCGCATGCCCGTCTTTGGACAACAGGCCATGTTGAGCACCGGTAGGATTGTAATGGCCACCGGCAGCATTCCCTGCATCCTCACAGCTACCGAAATTATGAATATGAAATCCGTGTTTCCCTGGGTTGGGAACATTAAAAACCTCGGCCTCCACCAATAACCCTTCTTCAGTTTCTGTAAATTTCACAACCCCCGCAATCGGGGAATCGGCTTGTGTCCCATGCAAAATAGCCACTCCCTTTGTTTTATCCTCAGCTAAGCAATTAAGCGTCATGGCAGATATTAAGATACTGACACCTATCAAAAGAGAGAATATTAAGGATTTTTTCATCCCTGGCTCCTTTCTTAAAATTTATAATGATGAGTAAAACGAGATAGGCACTCACTTCGTTCGTGCACTATCGCCCTTCGGGCCCTGCCAGAGGCGGGGGGTCACATCGGGATCTTTTCACCTATCTGGTCCTCCCACTGTTGGCAGGGGGAATCGGCCCCGCTGAAGGCGGGGTATTGAAATTCCAATGTGATAAAAATATTTATTGTAAGAGAGGTGTAATTTAACACTGGATATAGTGTTTGTCAAGCCTGTTAAACTTTTGGAATTCGCTAGACAGGGGATACGGAAAGAAAATTCTTTAGGGAAATATTGACTCAAAAACGACTGTTTCAACTGTAACGATAATTGGTAAAATTCTTTTGGGCCTCCAAGATCAAAGAGATGCTATCGCGGCGGCTCACAACCCCAATGAGTTTCCTATCCTTGACGATGGGAACCCGGCAGATAGGATTTCTTAAAAAGAACCGGCATACGGAAGTGGCACTGTCGTTTTCGGAAAAAGTAACAACCTTTTATTGCATGTATTTGCTGACGGTTTCTTCGGGATCCACTTTGACTTTAGTTAATATCGTACGGATATCTTTTTCGGTCACGATACCAACCAGATTATTTTCCTCATCCACCACCGGCAACCCACTGATTTTGTGCTTGGGCAACAGCTCAATCGCATCAAAGATCAAAGTGTCAGGATGAACCGAGATCACCTCCGTTGTCATAATGGATTTAACAGGCAATAGACCGATATTCTGCTTATTGATTAACATTGTCACCTTCCTCGTTAAGTTAAATGGGGTCTAATTTTCCTCTTCTCCTGGGGAATTATAAAGCGTTATCCCATCTTTAATTTGATAGAGTTTCTCTAATCTTAACGGGAATCCTTTTCGGACCCCAGTCACCGCGTTCATTTGCAAAGACTCCAGAGATTTTGGTTGCGCAAAATTCACATTTTCCATTTTGGATATGATAGGCCCCCAGTTCATACCAATCTCTCTCAATCAACACCTTTGCGCACTTATGACAATAGGTGCTTTGGGTGGTCAAATCATGGATATTGCCGGTGTAAACGTAGTGAAGCCCCTTGGATAAAGCAATGGAACGGGCGCGTCTTAAAGTACTGGCGGGGGTTGGGGGGTGATCCATCATGCGAAAATCAGGATGAAAAGCGGTAAAATGCAAAGGAACATCTGGACCTAGATTCTTCATAATCCATTCAGTCATCTCATGCAGTTCTTTATCGCTGTCATTTTCTTGGGGGATAATGAGGTTGGTAATCTCAAACCAAATGTTTGTTTCCTTTTTCAGGTAAAGCAGGGTATCCAAAACGGGTTTAAGGGCCCCTAAAGTCACATTTCGGTAAAAATGCTCGGTGAAAGCTTTAAGATCTACATTAGCCGCATCCATATGTCGATAAAATTCGCCGCGGGCTTCATCGGTTATATAGCCGGCGGTTTTGGCCACGGGGTGAATCCCTAATTCCCGGCAGGCGTCGGCCACATCCATCGCATATTCCGCAAAGATCACCGGGTCATTGTAAGTAAAAGCCACACTTTTACACCCGGCTTGATAAGCGGCCTTAGCAATGGCTTGAGGGGAGGCTTGCTCAGAGAGTCGTTCAAATTCGCGGGATTTGCTGATATCCCAATTCTGGCAAAACTTACAACCTAAATTACATCCTGCGGTTCCAAAAGAAAGAATGCTGCTTCCTGGATAATAATGATTGAGTGGCTTCTTTTCAATGGGATCGATGCAAAAACCACTACTGCGGCCATAAGTCGTCAAAATCATCTGGCCCCCAATATTCTGACGAACAAAACAGAACCCCCTTTGCCCTTCCGCCAACATGCAATTGCGCGGACACAAATTGCAAAGGATCCGGTTGTTCTCCACTGGATGCCAGAAACGGCCAACATAATTGTTTGAGGATTGCTCCATTTAAGAATGTCCTCCTCATTAATCTCACTTTTAGTATAATATCTTCTGAAATTTTCATCAAGAACTTAATATGAATAACACAAGTTATTTTCTCCGCTTAGATCTAAAAAAGGATTGACTTTATCGATTCGGCAAGTATGATTTAGATAAGTTTATTTTATCAATTATCAAACACTTCGCTTTCTAAATGAAAAAGGAATTTAACCCCAACTTAAGGACTCCTCACGCAGAACTCTGCAAAGAGGAAATCAATAAGCTCAATTCTAGCGGCTTAAGGGATGATCTGGTTGGTGAGTTACGAAATGATAAACCGGATATCATCTGGGAAGCCGAACAAGTCGCCAAATCCCACGGCATTTATCTAGAATATGATCGCGCCAAAACTGGGACTGAGAAAAATTGGATTTACATGATCCGAATCAGTAATCCCGGTGGTGGTCCTATCACCCGTAAACAATGGCTGTTATTTGATGATTTATCTGAAAAATACACAACAGACACGGATGGCCATACCTCCCTGCGCTTCACCACCCGACAAAACATTCAATTCCATTGGGTCAAGAAAAAAAATGTCCTTGAGATTGTCAAAACCCTAGCCGAGGCCGGCAAGAATTCTTTAAACGGCTGTGGGGATAACACCCGCAATGTCATGGGCTGCCCTTTTTCCCGATTTTCTGATGTTTATAATGCTAACCACTGGGCACAGAAAGCTGGCTTGTATTTCCAGCTTCCCTTAGAACCTTTTATTGAAATTTTTGCGATCGATCCCCATTATTTGCGTAAACCCGAAGAATCTTTTCAATATGCCCCTAATTTTTTAAACCGAAAATTTAAAATTGCCTTTTCTGCTATCCACCGAGAGGAAAAAACCGGAAAGCTTGTGCCAGACAACTGTGTGGAACTCTTAACCAATGATTTATCCGTTGCCCCCATCGTTGAGAAAGGAAAAGTCACCAAATTTCAAGTCTATGTTGGCGGAAGCCAAGGAGAACGCAATGGCAAACCGAGTATGGCTGCCTTAGGACTTCCTCTGTGCCGTGTTGGGGAATCGCAATTAATGCCGGTTTTAGATGCAGTGGTCAAAGTCCACATGGAATGGGGAGATCGACAAAATCGATTCTGGGCGCGTATGAAATATGTGATTAAAAAAATGGGCATTGATTGGTATCGAGATCAGGTGAGCGCCATCGTAGGATTTCCTTTAGAAAGACCTGATCCAAACCATGATTACGGTGACCGGCATCTTCATTTTGGATGGACCCAGCAACCCGCTAATGGATTATGGGCTTATGGGACTTTTATTGAAAATGGCCGCGTGACTGACCACAGTCCTAATGGCAAAATCAAGGCCATGATACGGGAATTGATGCTCAAATACCCTATTGAACTCATGGTGACTCCCAATCAAGATGCCTTATTTACCAATATCCCTCCCTCTGCCAGAAAAGAATTTGAGGAAGATTTAAAACGCTTCGGTTACGGATCTCGTCAGGGGAAACCCTATTCTCAGTTAAGACTTCTCTCGGGGGCTTGTGTGGGCAGAGACACCTGCAAATTAACTTATACGGATTCAGAAAAGTTTGAACCTTCCCTGATCGATGAATTGGAACAAATGGGTTGGGGGGATATGGCTGAATCCATCGGCATCACGGGGTGTGAGCGGCAGTGCTTCCGCCCCGCCACAAAAACCATTGGACTGGTTGGATCAGGACTAAATAGGTATCAGCTTAAATTGATGGGTGACGAGACCGCCCGCTTTCAAGGAAAACCTCTGATCACCAGTGATGGAAAAGAGATGTATTTACGCTCCATCCCTAAAGAAAAGGTTGCTATTGTCATTGATACTCTGTTCAAATTTTATCTGGCTAAGCGAAAGGACAAGGAAGGCATGGGCGCCTTTCATCGAAGAATTGGGATGGATGCTGTTATTCAAAATCTTAAAAATAACCCGGCCACCAGCGAGTTGATGGCCAAACCCTCTCCCACCGATTGTGTGATAGATTAAATCTTACTATCGTTAAGCTCAAAGAACTGCCAACATTTCCTCAATTCGGATAAATTTCTCTCGCGGCTTGCCGCTCGGTTTTCCCCGCTCCATCTCTGCGGAATCAATTTTTTTCCAATCTGAAAAATTTACAACCTTAACATTCTTCGATTTCAAAAAATTATAAACTGTTTGACTATCAGGTTGAGGGCAGGGAGTTAAACTGTTAAGGTCTTTAAGCAGATTCTGAACGGTAGCCACACTATCGGGTTTGTTGGTTCCAATAACCCCGGAAGGACCGCGTTTGATCCACCCAACGGCATACAAACCGCTGATGGGTTTTCCATTTTCAATGATTCTTCCCTCGTTATTAGGAAAAATACCCTTTTTGTCCTCAAAAGGAACACCTGAAATAGGGACGCCGCGATAACCAACACTTCTAAAAAAAATCCCGCAATCCATTTCTTCCAATGCTCCTGTCCCCACCGCCTGCTGGTTTCCAGAGGGACCCGTGAGTTTATTCATCTCTAAAACCAATTTTTGAACTCGGCCTTGTCCCTTCAATTCTTTAGGACTTTTAAAAAAATGAATAACAAATTTCTTCCTTTTGCCTGAAGCGGGACGATTGGCAAATCCTTTGAGGACTTCAAAATTCTTTTTTTTATGCGGATGGGTGGTATCAGCTAACTCGGCCTGACTCTCGGGATTAAGCTCTAAATACTTAGGATCCAGAACAGGATCGCAGTCTACCAGTTCTCCAAACTCTTTGATTTCCGGAGGAGTGAAAGCAACTTGAACTGGTCCCCGTCGGCCAATCAGATGCACTTCCTTGACCTTACTGGTGGCTAAAACATCCAAGGCGTGTTGGGCAATATCGGTATTCTTTAATTCTTCTGTGGTTTTGCATAAAATCCGAGATACATCCATCGCCACATTTCCCTGCCCAACCACGACCGCCACCTCATGGGAAAGGTCAAATGTCCTGTCTTTATATTCAGGGTGACCATTATACCAAGCTACAAATTCCGTAGCAGTATAACTTCCCGGGAGGTCCTCTCCTGAAATCCCTAAAGCCCGATCGGTCTGTGCGCCACAGGCAAAGATAAAGGCATCATAAAAATTTTTAAGTTCTGAGATACTAATATCTTTTCCTACATTGACATTCCCCAAAAAAGAAAATTGCGGATGGCTTGCGCTTTTCTCGTAAACCTTGATGACATTCTTAATTTTGGGATGATCAGGGGCCACACCATAACGAACCAAACCAAAAGGGGCCGGCAGACGATCAAACATATCCACCTTGGCTTTGGTTTGTCCTGCCAGTAATTCCTCAGCCGCATAAAATCCACTTGGCCCACTGCCAATAATAGCTACCCTTAAAGGACGTTCACTAGATCCCAAATTTGTCATGCCGAACTCCTGGTATTATCCTCACCTGATATAAGACAGTGAGGAAAGTTAATGTTAAA
>CAYJXI010000081.1:0-8422 GCA_964374105.1 uncultured Planctomycetales bacterium
TCAGGAAAAGAAAAAAATAATTGTCAGAGGTTCATAATGTGATATAATTCACCCAATGCCGTTTAACATTAAAATTTAGATTCCAGCCCCATTTGCCCCCCATGAGGAAATGTGTTTTGTCATGTTAGGAAGGATATCAGGAAATCATCGTATAAAAAGGTCATGGGGTGATTTTTTTAGAGTGGAAGAAAAACGCAAGTTTAAAAGAATCGTATTTAAAGAGGCCGTGGAATTTACTATGCCAAGTGGTCATTTACCGGAAGGCTCAATTGCCTATGATCTCAGTCAAGGAGGCGTTCGGCTTTATCTTAGCGATTTTATTACTCCTTCTACTGAAATGGTTTTGAGTATTCATTTAAGTGAAGAACGACGTGTTAATGTCTCGGGACGTGTCGTTTGGGTTCAAAAGGTTCCACATGCTGAAGCTTATCATGCTGGATTAGCATTTATGGAGACAGATACCAATCCTTTATCCATTGAGGAACTCCGACAATTTGTCGAAACACACCATTCCGCATAATCCCCATCATTTTTACAGATTGATTTTTTGAAAGGAGCAAAAAATTGCTATGGCTGATCAAACAAATGAAGAATTGAAAAACTGCCCAACTTGTAAGAAACCCCTCAAAAGGGCAAAAAGATATTATCGTAACGGGAAATATTATTGTAATTTTAACTGTTGGAGGGCTAACAAAACCAAATCTGCGGCCCAACCTGAGCAAGCCTCTTCTGGTTAAATCCATGGGATTGGCTAATAATAAATATTAAAATAAGGACAACTTGTTTTAAATAAAGTCGATCCTTGATTCATGGAATGAGGAATTGATCATATCGAGGAATTAAGGTGAGGTGAAAAATTTGAATCAACAAGGCCATTTTCAAGAAAGAAGAAGATATCCCCGTATTTCAAGAAACATACCGGTTAAAATTTGTAGTGATGATTTTGATCTTGTGACGGAGACGAAAAATTTAAGCCGTACGGGGACTTACTGCCGTGTTAATAAATATATTGAGCCAATGACGAAATTAAAGGTTCAATTATTACTTCAACACAAGAGAAGTGCTCGGGTTGTTACCAAGAAAATATCTTGTCAGGGTGTGGTCGTAAGAACCGAGTCAGTCCCGGGTGGGGATTATTACAATGTTGCGATCTATTTTAATGAAATTCAGAATCGAGATGCTGATTATATAACGGATTATGTGAACACGGCATTAAATAAATCAACTTAGGATTCGAATACTTAAAGATAGGAGAGAATTTTCTTTTCAAATAGAATTTTTGAATTTAAAATTTTTCAATTTTAATGAGGGGACATATTCATGGAAAATTTAATTAACTTAACTCCGCTCCAGTCAGTCATCATCCTGGCCTTAAATCTTTGGATATTTGTTATCTTCCCTATCATAGTTATAAGGAAAATCAACTACATGACGGGTCTACTGGAAACCCAGATTTATCAAAATAACCAAGAGAATCAAGAATAATTTACCTTTAAGTGTTGGGAATTCTCTTTACATGGTAAAAAAAGTTTAATATCATTATCGCTTGCCAATATAGTTTATGTGGCAGTCAATCAAGGTGTTGTATGAAGATGAGTGTTTAATTGTCTTTGATAAACCCGCTGGTCTTTTGGTGATACCTTCTCCAAAAAAGGAAAAGAATACACTGATTGACATCGTGAATATTCACCGGTCGGATGCCTGGCAGGGGAAATTACATCCTTGCCATAGGCTTGATCGAGAAACATCCGGAGTGATCCTTTTTGCTAAAGGGAAAAAGAACCAAAAGCTGATGATGCAAGAATTTCATAAGCAGTTGGTTGAGAAAAAATACATCGCCTTTATTCTTGGTCGTCTTCACTTCCCCAAAGGGGAACTGCGAAGTCCGATTCGGGATTTCCACCATTTGCGGTTCAATAAATATTCAAAAGGGAAATTGGCGATAACTCGTTATCGGGTTTTAACGGTGAAGAAAAAGTTTAGTGTTGTTGAGATCATTCCCTTAACCGGACGTACACATCAGATTAGAATTCAATTCAGCCAAATTGGACACCCCTTGTTGGGAGAACGTCTTTATGCTTTGGGGAGAGATTTCCCAATGAGATTCCGACGTCTTGCTCTGCATGCCAGCGAACTCAGTTGGGTTCATCCGATTTATAAACGTCGAATTCATGTGTCATCTGACTTGCCTTTAGATATGCAAGATTTCTTGGTGAAGAATTGAATAGGGATTGATCAATTTATGAAATCTTTGAAAAAGGGAGAGAACGTTGTCCTCTCTTGAGATTAAAGGGAAATCTTTGAATGAACTCGCCCTAATTTGCCATTCTATAGCTGTTCAAAAAGGGTTTTGGGAAAAAGAGCGTAATATCGGTGAGGCCTTAATGTTGATCGTGACGGAATTGGCGGAAGCGATGGAAGCTCATCGCCATCAGGATCAAGACAATTTTAAGGAAGAACTGGCGGATACCTTCATTCGGTTATTAGATCTATGTGGAGGGTTGAAGATCGATATCGAAGAAGAAATTGCCCAAAAATCGAAAAAAAATGAAAATCGTCCCTACAAGCACGGAAAGATTTGTTAAAACGATTTCTCAATATTGATTTTTTAATTCAACAATAGGCCCCTTAGATAATGAAAAAATTATTTATTATTGTCTCGGCTTTCTTGATGGGTTGTGCCAGTACCCAAATCCCCAATTATTTACCGGATAAAAAACCTTATACTAAACGGTTTTATACCAATTTCTCAAAAGTTTTAGAAGCCACCCAGAAGGCCTTACAAGAAATGGGATGGCAAATTGAAGATACAACAGACCCGGCCGAATTTGAACAAAATAGAAATTATATCGCTGATAGTCAACAAACCCTCATGATGACGAAAATCCGTCAAACGCCCCTTTTTATCGGCACCAGATACGCCAAGATGAATATCTACCTCAGATCAATAGACAACTTAACAGAAGTAGAGATTAGATTCCTAACAGTAACCTCTCTCCCTTTTAAAAACATTAAAAATTATCACAATGATGGTGCGGTGCAAAGAGTTTTTAATTGCATCGATGAACTTTTAAAAGAATAACCATTATCCGATTACGCATGTTCAGGCCATGGATCGATTTATTCTCAAAAGCTCATTTCGCCCGGTGTCCGAACAAACCTCGGCTATTGATCAGTTGGTTAAGAATATTGGAAGAGAAGTCACATCCCAAGTCCTTTTGGGAGTTACAGGAAGTGGCAAGACATTTACTCTCGCTAACGTTATTGAAAAGATCAAACGCCCAACTTTAGTCATCTCTCATAATAAAACCTTAGCCGCACAACTTTATAGTGAGTTCAAGGAGTTTTTCCCCAACAACTCGGTTGAATATTTTGTGAGTTATTACGATTATTATCAGCCCGAGGCCTATATTCCTCAGACCGATGTTTATATCGAAAAAGATGCTTCGATCAATGACCGTTTAGATCGATTGAGATTGGCGGCAACGACTTCCCTCATGTCCCGAAGAGATGTGATTATTGTAGCCAGTGTCTCGTGTATTTATAACCTTGGGTCCCCTTCTGATTACCAGGAATTTTTACTTTATCTGGAAAAAGGGCAGCGTATAGATAGGGATGAAGTCCTTCGGAAACTGGTGGATATTCAATATGAACGTAATGATTTTGAATTTAGCCGAGGGAAGATCAGGGTAAGGGGGGATACCCTTGAGGTCTACCCGGCCTATCGGCAAGATGCTTTAAGAGTGGAATTTTTCGATGACCACATAGATAAAATTACACAGATTGATCCGGTTTCGGGCAAACCGATTACGGAATTATTGAAAGTCGCGATCTACCCGGCCAAACACTTTATTGTCTTGGAGCCACGGATTGATCGGGCCTTAAAAGAGATAGAAGAGGAGCTGATCGAACGCCTCGATTATTTTAAAAGTCAAGGGAAGTTGGTTGAGGCGCAGCGTTTAAACTCGCGAACACGGTATGATATGGAATTATTAAAGGAAATGGGTTATTGTCATGGCATTGAGAATTATTCTCGCGCCCTCTCTGGTCGCCCGGCCGGCAGTCGCCCTTACTGTTTGCTGGATTATTTCCCGGATGATTTCATTGTTCTTATCGATGAATCCCATGTGACGGTTCCCCAGTTGAGAGGGATGTATGAAGGCGACCGGGCGCGCAAGGAAACCTTAGTGGAATATGGATTTCGTCTGCCTTCTTGTTTAGATAACCGGCCTCTTAAATTTGAGGAATTTTTGCAACTGATTCAGCAAAGGATTTATATTTCTGCCACACCTAGACCTTTTGAGAAGGAAGATAGCAAGGGAAAGATCGTGGAACAAATCATTCGACCTACAGGAATAGTGGATCCGCCTATTCTTATAAAACCAACGACTGGTCAGGTTGAAGATCTTATTGAACAAACAAAAAAGCGGGCCAAGAGAAACGAAAGAGTTCTGGTGACAACCCTCACCAAGAAAATGGCAGAGGATTTAACGGATTACCTTAAAGAAGAGGGGATAAGGGTCAAATATCTTCATTCCGATATTGAGACCATTGATCGGGTAAAGATATTACAAGATCTGCGGACCCAAAAATTTGATTGTTTGATTGGAGTTAATCTTTTAAGGGAAGGGTTAGATTTGCCGGAAGTATCCTTGGTTGTTATTTTTGATGCGGACAAAGAGGGTTTTTTACGTTCGCAAACTTCCTTAACCCAAGTCGCCGGTCGTGCGGCAAGAAATATCAACGGAGAAGTGATTATGTATGCCGACTCGGTCAGTCCGGCTATGCAGGCGGCTATTCAAGAATGTGAACGCCGCAGGAAAATTCAGATCGAATTTAATCTAAAACATCATATTACCCCTACCACCATTAAAAAAGCCCTACGCCACGGGATTGAGGAGTTAGCCTACGAAGAGGCCCAAGAATTGGTGGTGGATTGTGTAGGTCAAGATCCAGAGGAGTTTGCCTTGTTGAGTTTGATTTCTGATCTTGAAGATCAAATGGAGGTAGCCGCCAGAAACTTGCAGTTTGAAAAGGCTGCACTCATACGAGATAAAATTAAAGAAATAAAACTGTGGCGGGGAGAACGACCCGCAACTACAGAATCGTTTTCACTCCCTAACAAACGGTTAAAGACAATAAGAAGAAAAAAGGTATTAAAGTAATGCAAAAAAAGTTTAATCTCAGCGAGAATTCCCCGCCTTTATTTAAGGCGGGGATGAGAGCAAATTCCAGAAATGAAATTTCTGGACAACGATTAGCGCCAACAGCGCTTGAGACAGTAAGTTCCCCGCCTGTGAAGGCGGGGGAATCTAATAAATATTTTCAAAGGAATTTTGAATGCTTTTAGCTATTGACATAGGGAATACCTTTATTCATGTTGGTTTAATAAAAGGACAACGGATTATTAAAATTTATCAGATTGTGACAGCCAATCCCCAAGGAAAGTTAATAAAAGATTTTAAAAAGGTCTGTAAACACATTAAAAAGAATTTTAAATTATTCGAGGGGCCCATTGTCTGCAGTGTCGTTCCCCAGGCTTTGAAAATTGTAGAGAAAGTTCTAAAAAATGAGATTCGTAAAGGAACAATTGTGTTGGGACGTGATCTCATTGTTCCGATCTCTAATCGATACCATAATCCTAAACAAGTGGGTCAGGATCGTTTGGTGTGCGCTTATGCGTCTATGCGACTCTATGGTTGCCCGGTATTGGTGATAGATTTGGGAACGGCTATAACTTTGGATGTTGTTTCAACCAAGCAAGAATATCTGGGGGGGATCATTGTTCCGGGAATAAGATTATCCGCTGAATCGCTTTTTCATAAGACGGCTCTTCTTCCAAAAGTAAAAATTAGTAGACCTACCTCATTGATAGGCAAAGATACAAAGGCCAGTATCTTGAGCGGAATTTTTTATGGATATGGAGCGATGATGAATGGATTAATAGAATTGATTGCAAAAAAATTTAAAAATCGTTTTAAAGTTATCGTTACTGGTGGATATTCCGATATCATGAAACATTATATCGGGAAAAGAATTGATGTCATTGATCAACATCTTGTTTTCCGGGGTCTCCAACTTTTATGGGAATGGGAAATTAATCATTGATCTAAAGTTAATCGAGTTTTAATAGCACTCTTGACATTAGAGTGCTATTTCACTTTGAAATCAAAATGCTTATTTCAGTTAAAAAAGTCCTTGACAAAACAAAATTTTTTTTATAAATTAGCACTCTGGCAATCGAAGTGCTAAGTAAGTTTTAATAACAAATTGAAGGAGGTGTAGCTGTGAAGATTCAACCATTAAGTGATCGAATCGTTGTCAAACCCTTAGAGCCTGAGGAAAAAACTAAGGGGGGTATATTGTTACCAGATACTGCCAAAGAAAAGCCACAGGAAGGGAAAGTGGTTGCGGTAGGCAATGGTAAGGTTTTAGAAAGTGGCAAGGTCCAACCTTTGGAAATGAAAGTCGGAGATCGCGTGCTTTATGGAAAATATAGTGGTACAGAGGTTACAACTAAAGAGGGAGAGGAATTATTGATAATGCGGGAAGACGATGTCTTTGCGATCATCAAACAGCAATAGGAATTTAATTTAAGGAAGAGTTTGGTTGGACAAAAGAAGTTTTAATGGAGTTCTAGATCCTCTGATGTTCTTAATAAATCACTAACCCAAAGGGTTTAAATTTAAAAAAGGAGTTTTTCAAATGGCAAAACAATTAAAATACGGTGATGAAGCAAGGCGAGCCATTCTTGAAGGCGTTGAAAAGCTGGGCCGTGCTGTCAGAGTCACGTTAGGCCCTAAGGGCCGTAATGTCGTTTTAGATAAGAAATTTGGGTCTCCCACTGTAACCAAAGATGGGGTTACCGTAGCCAAGGAAATTGATTTAGAAGATCCTTATGAAAATATGGGGGCGCAGATGGTCAAGGAGGTTGCTGAAAAAACCTCCGATAATGCTGGCGATGGGACAACAACCGCAACCATATTGGCGGAAGCCATCTTCAAAGAAGGGTTAAAGAATGTGACCGCGGGTGCCAACCCTATGGAATTAAAACGGGGAATTGATGCCGCCGTTGAGAAGGTGGTTGCCAAAATCAAGGCCTTATCTCAAAAGATTGATACCAAAAATACAAGGGAGGTAGATCAGGTTGCTACCATTGCCGCTAATAATGATAATTCCATAGGTAAGATCATTGCCGAGGCCATTGACAAGGTGGGAAAAGATGGGGTCATAACAGTGGAGGAAGGGAAATCCCTGCAAACAGAATTGAAACTCGTTGAAGGTATGCAGTTTGACCAAGGATACCTTTCCCCTTATTTCTGTACGGATCTGGAAAAAATGGAATGCGAATTAGAGGATCCCTTGATTCTTATTTATGAAAAGAAGATCAGCAACATTAAAGATATTCTTCCTTTATTAGAGAGAGTTGCCAAGATAGGAAGCCCGCTTCTCATTATTTGCGAGGAAGTGGAAGGAGAAGCCTTAGCAACTTTGGTTGTGAACAATATGCGTAAGACCTTATCTTGTTGTTCGGTGAAAGCCCCGGGTTATGGCGATCGAAGAAAGGCCATGCTGGAGGATATTGCTATTCTAACCGGTGGCAAGGCCATTACAGAAGATCTCGGATTTAAATTGGAAAATCTTGATCCCAATATGTTGGGTCGGGCCAAAAAGGTTAAAATCGATAAGGATAATACAACCATTGTCGAAGGGGCTGGGAAAACCGCGGAGATTCAAGGTCGGATCAATCAGATCAAAAATCAGATCTCCACCACCGAATCTTCGTACGATAAAGAAAAATTACAAGAAAGACTAGCCAAATTAGCGGGAGGAGTTGCCATTATTAATGTAGGTGCTGCCACTGAATCGGAAATGAAAGAAAAGAAGGCCAGGGTTGAGGATGCCTTGCATGCCACCCGCGCGGCAGTAGAAGAAGGAATTGTCCCAGGAGGCGGAGTTGCCTTTTTAAGATCCATTGAAGAACTGGATAAATTAAAATTAAGGGGCGATGAGAAGACGGGTGCAGAAATCGTCAAGCGTGCCTTAGAATCTCCCTTACGTCAGTTGGCTTTGAATGCCGGATTGGAGGGATCCGTGATTGTTGAGCGCCTGAAGAGTGAAAAGGTCAATATCGGGTATGACATCAATACCGATCAATATGTGGATATGTTAGAATCCGGTATTATTGATCCAGCCAAAGTGACTCGAACCGCCTTACAAAACGCTGCCAGTATTGCAGGTTTGCTATTGACAACCGAGGCCTTGGTTTCAGATATTCCAGAAAAGGAAAAGCCCAATATGGCCGGCATGCCACCAGGTGGCGGAATGGGCGGGATGTATTAATACTTTGATAGAGGAGAAGGTATTTAACTCTATTACGAAAAGGAACAAAGATACGTATCTTTGTTCCTTTTTTTTATAA
>CAYJXI010000082.1:0-8175 GCA_964374105.1 uncultured Planctomycetales bacterium
CGTCCGCAGCTGGAAGAGTGGGCGCACATCGCGGCCAAGAAAACCGGACGCAAGATCATTGAGGTGAATCGCCTGGGCCAGGATATTGAATTTCGCGGGAGCGGTTTGATGAAGGAAAGTTTTTTGTCCGCGGTCTTGCTTAAAACTGTTTTGCTTCATATGGCATAGGGCGTAAGAGCCCGGGGCTAGGTCAAAGGATCGTGTGGGTTCAAAACAAGTTGCCGTTTTAAAAAATATCCAGAAAATACCATCCCCGGGGTTTCGAGATCCTCTATGAGGACAGAGATATTATCGTTGGTAACAAGGCCCCGGGATTTTTAACGGTCGGCGCGGCTATCTTTATTAGCTGATTGATATTATCAAACAGGTTCTAACCTTCTTCAGCCAGCCATCCATCTATCAAACCCTTTGTGACCTAATAAGTTGCGAAGAATTTTGTTTTCCCCTCATGGGATGTTAGAACCTCTCCCAGGAATTTTATTGAATATTTTATGGAATATGTTATATTTACATTGTACATATGAATGAAATTCATTTTGTTTGGGATAAAGATAAAGCGGCCTTGAATAAAAAGAAACACGGCGTTTCTTTTGAAGAGGCGAAAACGGTTTTTTATGATGATAATGCCTTGGAATTTTTTGATCCCGATCACTCAGAAAACGAAGATCATTTTATTATGTTAGGCATGAGTTTCCAATTACGCGTATTAGTCGTCTGTCATTGTTTCAGAGAAGCCGATTTTGTTATTAGAATTATTTCAGCTAGAAAAGCGACGAAGCACGAAACCAGGAATTATCGGGAGGGGAAATTATGAGATCAGAATATGATTTTTCCAAAATGAAGGCGCGCCGCAATCCTTATGCAACACGTCTCAAGAAACCTGTTACGATTCGTTTGGGGGATGATGTGATTGAGTATTTTAAATCAATGGCGGATCAGAGGGGAGTCCCATATCAGAATCTTATTAACCTGTACTTACGTGACTGTGTTCAATCCCATCGTAAGATTGAGTGGGTTAGTCATTAAATAGGTTCCCCCGCTCATCTAAATTAATTTGTTGTAAGCGGGGTCCCGCCCACCTTTTGATTTAGAATGGCGGGATAACCTCCTTCAGCCAGCGACCCTTATTTGACAATGCGTCGAACTTCCGGAAAGTTCACACTAATATAAATATTACAGTTAATTATAACACTTGGCACCAAGTTCGATTTTGTGTCATCTTTGACCCAGGTTGTTGGACGTAAGTCGAAATACAGCTGTTTAGTCTAGTGCTTACCTTATAATTGACGAGGAAAGGTCTAATGCGGTTTAATCCATTCCGTAAGGTGAAAGAAGTATTGGTAAGTCTTCATTGTTGCATTATATGCAATGTGTTGCGACTGGGCAAATACTAGCGATCGATGGACAAAGCTTTAAATTTATTAAGGTCAATTTAGAATTAACACCTGGAAATTCGTATGCAGATATTATTAAAAAATTGGGTACTGAGCTTCAGAGAGAAGTAACATCATATATCGGTGCGAAAGAAATACTTAAAACAGCGCGGAACTTTCTTAAGGATTGGGAAGTTGCTGGGGTCAAATATAATACGCCGACCGCGTCACTTAATCCTGAAGATTTGTTGGATGATTTAACGCACACAATCTCAAAGACTCTAGAGGACTTTGGTAGCCATGAATCATCACCTCGCATATTTGAGATTCTTACCTTACAATGTTTATCTCAGGAGGAAAGAAAAGAAGTTGTGCGCTCCGGTTTAAAACGTGCGGAAAAAGAAAATGGTTTTGCAGTAACAATCACGCCAGAAGCAGAAACCTGGATTGGGTGGTGGTCAGAAGGTTTTCCCCATTTTATACAACAGTTTGCACACTCCGCTTTTGATACGGATAGTGATAATTATGTAGATAAAGACGATGTTAATAAGGGTGCTTTTAAAGAAAATGGAGCTTTTCAGCAATTGGGCGTTAAATATTTTGAAGAAATGTATTTCGATAAGATTAATTCGGACGAATATCAAGAAATTTTAAAAGCGATGTCTCAAATAGACATCGAAATTAAAGGAAATTGGATTTCAAGGAAGCAGATTAAGGATCAATTGGAAAAAAATGTAATTAAGATGAAAGAGGCAGCTTTTGATAATGCTATTAGAGCTTTATTGCAAAGAAAAATTATTGTCCCTAAGCCTGGAATAAGGGGTGGGTCTAATTCAGACCTATCGTTAACAGAGAGTAGATTAGAAATTGGTAGGGTTCTAAAAGATCTCGTTGACAATTTACAAGGTTCCATTAATTTATCTCCAAACGAAGTTTCACAGATCTTGAGAGATAGGGATGAAAGATAGATACATGGCAAGGAAAAATCTCCATGAATGCCGATATAAGTGACCCCATTTGGAAAAAATATAGTGAACTAATAAATTCTTTCATAATTTTTCTTAAAAAACCAATTTTAAGGAAAGCAACGTGTTCAACATTCGACCGTTTTGGGAAAGGAGGTCACTACTTTTTCCTCAGAACTGGAAAGATTACTTGCAAGAAAATGATAATGAATAGATAATCTAAGGAAGAGGGGACGGTGATGTGTCCCCAGAAATAAGCTTGCCATGATCCTGAAGAATAAAAAATCCCCACTTGAAAATAGTATTATCCTTCGTCGGTTTGCTATTTTATTTTTTGTCCTTTCGTTTCTTCCCTTTGCCTTGGTTTTTACATTTTATAACCAACTGCAAGGTTTAGGCCTGATTGACAACAGTCTTGTCGTTACTTTTTTACTGGTGATCATTGGAGTCACGATTGCCTATTGGGGCATGAGGGTTGTATTGAAGGATTTGGTTAACGTGGTTAAGGTTCATACCGAGACGCTAGGACAACTTTTGGGTCAAGAACGGTTCAAGGAAATCACCAAGGGCAAAAACGAAATCGCAATCCTGGCCCATACCTTTGATGAGATTATTCACCAACTCGAGGAGAATGTCCGGCGATTGGAGCTGACCAAAAAGACGCTGCATTCGGTGTTACGCAAGGTCGGCAAAGGGCTTTCTTCCATCCAGAATATCGACAGCTTCTTAGAGCTAATCGTTGAGACGATTACTAATGGCTTAAACGGCAAGGAAGGGTTGTTATTGCTCCTTGATGATAAGGAAAAGAATTGGACGATTAAGGGGGTGTTCGGTGCGGATGAAGAAGGTACTCCTAGTAGTTTTCCCGTTAAAAGGGGAAGTTTTGAATCCGTCATCAAAAAGAAGAAGACCGGGATCATCACGCAGTTCGAAGAAGGGGAGATCGATAGTCGCTTGCAAAAAAAATTTTTCTCCACACCTCTTCTTTGTGCGCCCTTGGTATCCCATGATAAGGTGCTGGGGTTGATCACCATTAGCGGCCGCGAAGAGGCGCGGTTAACGAAAGAGGAGCTTAATCTTTTTTCCAACATTGCCCTGCAGACAGCGGTTGCTATCGAGAATGCACGACTTAATGAAGACGCTGAAAAAACTTACTTTGAAACGATCTCGGCCTTAGCACTTGCCGTTGAAGCCAAGGATCAATATTCCCGCGGTCATCTGGATCGTGTGGCACGTTATGTCCAGAGAATCTGCGATAAACTGGGCGTAGATGAAGAACAACGTTCCATCCTGCGTGACGCCGCGCGGTTGCACGACATTGGGAAAATCGGGATTTTAGATGAAGTGCTGCGTAAGCCCAGTAAACTCTCAGAAGAGGAGCGGGAGGTCATGAAAAAGCATACCTTGATCGGTGAAGGGATCATTTCCCCTATCCGTTCGTTACGTAATTTATGCGATATTGTGCGACATCATCATGAGATGCTCGATGGCAGCGGCTACCCCGATGGATTAAAAGGCGATGAAATCTCTTTGATAACCAGAATTTTAACGGTTGCCGATATCTACGATGCTTTAACAACCACCCGGCCTTACCGCCCTGCCTTGACCCGGGAAGAAGCCTTCCAGATTTTGACCCAAGAATTTGCCCTAAAGCTCGATCAAGGAATTGTTAAAAGCCTTCAGGAGGCGTTATAGCCTGCCCCGCCGCTTTGCTTCCTGCCTACCGCAGGCAGGCGCAAAGCAAAGCAGGCGAGGCACCGTACGACGATTTTGGGGATTTTAGGGAGGTTAAATGGTTTGGAGTAAATGGGTTATAGGAAAATCAATTAAGGCAAAAAGTCGACATCCTTTAAAAATGTCGAAGAAATTTGTCCTGACCATTGCTTACCTTATCAGTGCGGTCTTCTTCTGTAGTATTCAGGTCGCTGCAGAAGCTACCCTATTCCCCATTTCCCAGAATGAGAAGGGGGGATACATCGACCAAACAGGAAAAATTGTGATTGAACCACAATTTGATCGTGCCTCGGAATTCTCTGAAGGTTTGGCTGCGGTTTTGATGGATGGTGTGTGTGGTTATATCGATCAGGCCGGGAAAATGGTGATTGAACCTCGATTTATCTCCTGCGAAGATTTTTCTGAAGGATTAGCCGTTATCCGTACAAGGATGGGCGCTTATTCCTATGGTTACATTAATAAGAATGGAGAAGTGGTCATCCCGGCTCAGTTCGATGATGCCCGGCAGTTCTCTGAGGGACTTGCCTATGTCGCGATTACAACTGGTTATCCTAAGGAAGGGTATATTGATAAAACAGGGGAATTCGTCATTCAGCTTAAACCCGAAACTGGTGGATTCGATTTTGCCGATTTTTCCGAAGGATTGGCGCCAATCATTATTAATGAACAGTTTGGTTACATCGATCAAACCGGCAAGGTTGTTATCAAAGCAAATTTCGATATGGTCGATAGTTTTTCAGATGGACTGGCCAATGTGGGGTGGAGATTGCCTGGCGTTGACGTCGATGCCATAAATAAGGCAGGATACATTGATCGAACTGGGAATCTTGTGATCGAACCCAAGTTCTACTATTCTCCTAACCTTACTTTCTTTTCTGAAGGGCTGGCAATTGCTATGGATCAAAATCGGGGGAAAGTTGGTTCCATTGATAAAACAGGGAAATTTGTCATTGAGCCACAGTTTGATAACGCCCTCCCATTTTCTGCGGGACTGGCTCCTGTCTTCATAGCCGATCCAGATTCACGGCCGGGTGAATTAAAAAAAGGCAAATGGGGATATATTAATCAGACGGGTCGGTTCGTGATTGAACCGACCTTCGGCCCTTATGATATTATGCATCTTTATGATTCCGAATATCTCGGTAAATTTACGAATGAGCTTGCAAAGATAAACATTGGCATTTACCAAAGGGTAGACACAGAGGAAGAGTGGACCGCAACCCAAAAATGGGGCTACATCAATAAGACCGGACATTTTGTTTGGCAAGGCGAGGAACGCAACACGTATAAAAAGTCACAATGACCATTTCATTTTAGGATCGGGAAGACACGTTTAACCCGAATTAATCAAAATGATTAACAAGTCACTTTCACAAAATAAAATTTTCATCGAGACCTTCGGCTGGGCGATGGGCGAAATACCGCGTGATGATTCTGGGGATTTTAAAGATGTTAAATGGCTGTACGTAAATGAATTATAGAAGAATGCCCGTTGGGAAATCACATTAACAAAACTCATAACCCTCGCTCAAAAAGCGGGGGTTTTTAGTGTTGACACCGGCTGGAGCAGGTGTTATCATTGTTTCAGATTATATACAATTATGTATATAAAATGAAATATAGGCCATGCGCTTCCAGGAAATCTACAAAAAACTCATTGAGAAAAAATATACCATCTTCTCCTTTGAAGACCTGTGTGTTTTTTATCCCAAAGAGAAACGCAGCAACCTGCGGCAGTATTTATCCCGTTGGAAAACACGAGGGTGGCTGCAGTCTTTAAAAAAAGGCCTGTATGAACTGACCTACCCAGAAGGCCGCGGGGTTCCCGATTTTTTTATCGCTAACAAAATGTACGCGCCGTCTTACATTTCTCTGGAAACGGCGTTGTCCTACTACAGTATTATTCCCGAGGTGTCGATGGCGGTTGTGTCGGTCACCTCAAAGATCACCCGCCGGTTTAAAAACTCCCACGGACTTTTTATTTACCGGAGTATCCAACCGGAAGCCTTTCGCGGATACATCATCGAAAAGCATAACGGATTTAATATCCTGATCGCCGAACCGGAGAAGGCGCTCGTTGATTATCTGTATTTCAAGACCCTGCGCGGCGGGACATTCGACAAGAAGGCGGAACGGATCGATCAAAAACGAGTGGAACAACTTAACAAGAAAAAACTCGAAAGCTACGCGAAAATTTATCAACTTAGTGTGAAGGGGCTTTTATACTGAGCACGGTGACCAGTTGTAATGCCGTGCCCAGTATATTCTTGGATTTATTAAATTTTAATTTTATGAGGTAAATATGCTTGAAATTGAAGCACTGGCCGCCGAGGCCAAACAGAGGGGCATGCCGTCCGGAAAAATGCGCGGTGTCTTAAGGGAATACCTGCAGATCCTCCTTTTAAAGGAACTGTATAAACTCCCCAACGGCAAGAAACTGTATTTTACCGGTGGGACCTATTTAAGGCTTGTCCATCAGATCAAAAGGTTTTCTGAAGACCTCGACTTTAACGCGGACCGAATGAAAAAAACGGATTTTGAAAATTTGCTTAAAACCGTGCAGGGCGGTCTGAAAAAAGAAGGGCTGGAAATCAAACTTGACTTCAGGCACTGGGACAACATTTTGGCCGGTGATTTTATCTTTCCGGACATCGAAGAACATTACGGGGTGGTTTCTCCTCACAGGCGCAAGGAGGGGATTGTCATCAAATTTGAAGCCAACCAGCCCAAATGGAAAATCAAAGCGGAATCCCTGGTGGTCGCCGGATTCGGGAACATGTTTCCAGTTGTCTGCACGGACAAGGGAGCGCTCTTTGCCGATAAAATTGACGCCCTGATTAAGAAAAACCGGGCTCGCCATCTGTTTGATATCATGTTTATGCTTTCCCAAAAATATCCGATTGACTTAAACGTCTTAACGGCGTTGGAACTTAAAGAGCCGCCGCTGGACGCTATTCTTAGAAAAGTGGAATCCTTTTCCGCCGCGGAACTCAAAAGACAAGCAGAACAATTAAGACCGTTTTTGTTTGAAGAAAACGAAGCCGATTTGATCGTCCACGCGCATGAGGTGATTCCTCAACTGATTCGTGGTTATCAATGACGGCGCCGGGGCTGTGGGTAAGCGAATTTTACACTACAAAAGTGGCCGGGGGAATTCGGGGAATTCGGGGACACAATACTTAATTTCGAATAATTAAGTATGATGTCCCTGAAACCACTAGAGGGAAATTAAGGCCGGTCAGCTTATGCTAAGCATTTGACAACATGGTAATTATGTGGTAAATTTATGGTAAATATGTGGTTTAAACCATTGGAGGAATAATATGACAACTTTAACCGGCGATATATTTGCAAATGTCCCTGAACAAGATTATTTATCTTTCTTTAAAGACGATAAACCTGTCTACAATCGAATTGTCGATTTTCTTGATTTCAAGAAAGAAGACATCTCTAAAGCCACAGAGGTGCCGTTGAGTTCCGTGAGGTATGATGAAAAAATTCCCAAGGAACTCCATGAGCGCATTAAAGAATGGGCCATTCTCCTGAATCTTGTTGCGGAGCATTTCAAAGGGGACGCTACAAAAACAGCATTATGGTTTACCACGCCGAATCCGCTATTGGGGAACATAAGTCCTCGAGACATGATCCGGTTTGGAAGATATAAAAAATTGTTCAAGTTTATCTTCAATGCCCTGGCCGAAAATAAGCGGTAAAAATTTATGGCTAGGCGCAGACGGCATATTCCTCATATCCGCCCCAAACATCGGCCTTCACAAGCTCGATCAACATTTATTTTGCTGGACCAATTCTCCGTAGGCGATATTCATAAATGGGCGGCCTTTAAGGATCAGCTCCTAAAATATCATTGGGATTATTATGGCGAGTTAGCATATCAGCGATCCCAAATTGCCGATGAAATTAAAAAATCGCTTCTTGAAGCCGCGCAAAAGACCTTTGCATTTGAAAAGTGGCAGAGGGCGGTAAAATATAAATATGCTCTAAAACCATTTTCAACTACTGGCAGCATAACTGATCCTGCTGGTGGTCGTTTTAACTAGGAATTCCCCGCCATTGATGGCGGGGATGGAAGAGATGGGACTACA
>CAYJXI010000083.1:0-8044 GCA_964374105.1 uncultured Planctomycetales bacterium
TTTGTAGTCCCATCTCTTCCATCCCCGCCATCAATGGCGGGGAATTCCTAGTTAAGAAAAACACCATTTCAGATTTCGATTCTAACCAAATTTTGGCAGTCTCATAGCCGGTATGAATCCGTCGAAAGGTTATCGGTTGATCATGATAATCTCCTTTAAGGACCTCCTTGATTTCAACGGAAACCTCCTCAAGTAGCCATAAGGGTTGGGGAGATTTGGGATTCAAGTATTGCTTAACATCTACAACCACTCCCTTAATGATCAAGGGTGTATCCACCACCATCCACTCCAGACTTTCACCAATCCGGATTATTGCTTCAACCGGGGAATTAAACCAAGCCCACAAGTGGAAAATAAATAAAAAAAGGACGATTTTCTTTAAAATGAAAATCGTCCTTTGCTGAATTAACGAGCGCTTCATCATTGGTGGCTCGACTTCGCTTTCCCTCACCCTTATGACTTTAAGGCATCGGCAAGGTCTTCAATGAGGTCATCCGCATCCTCAATCCCGGCCGATACCCGGATTGTTTCCCTGGTCATCCCTGAGGCTTTCAGGGCTTCCTCTCCCATGGAGGCATGGCTCATCGTCCAAGGGTGTTCAATCAAAGACTCCACCCCTCCTAAAGATTCCGCCAAAAGAAAGTATTTGAGCTTAGGAAAAAATTGATCGAGAGGGACCTTCTTTGTATTGAGTTCAAAGGCCAGCATCCCTCCAAAGCCCTTCATCTGCTTTTCAATGAGGTCACCCTGAGGATGATTTTTTAACCCGGGGTAATACACTCTTTTAACATTCTTATGCCCCTCTAGGAATTTGGCAATCGCCAAGGCATTGGCTTGGTGGGCCTCCATCCTTTGGGCCAAGGTCTTGATCCCTCGAAGGACTAAAAAACAATCAAAAGGAGATTCCGACACACCTAGGGCATTGATCAGATATCTCATCCTCTCTTCAACAGGACCTTTCTCTTTGTAAATGATCGCTCCCCCCACAACATCACTATGGCCATTGAGATATTTGGTGGTGGAGTGGACAACAATATCCGCCCCAAATTCAAACGGTTTCTGGAAATACGGGGAAAGAAAAGTGTTATCCGCAACGGTCAAGATTTTCTTTTCTTTGGCGATTTTGATGACCCCTTTCAAATCCACAATATTTAATAAAGGATTGGAAGGGGTTTCAATCCAGACAATCTTTGTCTTTTTTCGAATGGCCTTTTTGACCGCAGTCAAGTTTCTCATATTGATAAAAGAAAATTGGATTCCCATCTTGGCAAAAACATACGCAAAGACGCGATACGTTCCTCCATAAATATCATCGCCTGCCACCACATGATCTCCTGGCTGGCATAAAAATAATAACGCGGTGATAGCGGCCATACCGGTCGCGGTCACCGAACAGCTTATTCCTCCTTCGAGGGCAGCGATATTTTCTTCTAAGGCGGTTCGGGTGGGATTGCCGCTGCGAGTATAATCATACCCTTTATTCTTTCCTAGGGCATCAAAGTAAAAGGTGGAGGTTGGATAAATGGGGGTCGTGACCGAATTGAATGTCTTATCCTTATAAACCCCTTTATGGACACAAGTAGTTTTTAAACGCATTGTCTTCTCCTGTTGAAAGGATTCATTGAGTTATCTAATATACCTTTAGCTCTTTTCTTAGTCAATAAAAGATATGCTGGAGGCTAAAATTATCGATAATTCGTAAAATTTAAGGCTAAAGGGAAATCGATACCTCTTAAATGTTGAATGACGTTCTGCAGGTCATCTTTCTTAGGGGAGCTGACACGTAATTTTTCGGCCTCGATCTGAACCTGCACTTTTAAATTCAAATCCTTGATAATCTTAACCAATTCTTTAGATCTGTCTTTGGGGATGCCGTAGGTGATATCAATGATCTGTCTTAGGGTTCCTTCAAAGGCCCGTTGGGGATCTTGAAATTGGAGATTTTTCAAGGGAACCCCGCGTTTGGTCATCTGCCCACCTAACATATCCTTAAGGGCCTTTAGCTTATAATCATCATCGCCAATCAGGGTGATCTTTTTTTCCTTAACATTATAATCGATCGAGGACTTACTGCCTTTAAAATCATATCGCTGGGCCAATTCTTTTTTGGCCTGATTGATGGCGTTATCCACCTCTTGCAGATTGACTTCACTGACGATATCAAAGGAAAAGTTGGCCATAGCTCCTCCCCATTGATCCCGCCCAAAACGGGATGACTGCCACCTTAAAACTAAAGAGGACGACCTAGCAAAGATATATTCTCAAGTTTAAAGGAGACAGTATAAGTTTTAAGATCCTCAAAAATCTCTACAATGATTTTCCCTTTCTCTGGGTATTTACCTTCTTTGAGGGAAAAATTGAATGTCGTCACCTCACCCATTGATGAGTAACCAGATTGCTTGACATCGAGTTTTTCTCCACTTTGATTATAGAATTCCGCTGACTTAACGCTATCGACAGAAAGATCCAGTTTTAAGGCAAGGGTATCCTTATTGTCTCCCCATTCATTGAATTTGATGGATTTAATCACCGCCCCAAATCCTGTTCCAGTTATCTCTGGCTTGAATTCTTCAATCCCAAGATCATATTTTTTAGTTGTACTACCAACCACATAGTCCAAGGTTCCGGAAATTTCTTTAAACCCTTTGACGTCTTCTTTTGGTAACATCATCTTGACCTCAAACACGACTGTTTTCTTATCCTTCCCCAATCGGACAAAATGGATCTTCCTATCCCACTCTTTTTCTGGGAGTAAACTTCCCCCATTATTGTCCATGGCCACTTCCAAAGTTCCACCTTTGACATTTAAGGCAGGATGAGGGAGAGTTCCAATAATGGATAATTCATAACCGGTATCATAATTAAATGGTCTAACATCATTTTCCTGATCAGAGATTGTAATGATACGAACCCCACCGACTTTAAATTCCCCGGCTTCTCCTGCAAAGACAACAACTTTTTCTTTGATACCAAGTTCTTTGATGATGGTCGAATAATTTTCTTTAGCAGAGACCACCTCAGAGGAATAATCAAATAAAGGTTTTAAATGACCGCGGGAAACAGCCCGAATAGGCCCGGGTTCACCAAAGAGGAATTGGTTTAATTGATCATCTTCTGCTGGGGCAAGTCCATTTTGAAAGTCCCCTCCCGACTTGATCTGTGCTTTCATCCATTCATCATCCTTAACCTTCTCATCCATGAATTTGAGGAATGTCTCTCCATTAAATTCATTTTGCAAAGATCCATCTTCCAATTTTTTAAAATTTGTAAATTCCTTCAGTTCCCCCGGAAGTCCAAAGGTCTTTTTAATTTTCAGCATCGGCAAAAGAGCCATCAGCATCGGTTTTGATTGTTCATATTTGACTCTCTCTTCTTCTACCTTTTTCAAGATATCTTCATCTGATAATAAGGAGGGTTTTAACTTTTCCTCAGCTTCTGCCTCATTCTTCTTAGTTGAACTTTTCAACTCCAGGATCAATTGATCATCATCTTGAGTCAATGAGATTTTATCTAAAAAACTAACGGAAGTCCCGATATTATAGAATTTTAATTTCGAGAGGTCCTTAAAATAAGCCGTCCCTTTAAAATAAATTTTCTTCTCATCAAGTCTTTTATAGGTGACATCCTTCCAAACCTCTACACCTTCTGCTTCTTCCAACTCATTTTTAATCGTTTTTCTTAACTTTTGCTCTTGAGTCAATTTTTCACCTAACTCTAGATCAAACGGTTCCAAAACAGCTTCATGAATCACCTTCCCCGAGCCGTCGGGATTGATAAAAAATGTGTCATTGGTATCAAGGCATCCTGAAATGAATAATCCCAAAGCAGCGATGGATAAAAGGGAAAACCTTTTTCTCATATCAACTTTTCCTTAAAACTGACCACAGGGGCACGGCATGCCGTGCCCCTACTTTTTAGTGTCACCTGATTTCAATTGTTCCTCACAAAAACAAATCCCATCGTTCGTCCGGCCTGGGAATCTTTGACCCTGGATGTCATCTTGCCTTTCTCTTCCGATGAACATTCATCCTCATATTTGACAATAAGTTTCCAAGTCGGTTGAGATCGATTGTGAACCTTAGACACCGGTTCTTGTCCTAAATAACAGCCCTTTGTAAACGAGACAAAATCCGTTTCACTCACATTTAAAAGGAATTCATCCCTGTAATCAATCCCATGAATAGGAATATGATTTTTAACCCGAAACAAAGTAAATTCCTCTTGAGAGACATGACTCGAAAGATCTTTGGTCGTGATCATCAGTTGCCCTTTTTTTTGCGGGATCGTATACTCGCCTTGCGCTAAAGGATAATCGTTCTGCAAATCAAAATACACTCGAAATTGATCTTTTTTCTCAATTTTGGTTTTACTTAAACGAGCATACTTATCAATGTGATTAAGAACATCCTCAACAAAAGGTCTTTCAATCAGAATAAAAAATTCCTCCTCTCCCACTTTAATCTGATCAAAAGTCGCGATGATCTTACCATGAATATTTAAAAAGGCATTATTGGTTTTATCGAGAGAATTTGCGGAGATTCCATTTAAAAATTGAGAGGCATTGTCTTTGATACATAATACAACTCTATCCAGTTTAAATAATCTCATCTGCTTAAGAATTCATAGAATAAGTCAAGACATGTCAAACAGTTTTAGGATTAAAGTTCTTTTTGTCCTGACTTTGATAGGAAGGCTATTCGATGATCTTATAAACCTTATCGTTGGGATGAACCCGCTGTATGACCTTGATTCCCACGGCATCACCTTGATTAGCCTCGGCAACCTCTTTATGTTCTACCTGCATGGATTCAATTCTTTGGGAAAAGTTATCGTGGGCACCTTTGATATGGATCGTGTCTCCGACTTTCAAGGGCGCAACGAGATCAATGATGCCAACCGACAGTTTTCCATAATAATGTGCAATCGTCCCGATTTCTTTTTCTTCCATGGTAGACCTCCTTTATAAAGGTAATAACACCGCCTCGTTAGAGAGACAACCGTCACTCGCAAATCTTATAGTTTGTTAAACTTGGTTTCCGTTTTTTTTCGTAATGGGACAAAGGGAGAAAAAATCTTCTGGATATCCATTAAAAATTTAATATATTCATCAAGAGTTTGAATGGGCTCCTGAAGTGTAAGGGTCCTATCTTTTCTAAATTCCTGACGACGCCTCTTGGAGAGGCCATCGCGCAACATTTCTTTTTTTTCTTTAAGACTTAGCATGCTCAATTTTTTTCAGCAATTTTTTAAGATCATCTTCTTTTTCAAATAATTTAAAGTATTCATTAATCCGGTCCATATTTAATTGTTCTCTGCAAATCCGCAGCAATGTTTCTATATCCGCCATATCTTGATTATATCTTGTTGGATCATTGACACTGGCTTGGACCTTAAGCCCAATCAGATCTTCGGGAGTAACACTTTTGACTCTAAATTTACGTTCTAAAATATCACATTCTTCTGCCCTCTCCAACATCTTTTTTGCATATTGCCGGTGGGCAAGCAAAAAATCCACCTTACCTAACTCCCGCATCTTGCCTACAAAATTTAAGATGTCCTCACTTTCATTCACCAACTCATAACCAAATGAAAACAAAATCTTTTTTATCTTATCTTTATCCTCTTTGGAAACAAGAAAGTCAATATCTTGAGTGGAACGTGTATAACCTGCTGCCTGTAAGGCAAACCCCCCAATCAGGGCACAACGAATATGATGGATCTTAAAATTTTTCAATAAAATGCGAAATACCGATTCAAAATTCAATGGTTATTCCTTTAAAAAAGATTAAGAAGTCCTAAGAATTACCAGGGGATCTCTTTGCAATCGCGGAAGAATTTCCCGCGCGGACCATCGTCAGGGAGTGTGGCTAGCCAAACAGCCGTGTCTGCACCTTCTTCAACGCTTCGAGGGGCATTGGGTCCACCCATTTCCGTTCTCACCCATCCGGGGCACATGCTGTTTATTAAAATATTATATCGCAAAAGTTCATCATTAAAAATTCTCGTTAACACATTGATTGCCGTTTTGGAAATGCGATACGCTGGGTATCCTCCATTCATCTCATTTAACTGCCCCAGGCCGCTGGAGATATTGACAATCCGTCCATAATTATTCTTTTTCATCAATGGGACAACGGCCTGACATAACAAAAGGGGACCACAAACATTGGTTGTCATAGCCCGATGAATCGTCTCAATCTTTACTTTAAAAATACTAGGATACTCGTCTTCTTGTGATTCTTTCTTATCCGGAAAAATGCCGGCATTGTTGATGAGGATATCACAGCGGTCAAATTCTTTTTCTAAAAATATGACTAATTTTTCAATGCTGGCGGCATGATCTACATCTAAGGGATAGAAACGAACGGGGAGCTCCTCTTTCTGAAGTTGCTCGCAAGCCATAAGCCCTTTTTTTTCATCTCGGCTCGTTAAAATCACCAAAATCCCTTTTTCGGCTAACTGGCGACAAATCTCAAACCCAATCCCGCGATTCCCACCGGTGACAATGGCAATTTTTTCTTTGATTGCTTTTTTCATCATCATGAGTTCCTTAGTTCTTATAATAATTTACAATCTCTTACATTTCCTTAAGCGCCCACTCCCTTTATGATTCATATTATATATTAATTGGAAATCTTTTCCATTGGAGCCACCTTTCTTTTCAAGGCACCCTTTGGGACAGACAGATGTATTCTCCCTTCGCTAAGAGAGTCTCTTTAAGATATTGAGAAAGATAAAGTTCCCTTAAAGTCTCATCGGTTATCAAATGAATCAACCTTAACTGTTGACTGGGAAGAAATCTTGCAAGTTCATCTTGCGACAGACCCCATTGAAAAGTTTCATTCTTTATACGCAACCATAAATCAACCAAAGGACTAGCGGACTTAAATTGCAGGCTCCCATTCTTTTGACGATCCATAAAAGTAAAGACAAAAAAACTTAAAGGAGAACTAACCTTACCCATGGAATGAAATAGATTATTAACGTTTTCCTCCTTTAGATACATGGTCAATCCTTCTAAGATAAAAAGGCATTTTGCTTGAGGATTAAAAGTTGGACAATCCAGTAAACTCTCTGCCAAAGACTGATCGATTAAATCAATCGGGATGAATGTTACCTTATGAGAAAATCCTAAGCCAACTGCTGAAAAAGACTCTTTTTTTAACTCTTGAGTCTGAGGATGATCTAATTCAAAAAAATCGACCTGAGGATACAATTGACTTAACCGAAAGGCCAAAGGATCAAACCCTGCCCCCAGGATCACAACTTGAGTGACCCCTTCAGAAAGCAAAGAATGTGTTACCTCCTCAATATATCGTTTTCGCAGGATATAATGGAGAATAATCCCCGGCAAAAAGAATCGTTCCAAAATTTTAATCCCGATCCGGTACCACGGCCAACTGCAGGCTTTGCAAAACTTCATGCCCTTGATTGGGTTCGAACAAATTAATGCTTTTGAAATGTCGGCCAAACCCTGAGGAATAAGAGGATTAAGTTGAGGATCTTGAGAGGCAAAAACAATGCTTTTTAAAATGAGCAGCGCTGTGGCAGAAGGTTTATTCTTTCGCATTCATTCGCTCTTTTTAAATGATCGCCACGGCCTCAATCTCAACCAAGACATCCTTAGGCAGACGGGCGACCTCTACTGTAGAGCGGGCCGGGGCCTGGGGTGGCGCAAAGAATTCCGCATAGACAGAATTCATCCCAGAAAAATCTCCCATATTTTTTAGAAAGACAGTAGTTTTGATCACTTTATCCAGAGAAGAACCCGCTTCTTCTAAAACCGCCTTTAAGTTATCGAGAACTAAACGCGTTTGCTCTCCGATATCCTTTCCAATGACCTCATTTTTTTTAGGATCAATAGGGATCTGCCCAGAGGTAAAGAGAAAATTCTGACAGACAACCGCTTGATTGTAAGGCCCAATAGGCTGGGGGGCTTGGGGGGTTTTTATAATCTTCTTTTCCATCCAATCCTCCTTAATAAAGATTAGGTATTGTCAAAAGTTTTTACTCTTAATCTCTTTATCGTTTGAATTATTAACAA
>CAYJXI010000084.1:0-7786 GCA_964374105.1 uncultured Planctomycetales bacterium
ATATCTTCAACCCCTTGCTATATGGATTCTTCATAGAACTTTTGACACTACCTAAGGTTTTCATAGGGCTTCACAAAAATCGTTCAGCCCTTGATGGCACAGATTAAATTAAGATTACGCCGATTAAAAATCGATGAGAAAATCTGAGTAATCATCTATGAATCTGTGTAATCAACAGCCCGAAACGAATTTTGTGAAGGGCTGTAAGGTTTTCAAAAACCAGTTCAATATTTTTCACCAATAATCCATCCACTGTAGTTCTAAGACATGACTCCTTTTATTTTTATTTTCTTCTACCTCTTAAAACATCTTTCATCCAAGAATAGACCGCCACAGTTGATGGTAATCCGATAGTCCCTGCGGCAATAGATATGACCTGCTCAATTTCCTTAAGACTTATATTTATAGATAAGGCCTTTCTGATACTGGCATGAACAGCCCCCTCTTTTTGAGCTCCTATGGCAATGGCCAATTTAACAATCCGGACTGTTCTTTCATCCAGAGGTCCTTCTCTTCCTGCTTCAGCAATTTGCCCCCAGGCCTCTTTAAGTTTCGGGAAACGCTTGATAAATGATTCATACGTCTGCGGTGGTTTAGGTGTTAATGCCATTGATATCCTCCCTGTAAAGTTATTATCCTGCCATAACTATCTTAATAGCAGGAGTATCATTTACCGTAGAACAGGCCATGACACATTTCGCACAACCATCACACATCAAAGAATGGATGGCTGGTCTTTGATCTTCTATTGTGATCGCTTGATCACGCAAAGGACACATTAAATAACAAGCCTGACAGCTTCGCCCCTCGGTCGCAAGACAACGCTCTACATCCAACCAAGCTAGTTGGGCGATGTTATTGTGGATTCCTGCTTCTTGCGTTGGTGTGGTTGGCTCCTCTGAGTTCAAACATTCTTGAGTGAATGCATACACCCTGCCTGCCAGATACTTTGGCAGAATTTTTAGAAAATTGCGGCGGTTTATCTCTTTAATGTTTTTCATTTTTCAAAACCCCGACTTTATTCTCAAAACTATAAAGCTTGAAACATTGTGGACAAAGACCCTGACTAGGATCCCAGTTGGGATGATGTTTTTTTACTTCGTCAGCAGAAAACATATTCTCATCTTTACAAATTCTTATAAAATCATGACTGGTAAAATCACACACTGGACAACGTAGTCCTCCCTCTCCTAAGGTCGTCAAACCTCTTAAGATCATAAGACCAGCAAAGGAGATCAGCCTGCCTGAGATTTCTACCTGTTTCGATCTTTAATAGAATTGACTCCCATTCCGATGGTTTTATGAAAAAAAATTTCTCTCGCAATTCTTTTCTTTGCTCTTTCTGTGATTTAGTAGTGGTGTATCCTTTTATTCTTAAACGACTATCAATATAAAAATCCCAAAGGTCACCAAAACGCCCACGGATAAGATTATTTTCGATTTCATTCTTCCCCTCCAAGTCTGGTTGTGGGAAATATTCAAAATCAGGGTCGACCATATCCGAAATGCGTAAAAGTTCATGCCGTAAAAATGTCTCAAGAAAAAAAGGATCAAGAATGCGCCTAGCTAAAATTCCCACATAAGCAGTTCTATGTTCATCCCAAACGAATAACTCTGAGTCTTCTTGCCTTTCATTAACGACTCCTTTGATAAAAATCTCTATTTTAGAGGTACACAACAAAGGAAACTCCAGGATAATCTTCTTAAAAGTATTGCGCAACCCCATCTTGTCAAAATATCTTGCATAAAACAACTGAAAATTCTTATCTAAAGCTTCCATTGGAATGTCAACTTGATAGATTTCTTCTCTTTCTCGATGGAAGGTCTTAACCAAGTTTTCATATTCACCGTTATCTCTCATAATTAAAAAAACGGCCTCTTCCATAAAAAAAGGATCAAATCGTAGAGATGGATTTATTAACACAACCATTTTACCCACCTTCTTTAATCTCTAAGGAACATCCCATACACCCTGGCTCTTCTTCCTTTGGCAGTCGAAGAGATAATTCCTTAAAGTCAGTTGTGATACCGATTTGTTGACAATCGCCAACAACAAACATCTTGGTAAAATCAGCAAGATATTTCATCAAACCTTCCTTAGTATGCTTGGCAAGTCGCAAAGCGAAAGAAGGAACCCAACACCCCAGATGTTCCTCAAGGAACCGACAGGAAGCTCGATGACAGGTCTCTGCTTTCTCTTGACTATGATCAAATTGTAGGGCGTAGGCTTCTTTGTACAAAAGAAAATGCATAAATTCACATTCCACAGAAATATGATCAACGCGCTCGTGAACTTTTCTGTTTGGCTCCAACCCGAAGGCTCGGTAAAAAGCAGCAATGTCTCCCAACACCTGCGGTTGTCGATGACTGTTCTCATCTCCATATTCCAGTTCATAATCTGGCACCGGACCTCGCACGGTATGTCCAAAAAAACTTTCATATTCTCGGTTCCATTCCTGAAAATTCATCTGATCCAATTTTTTCATTAAAAGATCAAAGGAATCCTTTAGCAATACCCTGTCAGGCACAACTATCGTATGAACAGCCTGAGTCCATTTTTCTCTTTCTTCTAAAGAAAGCGGAAGGCTCATTGGGTGTGAAATTGGATCTCGGTAGAAAAAAGATAAGAGCTGATAAATTCTACTTCTGGCTAATAATTGCTGGATATCAGATTGAATTTTGATGTTTGTCTGGTCGGACATAAAAAGGCTCCTCCACTTGGGTTCTAAAGATCTCTCGATCATCTTGGTTATAGGCAATAACGGTATCGTTGTACAGTGTGAATGGTTTACCATGAATCTCTCTCTCAAAGATTTTGGGACCCTTTATAATTTCATAACGAAAAATAATCTGATTCGATCGCCTGAAAAGTTGTTGAACGGCTAAGAGCTCTCGATCCGGGACCATATAAGCCTCAATCGCTTGATCAACGCCCGGTCCAAACATCTGTTTTAAGAATGCTCTGGGAACCCAGCGGGGAGGAATATAATAACCGTTTGGCTCTGTGCCAAACTGAGGATACAGAGGAAGTGCCACCTTCGCAACCTTGACTAAATAATAAACAGGATTATAGCGATCCTCATTCCAACTCCCATCATCTTGGTTAATCTTAACCAATCCTTGCAGACGGATTTGTCCTATGCAGGCGGCCATGCAACGCGTTTCCATGGGTTGCCCTTTCGTTTCAGGATCCTTTCCTTCAAGCCGAGGATAACAGGCGATACACTTTTCAGTAATCCGAGTGGTTGGCCGATACATAGCTTTTTTATAAGGACAGGCTTCCACACATTTGCGGTACCCACGACAACGTTGTTGATCAACTAGGACAACTCCATCTTCCGGTCTTTTGTAAATGGCATTGCGGGGGCAAGCAGCTAAACACGCAGGGTAAGTGCAATGATTACAAATCCTCGCTAAATAAAAGAACCATGTCTTGTGTTCAGGGAGTTTTGTCCCTTCTTTATGAAATGTGCCTTTCTCCCCCTCTTTTCCAAACGGGCTATCCTCATAAATGTTGGGGGCCCGCCATTCTTCATCGTTAGGTAAATATCCCAGCACACGATTTGCATCCGTACCAGTCAATTTTTTTGTGGCTTCGAAAATTGTAAGCCCCTCAAACTTATCCCCATTCCATTTTTGTCCATCTGGGTTAGCCTCATCAAGCATTTTCAATAACTTGACATCCCAGAATTGAGGATACCCCCCATATGGCTTGGTCTCTACATTATTCCACCACATATACTCTTGACCCTTCGAAAATGTCCATGTCGACTTGCAGGCCATGGTACATGTCTGGCAACCAATGCAGCGGTTCAAATTGAACACAAAGGCAAATTGTCTCTTGGGATGATGCTGTGCATGTGGATACTCCATCTTACGATTGATTTGCCAATTATAGACATGACTCATCGTTGTCCTCCTTTGTGAGTTCCTGTTGCCGTGGGTGCCACATTGCTAAGGCTTCGTTAATCACTGATCGGACAAAGTCCTCTCCTTTTTGTTGGAAGACAAGATATGGTCCTTGGTAAAAAGGGTTCTTAAATACTTGAAGGAGCTTTTCTTTATTAAAACCCTGACGAATAAACTCCTCGGCAAAACACAGAGCCATATCTCGAAGCTGCGCCTCACTCTGGCCGTTAAGTTGAACACCAATCATTTCTAGCGGATCATCGGGTTCACATTCCTTTGAATTCATTAATTCCTCTCAATGTGGCTATCAGTTTTTATTAGCTGTCACCTTTGTGTTAGGACCAGAAATCTTCTTCCGCAGCCCCTTGAAGAAATCCTCCTTCTAAATATTTTTTCATATCCGCATTCTCATTGGCGGGAGTATAACCTGTTGTGGCAGGTTTCCAAATTTTTTGACCATTCATCCCACCGTCTTCGGCTTTAGTTATTTTCACTAATGTCTCTTTGGGAACAGTATTCACGGCATGGTTATCTGCCTCACCCCCAAAGATAAATGACATAAACACCTTAGCCTTATGGAAAAGCGTATCGGTCTGATGCATAGGCATGTGCCAGTTGCGTGTAATACTTTGCTGAGATCCATAACGGTAATTAGCCTGATAACTCCCCCCTTCCGAGAGTGCCCTCTTATCAGGACGTGTCTCATGGGCCTTGACAGATTTCTCGGTGGCAATGTAAGTTCCGTGTTTCATCATCACGATATTGTAAGGGTAAGCTGGATTGTATTTCACTCTTAACATGAGCCTAGCTACTTTATAAAAAGGATCTGTTGGTTTCGCTCCCATATACGGACGATCAGCAGGATTAGCATCCACATACACATAATCTCCATCGTTGATCCCTAAATCCTTTGCCGCTTGAGGATTCATATGGATCTGTTGCTCTCCAACCCCTGGAGTTCTTTTATCCATCCGGTAAGGATCCCCGAAATTGGAATCCCATATCTGATGCCAATCCACATTGCTCCATAAAGAATGTACGCGATGGCGGGTTTTGGGCGTCAGACAATAAAACTGGAATCCTTGCTCCCACAGAAAATTTTTTGTCTTCTTAACCTCCTCCCAGGACAATTTAATGTTACGGATGGTTCGTTTATCCCAGTCTTCTTCATCTTGGGAAATGCCATAGTCGTTCGGTCGAATATAAGGATTTGAACTGACAATAACATTTGGCAAATACGGAGTCGCCTCTGTCCCTTCCCGATGAACAATAAAATTTTCCCCATATTCAATGGCTTCGGGAACATCAGCGTAAGCATGGAGACGACCTGTATCGGTAAAGAAGGGTTGATTTTCGTAGACTTGTTCCCAGAACGGAACACGTGGATAGGTGCGAAACAGCATAAGAGCTCCACCGCAAGGACCATATTTGCCTGCCATAATATCTTCGAGTTTATACCCGCTTGTCGTTGTACTAGAATCCAGAAGTCGTTGAATGTAAACCTCTCTTCTATTTTCCAACGCAAATTTCCAGTGATCATTAAAACGCTGATCTCCTGTTAACTTCCCTAATTTTTCTGCGATCTGCGCCAAAATTACTAAATCATCCCTGCTGTCAAAGACTGGCGCAATACCTCCCTTCCAAATCTGCAGGAACGGATTAGAACAAGAAGCTGTCACCTCAAGACCTTCGAATTCCAGCCAACTATTGGCGGGCAAAGCGATATCCGAATATTCAATGCTGGCTGTCATCTGAATATCAATAGAAACTATCATCTCAACATTCGGATTGACGTTCTTAAGCATCTCATAGCAGTATTTAGCATTATTGATTAAATTCACGTTTGAGAATATCATCGCCTTTGTTGGTGTAGGCATATGGGTCTGGCCCGTAAAAACTTTTCTCCCTTCCTTTGGGGTCTCAACAATAAGCGGCTTGTCCCCATGGTTCCAATAGGCCGGCTCCTCATCTTTAAAATAGGCCTTAGGCTTGATCTCCCGACCATGAACCTGCGGATCTAAATTGGGATGAAATGGATCCTCCGCGATCCAGCCCTTAAATCCCGGCCCTGTCCAGTGTGATCCTTGGAAAAGCGCTGCTTTATAATTTCCTGCCCAGCTAAAGACCCCCGCCCCAGGCTTTCCAATATTACCTGTTAACATAAAGGGAAGATAGGCAGCCCGATTCATTTCCGTGGCATGAAACCAGTGGTTGATTCCCTCACCTTGATGAAGGGCTGCAGGTCTAATTGTAGCCAGATCTTTGGTAAGTTGAATAATCATATCTTTCGGTGCATGGGTCATTTCCACCACCGAATCCAAGTCATAATCTTTAAGATGAATCTTATAAAGGGTAAATAACGTCATCACCTCAACTTCCTTGCCATCAATTGTTTTAATTTTATAAGTGCCTTCGAGGGCCGGTTCTTTGACTTTTAAGAATAATTTATCACCCACATCATCGCGGGTCACAGCCATGGCTTGATTTTTCTGTGTATCCCATACGACAAAATCACCCAGCTTCTCATACTGTTCCTGAGTAAGCCCTTGATATTTAAAACTGGGACCCTCAGGAGAAAGTCCTAATGTATAATTGGGAAAAACTTCATGTGCACGCAACCGCTTGAGATTGTCACAACGGACCAATAAAGGAAAATCAGTAAATTTAACGACAAAATCCCTGTCATACCAGCCGTTGTCAATCATCAAACGGGTGATTCCCAAAAATAAAGCAGCGTCTGTCTGAGGACGAATAGGAATCCAGTAATCAGACTTCGTCGCGGGTGGACTATATTCAGGGGCGATTGTCACAAGCGTGGCCCCTCTTTCCATACATTCAACAAACCAATGGCTGTCAGTGAGCTTGTTCTCAACCAAATTTTTTCCATCTTGGATGATGAGCTTACTAAATCGTAAATCGTTAAAATCACAATCAGCATTTTGTAGACCATGCACCCAAGGCTGGCCAGGTGCCTGATCCCCATGCCAGGTATAATTTGACCATGTCCTTCCTGCCTTAGCTTCCTTTTCATCTACCCCTCTGACATAACTGTCCAACAAGGCCAGCGTATTGCAGAGACGATACATCCCGTACTTTCCAAAGACACCCAGCAATCCCATCCCCCCACGCATTTTTATAGCTCTGATGCCAGCATCGTGCATAGCATCAATCATCTCCAAAGGATAACCTTGGGTAAGAAGCCTTCGCCGGCCTTCCTCTCCACTATACTTTTGAACGATAGAAATCAGTGCCTTTCCTATATAGGTATAAACATCGTCCCACGAAATTTTCTCAAAACTGTCGCTCCCTCTTGAATCGAATTTATATTTCTTCTTATTCCCTTCTGTAAGTTCTGGAAAACCATCATCCGCCCACTGACGCCATCCTCGACGAATAATCGGGTGTTTCAAACGATAAGGCCCGTAAATTAACCTATGGAACGTGTATCCTTTGGCGCATTGGCGCGGATTCCAGTTGGGGGTCGCTTTATTGCCATAAAGATCAGCATAGGTCTGATAGTCATATTCCGCGCCTAAACGGATCACAATACCATTACGGACAAAGGCCTTAACTCGACAGGCATGCGTATCATTAGGGGAGCAAACCCAAGAAAAAGCACTGTCATAACGGTATTGGTCCCGGTAAATCTTCTCCCAATCTCGGTCAGGATAATACGCTAACGGATTTTCAATATCCACAACTGGCTCAAGAGCCCATAAATCCAGACCTTTTAATGTCAACCAAGCCCCTAGGCCTGCTGTCCCGCTAATTTTTAAAAATTCGCGGCGAGTTATTGCCATCTTTACCCTCCTTCTATGTTAACAGGTATTGTCAAAAGTTTTTACTCTTAATCTCTTTATCGTTTGAATTATTAACA
>CAYJXI010000085.1:0-7772 GCA_964374105.1 uncultured Planctomycetales bacterium
TTAAATGGTTTAATAAGCTCCCTTACATTTAAAGACAGCTGGGATGGTTTGAAATAGGATATTGAGATCCAACCAAAAAGACCAATTGTTAATATACCAGATATCCCATTTGACAAGTCGTGTAAAAGGAACGTCGCTTCTACCTCTGATCTGCCAGAGTCCCGTTATCCCGGGTCGAACCTCCAGTCTCATCAGTTGCTTTAAATCTTCTCGCTCCACTTGTTCAATCGGCAGCGGTCTAGGACCTACTAGACTCATTTCTCCTTTAAAAACATTAATCATCTGTGGCAATTCATCCAAGCTGTATTTTCTTAAAAAACCACCCACCTTAGTGATCCGAGGGTCACTCTTCATCTTAAAAATGGGGCCACCCACTTCATTTTTGTGACGAATTACCTTAAGAACTTCATCGGCATTCTTAACCATACTTCTGAATTTATACATGTTGAAAACCCTTCCACGACGTCCGTATCTTTTCGAGGAATAAATAGCTGGACCCGGACTATCAAGTTTGATAATGATTCCAATCAATAACAATATCGGCCAGAAGACCAAAAGGGCGAACAAGCTAATGACAAAATCAAAAAATCTCTTACCAAACTGGCTTCGGGTCAATTCAATATCGCAATACTCTAAAATAGGGATCAATCCTATGTTGTATCTGAAAAAATCACCCGACATCAGATCAAATCCTTGGGGGATGACCCTCACCGCAATTCCGAGTTCTTTGGCCTGTTCCAACAATTGGAGGAAAACCCCGCTATCATGATGAATGGTGATAAAAATTTTATTGATGAACTCTGGACGGGCTACGGCAACAAAATCCGAAATTTTGCCTAAAATTTTGATTTCCGGATGATGGGGATCAGTCATCTTAAAATCATCCAAAAACCCAATCACTTTTAATCCCAAGTAAGGTCTTTTCTTGATTTCTTCTAAGAGGGCTCTGCCGACCTTACCTGCCCCGATGATGAGAACATTAAAATTATTATAACCTTGACTGACAATGTATTGCACGAACATCCGTTTTAAGACTCGCCAAAATGATAAACATAAAGCCGCCGTCACAGTTCCACTGAGCAAAATGGACCTGGGGAATCTTTCAATTTTTAAAGTAAAAATAGCGACAATCACCACTAAAGAAGACATCAAAACACACTTGACCACCTGCCAGATTTCAATCCCTTCATAAATCTCACGTTTTGTCTCATATAACCGGTTGGCATAGGCGCAAAAGATACCGGTGAGAATCCAAAAAAGAAAAATTATACGGAATGGATTAGCGGGCTCAAAAAGAAGGGAATAAAAATTAACCGAAAAAGGTAATGTGACCTCTCGCAAACGGCAGGCAAGAAAAATCGATGAATACATGAATACAAAATCAATGCAGCAATAGGCGGCTTTAATAAAAAAATATCTAAACTTGAATCTCATCTTTTAAATACTAAACATGCGCGCATGGCGTCTTTTATTAAATAATAAATAAATTTAGAATTCCCAATAAGATAACGTCTTCCTAATCGTCTGGGCTCACAGCACAATCGAAAAAACCACTCTAAACCTATTCTTTGCATCCATCGCGGAGCCTGCCTTTTCATGCCCGATAAAAAATCAAAGGCAGCCCCTACTCCTACCAATACTGAAGCACTTAGTATAGCACGATTTTGCGACATCCAAAAATCCTGCTTAGGGGCACCCAGTCCTACCCAGATGATATCCGGCTCAAGTCTATTGATCTCTTGGATAATCTTCTCATTTTCCTCCAAAGTTAATTCTCGAAAAGGCGGCGAAAACCGACCAACAATATGAATATCAGGGAATCGTTGTTTTAATGATTTTTCCAACTTTTCTAAGCTCAGGGAGGTGCCCCCATACAAATAATGACGATAACCTTTTGATTGTCCTTGTTTACAAACGGCTGTCATCAAATCCGGGCCATAAGTTCGCCTAATCTCTCTAAATCCTTTTAATCGTCCCAGCCAGACAACAGGGACCCCATCAGGTGTTACCAGATCCGCCTTGTTGATGAGTTCTTTATAGACGCTATTTTCTTGACAAGTGACTATTGTGGAAACGGGCGCAACACAAACATAGCTTTTTTCTTTCATCCGAATCATCTCATCGATGATCGAACAGGCCTTATCGATATTCAAAACAGAGATATTAACATCCAGAATTTTGAACCGATCATGAAGAGTCATCATTATTTCTTGGTATCATTGATCGCCCAATATTTAAGAATTACGAAAACGGCTTTTAGCCCATCTTTCCAAGTAATTTTCTTGCCTTCTTTATAAGTTCGTCCATTATAATGAATCCCAACTTCGTAAATCCGAAACCCTCGCTTAGCAACCTTTGCGGTAATCTCGGGTTCAAACCCAAAATCCCCAGAACGGATAGGGATCGACTTTATGACATCGGCACGAAAGGCCTTATAACAAGTTTCCATATCCGTGAGGCTTAAATTATTTAAAAGGTTGCTTAAAGAAGTCAGAAATTTGTTACCCAGGTAATGCCAGAAATACAACACTCGTTTAGGTTGAGTTCCCATAAATCGGGACCCAAAAACGCAATCCGCACGCCCATCAATAATGGGTTCCAAGATCAAACTATAATCGATAGGATCATATTCCCAATCTGCATCTTGGATAATGCACACCTCTCCCGTCATTTGCTCAACTGCAGTTTTAATGGCCGCCCCCTTCCCTGAGTTCATCTTATGAAAGAAAGATCGAATTCTTCCAGGGTTCTCTTTGGCTAGTCGGTTAATAATCTCGATTGTCCCATCTTTGGATCCATCATCGACAATGATCAATTCCATCGAATCTATCCCAGCGACTTTTTGATTTAATACTTTATTAACAGTTTTGGGAAGCCAATCCTTTTCATTATAAACAGCCATGAGAACACTCAGTTTCATCTTTTTATGATGCTCCCCTTTCTCTATAAGGATTTCTTAACCCAGTCTATTCTACGATGCATTGATTATTGTTCTTTCTTAACAAATAAGGTAAAACGAGTTCTCTCAATATAAAAAATTGTCCTTGTCCTGGCTAATTCATTAACCAGTTTATAAACCGCGGGATGAATAAAATCATAATCATGCCATAAAATAACTCCTCGTTCGGTTAACATTTTAAAGGCATTTTCTGAGTCTGATTTCACATAAAAAGAAGAGTGATTCCCATCAATAAAAACAAAATCCACCTTTTGATAATAGGGAGAAAAATCAAAAGTCAGTGAATCTCCATATAATTCTTTTATTCTATTGCCCCCCTCAACATTATGAAAATATCGTTTTGTCTTTATATCCATGGTCAGGATATCTTGGTGGGCCTCTATCAAATCGTTTTTCAAATTAATATGAGTACGATCTAAAGGCAGATCCAGAGTATAAATCACGGCACCCTCAGAGATATTTTTTTCCATATGGATTGCGGAAAAGCCATTATAGGTACCAATTTCAAAGATTGTTTGCGGTTTAAAATAGGTCACTAGACTCGCCAAAACTTGGGCTTCCATCGGGTTGATATTGCCATAGATGACATTAAAACAATTGCTTCTTGGTAAATAAATATTGGAGACAATATCTTTATATATGATTGATTCCCTAAAATTTATTAAATGTCCACCGCATCGTTTGTGGAATTCAGCGATCTCCATAACGATACCGATAAGGAAGTTCCACATAACCTTTGGGTGCCACAGCCCGTACCATAAGACTCTAAAAAAAATGAAGAAAAAGAGAATACATCGATAGGAATAATAAAAGAATTTGAGAAAAATTTTTGTCATGGTCAAACCCATCTTCTAAACAGTCTTGTTGAGGCCTGTTAGCATTTAACTCTTCTCTATCTTTTGCAGAGACAAGTCAATAGGATTTGTATGATGTTTATGGGAACTGTGAAAGAAGGTTTTATAAACTTTATTCCTTAGAAACTTAAACACATGAAGAAGAAACGTCAAAGAAATCACAATAAAAATGATAATAATACCACCAACAATAGCTAAAAATTGAGTTAAGACCTTCTTCATTCTATTTATACGAGGGTTTAAAGAAAGGATTAAAGGTTTCCTAGAAGATATTTATATCGCTTTTATAAAACAACTCATGGCGGAAATGACGAATTAAAGCCAAATCCGGTGCATATCGGTACATCTTATTTCTCAATTTATTAGAATAATAAAAACTCACCGGTTTAGCAAAGGCTAACGCCAACGATCGTAAAGTTCTGTCGCGTAAACTGCCCATCACATTTTCTAAGGCATTCGCCAGAATGCTCATATAAGAGATATTCCCAAGATAAATTCGCTCATTTTTATTAAACCAAGGATTTTTTCTTCCCCCAATGTCATAATCATCAAAAACCCAATCCGCCCATTCCTCCAAAGACTGAGGAGGTGTGAGCCCATGTTTCAGTGACAATTGATAATCAGGCGTCCCAGGAAGAGGAGTAAAGCCAGCCATCGCCTCCAGTTCCGCTTGAAGATTTTCTTTCTTTATACGAAAGGCAAGATCGATTGTCATATTGATTTCTTCAACGGTCTCGGTAGGATATCCAATCATTAAGCCAAAAACTGGAATTATCCCGTGCTTCTTGCATCTTTGGTTAGCCGCAAGTGTTTGTTCTACGGTTATCCCCTTCTGCATAATATCCAAAACCCGCTGAGAACCTGACTCCGCTCCAAATTTCAAGGTATGCGCTCCGGCACGCTTGAGCACCTCGATATCGTAATCCGAAGCCTTCATAAAAACATCTGCCCTTGTCCCCGATGTATAGAAACAAACATTCAAATTTCTGTCAATAAACCCTTCACAAATTTGGGTGGCTCGTTTTCTATTGATATAAAATTCATCATCGCGCAACCATATCCCATCCAGTTTGAAACGCCGGACACAATCGGTAATCATATCCAAACTCTTCTCGACAGACATCGCCCGCCACTTTCGCTCTCGGATGGAGGCACTGCTACAAAATCCGCAATTGAAGGGACACCCCCTAGATGTTTGGCCAACATCTAAAACACGAAACTTATCTTTAAGATACATATCCCGATGAATATAGTTTTCTACATCAACGAGTTCCCATGGAACAGGAAGAAGGGTCTCCACATCTAACATCACTCGAGGTTGGGTTTTAACAATCCTTCCGCCGTCCTTGTATAAAATTCCCTTTACTGTATTGAGGCCCTGCTTGTGATCCAAAGCACAAACTAATTCTAGAAAGGTTTCATCCCCTTCTCCATTGACGACAATATCCACGTTGTCATTCATCAAAGTCTGTTCGGGAGTAACGGAAGGATGGCACCCTCCCCAGACAATAGGAACCTTCCCATCGTTTAAATTTCTGACCATCTCAGCCAAATGCAGGGCATTGCGTATTTGGGTTCCGGTCATTGTGGAAATTCCCACACAAATCATATCATTGGATAAATACTGTTCTAAAATTTTCTCAGTAATGAGCTGAACTCTTTGATCAAGAAGTTTAACCGTATAACCGGCTTTTAAAAGGGGAGCCGCAATGGTGAGGAAGGCGTGCGGGGGGGCCACGGTTGATCCAAAATCTAGGCCGGTTTTCGGATATAAAAGCAGAACACTCGGTTTTGTTTCATTTTGATTGATCATGATCATTGAAGATACACCTTCCTGATTGAGCCGGTTAGGAAAATTTAAAGGTTAATTTCCTTTAAATTGACCTTGAATTTTCTACCCAGAGATAAAATAATAAATATTAGAAACCATCTCATTATACTTAATTTATATATTCTGTACATTATTTTCTTAGACTCTTTTTATTATCTGTTTATACTTTGGTAAGCACGTATTTCGGATAACTCTTGCGGGAAATTATAGTTATAATATTTTGTCTTTGGATACCGTTCATACCCAACTGCCTCTTTGGCATAATCTTTGGGAGTTAAAAATTGCAAAGTTTCCCCCTCTGCATTCATAACCCACTGAACACCAAAATCCGTCACATCCTTAACAATCAGTTCTTCTTTTTCATAGGAATCCCATCGGACAACAGTCGTAGTCCATAAACCCAATTGTGGCCTTACAGGTAATAAAAACATAGATAAAACCGTCCTTCCTCCCATCCCGATATCCCAGGCAGATTGCTCGGCTTTTACTTTATTTTTATTGAAACCTTCCAAGGCGGTCCTCACTTTAGGATAATATTGAAGGATGATATCTTGCATATGAATTTTATTCACAAGAACACCCCAATTCTCCTTCCAAGTAGGTCTTTGACAAGGCAGCCCCTTGGGGAAAGAGAGATTCATCCCCAAAATAATAAGAACGAATAAAATTCCTCCTTTATTGACAATCCATTTCTCGCTTAAGCCCAATAAATTTTTCAAAACATAATAGACGGCGTAAACAGACGAAAACGAAAAAATGGCAATTGGATACCGATAAGGCCGTGGATCCGTATACGCAACAAAACAAACACCGGCGATCCCTAAAAAAGAAACAAAAAGCCAAAAACAAAGCTCCAAAATGTTGGCCACATTTTCTCGGCGACGTAAAACTGTTAGCATCATTATGAAGGGTAAGAATATATTCGTTAATGCCAAAATTTTTGCTGGGATTATCCCGTGCCAGATGTAAAAATAATTAAGATACTTCACAAATTTGGCTGGTTCAACACCCCCGAAAACCTTTGCGAAATTATCCGTCATCTCGGGAGTCCAATTGAAAACACGAAAGCGGTCGGCGAAGACTGGAAACGTAGGACATCCCGTGACAATATAATTTTTGATCAACCACAAGGAACTAAAAAAGGCAGCCATAAAAAGGACGAATACGTATTTTTTATTCAAAAAGATTTCTTTAAGTTGAATAGGGAATCTCGGTTGAATGAACACTCCCAGGAGGAAAAACAACACACTCACATAAAATAATTGGTATTTGTTGGCCATCACCTGACTTAAAAATATTAAGGCTAAAAGGAAACGAAAATGACTGCCGTTAGCTCGGGACTCCCAGAAATTATAAATACTGGCAAATAAAAAAGCGCATACGGCTCCATTGATGATGACACAGATATTGGCTCCCGAATAAAAGAAATGCTCATCAAATAAAACCAACGCCACCCCAACCAGTCCCCAATACCTTCCCAGCCGATAACTCGTATAACCAAAAATGAGTAATAAAACAACTAGCCGCCAGGAGATCTCAATCAATTGCGGGAAAAGGACTTCCTGTCCAAAAAGCGATATCCCCAAAGCATAGGGAACAGCATTAAAATGAGGAGTAAAGATGCCAATATTAAAGCCTTCATCTCCCAGAAGACTTGTCCCAAAGGTCAACCATAATTTTTGTGCAAACAAATAAATGTTATGGGCATCACCCGTAATCAAAAAAAAGTAGTTTCTAAAAATGAAATACCCCAGAAGCCCCAAAAAGAGAATTTTGGGAAGATCCCATTTCGAATCCTTGAATAGACATTGGATAACTTGGGTTCTGATAGAATAATTAAGAAGAAACAAATAATTTAAGATAACAAGACCCCAAAGAATAACCGGCTTATAAAATCCAAGTAAAGATACAAGCAACATTTCCCCTACCAGTAAGATACTCCCCAGTAGAAACGATTCCGCTAGATAGAGGCTTCGATTCAAATAAGAATTTTGGCTTTGATTTAGAAGCCCATAAATTCCTATCCCGGCTAACCATACAGAAAAAATATAGATAAGAAAGGCTAGTAATTGCAGATGATTCATTTTTTTAATTTAGTAAAGCACTTCCCACATCAGAGAGATCGGAA
>CAYJXI010000086.1:0-7701 GCA_964374105.1 uncultured Planctomycetales bacterium
TGCAAACCGCGGTATTGGTATTGCTACAGAACCACCAGGGTTGGGCCGCTCTTATGATATGGCGCTGCATAGGGCGTTACCTCCAAAAGAGTTAAAAGAAAAATTGTATCCGAAAGAAAATTTATTTGGTAAAACAGTGCCGCTTTGGGCAAACAGTTAAACAGAAATAAATAATGAAAGGGGTATACATGGACGATTTTAAAAAAGGATTTTGTTTTTCGGAATAAACAAGGCAAAATAATAGCGGTTTGTCCTTACGGAAGTGAGGAGCATCTAAGAGTTGAACAAGTTTTGGAAATTTTATATGAAGCAGACAGGCGGCGTTTGGCGAAGTTGCTGGATGAACGGGAACAGCAGAAGCAAGTAATCGAAAATCAGATTGAAAAGTGCGACAAAAAGGTTTTCCGAAAGGCGGCAGCAAGATCAAGGAAACGATACAATCTGACGCAAGCCGCACAAATTTTAGGAGTTCATCGGCAGACCTTATATTACTGGATGAAAAATGGGTGGGTAAAACCAAAACGTGATTATCGAGGTTATCCAGTTTTTACAGTTTTAGACATTGAGTCCGTGATCAAATGGAAAAATACGATAAAATCTTCGGCTACTTCAAAGGGAACAAAATCAACTCAACATTATGACGAGCAAAGAGTTAATGAAATTTTGTCGTCGTATACGTTCATCGGTTCATACAGTTTTAGACATTTAGGCGAAAAATCATAAGGCATTAAAATGGAAAAGGTTGCAAAAAAAGTTTTCATTCAAACGTGGGGCTGACCGTATCTCCCAGTACTACATGATGATTTTGATGATTTTAAAGAGGATAAATGGTTTGGGGTGAATAACTTAAAAGAATTTTCATGGTATTAGGAGTCGTATGCGAAGGCATGGACAATTTTATAAACATGGGATTATGCAAAGCAAGATGACAAGGGACGATTTATTGTTTTATAAGCAGGGAGAATTCAGGGATAAACTCGAATCCTTCAAGACTGGATTGAGAGACGAAATTCAACGTCAGGATCGTGAATACTTACTAAAAGCTAACGAAGAAGAATTGTGCAATTATCTGACTAGTCGGCATACCTTGGAAGTGCCCGTGTTACACGATGAGAATAAGAATGCACATCCAGCTCAAGATGTCGATATAGACGTAAGTGGACGCTTTGTTTACGCCATCCACGATGACGAAGGGCCACATTATGTAAAAGGAATTTCTATTACAATTGCTATTCCTTTCGAAGGGGACGGACAAATATTCCATTTCAGGCCGTCTGCATACTCGATGAGTGGAATCCGGGGTATGGTGGTTGAAAATGAAATACATCTAAAATACCAGCGCTTGCCACAGGATATGGATGCTGAAAAATTGAAGAAGGAAATTGATAGAGATATAAAAGCGATTAGAGATCATTTACAAACCATGGCCCGAGACGCAGAAACTCATAACAATTTCATAAAACTGGAAACAAAAAGGCTTGTAACCAACAGAAAAGAACGAATATTGAAAGATGAAGGTCTGGTTGGAAATCTAGGAATCCCAATAAAACGCAGAGAACAAGATGCCGCTACCTATACTGTTCCAATAGTTCGAAGAAAGCCAGTTATTGAACGTCCCAAAATACAAGAAAAGGCTATCGCAAGCGAACCGATCCTCCAGGAACTCGAGTATAACCATATTCTGGAATTAATTTCCAAAATGGCTTTGGTGATGGAAAGAAGTCCGAAAGCTTTCCGTGATATGGAGGAAGAATCATTACGCTGGCAATTTTTGGTTCCTCTAAACAGTCACTACGAAATGGCCGGAGGAGAAACATTCAACTATACAGGGAAAACCGATATATTGATTCGTTATGAAGCCAAAAATGTTTTTATCGCAGAATGCAAAATCTGGCACGGGGCAAAAGCATTACTTGAAACAATAAATCAGCTTCTGGGATATACGAGTTGGCGAGACACGAAGACTGCTGTAATTTTGTTCAATAAGAATGAAAATTTCTCCGCTGTTTTATCCCAAATTCCCGATACGGTGAAAAAGCATCCTTGTTTTAAGCGGGAAATTGGCGAAGGTGGAGAGACCTCATTCCGGTATGTGTTTCATCAACCGAATGACAAAGAAAGAGAGTTAATTCTTACTGTGTCATGCTTTAATATTCCCCAATAGATAAAAAATACTTGGGAGGTGAAAATGAGAATTATTTTTAAATTTTTTAGCATTCTCTTGGTCTGTTTATTTATTTTCTCTTCGGCATGTCTTGCCGAAGAAGAACAACATTCCTCCAAAGGCTTTTCTGTTATATGGTCGTTGGTTGACGCCTTGCATTCACTGGATTGGGGTTCGAGCTACGAACTTTCAGATACCGATGAAGTAACCGAAATGCTTACAAAACTTATGAATCAAAATGATAAATATGAACTGGCCTTGAGAAACATGGAGAAATACATAGAAGATGGAGATGAATTTGTTTCTACTATAGCAAAGGGTCTTTATGCTGGTTCTCTTAGTTTAGTCGAAGCAAATAATAAAATTATCGATAAATTAAGAAAATTTTCAAATATGGAGCCAGAAGGATTTAAGGATATAGAGTACACTATTGCCGAAACCAACACCCAGAAAAAGAAATCTTGGGAAATGATATTAATTTCTGCCGGCTGGTCACTGCCCGTTATCATGGAATATCCTTCTAAGACAGAAAACCCTACTGGCAAAATTCCTTTTAAAATCTTAGAAAAAGAACGCAAAGAACTTGTACACCGGATTAACGAACTTTTTGGAGAAAAATTGACTAAGTATAAAGAATTCTTAAGCCTAAGTAAGCAAGGAAAAGAAATTAATCCTAACGATTCAACTTATATTATTGCTGGGGTTGAGAAAATTAGAGAATATCTCATCACTGAGACGTATGAAGAGGCTAAGGCAAATGAATCAAAAGAATAATTTTTTATCAAAGAACCGATGAACGAATACGATATTTTGCCAAATTTTGAGCATTATGCTTAACCTCTACATGACGTTAAAATTTCTTATAATCATATGATTAATAATGAGATAACAAAAAAGAAGGTTTTTGTCGAGACCTATGGCTGACCGTACGTATCACTATGGTGAAATGCTGTTGAAGCTGGTTAATGCGATAACGAATTGGTAAATTTATATTTAAGATGAGGGGCAGCATCAATCAATCTGGTTGGAGACAATGGTATGATTGAAACATTTTTGCTTCGGGACCTGGCATTTGTAATGACAATTGCGGCCGCGATGACACTTTTGTGCCACCGGTTCCAGCAACCGGTCGTTAGCGGTTATCTGCTTGCTGGACTCATTATCGGGCCGTACACGCCCCCGTTCGCATTAGTCCGCGATCTTCACAGTATCCATACCATGGCGGAACTCGGACTGGTTTTTCTTATGTTCGCGCTTGGGCTTGAATTCAGTTTGCCCAAATTGCGAAAAGTAGGGTCTTCAGCGTTTTTGGCAGCCACACTGGAAGTCATCGGAATGCTCACGATCGGATATTTTCTTGGGCGGCTTTTCGGCTGGTCACAAGGTAATAGTATTTTCCTCGGAGCGATTCTTTCCATGAGCAGCACCACCATCATTGTCAAAGTTTTCATGGATCTAAAACTGCTCCAGGCTGAATTCGCACAAATCGTCTTTGGTATTCTGATCCTGGAGGATATCGTCGCGATATTAATTCTCTCCGTCCTTTCCGGTATGGGAACAAGCGGGGGGAACACAACGGATCTCCTGGTCACTTCGATGTTAAAAATAGTTTTCTTTATCGTTCTTTTTTTTGTATTCGGGTTGTTGCTTGTCCCGCGTTTCCTGCGCTGGGTTGCCGGCTTTCAGGTCAAAGAGGTGATGGGGATCGCCGTCCTTGGTCTATGTCTGGCCAGTTCATATTTGGCGGCCAAATTCGGACTTTCCGTTGCCTTGGGCGCTTTTTTAATGGGCGCTGTCATTGCGGCCTCGGATGAAATCGGGCAGATCGAAGAGAGGATCCATCCGGTCCGCGATATGTTCAGCGCCATATTCTTTGTTTCAGCCGGAATGCTGATCCAACCGCATATTTTATGGGAATACAAATGGCCGATCATCATTATCTCTCTGGCCACACTGCTCGGGAAAATAGTGACGGATGCGACAGGCGCTTTTCTCTCTGGTCAGGACCTCAAGACGTCTTTCAAGATCGGTGTGAGCCTTGGTCAAATCGGAGAATTTTCCTTTGTCATCGCGAGCTTGGGAGCATCGTTGAAAGTAACCAGCGATTTCTTTTTTCCCCTTGCCGTGGCGGTATCCTCTTTGACGACTTTTTGTACGCCTTATTTGATCCGCAATGCCGATGGCATTGTCGAGATCCTTCTTCGGGCAACCCCCAGATCTTTTCAAACGAAGTTAGATCGATATCACGCCTGGTATTATCGGCCCAAAGAGACCAGCGGCAAAAATCAAGGGACGTTTGCACTGTCAAGGTATTTAATCCGCCTGGCTGTCTATACCTTCGTGATCATTGGGATTCTTTCGGCGATCCAAGGAGTGTCACGATTTTTTTATTCAACAACCGGTTTTCAAATTTATTTACTCCTACTTTGGATGTTTTCTGCTTTTATATCTCTGCCATTTTCTATCCTCATTGCGAAATACGGCAATCATCTCATTCTTCTCTACGTGACAAAGGTTCCCCGGATCCTAAAGATCATTCATGTAAATCATTTTTACAATACCTCGCTTGTTTTATTATTTGGGGTCATGGGATATATTTACCTTTTAACGGCGAATAAATCCCTGCATAGCTGGATACATTCAGGTGGATTGATCGGTGTCGTCATTCTTTCAGGGTGCTTAATTCGCAAACAACTGGCCGCTGTTGTAGAGTGGATGGAAAAACTGCTGGATGAAGTGCTGGGACTTGCCACAAGCGAGCCTAATCGCCAGGCGCTCATGACTGAAGAAAAAGTCTCTTTTCTCCACGGTGTCGTGGAACCCATTTCATTGTCCGAGGACTCTTTGGCACTTGGAAAGACGATCCGCGATCTTCACCTGCGTGAACAGACCGGGGTCAGCATTATTGCTATCTATCGTGATGGCAAACATATTTCGAACCCGTCGCCCGACACACCACTTTTACCTAACGATATTCTCATTGTCATTGGAAACCTGGAGGAGCGCCGCAAAGCCCAAACTATTCTTCTCGGGACAGGGTGATAGATCTCTAAACGGATTTGCTATGAATAAAATTAAAGAAAATAATAGAACGAGTACCAAGAAGGTATTTTTGGAAACCTACGGCTGACCGTTAAATGAAGATGATAAAACTATGCTCCTTAATTTTTATCTTATCCTTTTTCTGTAATACTCAGAAAGTTTTTGCTGATCACAATCTTCCCCTTCAACTGATCAAACTTCCCCCGGGCTTTAAAATCGAGATTTATGCCGACAACGTCCCAAACGCACGCTCCCTGGCATTAAGCCCCAGAGGCACTTTGTTTGTCGGGACGCGCGCGGCCGGCAATGTTTATGCCGTTAAGGATGAAGATAAGGACAATAAAGCCGATAGAGTCTATGTTCTTGCAAAGGGATGGAATATGCCTAACGGTGTGGCGCTAAAAGGTAATGCGTTATACGTGGCTGAGGTTGACCGTATCTCCCGGTTTGATAACATCGAAAAACATCTGGATAATCCGCCCCAGCCAGTCATTGTCAATGCTGATTTCCCCAGCGACACCTGGCACGGCTGGAAGTTCATTCGCTTCGGGCCGGACAATAAACTTTATATACCGATCGGCGCACCGTGCAATATCTGCGAGCGTGAGCCGGGGCAGCATTATGCTTCGATCATGCGCATGGACCAGGATGGAAAAAAGCTGGAAGAATTTGCCTCCGGCATCCGCAATACCGTTGGTTTCGATTGGGATCCGCGGACAAAAGAACTATGGTTCACCGATAACGGCCGTGATGAATTGGGCGAGAATGTCCCTCCCGATGAACTGAACCATGCACCGCAACCGGGCATGAATTTCGGTTTCCCGTATTGTCATGGGAAAAATATTGTTGATCCGGTCTTTGGCCATAAGGCCAGGTGTTCCGATTTCACCGTACCCGCCCAGGAGTTAGGCCCGCATGTTGCCGCCCTCGGAATGCGGTTTTATACCGGCTCAATGTTCCCTGAAAAATACCGCAATCAAATTTTCATCGCTGAGCACGGTTCCTGGAACCGTAGCCAGAAGATCGGTTACCGCATCAGTTTGGTGACTCTTAAAGATAATCAAGCCGTTTCCTACGAGACGTTTGCCGAAGGCTGGCTTAAGCAGGAGAAAGTGTGGGGCCGGCCCGTTGACCTGCAGGTGATGCCGGACGGTTCGCTTTTGGTTTCCGATGATCATGCCGGTGTGATTTACCGTATCTGGTATGAAGGTGAATAAAAATTCCAACGGTCGCGAAAAAGTAGGTAAAAAACTAGGGACACACCTGCCGGCCGACAGTGCAGGAATTAATTAAGGTTACGGCGTGTGCCCCAGAATTATGCTTATGAATTTAAGACAAACGGGTGTTATCATTTTGTTTTTTCTTTTTCTCCCCTCGGCCGGCTTTGCCCGGGACGATTTTCAGTACCGGCAATTGCTGACATTAAAGGTTATCGATACTAAGAAGGTCGACCTTGTCCTTTTTAACCAGATGCGCTTAAATCACGATGCCCACGATGTGAGTTTCTATTCCACGAGCCCACAGCTTAAATTTGATGTCTGGAAAAATTTACAACTTGGGCTTAATTACACCTATTTAAATGTCAAGGTGTTTAATCCTGCTGCCGGCCGTAATGAATTTCGTTACCACCATCGTTTAGAATTAGAGGCCAATCCGCATTGGGAAATCGGGGAACGCGTTAAAATCACCATGCGTAACCGCTATGAGTTTCGCTGGATTGAAGACAAGGGTTCGGATAATCCCCGCCTCCGCCACCGGACCAATGTGGAGTTTCCCTTGAAAAATATTTTGCCCCTGCAGTCCGTTTACGCCAACAGCGAATTTTTTTATGACCTCGATGATCACCGCTACAATGAAAATTGGACAGTGCCCCTGGGCCTCAAATTCAAAATTAACCAGCAGACAAATTTCAGTATATTTTATATGATCCAAACGCGTTTGACCAATACGTGGACATCGAGTCAGGCTGTGGGAACGCATGTGATGATTAATTTTTAGTGCCGGTCAGCAAATTAGAAAAGGACACACTTGCCTGCCGCAGGCAGGAATTAATTTGGGTTACGTCGTGTGTTCCCAGAATCCTCAATGACTAGATTCCCGCTTTCGCGGGAATGATAAATGCGGACAAGCGAAGCTTGAATTTTAAAATAGTTTAAAAGCCATGACCGTGAGGTCGTGGAGTTTCACAGAAGAAGGTAAGGAATTTATTAAATGAATTTGGTCTCTATAGAACCAACGCCAAACCCTAATAGTATGAAAATAAATCTGGATGAGAGTCTAGAGCCAGGGATAAAGTATACCTTTACACATCAAAATAAAGCCAATTCTCCTGATTATGTGCAAAAGATTCTGGCGATTCCAGGGATTGTCAGTATTTTTCAAGTGAATGATTTTATGTCGATTCAACGACACCCTAACGCTGATTGGGAGAAAATTTTAGCCAGTGTCAGGACAGTATTAGAAGGAGAAGCGACAACGAGTAAGAAGGCCCTTGA
>CAYJXI010000087.1:0-7375 GCA_964374105.1 uncultured Planctomycetales bacterium
TTGCCGCAGGGAGTCGTGGAGAAAACAACAGCCGCATACATGGGTGCTTATGAACATTTAACAGGACGTAAATTATTATGAAATTATTAACGTAGGATTGGTTCAAAAAAGCTTGAGCCAGCCATGTTGAGTCTTTACAATAACAGTCCTTCATGATATATTTCTCGCGTATGAAAATTTTAAAGATAATCCTAATTGCAATTTTTCTCTTCTCTGCTGTTCCTTTGGATGGCTTTTGTGATGACTCGCATTCCGATGATGTGACTCATCAGTGCGCGATGGTTTGTCATTCTGCATGTTGCCAATTAATACTCCCCGACAAAATAAATTATAACATTCCGCTTTTATCGTCATTTTTTTCTCCTTCTGAAGCTTATCTCCCCCAAGAAGTTGTCATTCTCACTTCGTTTCGCCCTCCGATAGTCCTCTCATAAAATCACGGTTTCTCATTTTGCGTTAAAAACTGTAATTCCGGAGTCTAATTTTATGAGCAGAAAAATTTATTTTCTATTTTATATAGGTATTTTTTTAAGCCAATTTTTAATTTCTCCATTAATGGCAGGGCAATCCAATGAAATATTGGATTTAGAGGAAGCTTTATCTTTGGCTTACCAACAGAATCCTCGTATCGTTCAGGCTAGAAAAGCTATTGAAGGCAGCCAAGGCGACCTTATTACTGCCAGAACGTGGGCGAATCCTGAAGTCGAAGCCGAGATTGGCGGCTTAAGAAAAGACGATGCCGGCAGGCGAAAAGGCCATCTGGATTCGATCACGTTTAAACAAAGCTTTGACCCGCCCGGGGTACGTTTCTTAAAATCGAAAATCGCGCAAAACGATGTGACCATCCAACAAGAGGCTTTAAAGTCGGTTTGGTCTGAAGTTTATTTAGAAATAAGGGAGATTTACGCACGAGTAGTTTTGGATAAAAAAGAATTAGAGCTTAAACAAAGCAATCTTAAATCCATGCGTCAGTTTTTTAGTAATGTGCAACTGCGATACGAAAGCGGCCAGGCACTCAAAAACCATTTGCAGCGCGCCAAGATCGAGTTGCTTAAGTCAGAAAGCGATTACCTCAAAGCTGAGAATGATCTAAATGTTGATAAGGCCAGAATGAATCTTGTTTTAGGCAGGACAAAAGAGATTGTTTTTGATATTAAGGACGAATTTAAAGAAGAAACTTTGGAGTCAAATCTTGATGAACTTATAGAGATTGCCTTAACCAAAAGACCCGATGTAAAGATGGAAGAGGCGGAGCTTGATTCCAAAATCAAGAATGTCAGAAAAGAACAATTAAACCGCCTGCCGTCCTATTCATTAGGGTTTCAAAAGACTAACGAAGACTATGAGAAAGACTATGCGGCCGTGGTGGAGGTAAGCATTCCTTTTTGGAATTTAAATCAAGGTGAGATCAAAAAAGCTAAGGCAGAGAGGGAAGCTCAAAAAGTAAAGGTAGCGGCTTTAAAGAACGAGGTGGATTTTGAAGTTTATGCTAGTTATCAAGATGTCCAATTAGCTCTTAAGCAAGTAGACTTATTTAAAGAATCATTAAAAGAAGCCAATGAAATGTTTCGTCTGGCTGGTTTACGTTACAGAGAAGGTGAAATTGATTTTCTTAATTATCTGGATCAAGTGAAGGCTTCCATGGATTCTAGAATGCAATATTATCAAGGGCTGTACCAATTAAGCCAAAATATTAGTGTTTTGGAGAAATCAATCTATAGCTCATTACGCGGGGAGGAATTTCTAAAATGAAATTTTATTTGATAAGTTTTATTTTATTATTAACGCTTGTGATGCCGATTGTTGCTGTGCATTCTAAGAGCGCATCTGAGACGGAAGAAGAAAGTGCCAGCGACTATATCGGTGTTTCGCTTGAAATTCCGGAAGAGACACAAAAGTTGATTGGCCTTAAGACTGAAGAAGTCGAATCCTCAAGAACCACTGAGAAAATTACGGTGAACGGACGGATTGCTCAAGATGTCGAACAGGTTACTGAGGTTTTTGCTCCGGAAGCCGGGATTGTTAAGGAGTGTCCGGCCCCAATCGGTTCGATTGTATCCAAGGGGCAGGTCGTTTGTGTGATTGAAAGTCAGGCATCAAAAAATTTAATCGAAATTAAATCACCTTCCAGCGGCGTGGTCATAGCTGATTTCGAAAAAGCAGGAGAGGCGGTGGATACTATTTCTCCCATTCATACGATTGCCGATTTATCCAAACTTTTCGCGAATTTTGATGTGTATGAAAAAGATGTCAGAAAAATTAAGATCGGCCAAAGAGTGTTGGTTTATTCAACCGCTTATCCTGATCAGCCGTTTGAAGGAAAAATTGTTTTTATTTCTCCGAGAGTGGATGAGACTAGTTTTACGATTAAAATCCGCGTTCAAATTGACAATCAGGATTATTTAATTAAGCCCGGCATGTTTGTGCGTGGAGAAATCGCTTTGGAAGATGGGCAGGCTCACTTAACCGTTCCCTCTGAAAGTGTTCAAAACCTTGATGGGACAAATGTTGTTTTCGTGCAAGATGAAAAAGAATCGTTTATTCCCACTGAAGTGAAAGTGACATTTGCAGGCCATAACCAAACCTTGGTTATGGGAGAAATGAATGAAGGTGATATGGTCGTTGTGGATGGGGCCTATATTTTAAAATCAAAGATCATGGAGAGTGAAATTGTCGGAGGCTGCGGAAGTGACCAGTAATGCTGCTACAAGCAGTTTAAGCGCAAACAGACGGGAGAAAATATATGCTTGAAAAGATTATCCGTTTCTCGATTAACCAAAAATGGTTTATCCTCATAGCTTCCTTGATAATTGCTATTTTAGGCGTTTACAATTTTCAGCGCCTGCCTATTGATGCGGTTCCCGATATTACGAATGTTCAAGTTCAGGTTAATACGGAAGCTCCCGGTTTATCGCCATTTGAAATTGAGCAACGAATCACATTTCCAATCGAAACATTAATGGCGGGTTTGCCAAAACTCGAGAAAACCCGGTCTTTGTCCCGGTATGGTCTTTCTCAAGTCAGTGTCATTTTCCAAGATGGAACTAATATTTATTTTGCCCGTCAACTGGTTAATGAGCGTATTCAAGAGGCTAAAGGACACCTTCCCCCGGAAGTTGAACCCACCATCGGCCCCACAGCGACAGGATTAGGTGATATTTTTATGTACGCCGTGGAAGCGCAATCCGGGGCTAAAAAAACAGACGGTAAGCCATATACATCTACGGATTTAAGAACCATTCAAGATTGGATCATAAAACCTCAGTTGCGCAATACTCCCGGTGTGACCGAAGTCAATTCCATTGGCGGTTATCAACGGGAAATTCATGTGACACCGTATCCGGAACGATTGATGGCCTACGGCTTAACTTTTCAGGATGTGATCGAGGCGCTTGAGAAAAACAATGAAAATGTTGCGGCCGGGTATATTGAACGCGCCGGTGAACAATATTTGATTCGTGCTCCTGGCCAAGTCAGCAATTTAGAGGAGATCCGTCAAATTATTGTCAGTTACAAGGAAGAGGTCCCCATCTTTGTTAAGGATATTGCAGAGGTCGTAGAGGGGAAAGAATTACGCGCAGGCGCAGCGACTTTAAACGGTGAAGAAACAGTGCTTGGTATTGTTTTGATGCTCATTGGAGAAAACAGCCGCACGGTTTCAAGACAAGTCGCGGATAAAATGGAAAAAATCAACCAAACGTTGCCTGAAGGAGTTGTAGCGAAAACTGTTTATAATCGCACTCTGTTGGTTGACGATACGATTGTGACTGTAACCGAAAACCTTGCGCTGGGAGCGCTTCTCGTTATCTTGATCCTTTTTCTTTTCTTGGGAAATATGCGGGCTGCCTTGATTACTGCGATGGTTATTCCTCTCTCCATGCTCTTTACGATAACCGGCATGGTCAAGCAGGGCATCAGCGCTAATTTAATGAGTTTAGGGGCGCTCGATTTTGGCCTTATTGTCGATGGAGCGGTGATTATTGTTGAGAATTGCATTCGCCGTTTATGCGAAGAACGCCGTAAATTAGGCAGAGCTTTAACAGGTGAAGAGCGTCAGGGGATCATTCAAAGCGCAACAAGTGAGGTTCGCCGGGTGACGATGTTCGGTGAGATTATTATTATGATTGTTTATTTGCCCATTTTAACCTTGACCGGCATTGAAGGCAAAATGTTTACGCCTATGGCATTGACTGTGATTATGGCTTTAATCGCGGCCATGATTCTTTCAGTGACATTTGTTCCGGCAGCGGTTGCGGCTTTTCTCACCAAAGATGTTTCCGAAAAAGAAATCCCCATAATGCGGTTTTTCAAGAAAAGTTATATCCCAACGATTAATTGGGCCATGCGTCACAAAAAGCCGGTTATTCTAACGGCCATTATTTTGGTGTTGATAACCGCAGGTTCAGGTTTACGAATGGGACGGGCGTTTATTCCAACATTAGATGAGGGAGATATTGTTCTTCAGCCAGTCCGTCTGCCGGGCATCAGCGTTTCTCAATCCGTTTTGATGCAAAAAATTGTGGAAAAAAAGATTATGGAATTTCCCGAAGTTAAGACGGTTTTTTCAAAGATTGGGACAGGCGATATCGCCAGTGATCCTATGGGGCCTAATGTGGGGGATACTTTTATTATGCTTAAGAAGAAATCCGAATGGCCTAATCGAAGGCAATCCAAAGAAGCTCTTATTGCTAGAATTGAGAAGGAGGTCAAAAAAATTCCCGGGAATGCGTATGAATTTACTCAACCGATTCAAATGCGTTTTAATGAATTAATCGCTGGAGTCAAGAGCGATCTCGCCGTTAAGGTTTTTGGAGATGATACAAATGTCCTTTTAGAAAAGGCACAGGATATCGCTAATCTTCTTACCCAAATTAAAGGGGCATCCGACGTTAAGGTGGAGCAAATGGGGGGCTTGCCGATGTTGACAATTGATATCAACCGGCGAAATATCTCACGGTATGGGTTAAATATGTCTGATGTCCAAAGTGCTATTGAAATTGCGCTAGGAGGCAAGACGGCGGGGGAATTTTTTGAAGGAGACCGTAGATTCCCTGTTGTTGTCCGGCTTCCTGAAGATTTAAGAAATGATTTGGAGGCTTTAAAAGCAATTCCTATTCCTTTGCCACAAAAAGAGGGCAGCGGTAATAATTATTTGCCTTTGGGATCTGTTGCTAATTTTAAGATTGCCCAGGGGCCCAATCAGATCACCCGGGAAAATGGTAAACGAAAAGTTGCCGTAACAGCAAATATCCGTGGGAGGGACATCGGCTCATTTCTTGATGAAGCCCAGCAAGCGGTTCGAAACCAAGTTAAAATTCCATCAGGATACTGGATTGAGTGGGGCGGTCAATTTGAACAGATGATTTCGGCGACCAAAAGGCTCAGTATCGTTGTGCCGATTGCATTGCTTCTTATTTTTATGTTTCTATTGATAACGTTTGGATCAATGAAAGATGCATTGATTGTCTTTACTGGTGTGCCTTTGGCTTTAACCGGCGGCATTACGGCGCTATGGATACGCGGAATCCCTTTATCAATCTCGGCGGGTGTAGGGTTTATTGCCCTCTCCGGGGTAGCCGTTTTAAACGGATTGGTGATGATTTCCTTTATTAAGAGACTACATGACGATGGAAAAGATTTAGACAAAGCGATATTTGAAGGAGCCATAACCCGGTTACGCCCGGTTTTGATGACAGCATTAGTTGCTTCTTTAGGTTTTATCCCTATGGCTTTGGCAACGGGGCGAGGCGCAGAAGTGCAACGGCCTTTAGCAACGGTTGTCATCGGAGGGATTTTATCTTCAACAATTTTAACCTTGATTGTATTACCGGTTCTTTACCGGATTTTTCATAAAAAGGATGAAACGGTTCCTGTCGCTCAAGATATATAAATGATTATTGGAAAGATTAACCATCTAATAAAATAGGAGAAAACGCATGAGATCAAAAATTATCGTATTCGGATTAGCTCTTTTACTGTCGAACATCGGATATTCTCTGGCTGAAGAGAGCGTAAAAATTAAATCTTCTGAAACAACCACACAGGAGGAAGGGACAGACGATAAGACTTCAGCGAAGTACTGTCTTATCTGCGGCCCGGAAGAAGAAACGGAAGCCCTTTCGGTTTCTTATAAATACAAAGGCAAAAAGTATTCGTTTTGCAGTATGGATTGCTTGAAGGCCTTTAAGAAGAATCCAGAACAATTTATTAATAAGAATAAGGATGGGGTGGACAAAAATGAATTGCCAGGTCACAATCATAAATAATCTAGAATGTGTTGTGGATTTTTGAGCTTCTTATGAGGGAAAGATCATGCCAGATAGCAGGGTTATTACGGTTAAACCCATCTATAAATGGCTTTTGGATGCAGGGGTTTGAAAGGATCGATTTATCCGTGCTAGCACTGTGCTAGCATAATAAGCCCAATGATGGGCAAAAGCGGGCAATCATCAAGTAAACGAACACCACCTAACTTTTAATAACCCTAAGAGATAGCAAACAATCGCAACTATTAGCAACACCGTCGAGACCTCTCATAACCTGAAGGTCTCGGGTTCAAATCCCGACCCCGCAACCATGAACCACGTTGGGTTCATGGTTTCACCATACTCAAGTGGTTCATGAGCCCTGAACCACGTCGGGTTCAGGGCCATAAAGAGTGAGGTGGAGTCATGAACCCAATATGGACCAATATGGAATAGATTAATTTAATAAACGTTGTTCATGAGCCCTGCACCCCACGCGGTGCAGGGACAACGAATAAATAATTCACAAAATCCCCTTACCCATTAAAAAGTAAGGGGATTTTTATTCATCCGTCTTCGCCGGAGACCCTGGCTATGCCCGGGGAGGAAGGCGAAAAATGAGTCTCCGGCTACGCCGGATTCCACCCGAGTTAAGTAGCGAAGACGGATGAACCCGGCGAAGCCAAAGGCGGAAGCACTTTGGCGGAGACGGGTCATACCAAGGTACCACGGGCTCTGTCCATGGGGCTCATGCATTACGTTTACATCTTAATTAGCCTCAAAGATAAAGAATTCTATGCGGGATATAGTACGGATGTGTTTCGTCGTTTTAAGGAACATAATTGCGGTTATGGTGCTAGCACCCAATGGAGGAGGCCTTTTGAACTAATTTATTATGAAGGGCACTTAAGCAAGAAAGATGCTCAGCGAAGAGAACGTTATTTTAAAACGACAAAGGGCAAGGCGACATTAAAGCAAATGCTTCGTGAATCCTTGAATGTATTGCAAAATAAGACTGGAAAAGAAGGGGACAGCTAAGCAAGTTCCCTTCCCACTCACGCAACCAAACTCTTATCCGAAATAAAGAAATAAATTTGTGGCGATGTTTTCTCTTTTGTGGTATATTTTAA
>CAYJXI010000088.1:0-7047 GCA_964374105.1 uncultured Planctomycetales bacterium
AAACCGATTCTCCATACGAATCAGTATATCTCAGGATTCCAAAATCTCGAAGCCGACATTCACCCACGGGCATGCCCGTGGAACTCTGGCCCCTTCGGGGCGTTATTAGATTTCATCCATTTTATGCTTTAAAAGAGTCCTAAGGTCTCTTGATAAAAAATTATCCTCTCCTATCTCTTAAGGAATTGCAATTTCTGCTAATCCTAAATCTCTTTAACTCTGAAGAAGATTTCCCTTGAAATTGAGGGGTCGGAGAGTTCTTTCCTATATTAGACCCCTCATCCTGACGAGCGAAGCGAGGAAGGATCTCATGAGATCCTTCGTCCCCCGATGTTACGTCGGGCTCCTCAGGATGAGCAGTCGGGTTAATTCCCCAACTGCTCAATTAATCGACAAAAAAACCATCTGGGATGCTGACATGTCTTTTTCCAAACTTGCTGTAGAACGAGGGTTTTCGATTATCCATAACCCAATGGCCAATGACCTTGCCTTCTTCGGTAATACGTTCTTGTTCAAAACGAAATATGTCATTCAATGTCACTACATCCGTATTGATATCATAGATCGTATCCGTAATATTGGTTAACCGGCGAACACCATCCGTGAACAATTCGATATGGACAATAAGATCAATGGCCCTGGCCACTTGCTTTCGAATTTCCTGGGTACTCAAACGAATTCCTGCCATCAACATCATGGTCACCATCCGATTAAAACAATCCTCCGGGGATTCGGCATGGACAATCGCCAATGAACCGGAATGGCCGCTGGAAATAGATTGGATTAAATCAAGCATTTCATCCGATCGAACTTCCCCAATAATGATACGATCGGGACGCATTCTCAGAGAATTGATAAAAAGATCACGAATGCTAATAGCCCCTTTCCCTTCAATGTTAGCGGCCTTAGACTGCAATGTGATGACATGGGCCTGCATAAGTCTTAATTCGGGCGTGTCTTCAATGGTAACAATCCTTTCATGTTCTGGGATATGGCGAGATAAAACATTAAGAGTTGTGGTCTTACCCGTGCCGGTAGCCCCGCAGAAAACCAAATTCAATTTGGTTTTCATCGCCGCAATCAGCAAGGTTGCCATTTTCTTATCTAACATCTGTTTTTTTAATAAATCATCGATGGTGTTAATATCCGAAGAAAATTTACGGATCGTCACAACCGGCCCAATCAAAGAACAGGGTGGCAAAATCACATTAACCCGAGACCCATCCCCCAAGGAAAAATCAACATAAGGGGACGATTCATCAACCCGTCGACTCGTTCCCGAGGCAGCCAGAAGTTTTTGAATCGTATGCAGAAGATGTTCATTGCTATTGAATCTGACATCGGCTAATACAATTTTCCCGTCTTTTTGGATATAAACTTTGTTCGCCCCGTTGATCATGATCTCGGTAATGGTCTTATCTTCCATCAAGGTTCGGATGGGGCCTAAACTGACGACCGCGCTTACAATCTCTCGGATCAGGGCAATTCGAGTTTCCATTGGCATTTGAATCTGTTCATCGAGACATAAATCAGTGATTGCCTTATCCACAAAAACTCTCAACTGATCCTCATTCAATTTGTCTTTGACCTTTAAGAAATCTGATTTTTTGAGCAAATGTTGTTGGATCTTACTTCTGATTTCGTTATCTAGCATACCTCATCCTTTAAAAAAAATTTTCGATAGAGTTAAGGTCGGGAACTGTCAAAAAGGGTTCTCAACTTATCAATCCATCCCACCTGAACCAAATCGTTATAAAGAACAAAAATCATAAGACACATGAGCAAACTAAACCCCATTCGAGTTAATCGCTCTTCGACTTTGAGCGGAAGAGGATTTCCCCGAATCTTTTCAAGGGCAAACAAAAATAAATGACCGCCATCTAAGACAGGAACAGGGAAAAGATTAAAGATCGCTAAACTCGCACTGATAACTCCCATAATATAAATTAAATGAGTGATTCCCATCATCGCGGCATCTTTGACCACATCAAAAATTCGGACCGGTCCCGCGAGAGCCTCGCGAACAGGGATAGCCCCGATCATGACATGATATAACGACTTAAAAGTTAATGTTGTAATCATGGCAATCTGATCAAAGGCCTTAGCAAAAGACTCCCCTATCCCGTACTTAATGAATACCATTTCTTCTTTACTGATTTTTCTGGTAGGTTCAATCCCAATGATCCTCACCCTTTCCTCTTGGTCAAAAATATTTTTTACCTGCTTCTCTTGAGGTGTAATGATGATAGGAATTTGTTGGGAATTCCTTTCAATAACAAAGTTCAGGGCCTGTCCTTTAGAACTTAAAATATAGCTTTGCATATCTTCCCAGGTATTGATCTCTTGAGAATCGATCTGCACAATTTTATCATTTTCCTTCAAGCCTGCCGCATGGGCCGGGTAGCCTTCTATAACCTTGCCGACTTTTGGCATTAACATGGGAAACCCAGTTACAAAGATGAGATAAAAACAAATATAGGCAAAAAGAAAATTGATAACCGGGCCCATCACTACAATAAAAGCGCGATGCCATATCGGATGGGAATAAAACTCCTCTTTGGTCCCCACACAATTTGAACGTTCATCTCCAACCATTTTCACATAACCTCCCAGAGGGATGGCACACACCATGAACTCTGTCCCCTGGAAAAGACGTGAAAATAACTTAGGACCAAAGCCAACCGAGAACTTCTCTACCCTCACGCCTAAAAATTTAGCGGTAATAAAATGTCCCCATTCATGGACGATTACTAAGATGCTTAATACTAGAATGAAAATAATAATATTCATTTTTAGAATAAACGTAAAACGCCAATATAATTATATACTACTTCTCAAAAATTATGATAGTTCTATCTCATCAAAAAACTTTTGGCCTTTTATTAAAATTGAATCGTTTGTAGATGATTTCTTGTGCCATCCTTCTTGCCCAACGATCGGCTGAGAAGATGTCCTTGAGACTAGGATCTTTGATCGGTTTATGCTTAAGGACAATCTTTTCCACAATCTTGTAAATTTGAGAAAATAAAATATCTCCTTTCAAAAAAGAATTTACCGCTTCCTCATCTGCAGCATTCAATACACTAGGAAGCGTCCCTCCACGTTTAGCTGTATAAAACGCTAATGTAAGGGACGGAAACTTTTTCTCATCCGGTTTAAGAAATGTTAACTTCTTAAGTTGAAAGAAATCCATTTCTTTTAATCCAGTTTCCCATCGCTCTGGATAAGTCAAGGCAAACTGAATAGGAAGACGCATATCGGTCACTCCCATTTGCGCCATGATGGAACCATCCTTAAAACTGACCATGGAATGAATGATGGCTTCAGGATGAATCACAACTTTAATTTGTTCTAACCTTAAATCAAATAGTCTTTTGGCTTCGATGATCTCAAAGCCTTTATTCATCAAAGTGGCAGAATCCACTGTTATCTTTTTGCCCATCCTCCAACGGGGATGGGTAAGAATCTGGCGGACTGTCAGCTTATCAAACTTGGATTGGGGAATATGATAAGCTGCACCTCCGGAAGCGGTTAGGTAAACTCGTTTTAATTCCTTACGGTTGTGTCCATCTAGACATTGAAAAATAGCACTCTGTTCACTATCAACCGGAACAATCACCGCCTTATTCTTTTTTGCCTCTTTCATAATAATATCTCCTGCTACGACCAACGCTTCTTTATTCGCGGGAGCAACGGTTTTCCCACAACGGACAGCACTTAAAAAAGGATCAATGGCCGCACTTCCACTCATTCCAATGACGATTGTGTCCACCTCCGGTAAACTAACAATCTGCGATAAATCTGATTCAACACTCCAAACTTTGATTTTTGTTTTCTGTAAATCAACTCTTAACCGGCCAACCCTATTAAAACTCACCGCCACATGTGTGGGAGAAAATTCTTTAATCTGCTGTTCTAGCAATCTAAGATTATGGTAAGCCGTTAACCCTACCACTTTAAATTTTCCCGGGAAACGCCTGATAATATCCAAGGTGTTAACACCGATTGATCCTGTGGATCCTAGGATGACCACCCTTTTTGTTTTTATCCTTCCATTGATCATTTTTCAATATTCCAAGACTTTTCAGTTCAATTCACCTAAAGAAAACCTCTACAGAACTTTCGATGAACTATGGTGTCGGCATCTTTAAGACAGAACTCATATAAAGATAAAAGGCCGGGGCCGAAAATAGTAAACTATCAATAACATCAAGGACACCTCCCATGCCAGGTAACAATTTCCCCGAATCTTTTACGTTACAATCTCGCTTAATCAATGATTCCGATAAATCCCCTAATTGTCCAATCCCACCAAAAAAGGCACCCATCAAGGCTACCTGCCATGCTGGGAAGGAAATGTGTTGGGGTAAGAGTGACAGGCATAAAAGCGCAGCCAGAACGCTAAAAGCAAAACTTCCAAAACTACCTTCTAACGATTTATTGGGACTAATTCTTGGTAGCAATGGATGTTTCCCTAGACAATTGCCAATCAGCAGTGCGCCAATATCTCCTGCTTTTGTTACGAGTAAAATAAAACCCAGTAACTTAACTCCCTCCATCTCCGGCAATAAAAACCGGATTTTGATAAGAAAGCTGAATAACCACGAAACATAAAAAACTCCAAACATAGTTGTAGAAATTCCCACAATGGCATTGCTATTATCTTTCCGAGCAAATTGCAAAAGTAAAATCGTTAAAAAGGTCAAGACGATAAAAAGCAGTTCCCAATTTCTGGTCAATTCAAAACGGGTATAAATAGAGGCAGGAATAAGAATTCCGATAAAGATCCCGGTATAGCTATAAATGGGAATGCCCTTCTTTTTAATCATATAAAAAAATTCATAAAGACCCCCTATGATTAAAGCCATGACAACCGCGATAAAACTCCAATCCATAAAGACCGCAACCGTTGTAATCGCAATCATGATCGCCGAACTACAAAAACGATTCCACGACATAATAGACTCTCTGGTTTCTGATTTGATGTATTTGTTAACTGACGGAAATTTTTCCGTAACGACGTTCCCTGGATTGATAATCATGGATCGCCTTCCGGAATTCTTTTTCATCAAAATCAGGCCAATATTTCTCCGTAAAATAAAACTCTGCATAAGACAACTGCCATAAGAGAAAATTGCTAATTCTCTTTTCACCGGATGTCCTTACCAATAAATCTGGTTCCGGTAATCCACGGGTATATAGGGCCTGGGTGAATGCTTCTTCATTGATCTCTTCAATGTTGATCTCACCTTTTTGCACCGCTGAAGCAATAAGTTTAACGGCATCGATAATTTCCATACGCGCCCCATAATTAAAAGCCATATTAAGAATCATCCCAGAATTCTCCTTGGTCAGTTGAATAGCTCGATCAATGCTTTTGAGGACCTCCTGTGGAACACCTTCCCGTTTTCCAATAAACTGAAATTTTATATTTTTTTGAGTTAAACTTCCTATCTTTTTTTCTAACACTGAACAAAGGGTTTTCATAAGCATTCCCACTTCATTTCGGGGTCTTCGCCAATTTTCCGTAGAAAATGTATAAAGGGTTAGAACTTTAATTCCCATTTTATTGGCCACGGCTGTAATCTCTTCCACTCTTTTGACACCTTCCATATGTCCTCGCGTCCTGGGAAGATTTCGACTTTTGGCCCAACGTCCATTACCATCCATAATGATGGCCACATGTTTAGGCAAATTCGTTATGGCTATTGTTTCCTCTTTCATCACAATTCCTTTTATTACAAAAATGCCCCGCAATCTGGCGGGGCCTTCTTAAGAATTTTGGAGACAAAAACGAAAATTGACGAATGAATTTATCTCAATCCAACTATAGCTTAAGAATTGGGAATTTGATTTTGTTGTGATTCTGGCGGAGGTTGATTTAATTGTTCAATTTGTTGCTTCAGGAGTTCATTTTCTTTAGTCAAATTATCTAGCTGGGATTCAAGATTGGAAGTAGTGGATTTCCCTTCATTAAGGATTTTCAGGATACTTTCAATCTTATTACGGGAATCGGTGACCTCTGCCTCTAGGGTTTTGACTCGACTGTTCGCCTGCTGAAGTTGTTCCTGAGCCAGAAGTTTTTCATACCGCTCCTGGTCAAGATTCCGGTTAATCTTACCGGTGGTGATACTCGCACTGATGGCTAAAAGGCATCCCAAAATGGCAACCGCCACACTCACAAAAGTAATCATTTTTTTCATAACCTTTAAAAAACCTCCTAAAGACGGAAATTTTCCTTATTTCAAGTTTGTTTCCGATTCTTGTTCTTGAACAACGGCCGGCTGCTTGGATGTCTTAGGCAGAATAACGATCTCGACTCGGCGATTTTTTTGTTTTCCCTCTTTTGTCTCATTGGTATCAACCGGGTGATATTCGCCAAAACCCGTCGCCGTTAATCGGTTAGGGTCAACAGAATTTTCCTCGATCAGATAATAAAGGACACTCAAAGCCCGATGAGCAGAAAGTTCCCAGTTAGATTTCCATCCCGAGAATCTAATAGGCTCATTATCCGTGTGCCCTTCAATACCAACTTTTAAATCTTTTACCGTCGTATTAAGGACACGGGAAACTTTAGTTAATGTCTCCAATGCTTCTTGTCGTAGTTTATCTTTACCCGAATCAAATAAGACTTCGGCAACAAAGGTAATAACCAACCCTCGTTCCAGCATCTCAACCTTAACCTGTTTATCATCGATTTCCCTTTTAAGACGATTTTCTAATTCTGCTTTGGCCCGTTCCAGTTCTGACATCTCATCCTGAAGTTTTTCATATTCATTTTGCAGTTGACCGATTTTCGCAAGATCCTTGCGCCGGCCTTTCTGAAAGATAAAGGTACAGCCAGTAAGTCCAAAACTGATACCCAAAACAAGAAAATACATAAAGAGTTTCGCAATAATTTTGCGCATGCAATCCTCCTTTAGTAAAAACTCTTTTTAATTGCCTTGATTATTCTTAATTATTTTTTAGGATGGAATCTCTATAATTTTCAATGGTCTCAAGTTAACACACGATTTATTCAAAGTCAAGCAAATTTTGGCAATTAGA
>CAYJXI010000089.1:0-6955 GCA_964374105.1 uncultured Planctomycetales bacterium
GTCTCATCTTTTTGGCGTGTCGGGTACGTCTGCCACGGCGCAACTGGCGGCGCTGCTCTAAAGTCGCATCGTGGAAATCCACATACGTTTCTGCGTGGAGAATTTCATTTTTTTTGACAAGAGCAATCCCACCGGCCGCTTCGCCAAAGTCAATGCCGACACGAAGAGTGTCAAGAAAAGTTTTAACACGGGAGTCGAGATTTTGGTTGGTATGAATTCTTATCATAATAAGAAAGGTGGGCAGCCGTTCTTGGCAACTGCCCTAAGTCCTTGCCCTTACGCAGAGCCAGATGCGTTTGGTCGAGGCCGGACATTGGAGAGCTCGCGCTGGATTACGCTAAGGTCCAAAACCCGCTTGCGCGGGATCCGGCGTCTGGGCTTCTTTCACTGTGGTGCTGTTACGATATCACCAGAACAAAATTTTGACAAGGAAATTTTCTCGTCACAATTTTTCTCAAAAAAGCCCTTCCCGACAGTAAAATAATTGGTTATGATATACTTAAATCCCAAAGAGGGCTTACTATGCAAAAGGATTTTGTTTTATATACAATCGGCTATGAAGGCCGGGGCATTGATGAATTTGTTGTTCGGTTAAAAGAATTTGGAGTCACCCGCCTTATTGATGTCCGTGAAATACCCCTTTCCCGAAAAAAGGGATTCTCGAAAACGGCTTTAGGTCAAAGATTAAAAGACGAAAATATCGAGTATGTCCACTATAAGGCTTTAGGAAGCCCGTCGGAAATACGGCATAAATTAAAAGAGGATTGGGATTATAATTATTTCTTTAGGGCCTTTTCAGATTATTTGACCGGTAAGATGGATGTCATAGAAGATGTTTATCAACATTTATCCAACGGCATTAATTGTTTGATGTGTTTTGAGTATAACCATGAAGAATGTCATCGTTCCTGCGTCGCCAAGAAAATTAAGGAACGTGACGGCAACGGTCTTTTGATTAAGAACATTTAATATTTCTAAGATTTGCTTCAAATGGTATACTTAGTAAGCGAAAGGGACAGGAAAATGATTTCCGGGAAGGATAAAGCAACAATTGTTTCCATTGCCGATCGATTTAAGGTAAAACGCATCCTTCTTTTTGGATCTAATATTTCTTCTGGCGGAAAAGAAGGCAGAGACATCGATCTGGCCGTTGAAGGTATTCGACCTAAAGATTTCTTTAGATTTTATGGAGAACTCCTTTTTAGCCTAAATAAGCCGGTTGATTTAGTAGATCTTTCGATTGATAATAAGTTTAATCAGCTTATTCGCCAAGAGGGGATTGAGATTTATGGCTGATTTCAGGCAACGGATAGAGGCAGAGTCTGAGAATATTCAAAAGGCCCTTTCAAGAATTCCCGAAGCCAAACACCTCCCAAAGCTATCCACCCTTGAGCTCGCCGGAGTAGCCGCCTTGATTCATAGTTTCTATAATGGCGTTGAGAATATCCTAAAGCAAGCCGTCCTTGAAAAAGGGAAGGTTCTGCCTCGAGGGGAAACCTGGCATCGAGATCTTGTTGAATTAGCGGCATCAGAGGGGATTATTTCCAAGAAAGTTCACGAAGGGTTAAAACAGTATTTGGCTTTTCGGCATTTTTTCAGCCATGCTTATGCTTTTGAGCTGGATCCGGAGCGCTTAGTTCCTTTAGTAGAGGCAGCGCCTTTACTTTTTGAAAGTCTTCAAAACGATATTGAAAAATTCTACAATAAAAAGTAAGTCCGCAGGCTTGTCAAAATGGTATCATGGCCCTGATTGTAAAGGTTCGCTGTATTATACAGCTGGGGTCGCCAGTCTTTGTTCCAAAATTTTTATTTGGGACCTTCGCCTGGTTTCTACTTCACGATACGCGAAGCTTCCAAATGAATTTTAGAAAACGAAGACTGTAGACCTGCGAAACTCCGATATGAAATTTTTGGAGCGTAGCAGGATTTTTCCGATTCTTCTTCGCCCCATACTTTCGCTTTGGGCAGAAGAAAATTATATTATCAATCCATTGTTTGATTACAAAAAATGAAGTGGTATAGAGTTGCGAATAGAGCTATTTTAATTTTTTGTTCGTTGGCATCTTGGTGTTAGCGAGTAGTACTTTAACATACGCGAAACTCCCAGGTTCTCCGAAATTTATGATGTCAACGGGCAAGACTGTCTCTTCATTTGATCAGGCAATCAAATTGCTAAAGGCAAATCAAACGGCCATTCTCAATCAACTTGGTTCAAATATCAAAACTTTACGGATCAATCATGCAGAAGATTCAGAAAGAGGCTGGACATCTTCCCAAGTAGGATTCAGCGAGGTCGAGTTTTTATTTGATCGAGTAAGGAATTTGCCACTGACGAAGAGAACCCAATTCGGGAGAGAAGTAGCGGCTATTCCTGGGAAAGGCCGCCTATTTTTAGCTAATATCCCAATTGTCCGTAAAGGAGCTCCTTATCAAATTGTCAATGGAAGAGTTATTGTTGGGATAGAGCATAATGTTCGTGTTATACCCGTTATTGAAACGAAAGAAGGTACAAAGGATGGAGAAAGCTTACTTTGAGGACTTTGATATTCCGGCCAGCGTATTTAGGATTATGGTTACTGAAGAGGGGGATGTGTATTCTTGGTATTAATGGGTCATCTTTTTATTCACATTGTTCAAAAATAAGCTTAATCGAGGGGTGATTGGTTTTAAGGGCAAGGGGCATGTTTACAAAATGTGCCTCAGCGTGGACGCTAGTTTTAATTAAGCTTTACCGCGCGCCCGATAGCCCCCATATTGCGAACCCCTTTAGGGCTAAGGATGCTATGTATGACATAATTTTTTATGAGGTTTTTAAAGAAGAAGAAAATGCAATTCAAAGATATTTACCCGGCACTGTGAAAGCTCAATTCATTTCCCGGACAATTCAAGAAGCAGGAGGCAATCATCCTTCCGCCCCCATCATCAGTATCCGCACCCAATCCCGCATCCCTGACCATTGGGCTCAAAACCTTAAAGGCATTCTCACCCGCGCCACCGGATATGATCACCTTTTAGAATATCGCCGACGGACAAAGAGCAAAATCCCTTGCGGCTATCTTCCCAACTATTGTTCGCGGGCGGTGGCCGAACAGGCCATTTTGCTGATGCTAGGGCTTATGCGCAAGCTCCCTCTTCAAGTGAAGAATTTTGATCATTTCAAACGGGAAGAGATGACGGGTTTTGAGTGTCAGGGAAAAAATATTCTGGTTGTAGGGGTGGGGCGGATTGGCCGAGAAGTCGTGGATCTTGGTTTAGGGTTGCGCATGAACGTCAAGGGGGTTGATATAAACCCCAAGCTCAAAGGGATCCTGTATGTTTCCTTAATCAAAGGGATCCCGTGGGCAGATGTGGTCGTGTGCGCTTTGCCTTTGACAAACAAGACCCGGAAGCTTCTTAATTACCAGATGTTAAAACGAGCCTCCCAAGGCTTGATCTTTATTAATATTGCCCGAGGAGAAATTTCACCTCTCCAAGACTTGAAAAGATTGTTAGCAGAGGGGATATTGGGTGGATTGGGGTTGGATGTTTACGAGAAGGAAAATTTTTTAGCCGAGGCGCTGCGCAGAGGAACTCACAAGAATCATCCTCTCTTGAGATCAATTTCGGAATTGAAAAGAAAATACAATTGTTTATTCACCCCCCACAATGCCTTTAATACTGTTGAATCTGTTGAGCGAAAGGCCAAGGAAAGTGTCGAATCCGTCCTTTATTTCTTAAAGCGAAAAACCTTCCCTGACCCCATCCCGCAGCCATAAATGCCAGTTGATTTTTGGTTGATGAGGATTTAGAATGTTTGAATCACCCTTATGGGAATCAAAAGGAAAAAATAAAATGAGATGCTGTTTTTTAAAGAAAGGAGCTTCACTATGTTAATCATTTACGGTTCAGACTTGTCTTCTCCCTCAAACAAGGTGCGGTTTACCGCGAATGCTTTGGGGTTGCAGTATGATTTTAAGAGAGTCAGTTTAAAAGACGGCGAAAATCGAAAACCAGAATATTTGAAGTTGCATCCCGCCGGCAAGATCCCCGTCATCATTGATGACGGGTTTATCTTATTTGAAAGCGATGCGATCTGCCAATATTTGGCGGACAAAAATAACTCTCCTCTTTACCCCAAAGATTTAAAACAACGCGCCCTGATCAACCAGTGGATGTACTTTATGTCCATTCATGTGGCCGGAGCCTTAAGCAAGGTCGTTTTCAATCGGGTCTTTGCCCCCGTGATCAAGGTGGAGGTGGATGAACGCTCTATTCAAGATGGACTCAATTTCTTGAGTCGGTTTTTACCGGTAGTGGACAATCAACTGGCCAAAAATCCTTATTTGGCCGGGAAGGATTTGACTCTCGCGGATATTGATCTTTTGGCGTCCCTCGATCCGGCCGAGGTTGCCAATGTGGATATTACGCCTTATCCCAACATTACCAAGTGGCGAAAGAATCTTAAACAGCAAAGTTTTTATACAAAATGCTTTAAAGAATACGGGGAGGCCCTAAAGCAATTCGCTGGAAAGGCTTAATTCCCAAAATGGCAAGGATTGTTGTTTATCAAAAGCCAACCTGTACGATGTGTCGACGGGTTTTAAAAATCCTCAAAGAAAAACAGATCCCTTTTGAAGCGGCGGATTACTTTAGCAGGCCATTAACAAAGATTAAACTCAAAGAGCTTCTTTGTAAACTCAACCTTCCCGCAAAGGACGTCTTGCGCAAAAACGAACCCGTTTTTAAAAAACTCAATTTGGCTAAGAAAGAATTGTCGGATGATCAATTCGTGGATTTGCTGATCGCATATCCCGACCTCATCCAGCGCCCTATTGTAGAAAGGGACAAGAAGGTCATTCTAGCCCGTCCAGCCGAGCGTATCCTCGAGATTCTAAAGTGAGTTTAGCAATCGTTAATACTTGATTGTGTTAAAGGTAAAAAAAGATTTCCGCATCTTATAAGTTTCAATCCATGAAAGTTGCTGTTATCCAATTGAAGGCGGATTCTGATAAAAAAAGAAATATTAAACGCGCCTTAGAATTTGTTAATCAAGCCATCCGTAACCGAGCGCGGTTCATCTTATTACCCGAGGTTTTTAATTACCGAGGGCCGTTGCAGGAGGCCGTCCTGTTAAAAGATATTGCCGAGCAAATCCCGGGAGATTCGACAACTCCTTTTCTGTCCTTGGCGCGGCAACACCGGGTTTTTCTTCTCTTGGGGTCGATCTATGAGAAAGATCGTAGAGAAAGATTTTCGTCAACAAAGATGCAACTTTGGAGAAAAAAGGTTTTTAACACCTCGGTTCTGATAAACGAGGATGGAAAGGTTGCCGCAAAATATCGAAAGATTCATCTATTTGAGGCGGTCCTGGGAAAGAAGATAATCAAAGAATCAAAAATTTTTTTAGCCGGGGACACCCTGGGTTCATCACCTGTTCATGGGTTTAAAGTCGGTTTGTCGATATGCTATGATTTAAGATTTCCCGAAATATTCCGACGATATTCAAAATCGGGTTGTCAAATTTTAACGGTACCTTCGGTGTTTACCAAGAAAACCGGTCAGGCCCATTGGGAGACCCTCTTAAGAGCGCGGGCTATTGAAAACTTGTGTTATGTGTTAGCCCCCAATCAAACCGGACAAGATGGCCGCGGCGTTCCCTCGTACGGTCACAGCATGATCATTGGGCCGTGGGGAGATATCTTAGCCCAGGCCTCGGGTAGTAAAGAAGAGATCATTTATGCACAGATTAAAAGAGAGACGGTAGAGAAGGTAAGAACGATATTGCCTTTGGTCATCGGGAATAATAGCAGTATAAATGGGGACAGCGCCCTTTTTCTAAAAAAGGGCGCTGTCCCCATAAAATAAAAATAAGGAGTGAATTCATGAAGAGAGTTAATATTGCCGTCACGGGAGCGGCAGGTCAAATTGGCTATGCCCTGCTTTTTCGTATTGCTTCCGGAGAGATGTTTGGCCTGGATATGGAAATAAATCTTAGGCTGTTGGAGCTTAAGACGGCCCTCCCTTCTTTGGGAGGGGTGTTGATGGAGCTTGAGGATTGCGCCTTTCCCCTGCTTAAATCGATATCCATTTCCGATGATCCAAAGGAGGCATTTAAAGATATCGACTGGGCTTTACTTGTTGGCAGTGTCCCCCGGAAAGCAGGGATGGAGAGATCGGAGCTATTAAAGATTAACGGCAGTATATTTATTGAACAAGGTAAAGCGCTAGATGAGTTTGCCAAACCTGATTGTCGGGTCCTTGTTATCGGGAATCCATGTAATACTAACGCCTTTATTGCAAAATCCGTGACAAAACGGATTCCTCCAGAGAACTTTTTTGCCATGACCATGCTTGATCAAAAGCGTGCCACGGCCCAATTGGCTATTAAGGCGAAAGTCGATGTGGCTTCTGTAAAAAATATGGCGATCTGGGGGAACCATTCCAGCACCCAATTCCCAGATTTTTATCATGCCAGCCTCTCAGGCAACCCGGTTTTAGAGGTCATGAGAGATGAGGATTGGTTGAAGACCGCCTTTATTGAGACTGTACAAAATAGAGGCGCCTTCATCATCAAGGCAAGGGGATTATCCTCGGCGGCCTCAGCAGCGCACTCAATCATCGAAACGGTCAGAGCATTGATTAACCCAACCCCAAAAGGAGAATTTTTTTCCGTAGCTGTTTCTTCCGATGGCAGTTACGGGATTGATGAGGGGATTATGTTTAGTTTTCCAATACGGTCGGATGGGAAAAGTTGGGAGATTGTCCAAGGAATATCGCACAATCCATTTGCCCAGGAAAAGATTGAGATAACAAGAAAAGAATTGATTTCTGAAAAAGAAGCCGTTAAAGATTTAACAAAATCTTTTTTTAATAGTTAGTTTTTCTGGTTATTTCTATGTTATATTTGATTTAGAAATAATAGTTCCTAATTAATTGCGCGCGGATTCGATAATTTTAATTTCAAAAAAACTTGTTT
>CAYJXI010000090.1:0-4864 GCA_964374105.1 uncultured Planctomycetales bacterium
GGGTTTTGCAGAAGATAATTGAACGTTTGTACCCCCTCCCTACACCCTCCCCACGGTGGGGGAGGGAAGTAATATTTGCAGAACTTGTTAATAATTCAAACGATAAAGAGATTAAGAGTAAAAACTTTTGACAATACATCCCCCAGAAAAGGGAGGCAGAGATGAAAAAAATATTCATTCCTACCATCGTTACATTTGTTACTTTAAGTCTTGCAGCGAATCAATTATCATTTGGCTTCGAGATCCGGAATCAATTTCCCAGCCTGGTGACTTCCAGTGTGGAGGTGGAGCCCTCTAGCGGGAGTGCCTCGTTATCGGTTCCCATCCAAGTACCACCTGGGAAAGGAGGACTGCAGCCTAATCTCACTCTCACTTACAATTCCTCACTCCAAAATGGGATCTTAGGGGTGGGGTGGATGATGGAGCTGGGTTCCATCCAGCGCTCCACCAAGCGGGGTGTTCCTAACTATAATGGCTCGGATACCTTTGTTTTATCTCAGGCCGGAAGCACCCAAGAATTGGTTTATGACTCACAAGCCGCCCTTTACCGCCTCAAAATCGAGGGGGCGTTTATGAAAATTGAATTTACGGGAACCCATTGGCTCATTACCGATAAAAAAGGAACGAAGTATTATTTTGGTCTCGATGAAACCTCCCAGCAGACTTTTCTTCCCACCAGCCCCAACCTCATTTTTAAATGGTGCCTCAGTAAAGTGGAAGATGTCCTTGGGAATTATATGGAGGTATTCTATATCAAAGATGGCAATCATCTTTATCCGTCTTCTATCCAATACACCGGCAACACGACAACCGGCCTTCTCCCCTTCGCCCGGATTGATTTTGAACTCGAAGACCGGCCGGATTCCAGCATCTCTTATCGCACGGGGTTTTTGGTAAGGACAAGTAAACGGATTAAACAAATCTTGGCCTACGCCGAAAACCGCCTGCAAAACCAATATCGATTGGCTTACGCCACCAGCAATACGTCTTATCGATCCTTACTGACCTCTGTTACCCAATACGGTTCGGATGGGATTTCGAGTCTGCCCCCGATGACCTTTCAATATCAGGAAGGCAAAGGATTTGCACTGACAAACGGCTGGACGATTCCTACTGATGTCGTTTTTTCCGATGGGCATTTCGATTCCGGGGGTGTCAGAGACTTGGGCGCAAGGATTGTGGATGTGAACATGGATGGCTATCCGGATATCTTGAAATATTATTACCATGATGCGGGCAATATCTTTCGAAAGACTTATCTTCACAACAAAACCAACGGCTGGGTTCTTGATTCCGCCTGGACTCTTCCCAATACCCAGGAAGGGTATGTAGCCACGGCCTTTGTCTCCCGCATGCCGCAGTCGCCGCTGTTTATCGATATGGGGTTAAGGATCGCGGATGTTAATGGCGATGGATGGAATGATTTCCTTCAGCACTTAACCAGTGTCACCAGTAGCGGCAACCTCTCGAGAAATGAAACCCGTTTAAGCAACCAAAACGGCTGGACGTTTGACGGCCTCTGGACTATGCCCGAGGATATGGATTTTATGACGCACTCGGATTCCGAGGTGAAGTTTTTAGGAACAACTTTAGCGGATGTCAATAATGACGGCTATGTCGATATTGTCAAGGCTAAGAGTCTTAATCCTCTCCCCGGCCATAAAACTTATTTGAATAACATGATCACCGGCGATAAAGGATGGAGTCTCAATACCTCATGGGTACCTCCGCAAAGTACTTACACCGATCTCTCGGAGGGGGCGCAATTGATTGATCTCAATGGAGATTATTTACCTGACTTTTTTTACTGCAAAGCCAATGAACGGGTGATTTTTATGAACACCGGCTACGGCTGGCAGATGGATGCCGGCTCTCCTTGGCTTAACACCTTTGGGTACGGCGATTTTGCGGATGGATCAACCCAATTCGGCGATGTCAACGCCGACGGCCTGCCAGATATGCTGATCGCCAAGGGATCAGCGGCCGCCGGTTCTAAAGTTCTCATCAATACCGGCTACGGCTGGCGAGTGGATGATTCCTGGATCATGCCCGAAGGCAATTTTCGCAATTTAGGAACTCGGCTCCTGGATGCCAATGCCGATGGATTATTGGATTATATAATCCATTACAATGATGAACCCATCAAGCTTTACCTTAATACAGGAAAAACCGCTGATCTTTTGACTCGTGTCGATAATGGTATTGGAGCCGTTCGGAGCCTTCAATACGATTCCGCCGCTTATTATCAAAACACCTTTTTGCCTTTTGCTTCGGCCGTGGTGAAATCCGTCACAGTAGAAAACAGCCTTGGCGACTCCTACACCACACGATATGTTTATGCGAATGGCTTGTATGATTCGGTTGACCGCGAGTTCCGCGGATTCGGGATGGTCAAGATTCTTGACAGCCAGGGCAATTTTACCGAGACCAAATATCTGCAGGATGATATTTTCAAAGGCCGGATCAGTGAGCAGGCGAGCTTTGATCAAAATGGGAATCTCTACAGCAAGGTGATCAACACCTGGGACTTCACCTCAATCGCATCGGGAGTCAAATTTGTTTTCTTAAAACGGACGGATCAATTTGTTTTTGACGGCAATCAATCCGGCCGGCGGAGCGCCCAATTGTTTTTCTATGAAGAAACCCCGCAATTAGGCAACCTCACCAAAGCGGTTTCCTTAGGTGAGGTCAATTTGGATACAGGTGCGGATATCGGCACCGACTCAAGGACAGGGGAAACGAGCTATGTTAAAAATATTTTATCGACTTGGCTGCACGGCCTGCCGCAGCAGACCATCATTAAAGATCATCTGGGTAATATCGTCCGCCAAGCTTGGATTTTTTACGATGGTAATCCTTTAGATACCCAACCCACCAAAGCCCTTGTGACGAAACAGGAAAGCTGGGCCGGCGGCGGAGTTGGTCAAACGAATCCGGTTGTTCAATACGTTTACGACAATCAAGGCAATCTCACCACCACGATTGACCCTAAGAACAATTCCACCTCCGCCACTTTGGATTCCACCTTTTCTCTTTTCCCAATCCGGGCCCGTAATTCTTTGGGCCATGAGGTCATCAATGAATATTACGGCATCAATGGCGTTCCCTTAGACAGCGGCGACGGCTACCGCGGTCTTTGGGGGCAACTGAAAAGCACCAGCGATCCCAATCAGCAGAAAGGAAAAAGAAGTTACGATGTCTTTGGTCGGGCGGTGGCTCTTGTGGGGCCGTTGGCCTCCCTAAATTATCCAACCTCAATAACACAATACGAGATCACCAGTCCCTATGTTAAGATCACCGCAAAGGCAAGAATCGAGGAGGGAAAACCAGCCACCATCGACTCGGTTTCGTTTTACGATGGATTAGGGCGTTTGATTCAAACAAAATCCAAATCCGAAACCCCAGGACAATTTATCACCAGCGGCCAGACTCAATACAATTCCCGGGGCCTGCCGGAGAAAAAATACCTTTCCTTTTTTTCCAGCAGCCCTATGGACACAATAGATTCGATCGATCCCAACCGTCCCAAGACAACCATCAATTATGATTCCATGGGCAGGGTTATCCAAACAATCAGCCCGGATGGCACCTACTCTAATATAGTGTACGATGACTGGGCTACCACCACGATTGATGAAAACGGCCATCAGCAAAAATCTTATTTCGATAGTTACGGCCGGCTGATTAAAAAGGAAGAATACCTCGGCGCCGACGGCCGCAGTCTTTATTACCCGGCGGCTCCGTTTACACTTTACGCTTCCACACTTTACACTTACGATTCCGAAGGCAACCTCATCCAAACGACAGACGCCCACGGCAATGTTACCGCGATTAGCTATGACAAACTCGGACGCAAGACGGCGATGACGGATCCGGACATGGGAAATTGGCAATACGGTTATGATCTAACTGGGAACCTAATGTGGCAGACGGATGCCAAAGGACAGCGCATTGATTTTGCTTATGACGTCTTAAACCGTTTGATCAATAAGGCCGATGCGCAGGCACTGAATGTGGATTATCTTTACGATGATCCGGTTTTTCAGTTCACCAAGGGCCGTTTGACCAAGGCCCAGTACAACATCCCAGGCAACACCCAGTTTTTCTACGATGAGTTAGGCCGGGAAAAAGAATCCATGAAGGTGATTGATCAAACCTCTTATGAGGTGGCCCGCAGTTACAATGCCTTGAGTCAACTGACGACTCTGCAATATCCGGACGGCGCCCAGATCGCTTACACGTACAATGAGGCCGGCCAGATCGAGACCGTCGCGGATGCGATTGTTTTGAATCCGGCAAGCGCTGCTGGTCCGCAGGCGCATTTTAAGTTGAATGACAATCAAGCCACAACAACCACAATCGATAATGGAACAGGAGCAAACACCGCCACCGCCTCCGTCAATACCTCAACCCTTAGCCAGCCGGGAAAAATCAATCAGTCCTTTCTTTTCAACGCAAGCCAATCCGTCAATGTCAGTGCCTTTGCCCAGAGTGTGAAGAATGATACGAAAGGCAGCTACACCTTTTGGGTGAACCGTACCTCCGGCGGATCAGGCGCAGTTTACGGAAGCGGCGCCAACTTTGCCGCGGATACCTCTTTCTCCTTTTATTTTGCTGCCAATGGCAGTGTGACGATTGGTCTGCAGAAAGTGGTCAGCGGGGCACCCACCGGGGTCTGGCTTTATCAATATGATTCGACAACTTCCATCCCAGGATCCTGGGATCATTTTGCTATCGTGCAGGACGGAACAACCGGGGTGAAATTATTTAAAAATGGCAGCTTACTTGTCCCGGCAACGAAATTTGTGGATAACAACCCCAATGCCTGGCATAACGAGATCAGTCAGACAAACGGCAATCTCTT
>CAYJXI010000090.1:4964-6739 GCA_964374105.1 uncultured Planctomycetales bacterium
CAAGGCAAGGTGGATGATTTCCGCTATTACCGTCGGGCGATAAGCCAGGAAGAACTTCATTCTATCTACAACCACGGATTAGGCACCGAGGAAGCCAGCCCTATTCCCTGCGAACACAATGTCGCTTTGTTAAAAAGTGACAGTCACCAAAAAGTGACTGTCACTTTTTTGGATACTTTGATTGATGGAATAGGAAATCTCATTGATTTCGCCTTAGGCGTCACTCCCGCCTACGCCCAGCAAGATCCCTTGGCGTTTGTGCAGGAATCGAGCACCTTAGGGATTGTATCGATCGAGTCCGAACATTATGACAACAATATCGCCCAGAATGGCCAATCTTGGCAGGGTGTTTCTTTCAGCGGCCAATCCGGGAGTGGCTCGATGAGTCCCTTGCCTAACAGCGGGGTTAATAAGCCCAACGGCTCGGGCAGCCCTTACCTAGAATTTCGGATCAAGTTTGTTAAGACCGGAACCCATTATCTGTGGATCAGTGGGGCGGCATCCACCACCAACGATGATACCTGTCATGCCGGGATTAATACGAGTCTTCCTACCAGTGCAGATAAGATTTCCTATTTTACCACCAGTTTTACTTGGACAAAGAAGACCTTGGATGCCGGAAGCTCAGCGACAATCAGTGTCCCCACAACCGGGATCCATCGGATCAGAGTGTATATGGGAGAGGATGGTCTGATTGTGGATAAGATTGTCTTAACCAAGAGTTCAAGTTATACGCCCAGCGGATTGGGTCCCACCGAAAGTGTGAGGGTGAGTGTGCCCGACCGGCCTGGGACACCTATTTTTAATGCCCCTGCAGCCGGGGATCAGCAGGTCACCTTAAGCTGGAATACCGTGGCTACCGCCACAGGATACAAGGTGAGATATAAACTCTCCAGTAATAGCTCCTATGGGACACCTATTGATGTGGGGAATGTGACAAGCTATACGGTTAGGAATCTCACGAATAACACGAGTTATGATTTTGTGGTGGCGGCATACAATGCAGGGGGAGAGAGTAGTTATTCGAGTAAAGTGAGTGCGACCCCCCGACCACTCCCGCCGGCGGCGCCAGTCTTAAATCAACCCCAGGCCGGGGATCAGCAGGTGAGTTTAAGTTGGAGTGCTGTTGCAACAGCCGCCGGGTATAACATTCGGTATGGGACGACAAGCGGGTCTTACACAAGCACAATCGATGTCGGCAATGTGACCAGTACCACCATCAATGGGTTAATCAATAATACGACGTATTATTTTGTTGTCACTGCTTACAACACAGGTGGCTGGAGCGGGTTTTCCAATGAAGTCAATGCCAGACCATTGCCGCCTGCACCGGCCTCCCCGAGTTTAAGCACCTCGCATGTGGGCGACAAACAGGTGTGTTTGATTTGGAATGCGGTCAGCGGCGCCAATGGTTACAAGATTCGTTACGGAACCACGAGCGGTGCGTATGGCACACCCATTGATGCGGGCAATGTCACGGATTATGTCGTTGGCGGTTTAACCAATGACACGGTTTATTACTTTGTGGTGACGGCGTACAACCAAGGCGGGGAGAGCGGGGTTTCCAATGAAATCTCGGCCAAGCCGTTTGTACGTCAAGTGCGGCGCTACGTGACCAATGTCGATTACAACGCCTTGGGTCAGATCACCAAAATCGAATACGCCAACGGGAATGTGACGAGTTACACTTATGATGCGCTCAATTTGCGTCTCACCAATCTCAAGACGCAGAATGCGGCGCTCAGTACGATTCAGGATTTAACTTACGAATACGA
>CAYJXI010000091.1:0-6544 GCA_964374105.1 uncultured Planctomycetales bacterium
GCTGGAAGCATCTTTTACTCAATAAGGGGGGTAACGATCTATTGACCGTTCCCTAATCTGTTAAAAATTCGAAGAATAGCAGAAAAAGGGGACAGCGCCCTTTAGTTAAAAAGGGCGCTGTCCCCTTTTTGCTTCTCTAAGGTCGCCTCTACTCCTTATTTAATTTTTTATAAGGTCGGATGATCAACCGCAAACCGCGATCATAACTGATATAACTCCAAAACCAATTGATAAAAGTAACGACTTTACTGCGAAATCCCACTAAGAGCATCAAATGAACAAACAACCAAACAAACCATCCGATGAATCCCTGGAATTTAATGAAATTGAGGTCACAGACCGCATGACTCCGCCCCACAGTGGCCATGACACCCAAATCCCTATAAACGAAGGGGACCATGGGCTTCTGCTGAATTAATCTCTTTAAATTTTTAGCAAGATGCCGTCCCTGCTGAATCGCAATAGGGGCTAACATCGGATGGCCGTTAAGTGTTTGTTGAGTGATCATGCCGGCCACATCCCCTATCGCAAAGATATTGGGAGATCCTTCGACTTTGTTAAAAACATCCACCTTGATCCGATTCAAAGGAAGGATCACCTCTGGCTTTAACCCAGGGATTACCTCTCCCATCACTCCCGCCGTCCAGATCATGGTTGAGGCCTCTAACTTCTTGCCATTTGAGAGAAGCGCGGTGTTGCCATCGTAAGCGATGACTTGTGTATTTAACCAGATATTAATATCAAACTTTTTTAAGAACCGTTCGGCACTTCTTGATAAATCCACCGGCATAAAACTCAATAACCGATCTTTCATTTCAATGATATGGATTTGCATTTTTTTAAAATCCAAATCCGGGTAATCCTTAGGAAGAATATGGTGTTTCAATTCCCCCAGGGCCCCGGCCATTTCCACACCGGTTGGGCCGCCTCCCACGATGACAAAATTCATCAGTTTCTCTCGTTCTTGCGCCTGATCAATCTCCAGGGCTTTTTCAAAATTTTGTAGAATCAAACTTCGAAGATCTAAAGCCTGGGGGACTGTTTTCATCGGCACCGCATGTTTTTGGATATCCTCTTTCCCAAAAAAATTGGGATTTGAACCGCTAGCCAGGACCAAATAATCATAGGATATTCTTCCAATCGTTGTCTCAAGGCAATTCTCATCCGGTCTAACCGCAAGGACCTCGGTCATGCGAAAAATGGTATTCTTGTATTTTTTAATAATCTTTCGAAGAGGATAGACAATAGAATCGGGTTCTAACCCCGCGGTTGCCACTTGATACAACAAGGCCTGGAAATTATGATAATTGTTTTTGTCAATCCAAATGACTTGGGCGTCGATGTTTTTTAAACCCTTGATGACCTGAAGACCCCCAAATCCCCCGCCAACAACCACAATGCGGGGTTGATCAGTTGCGGGAATATTAACAGACATCTCCTGATCCTTTCAAAAAAAGTCAGCGAATGAGTGAGTTAGTACACTGTAACATAAATTTCTGAAATTCCTCCCCCTTGATGGGAAGGGATAAAGGAGGATAAAGGGGACAGCGCCCTTTCCTTAAATTTTTTGCATGCCTATTTTAGCATGGCACTCATAGAAACGCCTTCTGACTCTCTAACTCTTATTTTCACCCTTTCCCAAATTTTTTAAAAATTTATTGTATTCGAATCACGGCTTTATTAGAATAACATTCGTTATGAAAATTAGAAGAGTTAAAAAATTTTATCTTTTATTTCTTCTCTTGAGTTTCTTTTTCCTTCCTGACACTTCCGGTCAAACGTCAGAAGATCAAAATCTCCCCGAATGGCTTAAGCGGGTCGAACTCTCGATCAAGGCAGAAACCGATAAAAAGCCTACCTTTTATTTTCAGACTGTTCAACCATTGTATCAAGATGGGGATCAAATCAACACCATTTTTATTCAACCCAGACTCAGTCTGCGAGATGAACGAGGTATGTATAATTTAGGAATGGGCTATCGCAAGCTAGTCTCAGAAAATCTCGTTGTTGGGATCAATGTTTTTGGGGATTATCAAGAACTGCATCGGCATGGTCGATTAGGGGTGGGGTTGGAAGCCTTAGGCCAAGTCTTAGAAGCGCGGATCAATACTTATTTCGGCGATATCACCAACAAAAAGACCGTTTCCGTGATGGGATCATCCACCACCATTGAACGGGTTGCCGATGGCGGGGACTTCGAAATCGGTTCCCAAGTTCCTTTCCTGCCGTGGCTGAAGGTTTACGGGAGCGGGTTTTGGTTTGACTTTAAGGATTTCAGTGATGCGCGCGGATGGAAATCGCGCACCGAGGCTAAGCTCAATCCCTATTTAAAATTAGAATTTTTTACGTGGGATGACAACAAAGGTGATCGGGAGTATGGCGGTCAGGTGCGAATGAATTTTGCATTTTATTCGGTAGGGGAAATCTTTAACAGTGTCAAATTCGCGGATGAGCCTTTCCCTAAAAAGGATTTGCGCCAGATTCTGCTTTTGCCGGTTGAGCGGCAATTTGACATTATTATCGAGAAGAAGATTAAGTCCAACGGATTTGTCGTTGAGGCCGGGAGATCTTAAGATATGTTTAAGAGACTGGTTTTAGGAACTTTCACGTTTTTCATTTTCTATTTTGTATTTATTCCAAATGCCTTTGCCCAGACCGGCCCGGCTAATCTTTACAAGGTCTCGGTCACCAGATTCGAACTTTTCAATGGATCCGCCTGGGTTATCATTTTCGATGGGCAATCCATCACCATTGATATTGCTTCGGCGAACGCCGGAGGCGTGGCGGGGAATTTTATTTCCGGAGTCACTGTACCGGACGGGACTTACACCCGCTCGCGGGTAACGGTCTCCACGACTTTTGCGATTAAGGGAACAGACGGGGCCGGCAATTACACAACCGCCACCATAGGTCCGGGAACAGGGTGTACCCTCACAACCACTGCGGCTTCAGAGGCGGAATGTACTATCACCATTAATACTGTCCCCACCGACACCACAACCTTTACTAATCCCATCACGATCACCAACGGCATCCCCTCTCACAAAGTGCGCGTGAGTTTTGATGTAAGCACGGCGATTCAAAATATTTCCGGTGAACTTTTCCCCGCCGCCCCGACCGTCACCGTAACAACCATTGCTTTATAAAGGGGACAGCGCCCTTTTTAACTAAAGGGCGCTGTCCCCTTTTCCTAAATGACTCATAACACCCCTCCTCTGCCATGATCGCAAATTTCAACCTCAAAACTTGGGATTATAGTTAATGGGAAATTGAAAAAAATTAAGGGTTCGGAGATCGGGATTATTGGTTTGAGGATGGAAATTCGGGGTTAATCAAGGAATTAATTTGGGTTACGGCGTGCTTGCCCTGAGTTTATCGAAGGGTGTCACCGGAATTCTCCGGATGCTGTCTCCGTTTTCCCTCGTTTCTTCCGTTTTCAATCCCGCCAAAAATACAGCAGTAAACACAAAGCCACCCCTACGGCATAAAGCCAAAAAGTACTCGTTAAAAAATAGGGATATGCCATAAGGGATATACCGATTAAAAGCGGTTTGAAACTTCCCTGTTTCTTCCCGTAGAAAAAGGCAATAAAACCAACCCCATTAAAAACAAGACAACCGATAATTTTAGACAAAGAAAAACTTGAGGCGTCAGGCACCCCCACCGAAGAGAGGATAATATTTTTCTGCCCATCGTTTAAGTGGCTGAAATCCTCAAGCGCTGCTGTTAAACTGCCCTGCTCTTTCTGGGCTAAGACAAACGATACGCCATCTGAAAATAGCAACCCTAAGATCAATAGAATTATATTCGCTTTCATAGAAAACGTGACCTGTGTCCCCCTCAATGCACTGCTGTCCAAAATCTAGGGACACAGGCTTAAATAAACGGCAAAGGTGATAAACCCCGCCCCCTCAGTCATCTCCACATCTCGGTGAGATGTACCTCATTCCTTAATAAGTCCCTGTCCTGATATTCACGTCTTCGAATTCGGTCCAACTGATTTCTTAAATCTCTTTAGCTAATTTATCAAACTCATCAATGGGAATAGCCTCCGAGGTGACAAAGGCTATGCCGGTTGCCTTGGCAAGGCCCAAAGAGGCCTTCACCGCTTCCTTGGTACCGGGAAGGTCGACAACCAGGACAAGGTCTTTTTCTCCTAAAAGGGCATGGAAGGCCTTCACTTTCCCTCCCAGTTTTTCAATGAGACTGATCGCCTTCTTGGTTCGATCCGCACTGATTTGTCCTAACACCTCAGGCGAATACCTCCCAAATAAATAATATGTTGCCATAAGGCACCTCCTTAAAAGATGAAATTTAAGCCCACATATCGTGGCCGTTAAAAATTTAGCATCAGTATATCATAACCAATTTTTTTCTGTTTAAAAAATTCTAATCCGTAATAAAACCGATCCTTGGTTTCGACTTCTCTGGAGGTAACATCAGTTGATGAATGGCCTCAAAAATAAGTTTAATGTCCTCATCGTGTTTGCCGACTTTGCGTTCCAGATCTTCTAGTTTTTGAGCCAACTCTTTATGAGTAGCCAAGACTTCCCTTAATTTGATAAATGCTCGCATGATAGCGATATTGACCCGAATCGCTTTTCTACTTTTTAAAATACTGGATAACATGGCAACGCCTTGTTCGGTAAAAGCCCTGGGGAGTTTACGCGTCCCGCCCCAACTTGATGTTCCAAAATGGAACTTCAAGTTTTCAAACTCTTCTTTCGTTAATTGAAACATGAAGTCTGCAGGAAAACGATCCAAATTTCTACTCACTGCTTTGTTGAGATTTTTGGTCTCAACTCCGTAAAGTTCTGCCAAATCTCTATCCAACATCACCTTCTGCCCGCGGATAAAGAAGATTTTCTTCTCCACTTGCTCTGGAATTAATTGAGTCATGGTACCCCCTACTGTTTAACCGGTGACAATTTGTCACCGGCCTAAAAACGTTTTGGGGTATAGGGTGAATGGGGAATTGGGGATGAGGGATGAGGGATGAGGGATGAGGGATGAGGGATGAGGGTCTGGGGTTGATCAAGGAATGAATTCGGGTTACGGCGTGCTTACCTTGAGTTTATCGAAGGGTGTCACCGGAATTTGCGTCCCCGGAATCCATCCTGCGCTTCTCAATAATATTTTGTGATTCATAAAAGGCTTTCTTTTATTTCTTGGTTTAATTAAATAGCGAACTATTGCAATTTTTATCAACTCCGCAAGTCTTTTTAAACCAATAGGTATTGAGACTACCCCTGCACTTCTGCCGCGATGAGATCTGCGTATCGAAACATATCCACCTACATCATTCCCAATCCTTACCAGTTCGGCTCTATGCATAAAGCCATTTCTCATATCCACTAGAATTTTTAATTTGGAATATAAGGACTCAATTCTTTGGCTACCTTTTAGAATATTTATATGTTCTGATAAATCGCCCTTCTCAGTGGACGATTAATAAAGATGGGAAAGAGCGTTTTTCGTAATCCAAAGGGCTCATGTACCCTAAGACGAATGCAAGCTAAAAGGGACCAGAGTTGAATTTTAAAAGAGAGATATGGAAGACCGAGAAAATCATTTTTCCCTTTTTGCTCTCATACCTTTTCTTTTTCCTTTGCCCTTTCCTCTAAAAGAGTCTGGGTTGATTTCCTTTTGGTTTTTAAAATCCCTGCGGTTTTCTCAAAATAGTCTTTAGTCAGTGGCTGAAGGACAATTTCATTTCCTTTTTCAAAGATACAAATTCTTATCCCTCTCTTGATTAAAGCGCCGTCGAATTTGGGCGGGGATAACAATCTGCCCTTTAGCATTAACGATTGTTGTAACCATTCTCTATTTTATCCTTTTTAAAGTTTAAAGATCTAATGCTAAACCATTTCCTATCATCACTGAATTTTAGTACCAAATCCTCTGTCTCTAATGTGATTCCCGCGAAAGCGGGAATCCAGATCGCTGAGACCCCTTTTTTAGATTCCCGATTAAAGCATTCGGGAATGACAAAGAGGGTTATGGAACCACCCCTACTTTCTCTAATTCCCGTGCTTCACTTCTGACCGCTTCATCAATAACCGCCCCGCCCAAAACCACATCCTCCCGATAAAACACAACCGATTGGCCGGGGGTGACGGACTTCTGATTAGTTGATTATATCTTAACCACCTTTTCTTTATGAAGTTATGAATACCCCAACTACTAACGTAAAACTAGAACTCATAATTCGGCCGATAGACGAACCGCTTGCCTTGTTTAGATTTAAGCAAAATTTGCTTTTTGGCTAAATCCTCCAAATCTGTTCTCGCTGTTTCGTAGACGACTGAGGCTAATTTTTGATAATCTTTAATGACGATGATCCCCCTATCACTCACCAGGAATTTCTTTAAGAATCTTTCTTGACGTGGATTAAGAAAATAGCCTTTTTCTTTCAACCTCTCAAAAAGGAAATCGCGATAGTAATGCTTGGCAATTCGTTCGGTGACAAGACTGATAGAGTCTTTTACTGTTTTTGACATGTAAAGCAGAAAATAAGTCAAATCCGCGTGGCAGTCTTCGACAT
>CAYJXI010000092.1:0-6306 GCA_964374105.1 uncultured Planctomycetales bacterium
CTTGCCCCTTTTTTAGTTTAAACTTGATCAAATATCACTCCAATTATAATGAACCTTTCATTTTTGTCAATTGATTCCTCAGGAAGTCCACTTGGACAGAAACTATCTTCTTTAAATTCAGTAAGATAAGAATAATCCCTATCTTTAAGCTTTAAACAAACTTACAATGATACCCACTACCCCACCCGTTGCGCATCCGGTCATGAGGATTAAACCCATCATCCAAGAGAACCCAAAAGGCCTTTTTATGGTTTTTAACCCTTCCTTATAAAATTGGATTGAAGAATCCCAAAGCCACCCCAAAAAAAAGGCGAACAGGGGTGAAAGAAACACATATTGTCTTTCCAGAAACCAATATCCACTGATCAGGGAAGCGACCAGAATCGATAAAATAGGCAGAAAAATAAGGGTTAAGTAGAAACCCAGCTGTTTGAGCCTTCCCGCAAAGGGGATAAAAAAGGCAAACGCCAAGGCTCCTAATAAAAAATAGAAACGTTTGAAAGCTATCAGATTGTAAAAAAAGATCCTATTAAAAAAGCGCTTAAAGCCGTATTCAAAGGGATTTTGAATGAACTGAAACGGATGTTTTCCGGATTCGACTCGTTGTTGAGGGGATTGTTCCAAGGGATTGCCAAAAGCATACCAGCTCCACAACGGCAGAGCGAGAAGGAAAATGAGAGCCAGATATTTTAATAAAGACTTTATCCTTTTTTTAAAATAGACTTCTGTTCTTATTGCCAAAAGGAAATAGAATAAAGGGAAAACCACCAGCATAATGCCAAAGGCATGAAACCAAATAATAAGAACAAAAACCATCCCTATGGTGATTTTATTCATCCTATGCAACTGATCGAAATCATTAACCAATCGATCGGCACAATAAAAACTTAGCAAAGCTAAAGTCGGCAGAACCGCGTAAGGCCTAAATTCAAACGAGTGGAAGATCAGGTTCCCATTAAAACAAACCAAACCAAAAGCAATCATATATCCCCAAACGGTTTTATAGTATCTCTGACATACAAGATATAAAACATAAAATCCCAAGATGGTAAAAAAGATATGCGGGATCATAATCCCCCACTTATTGGTTTTAAAGATTTGGGCAAGAGGATAGGTTAACAAATAATCCCCAGGGAAACAGGTCATATCTCCATAGGTTGTTCTTTTAAAAATGGGTTTAAAAGAACCTATGGTTTGATACAATTGATAGACCTCATCACCCCAAAGATCGCGTTCGGCCAAGGTTTTATATCTTAAATAAAGAGCCCATATACAAATGAAAAGGACAACAACAACTCTAAAAATTTTAGCCTTGCTCATTTTTCAAAGGGTCATCCTCTTAAATTTTCTTTTCTAAGCTCACATTTCGAATGACGACAATCACTCCCATGATGATCCACATGAGATTTCCTAATTGGACAGAATAAAAATTCGTATCGACAAAACTATGGCATAAAAAGCCAAACAGTCCCGCCAATAACCCCAATTGCACACATAGGAGAAATTGATCTTCAATCTTGATGATGTTCTTTAAAGCCTCTTTAAATAATAAAAAAAGGATCCATATAAAGGAGGCCAATCCCAACAATCCGATCTCTGCCGCCATCTGCAAATAACAATTATGCGGGTACACTTGGGCTCCCACAGGATGACCCTGCAAGACCTTATAATAAGTATTGATCCCCACTCCAATGATAGGAGACTCTGCGAAAATACCCCAGGCATCCTTCCAGAAATTCCCACGTCCCATTGCGCTAAATCGTGTCACTGTCAATGAAATCCTTTGCCACATATAGGGAATAACACCTATTTCTTCTATCTCTTCTTGCAGATTGACTATCGCTTCATTATCCTGGGATATTTCGGATGTCACATTATCCGAAATAAAAGAAACATTGCGTATGCTGACCATCCTGGGCAGAAATAAGCTAAAGAATGTAATCACCATCAATAAAAGGAAATAGGCAATTTTTTTATTTTGCGTCCCTAAAAAAAAGAACGCAAAGATGAGTCCCATCCAAGCCCCTCGAGAAAAGGTCAACCCCATGCATGTCAACGCCGCTCCCAATAAGAGGATTAAAACAAGCAAAATAAGAAACGAAGAGAACACAAAAGACTTGTGAGGTTGAGTCCGTGTGGGAATCTCCTGATTAGAAGGACGTTGTTTGGGTAAAAGAAGACTGATAGTTAGAACGATAATTAAAATAAGGTATCCTCCAAAATCGTTGGATTGTTTGAAAGAGGACACGACCCTCCCTTTCACTAAGGCTTTCCCATGAATGAAATCCACTCCCTGCACATATTGCGCCAATCCATTTGAAACTATCAGAGTGGCCGAAATCAAAAAAATGACGATAAAGATCATGATTTGCTTTTTAGATTTTACCGATTCAACAAAACTAAAATATAAAAAGGTGGCTTGAATTAATTTACCGACAAATCCCTGGATACTTAATAGGGGATACTGGCTGAAGATCATGGATAAGAAATTGGCAAGGATAAAAATTCCAATCGGCCAATTGAGGATATTTTGTTCTGGTTTAAAAGACCTAAGGGATATTCTCACCTTCGTGGAAAAGCTTAACAATGGATCTTGGGCCTTTAAGGCTTTCAGGGCGCACCGAAAGATTACCGTATGCTTAACAAAATAACTCGTCAGGATAATTCCTGAAAACGATTCAACCAAGGCGGTCGAAATTGGTAAGAAATAACTGAGGGCATAAAATGAATAAACAATAATGCGGTCACACCAGATCGTTATTTTATGACTTTGCATAAAATCTCATCTGCCGGTTTATAAACCGCGAATGGCCCCATGGGAATCGTCACATTAAAAATCTCATGAATTCTAACAGTATAAAAAATGTTAAGCCCTCGGGGGGTTTTCAAACTACCCGAGGGGTCATGACGGGTAGAGAAACACCCCGACCCGTCAGATATTTTTTCTAAAATGAAGATCTATTTTTTTATACCATCGAATTGTTTTCTGTATTCCCTCTTTGAAATCCACTTTGGCTTCAAATCCAAATTCTCGCTTTGCCCGAGTGACATCTAAGCATCTTCGGGGTTGTCCATCGGGATAGGAAGAATCCCAAATGACTTTTCCTCTAAATCCAGTTAACTGAACAATGAGATGAACTAATGTTTTAATAGAGATTTCAACCCCAGCCCCTAGATTGACAGGATCAGGCTTGTTATACTTCTCAGTTGCCAAGACAATTCCTCTGGCGGCATCTTCTACATAAAGAAATTCTCGGGTGGCTTTCCCTGTCCCCCAAACTTGGATAAATTTTTCTTTGTTTTCCATGGCATCGAAACATTTTTTGATGACCGCGGGAATGACATGGGATGATTCCGGAGAAAAATTATCCCCTGGGCCATAAAGATTGACCGGAAGTAAATAAATGGAATTAAAACCATATTGTTGTCGATAGGCTTGGGACTGGACCAAAAGCATCTTTTTAGCAAGTCCATAAGGGGCGTTGGTCTCTTCGGGATAGCCATCCCACAGATCTTTTTCTTTGAAGGGAACCTTCGTGTACTTGGGATAGGCACAGATTGTTCCAATAGCAACAAATTTTTCGATTCCAAAATGTCTGGCCTCTTCCATCAACTGAATGCCCATGATCGCATTATCATAAAAAAATTTACCGGGATTGGCACGATTGGCCCCAATGCCTCCCACCACCGCCGCCAGATTGATGAGGATGTGCGGCTTAGAATCCTTAAGCATTCGAAGAATAGCCGGTTTTTGACGCAAATCATAATTCTTCCGATGAGGGACATAGACAAATCTACATCCTACCTCCTTTAATCGCCCAACAACGGCACTGCCTAAAAATCCGGCACCACCAGTCACCACAACTCTTTTATATTTCCAATAATGAGTTTCCATTGAATAAATTGGTTGAGGGAAGGCAAAGGACTTAAACTTTTCCTACTTACGACCCTTGATCCCATGTAACTGACGGGTTACCAATTCCATGTCACTATCGACCATCATTCTAACCAATTGTTTAAAATTAACCTTGGGTTTCCAATTCAATATTTTTCTTGCTTTTGAACTATTCCCTAAGAGGGTGTCCACCTCAGTTGGCCGAAAATATCTTTTATCAATTTTTACATGTTTTTTCCAATCCAGACCTGCATAGTCAAAGGCTTCTTGTAAAAATTCCTTGACGGAATGGTTTTCTCCAGTTGCAATCACATAATCATCCGCCTTCTCTTGCTGGAGAATAAGCCACATGGCCTCCACATAATCGCCCGCAAAACCCCAATCACGTTTAGCATTCAAATTCCCTAAATAAAGTGTATCCTGGATACCATGTTTAATACGGGCGAGGGCCATTGTGATCTTGCGAGTAACAAAGGTTTCTCCACGACGGGGAGACTCGTGATTAAACAAGATCCCATTGCAACAGAAAAGATGGTAGGCCTCGCGATAATTCACTGTCATCCAGTAGGCATAGACCTTGGCCACCGCATAGGGACTGCGTGGATAAAACGGTGTTTTTTCATTCTGAGGCATCGTTCGGGCTTTGCCAAACATCTCGGAACTGGAGGCCTGATAAAATTTTGTCTTTATCCCAGATTCCCGGATCGATTCTAAGAGACGGGTTGTCCCCAAGGCCACTATCTCGGCAGTATATTCGGGAATTTCAAAACTCACCTTCACGTGACTCTGAGCGGCCAAATTATAAATTTCATCAGGTTTGATCGTTTTTATAATAAAGTTCAATGAACTGGCATCATTGAGATCCCCGTAAACGAGTCTTAAACGGACATCTTCTTCATGGGGATCCTGGTACAAATGATCAATGCGTCCCGTATTAAACGAACTTGATCTTCGCATCAAACCATAGACGATATAATTTTTCTTAAGCAAAAACTCCGTTAAATATGAGCCATCCTGTCCCGTAATTCCAGTAATCAAAGCCACTTTCTTCTTTCCCATTTTGACTCCTTTAAAATTTTGCAGAGGGATATTATTAAACCATCTTTTTATCCAAGGAAGTGGTTAAAAGTCGATCAATAACTACTAGAATCCCAACGAAAAACCAAAATTGAGAAGAAAGCTGTAAAGAATACATATTGGTATCATAAAAACTGTGAATCAAAAAAGCAAAGATCCCGGAAATCAACCCAGCCGATATCATTCTTAACTTGTTGTCTTTCAATCGGTCATCAAGGATATTTTTAATGACCTGTTTAAACAGTTTTCCTAAAATCCAGAGAAATGCAAAAAATCCTAAAATCCCTACCTCCGTGGCCATTTGAATATAGCAGTTATGGGCATACGTTGGTGAATTTTTGATGAAGCCCTCCTTTTCAACTCGATCGTAATCTCTAAAAACTCGCATATAGGTATTCACCCCATGGCCAAACCAAGGCTTGGCCTTGATCATCTTTAAGCTATCCTCCCAGAGAGCTAATCGCCAATCCACTGACTGTTGAATACTTTGTTCATCAATCCTAAGCTGTCTTTTAAATTCCTGTGGTGCCCGGATATAGAAAAAAAGGATAAGGAATAATGAACTTAGGATAAAAGCTAAAAAAAGTTTCCTGTGAGTTAAAAACAATAAGAGATTAAAACCAAAATAGACCGAAAACCAAGAAGCCCGTGAGTTTGTTAACAAAAGCGACCACACCATAATAATGATAACCAAAGGCAAAAAAAACAACTGATTTTTCTTCTTTAAGAAAAAAAATAAACTTGCCGTCGCAGGTAAGACAAAAGTCAAATATCCCCCTAAACTATTAGCGTGATGAAAACTTGCGGTCGCACCTCCCCGCGTCATGATTCGTCCCAAAAATAAATCTTTTTGAGTAATGTAAAATTGGAGAAGGCTATCTAAGCAGACCACGAAAGCCGTCAAAAGAAAAATCCCTAAAAAAATCTTAATATGTTTTTCTTCCTGAAAAGCTTCAATAACTAAAAAATAGATGACGAACCATTCTAAAGTTTTGGAAAAAAAAGCATTTAGGGAATGAACTCTTAAGGGACTTCCCAAAACAGAAAAAATACACAATACCAAAAAGATAACAATAGGTAAATTGAGAAAACTCTGCCTGGGTTTTAAAGCCTTTGGAAAAGATAAAAAAAATTGGCTGGGTTTTTCTTTAGCTAAAAACCACTCCACCCAACGATTTCGATTAATGATCCATAATATTAAGGCCGTAATAACACAACTTTCAATCACCGCAATACTATACGGCAACCAAAAAATAAGAACATAAAGAAAAAAAAGAATCAAACCATTGAGCTGACGAAAAACTGGAATTTTCACAAAGGTAATAATTTCACTA
>CAYJXI010000093.1:0-6232 GCA_964374105.1 uncultured Planctomycetales bacterium
GTTCAACCATGGGAGAAAATTCATTAAAAAACAATGTTTCGTTGAGCTTAAGTTCTGGGTACCTCCATTTTGTGAGTATTCGCAGAGATCAGGACAGCCTTTATGTGAGTGGCAAAGTCAATAAGCCTTTGGGCAAAGATTTATCGAGAGGACAAGTTGTGGCTAGTTTTATAGGTCAAGAAGGCAATGTTATTGTTCAAATAAAAGAAAGTGTAGCGCCGATCAGGACTCGACTGTATAGAGGACGAGACGGTCGGTTCTCCATAAAAATTCCGTATGACCCAGCTATCAAATCATGTGAATTAGGCGTTGAATGGCATTAAAAGATATCTGCATAATAGAGAAAAATATGATGACAAATTCTGCTGGTCAAGGAATAAAAGCACTTGTCGTTGAAGACGATATTGAGTCACAACGTTTGCTTAAAACTTATTTGAAAATTTTAGGATGCCATGTGGATACTGCCCGGAATGGAATAGGAGCTATTGATAAACTTATTAGCAAAGAATATGGCATATGTTTTATGGATCTGCAAATGCCGTTAATGGGTGGCTTAGAAGCTGCGCGTATTATAAGAGAAGACGAGCAATATGAAATGCCGATTATCGCTATGACCGAAAATGTGACAGATGAAGATTTCGAAAATTGTCGCAGCGTCAGGATAACAGGCCTTATTACCAAGCCGGTTGATATTGTAAAGTTGAAGAAGATTATTCTTCATTTTGGAAGAAAACAAAATGCTAAGGAGTGAAAATGTCATCAAATGAAATCAAAGAAAAAAATAAATATTGGCCGTTAATTGTAATTGTTTTGATTAGTTTAATGGGGGCTACAGCCATTCAAGCTGGTCGCGGCTATTTTAATTTAAATTCCTGGATGCACTATATGATGGGAATATTTTTGAGTATCTTTGCCATGTTTAAGATGTTTGATCTTAAAGGTTTTGTTCATGGATTTTCGATGTACGATTTGGTGGTTAAGAAATTTAAACCCTATGGTTATATTTACCCATTCATAGAATTAGGATTAGGGTTGGCATATTTAAGTTTTTTCAGACCCAGATTAACATATTTGATCACAATTATTGTTATGACAGTAGGCGCATTCGGAGTAATAAAAAGTTTGAGAAAAGGTATGAATGTAAAATGTGCTTGTTTAGGAACGGTTTTAGATGTTCCTTTAAGCACGATTGCCGTTGTTGAAGATGTGGGTATGGCTTTAATGGCTTTAACGATGTTAATAATGGGTTAATATCTAAATACGGAACGAATTTGATTTTTCTAAGATTAAAGTTCTGGGCATGAGAAATAAATTGTAATCGGGAATTGGCTTGGACAATAAAAATTTTATTAAGGCTATCTACATTGTTGGGGCGGGGTCTTTTCTTGTATTAACTCTGGAAATCTTATTCCCTCATTTATGTTCAATCCTATTTGGAGTTCAGGTTTATTATTTAGTATTTTCTTTAGCCATACTTGGTCTCGGAGTTGGTAGTGCTTGTGCCCATTGGTTACGAAATCAATTTATAGTAGATTCAGAAAAATCTTTCTATTCATTTGTCCATTGGTGTTTCCTGGCTATTTTGTAACGACCTTAATCGCCCTATGGGTCCAGCTAAATATTGGAATTAATTTATCGTGGTTTTTAACCGCACAATTGATTTTCCGTCCCTTTTTTCTAGGTGGTTTAATCTTAGCATTGTCTTTCGATTTATTACCCTTTAGTCCTAGCGTACTCTACGGCATTGATCTTTTATTCGCGTGCATGGGGGGTTGCCGTATCTTTATGTTTGTTACATTTTGTAGGAGGAGTTCAAGCGTTTCTGATAATTATTTTATTAGCCATTACAGGATGGTTCTTAAATTCGTTCATTCTTGCAATATCGCCGTTATTAACTATACTCTGTACCATCATTTTATTCATACCAATATTGATGAGTAACGAAATATATCAATTCGATTATCAAAATATCAATTCAAAGCATAATCCTCTTGCCTGGGAACTTCAAGGTAAGCGGCAGGATGAAGGCAATAAAATAGATGAGAAACCAAGTAAATTGTTGGACTATGGATGGAATGAGTTTGGAAGAGTAGACATTATTGGTCAAGAGGAAGATGAGGTTCTTTATGCCTATATAAATTCCAGAACGCCAGCTTGGATGCATCGGTTTGATGGTGATTTGGAAAAGATTCAGTTAAAACACAAAAATGCACTTGTTGCCTTTCCGATGATCATTCGCCAACCCAAAGAGGTCTTGAGCATTGGTTCGGGAGCAGGGTACGACACGTTATTTGCCTTGTCATTCGGAGCGGATCATATCGATTCTGTTGAAATTAATCCCTTACTAGTCAAAGTTGTCCAGAGATGGAAGGATTTTAGTGGTCAAATTTACAACAATAAAAAAGTTCGACTGTTTATTGAGGAAGGGAGGAATTTTGTCCGTAGGCAATCCAAAAAGTATGATCTCATTTATTTATCACTCGTACAGACGACGATTTCTGAAATTTACGAAATGGCATTAACTGAAAACTATGTTTATACGATCGAAGCATTTCGAGAGTATATGCATCATTTAAATCCAAACGGAATGATTGCTATTTGGGTTCATGATGATGGACTTATGGCAAGAACGGTTCTGACTGGATTAGAAGCTTTTAAAAAGGAAGGGGTAGATTATCCTAATAATACAGAACATATTGCTGTCTTAACTTCCACCAATCAGAATAAAGACTATTCATATTTGATTTTGATAAGTCAAACGCCGTTTACTCTTAAAGAGGAGGATAAAATAATAGTGCCTTATTCGCGTCCTGAGTGGTTGCCTAGCGACCAGGAAGTAAAGAATGTTCAAAATTTGAGAGAAGCTGAAATCTTACTTCGCAAAAGGATTGATTCAAAAGAACATCCTGATATTCTTCCCGTTTATGATAATCGACCTTTTTTCTTTAATGTTCATGGTTTATATCCTACGGTGCTTAATAGTTTGACTTTTAAAGTTGCATTGGGACTTGTTTTTCTGATGGGAGTCTCTTTTGTGAGTGGATTTAAACCTCTGAAAAATGAAACAACGAAATGGAGAAAATATATAGGTTGGCCAGCATACTTCGCATTTTTAGGGATAGGCTTTATGTTAATTGAAGTGACCCTTATGCAAAGGTTCTTACTATGGTTAGGATCTCCTATTTAGGCTTTTTCCCTTTTGCTTTTTTGCCTTTTGATTGGGGCGGGTGCTGGAAGTTTTCTGTCAGAGAAAATGATTGTGGGATCAAGAAAAAGAGTCATTTTTATCTCTACAGGAATCAGCGCAGTAATTGCATATTTAGGTATCGGGTTTGGGCTACCGAACTTGTTTAATATTGGTGCTGATTGGTCATATTTATTGAGGTATGTGGTTGCTTTAATTTTTACAATCGCTTTAGGTATTCCAATGGGGATTCCCTTTCCTATAGGAATGGGAACGATCAGAGATTTAAAATTAAAAGGTATTCCTTGGGCATGGAGCATTAATGGAGTTGCAAGTGTCCTAGGATCTCTCCTATCTGTTTTATTAAGCCAAATATTTGGTATTTCCAGCGTGGCTCTTTTGGGCGCTATCTGTTACGTTTTTGCAGGATTTGTATTTAATTCGTGTGTTGTCAGAGGTGATTATGCGAAAATGATAAATGCAAAAATTATTCTTTAACTGGTTATAAGGGCGGACGAATGGTTTTTGAATATGGTGTTGGAGTGGAAAAATAAAAAAGCTTGACTCTCCAGTATACTGGAAGGTGTATACTATAGCTGAGGTTAAAAGATGGAAAAAGACAGCTTATTTATTGGGGAATTAGGCAAACTGACAGATGTGCCTGTCAAAACGATCCGTTACTATGAAGATTTCGGCATATTAGATAAACCTGACAGAACGGGATCTGATTACCGTGTTTATGGTCAAAAGGATGTTGATAAATTATTGTTCATTAAAAAGGCCAAGGCGCTTGGCTTAAAACTTTCAGAAATTAAAGAAATCATTTGTTGTGCTGAAGAGGGTCTTCAGCCTTGTTGTAGTTTGGTTCGTAATTTATTTACAAAGAAAATAAAGGAATATGAAGATAAAATTGTGGAACTTAACACAGCCAAGAAACGATTGGAAGAAAAATTAAACAAATGGGTAAAACCAAGTCAGGCTAAGAAGATGAAATATTCGGTATGCCCGCAAATTGAAAAGAATCAAATAAAGAAGGGAGGAACGAAAAATGGCAAAAAGAAACATTGAAGTCTTTACAAGTGGTTGCTATCTCTGTGATGAGACTGTGCAGATGGTTAAGGAACTAGCATGTCCAAGTTGCGACGTTACCGTTTATGATCTCTCAAATCCCTGCGAAACGAAGGAGTGCATTGAGAAGTCAAAGGCATACGGTATTAACTCCGTCCCAACGGTCGTTGTTGATGGAAAAATCGTGGAATGTTGCCAAAGGGGTAAGCCCGATAAGAAGGCATTGATGGCCGCTGGAATTGGAAATTCATAATGGCAAATAGTACAAAAAAACCAAAATGGGTGGCGCAGATAACGTCAGTACTTTCTGCTCTGGTGGCTATTGTCTGCCCACTTTGTATTCCAGCACTAGGGGCATTTTTGGCTTCCGTTGGTTTGGGCTTTGCGGTAAGCGTTTCATTTCTACAACCATTTCTTATTGTGCTCCTTTTAATATCACTCACCTCTCTTGCTTGGGCAGTCCGTCTGCATAAACAATGGTGGGTGTTGGTGGTGGGTGTGATAGGAGCTTTTGGCATCTATGCGGGCAGATATATCTGGTTCAGCCAACTGTTGATGTACGTTGGGGCGTTCCTTTTGATTGGTATTTCTCTCGCCAATTTCAGGCTAAAAATTTCCTGCGGGTGCAAATAATGTTAATGCGTTCTCTCCTTACATGTCCCCAATGTGTTTTTGAGAAAGAGTGAGAGAGATGATGATAGCATGTTTATATCCGGCAAAATTAATAAGCCGTTAGGCAAGGATTTGTCTTCGACAAAAGTTGTTGCCACTTTTATGGATGAGGGCGGGAAGGTTATCACTCAAATTAAAGAACGGGTAATTCCCAATAGATCTCGATTGCATAGAGGAAGGGACGGCCGGTTTTTTATAAAACTACCTTACGATCCAGCAATTAAGTCGTGTGAATTGGAAGTCGAATGGAATTAATTTTTAAAAATTGTTTTTAAAACAAATAAATTTTATCCCTAAATGGTGGCAAAATGTCAAGACGAACATCTCAGCGTAAGAAATTTAGAATCTCTAGAAAATTAATCACAACAATCCTTATTGTTCTTGGTGTTGTTGCGATTGTTGCCTTAGACTCTATACAGCGTTCCAAACAGTCTCTATCCCATCAGGTTGCTTCTCACCGTGTTTCAGGAAATCCCGATTCACCACTGCGGATCACAGAATTTATTGATTTCCAATGCCATGAATGTGCACAAACATTTTTCCTACTGCATGAATTAATAGAAAAATATCCTTCGCAAATTTACATTGAAGTCAAATATTTTCCATTGGGTCAGCCTCATTCCTTGGATAGTGCCATTTATGCCGAGTGTGCGGCTCGGCAGGGAAAGTTTTGGGAATATATTGAGCTTCTGTTTAAGAGACAATCCCAATGGAGGAGTTTAACGGATGCAAATCCGATGTATCAGGCGATGGCGCAAGAGGCGGGTTTAGACCTTTTAAAGATGAATTCCTGTGTGCGAAGCAACGAGGCAAGCTCGGCTGTCTTGGCCGATAAGGTTCATGGGGAAGCCTCGTTTGTCAAAATGACGCCCACCTTTTTTATTAATAAGAAAATGTTTGTAGGGTATAAATCAATAAGTGAAAAACTTAAAAATTATTTTAACGATGATCATTCAGAATAATGGAATGGGGGAAGGGTTAAGATTATGACAAAACGAGTAATTACATTAGTATTTTTAGGTATTGCATTAAGCGCAATATCAGGTTGTGCCTCTGTTTCCGCGAAGCGGGAATTTAGAGACGTACAAAAACAAATTGAATCAAGAACAAAATCGAATATTAAGTGGCAATCTTCCGTTAATAATGAAGAGATCAATCGGGAGGTGCAGTCTATTCTTCAGAATAAATTAACGGTAGATGACGCTGTCCAGGTAGCGGTTATTAACAACCCGTCTTTGCAAGCTGTATTCGAAGAGTTAGGAATTGCCAAAGCGGACTTAGTGAAAGCAGGATTGCTTAAGAATCCCA
>CAYJXI010000094.1:0-6097 GCA_964374105.1 uncultured Planctomycetales bacterium
GTTAGCTGAAATAAAAATCTGAGGACAAAATGGAAGAAATATATACATTAACAATAGAACTTGAATCAGGGATGTATTATGAGTCATCGTGGAAAAGGGTAATAGAAATATCCGAAGAAACAAATTTATTTGATTTGCATTTATACATTCAAGAGATAATTGAATTTGATAATGATCACCTTTTTGAATTTTTTGTTGGGAAAAATTGGCGTAAAAGAGAAAGAGTTTTTGCCAATGAAGACGAATTTAATTCTGGGGATGGGAACACCGAAGGATTAGACGTTAAGCTTAATGAAGTTTATCCGCTTGAGGGGTCGAAACTTTATTATTACTTTGATTTTGGTGATTCGTGGATTTTTAAAATTAATAAAGGGAAAAAGAAAAAATATATTGAAAAGGGTGTTGATTATCCGAGGATAATTGAATCAGAAGGTGAGAATCCTGAACAGTATCCTGAATCTGAATAAACAGCTAACAAAGCGCTGCACTGGACGGCGGGGAACTGCACCCGCCGCCAGTGAGCTTGGTCGTTATGCATTTAAGGAGTGAAGTGATGGATGCTTTAAAGGGGGCAATTGTTGCATTAGCTTCTAGCCTACTAGCAGCATTATTGTTTGCTTATTTATTTCGCATCCCTATTCCCATGGGTGGGTATATTGGCCCTTTCGGAGAAATCAGTACTTATAGCATAGCTACTGTAGATGTATTAAAGTCTGTGCTTGTGGCTTGGGTATTCTACGGAATTTTTGGTGGCTTTATCATTTTGCCTACGTGCGGTGCAGTTACGGGCGTATTAGTTGGCCGCAAATATTCTAAGTCAAAGAACAAAAATAAAATGATTCTGTTGTGGTCTATCGTGATAAGCACAATACCTGTTTTTATATTGTCAATTCTAGATTACCTAGTTGGCCCATGGTAAGAATGCATAACAAATCGTTGGAGAGGGACGGCGTAAAAAAACGCGCCGCCACTCAACTCAAACGTTATTGTTTTAACCAAAAAACTCCCGGTCTAAGCTCCTGTATTGTATCGCCTCCGCCAGGTGTTCGGTTTTGATCTGCTCAGCTCCTTCCAAATCAGCAATTGTCCTCGAAACTTTTAGAATTTTATCGTAGGCTCTTGCGCTTAAATTCAGTTCGGTCATCGCCATTTTTAGTAAATCGTTTCCCTCTCTTCCCAAAGCGCAAAATTTTCGTACCTGTTTATGACTCATGGAGGCGTTACAAACGACGCCTTCCGCTTCCTTGAACCTTTCAATTTGAACCGTCCGGGCTTTATTGACCCGCTCCTTAATTTGAGCGGAAGTTTCTGCGGGACGGACATTGGTTAAATCTTGATAATTTACAGCCGGGACATCCAGATGGATATCAATCCTATCCAACAACGGCCCGGAGATTTTGGAACGATATTTTTGAATCTGCATCGAGCTGCAGCGGCACGGAACCCGGGGATTCCCCAAATTTCCGCACATGCAGGGATTCATCGCTGCAATGAGCATAAATTTAGCAGGAAATGTGACAGTTCGATTGACTCTGGCTACAGTGACAGAATAATCTTCCAGTGGCTGACGCAAGGCTTCAAGGACATTGCGATTGAACTCAGGAAATTCATCCAGGAATAACACGCCATTGTGCGCTAAGGTGATCTCACCTGGTTTCGGATTTGAGCCTCCTCCTACGAGGGCAATGTCAGAGATAGTATGATGCGGAGCCCGAAACGGTCTTTGCGTTAAGAGACCGTTTTTTCCATTTAACAAACCCATAACCGAATAAATTTTGGTTGTCTCCAGTGTTTCCTCCATTGTTATATCCGGCAAAATACTTGGCAGGCGCTTACTTAAAAACGACTTCCCTGAACCAGGCGGCCCTATCATCAGGATGTTGTGTCCACCGGGAAGCAGAAAATTGCTTCCGCCAAAGACGTCGTTGACATCGTCATGCCCCACATGCGCGACCTTAAGACCGAGGTCTTTAAGGTCGTGTACCTCGATAGTAATAATAGAATCATCGATATTTCCGATGCCGCCACTGGCACAGTCGATTATGCTGTCCCGATTGTCCGTGAAATAATTCACACCGCCTTACAGAAATTCGCCAAATCAATAGTTTGTGTTCATAACCACCCATCAGGCGATCCCTCTCCAAGCCGAGAAGATAAAAGCTTCACTCAAGAACTGTTACAGGCTGGCAAGGTCATGCAAATTGACGTTGGGGATCACATTATCATTGGCAATAACCGCTATTTTAGCTTTGCCGAAGAAGGATTGATGATTTTATAGGAAGGAAAAGTATGAGTAAAAATATTGCTGAGTTAGAAAAAAGATTGTGGAGCGTGGCTGATGAATTAAGGGCAAACTCTGACCTTAAATCTTCTGAATATTCCGCGCCAGTTTTGGGGTTTATTTTCCTACGGTATGCAGATTACCGTTTTTCCAAACAAGAAAAAATATTATCAGAAAAGGCAACGGGTAGACGCAAAATCGGCAAAACGGATTATCAGGCAGCCGGGATTATGTATTTGCCCGATAACGCGCGATTTTCGTATTTACTTAATCTTCCGGAAGGCGCTGATATCGGCAAAGCCATTAATGAGGCTATGACGGCAATTGAAAAGGAAAACGAAGATTTAAAGGGGGTTTTACCTAAAACGTATAACCGCTTTGACAATAGTCTTTTGGTTGAGCTTCTTAAAGCGATGTTTTCTATTCCATCAGATATTGAAGGTGATGCATTTGGGAAAATTTATGAATATTTCTTAGGTAACTTTGCTATGACGGAAGGCCAACAAGGAGGGGAATTTTTTACGCCGACTTCCATGGTTAAATTGATTGTTTCGGTCATTGAACCGTTTCATGGAAAGATTTTCGATCCGGCATGCGGTTCGGGTGGTATGTTTGTTCAGAGTGCAGAATTTGTTGAGGAGCACAAAAAACGTGCAATAGATGAAATCAGTATTTATGGACAGGAAAAGACGCGGGAAACCGTCAACCTCTGCAAAATGAACTTAGCAGTTCATGGTTTATCAGGAGATATTCTACAGGGCAACTCTTATTATGTTGATTTGCATGACATGGTTGGAAAATTTGATTTCGTTATGGCCAATCCGCCGTTTAATGTCAACCGCATCGATAAAGAGTGGATAAAAAATGATCGTAAGCGTTTTCCATTTGGCATGCCTAATGTGGATAACGGTAATTACCTTTGGATTCAACTTTTTTACAGTGCTTTAAGTGAGAAAGGACGTGCAGGCTTTGTTATGGCAAATTCTGCCAGCGATGCCCGGGCAAGTGAGCAGGAGTTACGTAAGAAGTTGATTGAGGAGAAAACTGTAGATGTCGTGATCACTGTTGGATCTAACTTTTTCTATACGGTCGCGTTACCCTGTACATTATGGTTTCTAGACAAGGGGAAGAAAAAGACCGATCGTAAGGACAAGGTTCTTTTTATTGATGCCCGCAAGATTTTTGTACAGATTGATCGTGCACATCGTGAATATTCTCCTGAACAGATCGAATTCATTTCCAATATTGTGCGGCTGTATCGTGGCGAAGATATCGAGACGGTGCAGGGCAGTGAAAAAATGACGAAAGAAAATTTTCCAAAAAAGAAATATCAGGATATTGCCGGGTTGTGCAAGGTTGCCACTTTGAAAGAGATTGAAGAGCAGGCGTTGAGTCTGAATCCCAGCCGCTATGTTGGTGTAGTTGAGGCCGGGGTCGAGAAAATTTGGAAGCCCTAGTCCCAGCTCGGTCACGCCTGTCCCGCCGCTTGTTTTGCCGAAGATTTTATTCATGGCAAAACAGGCGGGGCCTCCATCCAAACCACGATCGACCGCTACGGTCACATCCTGCCCAATACCCACCATGGGGTTGGGGAGCGGTTGGATAAGCTGGTGTTTGGTGAGGCCATGCTGGACTTATTGCCCCACATATCCTCAATTGTCGAATGATTTGGCGTTGTTCTATATTATGGAACAGTTGTGTCATTCTATGAGACGTATGTAACAATGTTCACTAATAGTAAATGTTCATTAAATAGTGAACATTGTTTAACGTGAAGATAATTTGAAAAAATTATTGACAAAATATCTCCATCGTATAATACTGTATACATGCAAGCAACAGCAGTAACCAATAAAGAATTAGAAGCCATCCGCGAAATTCGTAATTCTCTCATGCATGTTGGCCGTATTCCTTCTATGCGCGAATTAATGTCGTCTCTTGGTTACCAATCTCCCCGCTCAGCGTCTTTAATCGTTGATAAATTAATTAAAAAAGGTGTTCTGCGCCGCAAAGAAGGCGGCGGGCTTCAGTTTATTAAAAATTTAGAGGATGATACCTCGCGCGCGCAAACGGTTGATGTTCCTTTAATAGGAATGGTTGCTTGCGGCACGCCGATGTTGGCAGAAGAAAACATTCAAGGCATGATTTCAGTTTCCACTAAATTAGCCCGTCCGCCGCATCGTTATTTTTTACTCAAGGCCAAAGGCGATTCCATGGACCTGCCCCGCCCTGGGCGGGGTCAGAAGGGAATTGACGATGGTGATTTAGTTTTAGTCCGCCAGCAGACAACTGCTAAAGACGGTGATACGGTAGTGGCTTTAATAGATGATGAGGCAACTATTAAAGAATTTCGCATAGGCGGCGAGACGTTTGTTTTAAAGCCGAGATCAAAAAATAAACAGCATCAGCCGATTGTCTTGACCAAGGATTTTCAGATACAGGGAGTGGTGATTACTTCGATCCCCAAAATATAAGTCAGATTACTTATATTATTCCCCTGCGAAGTGATTGCTCTACAATGAAAGGGGTAAAGAAAAGATGAAAACAGAACAGCTAGAGTTAATGACAATTAAAGAAGCTAGCGAATGGGCTAGTCAATTTTTAAAAAGGGAGATAGGGACTTCCAATATTTCTTATCTTGTTCAATACGGCAAGATAAGAAAGTATGAGGATAATGGTTCGATTTTAGTGAATTTAGAGGATTTAAAAAAATATTATAATTCCTTTCATGGCGCTAAAAAGTCATGGAGCGAGAATATTCAAACAAAAATATTAGTTGGCGATTGTAAAAATGTATTAAGAACACTCAACGTTAATTCCATTGATTTAATTGTTACTTCGCCGCCATACGCCGATAGAAGAAAAAATACTTACGGCGGTATAAATCCAGATAAATATGTAGAATGGTTTTTGCCTATCAGCGAGCAATTGTTGAGAGTCATTAAACCAACGGGGACGTTTATTTTGAACATAAAAGAAAAAGCTGAAAATGGAGAAAGGGACACATATGTGATAGATCTCATCTTGGCTTTAAGAAAACAGGGTTGGCTGTGGACGGAAGAATTTATTTGGCACAAAAGAAATTGTTATCCAGGCAAGTGGCCAAATCGTTTTCGAGACTCATGGGAACGCCTTTTGCAGTTTAATAAAACAAAAAAGTTTAATATGTATCAAGATGAAGTTATGGTGCCGATTGGGAATTGGGCAAATGGACGGTTAAGAAATCTTAGTGCAACTGACAAAGCAAGAGACACATCAAAAAATGGAAGCGGATTCGGTAAAAATGTCTCCAATTGGCTAAATAGAGATAAAGTATATCCGACTAATGTGTTAACTTTCGCAACGGTGTGCAGTAATAAAAATCACAGTGCCGCTTTTCCAGATGAGCTACCGGAGTGGTTTATGAAATTATTTACTAAGAAAAATGATTGGATTTTGGATCCGTTTTTGGGTTCGGGTACAACTTCGGAAGTAGCGCAGAAAATGGGAAGAAATTCCATCGGCATAGAGATAATGGCTGAGTATGTAGAAATGGCAAAAGCAAGAGTAGTGTTAGGGTAGGTTTCGGACAATGAAAAAATTGGAATTACAAAAGATTTATCATTATGTTGAAAGTCAAATATCAGTTTTTCACCAGAAAAGGTTGGATTATGTTCAAAACAAGATTGATCTGCTGAAAATTCTTAAGCAAAAAAATCCTTATCTTCTCAAGGCAAAAAATATTTTGACCGCTCAAGACTTGATTAAAGGTTTCCTTGATGCGTTCTTACAGTCACAAGAGGAGACTTTGTTTGGCGATTTCATGGAAGGTCTTGC
>CAYJXI010000095.1:0-5776 GCA_964374105.1 uncultured Planctomycetales bacterium
ATTTTGGCAATTAGATTGCATTTCCATACGACATAACACTTTAAAAATAAAAACCTAATAAGTTCCTATGTCCTAACTATCATTTCATCGCGTTTGGTCCCTGTTGACACATATTTAATCCTCACCTTTATGAGTTCTTCCAAACGCTGAATGTAACGCCTCGCCTTCTGTGGAAGCTGTTGATAGCGTTTTATTCCTTTTGTAGGGCTTTGCCAACCGTCCATTTCTTCATAGATTGGCTTTGCTTCGCTGAGAACTTCAAAATCTAGCGGAAATTCCTTAATCAACTTTCCACGAAATTGATATGTCGTACCGATCTTGATTTTGGCTAGGTCATCTAAGACATCCAATTTCATAACCGCCAGTTCCGAAACCCCATTGATCACAACGGCATATCGAACCAAAACGCTATCAAACCAACCACAACGTCTAGGCCGACCGGTGGTGGCACCATATTCGTTCCCTTTCCTTCTAATTTCGTCTTCTAACCCTGGAGCGAATTCTGTTGGAAATGGACCTTCCCCAACACGTGTCGTATAAGCCTTGACTGCAGCGATCACTTTATTAATTTTAGTTGGAGGGACCCCACTGCCCGCACATACTCCCCCCGAGATAGAATTGGAGGAGGTTACAAAGGGATACGTTCCAAAGTCGATATCAAGAAAACTCCCTTGCGCTCCTTCAAAAAGGATCGACTCTTTCTGTTCAATGGCTTTATTAAGAAAAATGGCGGTATCGCATACAAAGGGGGCAAGTCTTTTTCCATAATTCAAATACTCCTGATAAATATTGTCAAATAAGAACTCGGTTTGATGGTAAACCTTCCGAAAAATTTCGTTTTTCTCCTGCAAATTATCCTGAAGTTTAGCCTTTAAAATACCGGGATTTAACAAATCAATCATCCGAATTCCGCAGCGCGAGACCTTATCGGAATAACAGGGTCCTATGCCCCGACCCGTTGTTCCTATCTTATTTTTCCGGATCGATTCCCGGAGTCCATCCAGAATTTTATGATACGGCATAACCACATGGCAGAAGGCCGAGATCTTAAGCTTTTTAGGATGAACAGAAATTCTTCTCTTTTCTAACTCCTCTAATTCCGACAGCAATGCCTTAGGATCAACAACCACGCCATTACCAATCACACAAATTTTGCCTCTGTGTAAAATAGCGGAAGGAAGCAGATGGAAAATATACTCTTCCTCACCCACCACCACTGTATGTCCAGCATTGTTTCCCCCTTGATACCGAACAACGATATCCACATTTTTAGAGAGGATATCGATCAATTTCCCTTTTCCTTCATCGCCCCACTGGGCCCCAACGACCACGATGTTCATCAATCCATCCTCTCATTGAATTTTGATTCCCTTTTTAAGAGAATTCTTAAATGACCCTCACATAAAATACGACAAAATGATCACGCCAAAAGAAAAAAAAACTGCCGCACAGATGATCTGAACCTTGGAATAAAAATTTTTAAGATAATCTAATACCGAATAAGTTTTAATAATCTTGCCAACCAAAATTAAAGTGAGAATAAACGGTGAGGCCAATGCCGTTGCATAAATCAATAACATAATCAGTGCCCCCAAAACTGTTTTTGAAAAAATCGATTGTTGCATCATCAAAATCGTCATTTGGTCTGGGGCAAAGGCTGATTCCAGAACGGCAATGAATCCTCCCAAGATGAGTGAGAATAAAATCATGAGTAAAGAAAAAAAACCGCGAAATTTCTTTTTTCCTGAAGATAGCAGAGTGTTCTTCTGCGATCCTTGATCAAGATCGGGACCATTTAAAAATCGAAATCGAATAAGCAATCTATCAAATTTTTCTTCTTTTAAATAAACAATCCAATCCCTCAAGCAAACCCCTCCCACAATAAAAGATAATAATCCGATAGAAAAAAACACGACATCCCAAAAGAGATCCATCCCTTTAGACATTAAAATGATATCGAAAACCCCTAAATCCAAAAAGATCTTTAACCCGGCAAATCCGATAATAAAATAAAATCCCATGTGTCCGATTTTATAATTCCTTTTTAACACGAAGAAAAGAAAGACCAAAAATATCAAAACAGCGGACAGGGCTCCCGGGGTTAATGAATTCAAAATGCCTGCTTTGATTAAGGGGAAAATGATTAAATCCTTCCCGGATTTTAGAAGCAGAAACTTAATCATTACTTAAGCCCCAAAGACAGTCCGTCTTTCTTTATTGGAGAAATGAAAACTCAAACTTTAATCAACTTAACAAACAAGACATTCTTGGTTTTTCTAATCTTGGCGATGGTGGATTCAGGAACCTCGCTATCGACATTGACCACACTGACGGCCAGTCCTCCCGCGGATTCCCTCCCTAAGGTTATCCCGGCCAGATTGATATTGTCCTGGGCCAAGATGGTCCCGATGGCTCCCACGATACCGGGTTTATCGACATTATTGATCACCAGCATATATCCGTTGGGGATCGCTTCTACATAAATTTTATTCACTTTAACAATTCGGGGTTGATAATTTCCCGATAAAGTCCCCCAGACACTGAAAGTTTCTTTATCCGTTCCAATCTCTACATTCACCAGATTGACAAATTCTTCCTCTTTGTTAGACTGGATCTCCTGAACATTAATTCCCCGTTCGGTGGCCAGATCCAAGGCATTGATGGTATTCACCGTCTCTCCTAAAATAGGACTCAAAAGCCCGTTGACCAAGGCCATGGTCACGGGGGCCACCTTATATTTTGTCATAACACCGCTGTAGATCACTTTGATTTCATGCATACGGCCGTTCACAAGCTGGCCCGCAAATTTTCCCATACGTTCAGCCAAATCAATGTAAGGCTCAAGAACCTCATAGTCCTCGGCACTGATCGAGGGGAAATTAGCGGCGTTCATAATCCCGCGTCCCAAAAGGGCATTGCGAACACACTCCGCGATCTCAATGGCCACATTAATCTGCGCTTCGGATGTCGATGCCCCTAGATGAGGGGTTACAAGGCAATTTTCAAATTTTAAAAGCGCTGAAGTCGAAGGCAAAGGTTCTTCTTCAAAAACATCCAAGGCACAGCCAGCAATTTTCCCTTTCTCCAAGGCCCTCACCAAGGCGGCTTCTTCAATAATCCCTCCCCGGGCGCAATTGATAAGACGAACATTCTTCTTCATCCCATCAAATTCTTTATCCGAGATCAGGTATTTGGTTTCCGAACTTTTAGGAGTGTGTAGGGTAATATAATCAGATTCTTTAAGAAGCTCATTAAATTCAACCATCGCAATCCCCAATTTGGAGGCAATCTCTATAGATAAATATGGATCATAGGCGATAACCTTCATGCCAAAGGCCTTGGCCATATGCGCGACAGTTGATCCAATTCGTCCCAGTCCTATGATTCCTAAAGTTTTCCCATACAGCTCCACCCCTTCAAATTTAGAACGTTCCCATTTCTTTTGTTTCAAAGAGGCACAGGCCTGGGAGATATTCCGGGACAAGGCTAGGATAAGACTCATGGTATGTTCCGCGGTCGAAGTCGTATTCCCCGCAGGCGTGTTCATTGCTACAATTCCCTTTTTGGTGGCGGCCTTTAAGTCCACGTTATCCAATCCCACCCCCGCCCGACCAATAACCTTCAACCGATGAGCCGCTTCAAGGACATCGGAGGTGACCTTCGTACCACTTCTGATGATCAAGGCATCGAAATCCTTAATTAAGGATTTGAGGTCTTGCGGTTTTAAATCATATTGACAGACCACTTCGAAATCTTTAACCGCTTTCAAAATCTGAATCCCTTCATCGGCTAACTTGTCACTGACTAAAATTCTCGTAGACATATCTGATGAATCCTTTTTAAGTTGATTGTTTACTTAACATTCAAATACTTCTGGGCAGCGGCAACACCACTGCCGAGGGTGAATGGGTATCCCATTTCATGGAGAACCTTCTCTAAACAGGCAAGACCAGTCAACAAATCATATTCATCCAGGCATCCCATGTGAGCGATTCGGATCACTTTGCCTTTCAGATGGTCCTGCCCTCCGGCAATGGGAATCCCATAGGTATCGCGCATCCTTTTGACTAATTTTTCCCCATCAATCCCTTGCGGTAAATTGATTAGAATAATAGGAATAATAGAATAATAGGGACAGAATGTACTAGTTTCCGTTCAATCCTTCCAAACCCCATCCTGCCCCAAAAGCACTATTCTGTTGATTGTTCACCAATGGAATAAGGTATTTGTCCCCTTTCACCTTTTCGAATTCGCAGTCACATTTTCGTTTCAGGTTTCTGGTACCTTTTCTCTGATAAATGTAAAATTCACTTTGACTTCTTCCCATTTTTTTTAGATGATCTTGTTCTCTATTATATTCCCATAACAGAAAAATGTACCAAAATGAACTACTCCGGTCTTTTTAACCTCTTTGGCAAGATGGGCTAATTCCTTACTGATTGTGAAATGTTTATTCATTTTTTTGTATGAGAATACCTTATTTATTTCAATCACTTGGAAATTGTTCCTCTCAGATACACCTCTAATAATATATTCCTATTCCTCTTTACTACGAGCTAAAGCCAAAACATGAACACATACACCCTTAGCTCTTCCTAATAAGTTATTACCTGGTTTTACTTCTAATGTTACTAAACCAATCCAAACCTGTCTTTTCATTACTTAGATCTTCTTAATTCTCTTTGGCCTCTTCTTTCCATTCTTCTCAGATACTCTTGCTCTCTTCATATTCCCATAACAAAAAAATGTACCAAAATAAACTACTCCGGTCCTTTCTACCTTTTTGGCAAGACTATCTAATTCTTTGTTCATCGTGTAATATTTTTTTTTGGTGTTATATGGAATGACATCTTTAATCTCAATGACATCGAAATTATGTCTATTGGATACTCCTTTAACCATATATTCATATTCACTTTTATTACAAACTAGTGCTAAAACATGAACACAAGCTCCTTTAGCATCTGCCAATAAATTATTACCCGGTCTCGGTTCCAATGTTACTAGTCCAATCCAAACTTGTTTCTTCACTTCCCCTCCTAATATTCAAAGTGTATCCCAGGTATTTTCCTCCCCTTCCTATCAGTAGCGTGAAAATGTGGTCTCCCTTTCTTTGGATTAGTATGATGAATGGGTTTCCCATCACCAAACCTACCAGCTGCTTCTTTAGCACGTTTTATACTTGGATATTTTGGAAAATATCTTTTCGGTTGCCCACTAGGTCCCAATTGATTTGTTGAATATCCTCTCTTAATATTTTCAGCTCTAGCCGCATCCGCTTTTCCCTGGCTACCACTTCGAATCGGACACGTACCACTTTGACTACCAGATCCAGAAGGTCCTCGTGATGCTCCACCTCTCCCTACGCCACCTCCTCTTATTCCGCCACCTCCTATACCCCCACCAAACTTAGGTGGAAAATTGTGGCCTGGTTCATGTGAAAAAACTGCTAAACCAAAAGGATCAGTATAATTGATCGAATTATCGACTACATAAACAAAAAGATTGTAATCCTCTGTATCAACTCCCTCTGGATCCTCTTGAAGGAACCTCCCTATTCGGGAATCGTAATAGCGGGCACGATAGTAAAACAATCCGCTCTCAGGATCGAATTCTCTAGCGGTGTAGGTGTAAGGATTGGCGAGTGCACCATTCTGCCTTACAATATTCCCAAAGGAATCATAAACGTAGGATTGAGTGACGGTGCCGGTGTTGTCGGTGAGATCGGTGATGCTGCCTAATCCGTCGGTGTGGTAGGTGAAGCGCTCGGTGGGAT
>CAYJXI010000096.1:0-5622 GCA_964374105.1 uncultured Planctomycetales bacterium
TGTTAATAATTCAAACGATAAAGAGATTAAGAGTAAAAACTTTTGACAATACCAAACCTTAAGTAAGGAGGTATATTATGTTTGGAATAGGCACATCAGAATTATTTCTAATATTCTTAATTGTCTTTCTTCTATTTGGGGCAAAAAGTCTCCCTGAGATAGCGAAAAGTATTGGTAAAGCCGTTCACCTTTTTAAAAAAGGTATAAACGAAGTAGAAGATGAGTTTACGTTATCCTCAGACAATCAGAAGACGCCTGTTAAGAAAGATAGTTAGTGCCCTGGCAACTATCTTTTGTTGTAAGACAAGGGCACAAAGGGGGTATGGGGGAAAGATTTTCCCCCATGTTTGGGGGGTGCTTAAGCGAACGTAGTGAGCGCCAAAGGGGGGCTTGCCCCCCTAGTGGAAGTGCGACGGCAACTATCAGGAGATTTACAATCGAAGATAGTTGCAGGAGCACGAGGAGGATCACGTGACAAGACAGACTCACACACCTTATATTCTCTCAATCAATATCTCCAAGGGGGGTATCCCAAAATGGCCGGTTGAGTTGGTTTGTGTCACTTTATCAGGTTTAGAGGGGGATGGTCATAATCATGCCAAGCATAATGATCCCGTTCAAGCAGTTTGTTTGCAGGATTTGGAACAATTGGAAAAACTTACTCAGAAAGGATATCGTTTGTCTCCCGGAACAACAGGGGAGAATTTAACAGTTCGATATCTTAATGTCAATCAACTGCCTTTAGGTACAGTACTTGAATTCTCGGGAGGGGTGGTTATGGAGATATCAAAGATCAGAAAACCTTGTTATGTCATGGATGCTATTCACCCGCAATTGAAAACGGATGCTCTGGGGCGACATGGGATGTACGCCAAAGTTATTAAAGAGGGGATCTTACGGATGGGAGAAAGAATTGAGATTAAAATATGACAGGAACTAGCTCTCAATTAAAAGATAATCAAATTCAAAAGGGGAGAAGACTCGTTGTGATCTGTATCCTTGTCAACACGATTTTAGCGGTTATCAAAATTATGACCGGTATTGTAGGGCACACCTATGCCCTGGTGGCAGATGGGGTGGAATCTTTTCTTGATATTTTTAGTTCCAGTGTGGTCTGGGGAGGCTTAAAGATCGGTTTGTTGCCACCCGATTCTAACCACCCTTATGGTCATGGGAAGGCCGAATCTTTGGCCTCCATGATTGTGTCCGTGACCTTGATCGGGGTGGCTTTAGGAATAGCGATTCAAAGTATCTATGAGATTCTTCATCCTCATCTTGTCCCGGCATTTTATACCCTTTTTGTATTGCTTGGAGTTATTGTGATAAAAGAATTCCTATTTCATTTAGAATTCAAATCCTCTCGTTTAACAAATAGCTTATCTTTGAAGGTTGACGCCTGGCATCAGCGATCTGATGCGTTAACATCTCTATTGGCTTTCTTTGGGATCTCCGCGGCCTTGTTGGGAGGACAAAGATATTCTAGTGCCGATGATTGGGCAGCCTTGTTAGCCAGTGGATGGATTGCCTTTCAAGGGTTTCGTTTGTTGAAATTGGCTATCTCCGAAATCATGGATGAGGCCCCTCCCCAGGAGGTGGAAGATTCTATCCGATCCATTGCCAGAAGAGTAGTTGGGGTCATGGATGTTGAAAAATGTCGAGTTCGTAAAAGTGGATTAGGATATTTTGTCGAGATTCATATTGAAGTGAAAGGGGATTTGTCGATCAGCCGCGGCCATGAAATTGCCCACCATGTTAAAGATGCCTTAAGCGAATCTTCCTTAGGAATCATTGACACAGTTGTTCACATCGAACCCGCCAAAGAAAAAGATGCCTCAGATAGGCTAGCTCCTTTAAGTTTCTAAAGCAAACTTCCCTAATATTTAGCTTAAAGATTTCCTGCTTTTATTTTTTACAAGCTTAAAGGGAATTCCATTATAATAATCGAAAACTTTCGAATTTTAAAAGGAAGAGGGAATGAAAAGAATCAGCTTGATAGGGCTCCCTTTGCTGGTGGGTTTCTTGGCGATCAAGTTAAAAATCGCCACCGGTCCCTATTGGCTGGGAGTCAACAATGATCCTTCTTACATTTATCTGGTGAATTCTCTTTATCTGGTGGACCACATCACTCCTATCTTTGTGGATCACCCCGGAATCACTCTGCAGCTCTTGGGGGCATGGATCATTCAATTTTTGAATTTTAATCAACCTATTCAAGAAATTCTGAAGTATGTTTACTTGGATCCAGAATATTATCTTAATACGATCCATGCGGTATTGTTGATTCTTTATCTTGGTTCTCTAACCTGGATGGGTTGGGTTGCCTTCCACAAAACAAGGGATATCCTCTTTGCCTTATTGATCCAGACACCATCTTTTTTGTATCTGACGCTTAAATCCTATGGACACAGTGAAGGCGTTCTTCCCATTATCGCTAATATCAATGCCGAACCGCTTTTGATCACGATCTTAAATGTTTTTGTTCTGTGTTTATTGAAGCTATTTTTTGATATAAAGGAAAAACAGTGCCTTGCCACCACCTTGCTTCTTGGTGTGGTCTGTGGTTTAGGGGTCGCGACCAAAGTCTCCTTTATCCCTCTTATGCTTATCCCCGTATTTTTGTTGCCTCAAATGAAATCGAGAATTTTATTTGTTTTAACTTTTTTTTTAAGCTGGTTTTTGATAACGATTCCTCTCATACCTCGATATGGAAAGATGTTCCAGTGGTGGAAGGGGATTGTCGTGCATACGGGATTTCATGGTTCCGGTAAAGTGGGTTTCCTTGATCTCTCAGAATTTTGGGTTAATCTGAAATGGGTTGTTCAGGATAATGTATTTTTATTTTTGGTCATCATTTTGGGATTATTGGGGATACTCATCAAAATTTTTCAATTGATCCGTTTGAAAGAGAATGTCAGAGAGGAAGACAAGAATATCCTTAAATTTTTGCTGGTTTTGAGCTTGGTCTCCCTTCTACAATTTTTTGTTGTGGCTAAACAACCGGCCCCCCAGTATCTTGTGCCGGCGGTTGGATTGTTTGGGTTGATTGCTGCATTTCAATATCGATTGTTAGGTATTCCCAAGAGAATAAAAGATCGATATGTAAGCTGTCTATTGCTACTTTTTGTCATTGTCAATGTGATCAACGCCATTCAATACCAGCGCAAACTTTATTCGACCAATCAAGAAATTTATGAGTTTGCCAAGAGGGTTTATACCAAGTACCAGGACTGCCTTATCTGCGGGTATTATCGGTCATCTTCGGTTGAATTTGCCTTGGAGTTTGGCGATGATTGTTATGGATATAAAGCCCATGCTAAGGTCTTAAAGGATCTTTATCCCAGTGCTTACTTTTTCCATTATTGGACTCGGGTTTTTCATGACTTTACCAATGATATCCCTTTGAAAGTTCTCATGGCCAGGAATTCTTGCGTTTTGATATACGGAATGCATTATGCCCATGATTTTCGGGATGGTTTTCTAAAATTGGAGAAGATAGAGACCTCAGAAAGCGAGGATGTCTTTCGAGTCACCGGTTCCACCGCTGAGGAGGCGGTATCGCATTATCTGACGGCTAAATATTTCCAAACCCAAAGGCAGTATCGACAGGCCTATTTACATGCGCTGAGAGCAAAAGAACTCGGGTTTCCCCGATTGGAAAATTATCTTGAAGAATTAAAAAAATTGATACAAAATAAATGAAAACTCATAAGGTCATTCTGATCAGAAAAGGAGTGGGAGTCATATGGAGAATAAAACTAATTTTCAATTCATGGCTGAAGATAAAATAGCAAATTCTACCAAGGATCCAGCCAAGACACCCTTATTGAACCCACCACAAAAGACTGATTTAGAATTGCTGGATGCTTATTCTCGGGTGGTAGTGGGAGTGGTGGAATTGGCAGGCCCGAGTGTGGTAAGTATTAACATCAGTTGGAGACTCAAAAGCCAAGGGATGGAAAGAGGCGGAAGCGGCTCTGGGGTCATCATTGCCCCGGATGGGTATATTTTGACGAATAGTCATGTGGTGCACAATGCCACCCGTTTTGAGGTGGTCTTGAATAATAATAAAAGTTATGAAGGTGTTCTTATTGGAGAAGATCCGTCCACCGATTTGGCCGTGATTCGGGTTTATGCCAATGATCTTCCCTTTGCCAAGTTGGGGAATTCCGACGCCTTACGTCCGGGTCAGCTGGTCATCGCTATGGGTAATCCTTTAGGATTCCAGTCAACCGTTTCTACGGGGGTGATCAGTGCGCTGGGGCGTTATTGGAGGAGTCCGGAAGGAAGGCTCATTGAGAATATTATTCAACATACCGCACCGCTTAATCCTGGCAATTCGGGAGGGCCCTTGGTGGATTCGCGAGGTCAGATCATGGGAATCAATATGGCTATTGTTATGATGGCCCAAGGCCTAAGTTTCTCGATCCCTTCCAACACGGCCCAGTGGGTGGTCTCACAGATTCTGACTCATGGACGGGTGCGGCGAGGTTATCTAGGGATCGCCGGCCAGCAAAAGTCTTTGGATCAGGCTTTTGTAAGATTTTTCAATCTTTCCCAAGAAAAGACTGTCCAGGTGGCGGAGGTACAACGTTTTGGCCCTGCCGATAAAGCCGGGGTCAAGGAAGGAGATCTCATAGTTGCTATCAATGATCAAACGGTTCAAACGATAGATGATCTTCACCGTCTTTTATCTGAATCCACGATTGGCCAGCCATATGTTTCTATGGTGAAAGTTTTTTTAGTTTTTGTTGAATTTAACATTAATAAACATAAATAATGTTACAAAACGTATTTATTCCGTAAAAATTGGGTTATTCCTTCATTCGGTTGACCTAAACCGCCAGACATAAGACTCCGAACTTCAGCTGGAAAATAATCTACTACCCTGTTTCTTTCGGCTTCCCCCTCTAAACCAACGGCTGTCCCGCCAATTTTTCGTTTATTATCAATGTTATTCTTAATAGTCAAAAGATCCAAATTGGCTGGGTCATATCCAAAGCCAAGAAAGTAAATGTGGGTTGCTTTTGCTATGATTTCTTGAGCAGATTTTAATTGTCTGTTTTCCTTAGGTCCTTGATAAACAATGTTTATACCTTCACTACACTTTTTAAACTGTTCAAGACTACAACTGTTGCCATAACTTCGACCAGGCTCATCTGCTCTTTGCCAAGGAAGATAGTCCAATTGACCATAAATATGGATGATAGGGATTTGCCTAAGAATATTGATTAGGATGCCCTCATTGAAACCATAAGCTTCTTTTAACGAAAAATAGAAATAATGTTCCAAACTTCTATCGTAATTAAATGTAATGAAACTAAACTTCCCATTCGTCAGCATAGTTGTATTATGTTTGGTTATTTTAGACAGTTCTCTCAGCCAGTTAGTATCTTCCCAGCTTTGTAAGCTGGCCTCATTTTCATGCATTATAATTTGTTGTGCTATGGCCAACCTTCCAATATCTGCAAAATTTAGTCGATCACTTAGGAAAATGTCGATTGAAGGACGCATTGCTCCTTTTAAAGCCCGTTGGAAAGACACTACATCTTTTGGTTCAACATTTAAGATTTTAACTAGAAGTTATCTCATAAATAGTTAAACAAACAGTTGACCACTTGAATA
>CAYJXI010000097.1:0-5500 GCA_964374105.1 uncultured Planctomycetales bacterium
ATTCAGGCCTTATTGTAGGATTAAATGAATGCTGCAAAGTTCTTTTTAGAAAGTTTAAATGCGGGCCATAAAAACTGAGAGGAATATTGCTGTAATATTTTTAAGTTGATCAATGAAAATTATTTGACAATTTGGATCTTGAGTTTAGCGGTTGGATTAATGCCCCTGATACTCATTCGATACACAGAATAAATTTCAATTTCTGTAGAGCGCTGAAAACTTTCTCCTTTAAAACGCATGCTGATGGAATCCCCTGCTTTTAAAACCACATTTTCTCCGCCACGCTGATTGGCAAATGGACTTGTTCCCCAATACTCATTATTAAATAAAAATAACAATGATTCACTTCCTAAACTCTTGACAACCATATGCCGTTTACTAACATTTTTTAAGATCACTTCAAATTCTATATCTTCTTTTATTTGATAGACATCTTTGATAGCTTTTAAAAATAACCTTAAAGATAAATATTTCTGCTGAAAATCTGCAAGCAGTTGCCCATGTTCTTGAATAAGGGGCAGGATGTCAAATCGTGTTCTCAATAAATGCTTTTGTTGATAACCAGAAAATTTTAATCCCAAAATTGGAAATCCATAATTGAAACTCCCTTCCGATTGTTTGAAGGTGGTATCCTCCATACCATCAATAGTAATGGCAAAGGCATAAGGGGTCGATGGTTTTTCGGGCTGGGCCCCCTTAAATTCATACATAATTGTGTAGATTCCATATTTGTTTTCATAGAAAACGTCCTCATTAAAATCTGCTAATTCCTTATATTTTTCTTTGACCTTGAGAATATCCTGGTAAATGTTGATCATGACTTTATTACAGAGTTCTTTAGTCTGATCATCAATAGAGAGATCTTTAGCAAAACAAAAACTTGATTGAATGATTAAACAGATCAAAATAATGAGTTTCTTCATAGGATTTCCTACAAAATATACTCCATAAATTCTGATTCGACTTTTAAAATAAGTATAGCATATTAATTTTTCACTTCCCAAAGGCCTTTAATAAAAAGAAGGCCTACTTTCTTTAAAAACGAGTAGGCCTTCTTACGCCAGTTAAAATTTATTAAAAAACATTTTCAGAATCTCGGGCCGATATATCCATGAAGGCCTTGATTCGACGAGAACGAGTTGGATGTCGCAGCTTTCTCAATGCCTTTGATTCAATCTGTCTTACCCTTTCTCGGGTCACATTAAATTCACTGCCGACTTCCTCTAAAGTTCGGCTTGTTCCATCATGAATCCCAAACCTTAATTCTAAAATCTTTCGCTCACGCTCATCCAGGGTTTCTAAGACAGCGCTGATCTCTTCTTTTAACATGGAATGCAAAGTAGCATTAGCTGGAGAAACGGCCTTCTTATCCTCAATAAAATCACCGAAATTTGTATCTCCTTCATCTCCAATGGGTGTTTGCAAAGAGATGGGGACCTGAGAAATTTTTAAAATTTCTTTGACTTTATTAACTGGGATACGCATCTGTTTGGCAATCTCTTGGGCTGTCGGTTCACGACCGTATTCCTGAACAAACAATCGAGAAACCCGGATAATTTTATTAATTGTTTCCGTCATATGAACCGGAATTCGGATGGTTCTGGCCTGATCGGCAATCGAACGGGTGATGGCCTGACGGATCCACCACGTGGCATAAGTCGAAAATTTATATCCTCGTTTGTATTCAAATTTTTCCACCGCTCTGATCAACCCCATATTCCCTTCTTGGATGAGGTCTAAAAATGACAACCCCCGATTAATATACTTCTTGGCGATACTCACGACTAAACGCAAATTAGCCTCGACCAATAGCTTTTTAGCCTTATTGAATTTGGATTGACGAATTTTGATAATGCGTAGCTGATCCTTAACTTTATTTACGGATTCCGTCAATTCATTGATTAATCTCCGCTTTTCTTTACGTAATTCAAGGGCATTGGGGACTTTTCTTTTTCCTCTCAGGATCTTATCGATTTTTTCAATATCTTCAATAATTTTGTTGATTTTGTAAACAATTTCCTCGTTGATTGAGGCCGTTAATTTAAACTCCGCTAACGTCTTGGCAGATTTTTCTGTTCCCACACGTGTAGGCCTAACCTTTTTGATGATCCTGTTGAGATCCCGAATCAATTTAGGACGTCGTTCTAGTTCATCTTTGATCACATCCTCGACATTAATTTCCTCATTAAGGACAAGATTAATAATCCTTAAAGCCTCTTTACGGGCAAAAGACGTTATAAAAAGAGCCTCGGCAAATTTATGTTCAGTTTCTTCGATTCTTTTAGCTAAGCTAATCTCTTCTTCCCGAGATAAAAGAGGGATAGACCCCATTTGTTTCAAATACATCTTCACCGGGTCATCCAAAGGGATAAATTTATCTGAATATTCCTCTTCTTTATTCTGCTCTTCTCGAAGCCGACTCATTTGCTGTTCCCGGGTATCCTCTTCATCCGTTTCCAAGATATCGACTTCACCCTCAGCATCAACGACTTTAATGTCTTTGCCATCAAGAATATCAAAGACATGATCAATCTCTTCTGATGAGTCAACCGTATCGGAAAGGGTGGAATTGACCTCATCATAAGTTAGGAACCCTTTCTTTTTTCCCAAGGTCACTAACTTCTTGAGATCATCTTGTAATTCTTTTTTCTTCATTAAATTACCCCTTAATTAATTGGTTAAATTGTTGAATAAGGTCTTCCAACCTCTTATGGTCACCCGTGCTTGTGGCCTCGTTCATTTGATTAAGAAGATTTCTCCTTTGGGCTTTAAGTCGATCTTGTTTTAATCTTTGGATACAATCGCGAAAGATTCTTTTTTTATCACCCACCAGGGAATCTTCCGAAGCCATAATCTTAGTTACAATTTGTAAAATCTTTTGATCATTCCAGTAGCTCATTAATCTTTGGAGATTGGGCTCTTGGCCTTGATCAAAAAGTTCAAAAATCTTTTCAACAATCTGACGGATATATTCATTTTGGAAATCCGAAACCTTAATCTCTGATCGTGTCGAAGGGATAAATTCTTTTTCCTCCAACATCAATTTCAGCAAATTTCGTTCCACCGGCCGTAATTGTTCTGCATCCAGAATCCTGTCATGGAATTGGTCCGATGACAGCTTTAAAGCCATTGATCCCGGTCCCAATTTCTTCAGTTCGATCAATACCGCCTCTTGTGAGACAGCCAATACCTGAGCCAGCTTTTTAACGTATTCTGATTGAATGATAGCATTTTTAATTTTTTTTAGAAAAGGTAAAATCCCCGAAGAAATTTTCGCACGGCCTTCGATGGATTTGGGGTCAAATCGCTCCATTAAGGTTTTCAACTTAAATTCAAAAAAGGATTCCGCCTTCTCAATTTGCTCCCTAAATTTTTCCACCCCAAACTTTCGAACGAAAGAGTCGGGATCATCCTCCTTCGTTAGGATGGCCACCTTCACATTCATGTCTTCTTCCATAAGCAATTCAAGATTACGAAGAGTCGCCGTCTCCCCTGCCTGATCCATATCAAAAAGCAATACTATATTTTTTGTATAGCGATATAAAAGACGAATTTGGTCAATTGTCAACGCCGTTCCTAAAGAGGCGACAATATTTTCCACTCCCTTCTGATATGGCATTATAAAATCCATATAGCCCTCCACCACAATGGCAAAATCTCTCTTTAAAATACTCTCCTTAGCTAAATGAAATCCATACAAATGCTTGCCCTTAGTGTAGATCATTGTTTCCGGTGAATTGATATATTTCGCAGGATTTTCCGCTTCTAACGTACGGGCACCAAAGGCAATGCAATTTGATTTCACATCAAAAATCGGAAAAGTAATGCGATTCCGAAATCGATCATAATACCCACCGCCTTGATTTTGGGGAATGATCAATCCTGCCTTTTCCATCTCTGTAAGATGAACTCCGCTTTTTTTAAAAAAACCCATTAGTCCATCCCAATCATTTAACGCCAATCCCAGTTGAAATTTCTTTACGATCTCTAAATTCACATGTCTATTTTTAAGATACTCTCTTGCGGTTTTGGCGGAAGGACTTTTATCAAAGATCAAATTGTCATGAAAATATTGAACTGCTAATTTGTTAATTTTAAAAAGCTGTTGTCGGATTTGACTATCTTCACGTTGGCCTGCTTTTTGTGTTTGGATTGTAATCCCAAGTTTATCGGCTAATAACCGAACGGCCTCGGGGAAATCCAGATGCTCGTGACTCATCACAAATGTGATAACATTTCCTCCTGCCCCACAGCCAAAACAATGAAAAATTTGTTTATCGGGGTTAACAATAAACGAGGGTGTTTTCTCATGATGGAACGGACAAAGCGCTTTAAAATTCCGGCCTGCCTGCTTTAGAGGAATAGAAGAGGAAATGACATCAACAATATCGCTTCTATCCAAAATTTCTTGGATAATCTCATTGGGGATCAATGTCATTAGCGTTTGACTCTTTTAAACCCTGAACATTCAATAATTTCAAGAGAGGTTTTTTGAACCAATTTATCTAGCAAAAGATTCATCCCGAGACTATCACTGGCCATATGTCCGGCAACAATCACATGAATATGTTCTGGTTTGATTTTATTAAAGTGATCTTCGGAAAGATGCATGCACAAAAGTGTCCCAATTCCTAATTGGGATAATCGTCCAAATAACTCTTTAGACCCCTCTGTTCCTCCAGTCATATCCACCATCAGTTGACCGGGATCATCTTGCGGACGACCTACCGTGATCTTAGGACCCATTTTATTTTTTTCCGCTTCCTGATATTCGGGATGTGTCAACAAAAGATCAATGACCTTCTTGAGAGTCTTTGGTTTTCTCAAATCCATCAGAGTTTGCAAGTATCTGGTCACATGATTATCAGCTGGTGTATGACAAGACATTAAGGGAATATCTAATAATCTAGCAGCATCCACGACTCGCAAATGATTCCCGCTATGCAAACGCCTTTTGACTTCCTCCATCCTCCTATCCATGAAATCCTTGGCAATCTCATAAGAAATCCCTAAATTATGTAAAAAGTCGACTTGCATTTCCATCATTTCATAGAGTCCGGCCAGAGCAATGCCAAGAGGATGATGAGAAATGACAAGATCAATGTGTTTTCCTTGTTGGGATAGTCTATCCACCAAAAGCAATTCCCCAACACCAATATCTATCCCAATAAGGACACATTGGATTTCCTTTTTGGGATTTCCATACAAAATGCGAGTATCCGTATAGGGATTCTTAAAACGCTCCTTGTCAAAGAACTGTCGGTTGAATCTGTTTAATTTCCTGTTTTCTTTCCTTGCTTTTTGCAGCTGTTTGAATATTTGCTTCTGATTTCTTAATTCCGCCCTGCACCCTTCCCTGATAAAAAAGTCGTAAATATTTATTAACCTCAATTCACCTTCCTTAATAATAGTTAATTGTTATTAAATTTAGGACTTACGCAATTGGTAAAAAATAGTTAAAAGTAAAGGCATTTGATGTTGGGCATGGGATAATCTCTGT
>CAYJXI010000098.1:0-5490 GCA_964374105.1 uncultured Planctomycetales bacterium
CCCAATTAACAGGGTTGTTGTTGACGTAGGCGTAGAGGTTCGGACCGCCGAGGAGACCGATCGGATCGGCCGTGGTGAACCGGCCCGCCTGTGGGGCGTAATAACGACTCCGGTAATAATAGAGGCCGGTTTCAGAGTCGAGTTGCCTTCCCGTGAAGGCAGGGATGAGATTGCCGCGTCGCTCCGCTCCTCGCAATGACGGCTGACCGTCAGAAGATACGGCAATCTCACCGAAGGGACCGTAGGTGAAGGACTCTCTAACAGCACCCTTCCCATCCAGAACAGCGGTGACGGAACCCCGCCGGTCACTTAAAACATTAAATTGTCAAAGAACAGAAAGAATTACAGAACCAGCCTGACCCTTCGGAACTCGGTACGATTACGCTCACTTCCTTTTGATCAAGAAAACAAGGGAAGAACCTACTAAGCCCCAAATTACGCTATTAGTAATGAAAATGCTCCAGGCGAAAAAATTGCTACCCCAAAGGGTCCAGGTTCTCGGAACGATCCAAAATAATGGGAAGGATAACGGTATCCACCACCGGTTTATAAACCAAGTGCTTGTATCCACCGCCGCATTCCCTGGAGCGGCACTCCACGCTATAAATTGCAGAAAAGCATGAACTAGAAACAGGCTTATAAATACGGATGTAAACAATCCCGTTCTTCTCTCATTCTCCACTTAGATGTTTCCAGTCGACCGAACTTTAGTGATCAAATGAAGCTGTTTATCTATATCCCGATAATAAACGGAATATTCCGATGCTAGGGGTGTCGGAAGAACCACCTCTTTTTCAAATGAAATAGGCTTTTCCGATGATCTCTTTTTGAGAGATTCAGCGTTTTTCACTTTTGTCCAAGGGTAGAGCGGGGCGCTATATACTTCTACAATTACGTTGTTTACTTGAACCTCCATCTTTACGCGAGAAACCCATCGAGCGCTTTCAACATTGAACCCTCGAGCAATAAGGAGATTCTGTTCAGAACGTCTTACAACCTCACATTCCCAGTTTTTTAACAGCTTGAAAGGAACCTCTACCGGACCTAAATCTCCCATTGCCAGTGCCTTACCTAGCACTCCTAAAACACCTAAAAAAAGTAAGATAGCAAACAAGCGTTTTAACGAAATCATTTGTGCCTTGACCTCTCTGTTCGAATGAAGCCGATTTTCTACGCGCTTTTCCGACGTCTTTTCCTCGTCCCATGTAAAGCTACCATCGCCACCCCCAACCCGGCTAACGTTAAAGTAGCTGGTTCAGGAGCCGGAGCACCATCAAATGGAGAACTGGACTCGCTAGAACTTGAGGAGTTGGCGGAGGATTGCTGCTCCCTTAATCTTTTCTCGATTGAATCTGCAAGACTATTTGGATTGGGCACGCCAAACAAATTCCGATTGTTTAATGGGGTTTGACCAGCTGCTCCCCATGCACCAACAGCAAAATCTGAACAATTATCGAAATAATCCCAATAATTCTCTTTCGGATCCGTTAGATATTGTAAGAAAGCCTGTTCCTGAGCGTCAGTGAGTTCAGCCGATATAGAAACATCTGGTGTTATACCTATTTCTAAGTTTTCCTGCAGATTTATAACGCCGATATCTGTCCTGCCATAGGTACCAAAAGCTTGAGTTCGCCCACTCCCATCCGTGTAAGTAATCCAAGCATGTCCAGACAAAGAACCACCGCCACCTCTAACCACATTAATCCGAAGTATTCCTTTCAATCCCCAGGGATCGATCCAATTCACAGGGTTGTTGTTGACGTAGGCGTAGAGATTCGGGCCGCCGAGGAGGCCAATCGGGTCGGCTGTGGTGAATCGGCCAGCTTCTGGAGCGTAATAGCGGCTCCGATAATAGTAGAGACCGGTCTCCGAATCAAACTGCCGGCCCGTGAAGGTAGGGCTGAGATTGCCGCGTGGTTCGACAGGCTCACCACGAACGGATTGAGATTGCTTCGCTCCGCTCGCAATGACAGTTTCACCGAAGGGACCGTAGGTGAAGGATTCTTTGACGGCGCCCTTCTGATCTAGAATCCCGGTGACGGACCCGAGGCGGTCGGCCAGAAAATCAGGTTGTCAAAGAACGTAAAGCTTATTTCTTTTTAACGTGTCCCCGCAGAACCCGGTACGGGTTGGTACTTATGAAACGACCCCTATCATTCCTAGCTGTTTTCTACAAAACGAACCAGAAAAAACGCAGAAAACCCAAGAAGAAATGAATTCAGAATCCAAGAAACAACTATTAACGATTTCCCCGAATCATTCACAAAAACGGACAGATACCTAACCGCTAAAATTGAAACCCCCACAAATGTGACCGCGAGAAATATTAAGCCCACATTCTTAAACCACTTTTTCCTACTAAGAAAAACAGCTCCGGTGGTCGCCATTAACAAATTAAGCCCCATAAAAATCGGATAAAATTCCGGCAATACCCGCATATTTATATACATTCCGATAAAAACAACTCGCTCACTAATTTCTTTAAAGTCACCAGAAATAAGCAACTTCTCAACTAAAACAGACAATACACCCCAGCTGCCAAGTCCCAACAAGAGCCAACCGATTTTCCTTCTGTCTTTAAGATCTTGTACTGAAAGTAAGCGCATCCCGCTAACCCCGAGCCAAAAGAATTAAACGGTTTGAAACGAGACGATCTAGGCGCATGATCATTTTTTAAGAGATGATGACCGAAAAGGCTCCGCTTTAAGAAAAGCAACACCCATGCCTATGACCGCGATTGAGACGGCCAGACTCAGAATGTTTCCTTTTAAGTCGATACCCTCATGGGCTACAGACCGAAATGCCAGGCTTAATTTTACGATTACATCGAGTACTAGAATACCCCCCACGATTATTGACCCCGCTCCAAAGAGTTTTGCAAAAAGATTAAACGCTCGCCAATACAAATCATTCATCTCCTAATTTCTCCACAAATTGAATAGCCTATTACTTTCTGTGACGCCGCTTCTTCATTTTATATGCAGATATTATGGCCAATCCAGCCCCAGCTAAAACCACAGTTGCGGGCTCGGGAGCCCCTTGACCAACATCGCCCCCTTGAGCTCGACCAAGTAACTGCAATAAATCCCGAATAATATCGGGGAGAGGACGGGATGCTAGTGTTCCTGTCCAAACTATTCCCCCGGCTGCCATGATTCCATAACCCACTCCGAATTTTCCAACATCAGAATCAACAGAAACACCGTCCATACCTACAGTACCGGCAATTCCACCAGACGCACCCCAACCGCCATTTATCTGTCCTTGCATACCAGGGGATTGAGACCATCCATTGGGAACCGGCTCTCCTCCTGAAATTCCTGCTTGCGTACCAACACCGGCAAAAAAACCCAGGCCCACCAATACCCCACTCTGGAATTGGATAAAAACCTGCCCAGAAGAGGTTACACCTATGCTATAACCGAGCCAGTAATAAAAGGACCAAGAAATGGCCCTACACCGCCAATAGTCCCGCCAACTCCAATACTACCCTGACCTTGTTTCTTTCCTCCCCCTTTCCCGCTCTTCAACCCCCAGGGATCAATCCAGTTGGTGGGGTTGTTGTTGACGTAGGCATACAAATTCGGACCACCAAGGAGGCCGATGGGGTCCTGGGTGGTGAACCGGCCGGCTTCCGGGGCGTAATAGCGGCTGCGATAGTAATAGAGACCGGTCTCCGAATCAAACTGCCGGCCCGTGAATGTAGGGATGAGATTGCCGCGTCGCTCCGCTCCTCGCAATGACGGCTGACCGTCAGAAGATACGACAATCTCACCAAATGGCCCGTAGGTGAAGGTCTCTTTAACGGCGCCCTTCTGATCTAGAATCCCGGTGACAGAACTCAGCCGGTCGCTTAAGAAAATCAGATTGTCAAAGAACGGAGGAATTTAAAGCTTGAACCCGCCACCTTCGGAAATGCTACCTGCCTATTTTTCTGACTTACATTATTAAGATCGGAAATTCACCGAAACCACCAACCAAAAAATTCCGATCGTAATGCCCATAAGAAATGACGCCAACCCCCACGCAACAACAGGTATCAAGAGGTTCTCAGTTGAGATAACTAGTACAGCAATCAGAGAAATCCCTCCGAACCATAAGAACCGATCTTTTTCCAGGGTAAAGGGCAAATCAAATTGGCTCCGGATTGAGGACTTGGTAAGAAGCCATATGCAACCAAACAACAAAATGATTATTGCTACCGTTGCGATGCCTACAAAAATTTCATATTGAACTGAAAATATTGATCCCTGAACTAAGCGGTAAATAAACACATAAACAGCGAGTAGGCTGTAGAATATCAATTGCACAATCAAAATCAGAAACAAAAACCATGCCGAACGCCTACGCCGCATCAAACCGGCAAAACAGAAAAAGAACGCAAGAGTATCCAGCGCATAAAAAATCCTAAGAGGGAGTGGCTCTCCCGGCTGCCCGAGGAAAACCATTGTTCGCCAGCCGGACCATAAACCTATAACCAGAGACAAATATGCTCCCGCAACAATCACCATGCTATCCCCCATCTCTCTCTGCCGGCGATTTAAAAGGACGAGGGGCAAGGTCAAGCAGTCCTGTGCCACTTGATGACAAGAAGCAGCTTTAGAAATTCAGCTGTTACCATAAAACTCGATATGGTGAAGCTATTTGAAAAACTTGATCTTAATGGTAAGGCTACAAAGGCAAAAGATGGCATCGCCAGAAATATTCTTAGCGGGAACTGAACGTAGACTAGAAAAGCACCAATTTTTTTATAAGAAATTAACAACACCCCAGAAAACAGAATCGAAACAAAAAGACAGACACCAAGAAACGCAATAAAAACAGGCATTGGACTATCTAACTGGCGGGAGATTTCAACTGCATCCAGCACATCTGAATATAACGATACCCTGTTTCTTAAAAAATCGCTCCCAAAAAGAATCAAAATACTCAGAAGATCACAAATGCCAAAAAACGATGTCATCTTTCTCACATTACCCCTCTTCGTTTCTTCCGATTATAAAAAACCAGCATTGCTATCCCAAAACCACTTAATACCGCGGTCGCTGGTTCAGGTACTCCCGCATCGGACCAATCGACTTTTTCTATTATTTGGCTCTCGAATTCCTTGTAGGTATTGTTCGGAACTAACGGGTCCCAATGAAAGGTTTTCTTACCTCGAAGCTCATCGTACTCATAACTCGCAGTTTGCTCAATCTTCCTAATATCTCCTATCGTATGGGCTTTGTCTGCAACCGGATTATCTGGGTCGTGAACCCACTCTTGAATTATGGTTCTCTTCAAACCAACATACTCATTTGGATTACTCCCCGGGAAATCTTTGCCCCCCATCCCATTATCTCTATATCTATTAGCCCACCACCGTAAATAATTTTTCCCGGGTTGATAATCATATTTCTTGGTTTCCCAAATCAACCCCCAGGGATCAATCCAGTTGGTGGGGTTGTTGTTGACGTAGGCGTAGAGGTTCGGGCCGCCGAGGAGGCCGAT
>CAYJXI010000099.1:0-5439 GCA_964374105.1 uncultured Planctomycetales bacterium
CATAGTAGCAATAAATTTTAATTGTGATATGACGTACCTCATCCTCTACTCCTTTTATAATTTTACCGAAATTTTTGGATATTTAAGTCTTCCTAACACAATTGGTACGCGGTAACATTAATTCCTGATATAGAATTCCTTCTCCCCTTGTGGGAGAAGGTTAGGATGAGGGGTAAGCTCACCACGAGCATCACCCTCACCGGTATTAGAAATTTATGTAACAGTTACCCTATACATTCAAGTATTTGATTTTAAGCCCCTGTTGCGATCCATGAACGAGGCTCACTTTACCAAAATCAAATTCAAGATCAAATGCCTTAGTCAAAGACACCCCAAGGATTTTGCAGACAAAAGCCCTAATGACACCCGCATGGGTCACAATAACAACTTTATTCAATGAGAGGCTCACCAGTTCCTCTAAAAAATCTCCCACGCGATTAAAAAGCTGTTGATAAGATTCACCTTCTGGCGCCTGTTTCATAACGTAATCCCCCATCCACTCTTTTAATTCGATAGGGCTAATGTCATCCCATCTTCTCATTTCCCAATGGCCAAAATTCATCTCTAGTAAGCGGGGATCAGAGATCAATTTATCGGTCTTGAATAATCTTGCCAGTTGATAACATCTTTCCAAGGGGCTTGTATAAACCCGCTCAAAGGTATCGGGGATTTTATTTTTAAGGACAGTCCATTCTTGCGGGAAAGTTTCTGCTAATCCGATATCCGTCTGCCCATAACAGATCCCTTCTTCAACATCTGGTTTTGTATGCCGGATCAAATAAATTTCCATAACAAAAGAAAACTTAAATAAAATACGATCTCACAAACTTGCTGAGTGGCACCTAAGCAATCCCCCGTATAGCCGCCGATTCGTGTTTTAAAATAGCGTGCGAGCAGGCGGCCTGCCCAAAGAACAGGAATGATAAGAACAAAGATCAACCGATGGGGGAATAAAAATAACGGCGTAATCCCAAAAACAGCCGCCCAGAAGAGATCACCGAGGGAAATCTTCTCTGCGATGGGATTAAATTTACTATCCTTTCGATCAAGAATATAATGGTGGGTAAATTTTAAGGTCGTGACCGCAAATCGGCTTAAGGCATGCGCGGTAATCAAGACAAAAGGGATCTGATCCACTCCTATTTCCGATAACAACAAGAATTTCATAAATAAAATGAAAATCAAACCGATCGTTCCATAGGCCCCGATGCGGGAATCTTTCATGATTTCTAAAATCTGTTCTCTGGTCCAACCACCCCCAAAACCATCGCAGGTGTCGGCAAACCCATCTTCGTGAAATGCACCCGTCAAAAGGATAGTGGTGATCATGGATAAAATAATGCTGATCGATAGAGGGAAAATGGCGTGCGCAAGATAAAATACTAACCCAGCTAATCCTCCCACAATGCATCCAACAAGAGGAAAATACCGGCTTGCCTTTTTTAGATTTTCATCGGTATAACCAACAAAGGATGGGCAAGGAATACGAGTATAAAACATAAGGGCCGTAAAAAAAATTTTAAGCTCTCGCATAAGCATTTATATTTTTGGGGAAACACCTGCACTTGCAAAACTAGCCATCTCATTTAAAAAATTCACTGCGGAAAGAACGATAGGAAAAGCTAAGGCCACTCCTGTTCCCTCCCCCAAACGCATATTCAAATCCAACAGGGGTTTGACCTGAAAAAACTTTAACAAATGCGCATGACCCATTTCTTCAGACTGATGACAAAAGATTGCATAATCTAATAGTTCTGGATAAAAATGGTAAGCCAAAAGAAAGGCAACAGTGGCAATAAACCCATCGATCAAAATCACCATTTTCAACTCTGCCGCTTGCAAGTATCCACCGCACATCATCGCAATTTCAAATCCGCCGAAAGTTGTCAAGACCTCCTCAGGATCATGCGGGACTGTTTTATGCTTCTCGAGCGCCTCTTTTAAAATAGAAATCTTGTGTTGCAATTGTCGATCATCCAATCCCGCTCCGCGCCCCACACAATGAGTGAGAGGAAGCCCCGTTAAAAGATGCATCATTACCGAGGCCGAAGTCGTATTTCCAATCCCCATATCCCCAAACCCTATCGTATTTGTTCCTCTTTTAAAAATATCCCTGACGATCTTTGCGCCTTGTTCAATCGCCTGTTCAGCTTGTGGATGAGTCATGGCTTTTTCGTATAAAAAATTCTTAGTTCCCTTTGCTACCTTGGCATGAATTAAATAAGAGGAAGAAGGGAATTCAAAGTCAATCCCGGCATCCACGATCAAGATATCAATGTTATTCTGTCGACAAAAAACATTGATGGCTGCCCCACCTTGAAGAAAATTCAATACCATTTGTTGAGTGACCTCTTTAGGATAAGCGCTCACCCCAGAAGCGGTAATCCCATGATCAGCGGCAAAGACAACAATAGTCGGTTTTCGCAATTTAGGGTTAAAGGTCCTTTGAATAAGTCCCACTTGTAATGCCACCTCCTCTAATTGTCCCAAAGCCCCCAATGGCTTGGTTTTCTGGTCGATCTTTTCGCGTAAGTCACCAACCAAAGAATAATCTAATTTTTCAATAGAGAAGTGTTTCATTCCCATTTCCGCCAAGCCTTTCCCTGATGACCAAAGCAAAAAGACTCAGGGTACATGATCTCCGCTAGGATTTCGAATGATTCAACGAGCCTCGGTCCAGGGCGGTTAAAATACTGATTGCCATCGGTCAAATAAACCCATCCTTCACCGACCGCTTTTAATTTCGGCCATTCTTTCTTTTTGGTTAATACGGTGATTTCTTGTAAACTGCGTTCCATATCCCATCCGCACGGCATGGTGATAATACAATCCGGATCTTCCTTGATGAGACTCCTCAAGGGAATGGAATGAGAAGCATATCCTGATTTCCCAAAAAGAGACTCTCCCCCTAACTTCAAGACAAATTGCGGAACCCAATTGCCGGCGATCATCAAAGGGTCAAACCATTCAAGACAGGCGACCTTTAATTTCTTCCCTAATTTTTTTGCTTTCTTTGAAATCGTCTCTATGCGAGTCTGATACTCCTTAACCAATCTTTTCCCTTTGTCAGGCTGACCGAGGGCCTGAGCGACTTTATCAATTCCCTCCCACACATCCATTAATGTATTAGAGCGCAAGGTAACAATTTTAGGTTGAGTTCCTCGCCAATCACAAAGGGCATTCTGGACATCTTTAAGACTCACCGCACAGACCTCACATTGATCTTGTGTGATGATGAGATCAGGTTTTAAAATTTTAAGCCGGTTGACATTCACTTCATAGACTGAGGAAGATTTTTTAAGAAGCGCCCTCACTTCTAGATCAATTTGACAACTTGTTGCCTGGATATTAATTTTGGGACGAGAACAGACCGGCAATTTTTCAACCTCAGGGGGATAATCGCATTCATGGGAACGGCCCACCAGGTGTTTGCCAAATCCTAGGGCACAGACAATTTCCGTACTGCTGGGGATCAGCGAAATGATGCGCATTGAAATTTAATTCAATTGATAATCTTGTTTTGGATTACCTTAAGAATGTCCACCAACAAAGCAAGGCCAATAAAATCCGATAGATGCCAAAAGCGACAAAATTATGATTTTTAATAAATTGTAAAAAAAATTTGATACTTAAAATAGCCACAAGGAAAGAGGTCAAAAACCCCACCGCCAAAAATTGAAACTGATCGAAAGAAAAGTAGGATGCATTTTTCCATAAATCCAAGGTGGTAGCCGCCAGCATCGTAGGGACGGCCAGTAAAAAAGAAAATTCGACAATTGTTTTTCTTTGAATACCCAGCATCAACCCTCCGATAATAGTGGCGGCAGACCGCGAGACCCCTGGGATCATTGCCAGGGATTGAAAAAGCCCAATGAGAATCGCTTGCGGATAAGAAACGAGCTCATCGCTTTGATCAGTTCTTTTCTTCTCTTGATATAACAAATCAAAGATAATGAGAACGACCCCTCCTATCAATAAGGATCCTAGGATAACCGCATAACTTTCTAAAAGAATCTTTTTGATCAACTGATAAAAGACAAACCCCAAGATGGCCGTTGGTAAGAAAGCCGTCAGAATCCTTTTAACCATTTCCAAATTCAGGAAAAGAGAACGAAAATATAAGACGACAACCGAAAGGATCGCTCCTAGTTGGATAGCGATTTCAAAACTTTTTAAGAACTCTGTTTGAGATAACCCGAGGGCCCTGGCCATTAAAATAAGATGTCCGGTTGAAGAGACGGGGAGAAATTCCGTTAACCCCTCCACAATACCGAAGATAACCGCTTGGAATAGATTCATTTTATACCGTGTAGGCAGGTCTTCGTGGTTATGAATATTCTGAAAGATGTTTGATGCGTTTGAGCATATTCGGGTGGGTACTCAAAAGCTCTAATGATTTATCACCGAATGTCAAATGGACCTTTTTATTCCTTAGATTGATTAATTCATCGGAATCAATCGTACCGCTTTTGTCTAAATCCAGTTGACTTAAGTCCCGAAATTCATTGAGGGCTTGGGAGGGATCGTTCACAAAGAAGGCCTTCAACCCTTCTGTTTCTTTCAGATACCGTTTATCAATACGGGCCGATCCATAAGTCAATTTGTAAAGGGCAGAGGCCAAAGCCTCCGGTCGATTCCCCAAAAGGATAGCCCCCCGATCCGCATAATATTCCCGAATGCGCGAGGCGTAAAGCACCAATAAATTGGTCACGAAATAAAACAGAAAGGCAATCAAACCAATCAAAGGCCCCAGATTGTCATTTCGGTCATTACGTGATCGGCCGTAGAACATAAAATGCCAGGCGATCCGGTACATGATCAACGGAATAACGGAAAGAAGCATAATCGTTAAGACATCCCGATTTTTGATATGACTCAATTCGTGTCCCAAGACAGCCTTTAATTCTTGTTCATCTAAAAGTTTAAGAATCCCTTGGGTAACACACACCCGTCCATCGCGAATTCCTCTTCCAAAGGCAAAGGCATTGGGAATATCCAGTGAGGAGACACAGATGCGGGGCATAGGGAGATTGGCCCCTCTAGCCAATTCCGCCACCAGGCCATAGAGCTGGGGATATTCTTCCCGAGTCACATATTTTATGCGCATTGTCCATTCCACGATTTTAGGACCAATCATGTACTGAATGAACATTATGATCAAAGAGATAAAAATATAAAAATAGAAATCATAGATCCCCAGGGATGTCCCGATCACCACCACTAAGGCATAGATGATCGCAAATAAAACCGCTAATAATAACCACATTCTTAATTGTAAAGAGATCATGGTAACACCTCCTACCTTGAAATTCTGTTATTGGGAGTGTATTAATCCCTTGTAAATTCTTTGAAAAGAAAGAGATAATTCCTGCAGTAAAGTTGTCCTATTTTATCTTAAAGCGATTTTTAATGCAACACCTTTCCTTTCGGTTGGCGGGA
>CAYJXI010000100.1:0-5421 GCA_964374105.1 uncultured Planctomycetales bacterium
GTAAAGTACTTCCCACATCAGAGGGCCTTGACCTTGTGAGCGCTCACCGGGCTTAAGCCCAGTTGAATTCCCCGAGATGTAACCCTGTGCCAAGAGCAAACGGTCTTAACCCCGCCGTTGGCGGGGTTAAGACGGCCAGTGACTTACATTCGCTAACGCTCTGTAAGTCGCGGCCTCATTAATAATCCAAGACAAAAATGGAATCAACTCCCCTCACCTCGATCGGGAAATCCGCAAAAGCCGCATCATGGAAATTGAGTACAACAGGTTTCCCGGGGCCCCTTAAGCGGGACATCTTTAATAATTGTTTATCCTTATCCCGCAAAACTTCATAAACTCCTTTTCCAAAACTATGACGATGTGCCCTTATCACAGAGACACTCACCAAAAACAATGCAACAGTGACCGCAATAAGTAAAGTTTTAGTTAAGAATCTTGTTTCTGAGATTACACAAATATACATTAATATTGTGGGAATAAATAAATATCGGGTTTGTTGAGTTCCTAGCCACCAAACAAACCAGAATAACATAACCATAATCGGAATGATGGGAAATTGTTTTTTCCAAAAAGCCATCCCAGAGAGGTAAAAAAAAGGGGCAAGGCAAAGCAAATAAACAAGACCTAAGGGATAATCAAAGCGGTTATTCACCCCTTGTTGTGGAACAGCAATAAGCCAAAAATGCAAAAGGAAATCCTTTAAAGATCGTCCTGATCCGTACTGATCCTTTATCGCCCAAACCATTTTGGCCTTTTCTTCAATAGATTGCCAATGGAGTGTTTCCTTATTGAGATGATTATTGATGCTGATGAAGCCAGGAAATAAAGGGTACAGCGGCGTTCCCGCATAATAAATATTTTTAATGATAAACGGCCCTCCTATCAAACAACTCAGTAATATGAAACGAAGAAAGATTTTCTTCAAATTGTCCTTTAAAACCAATAAGTTTTGCGAATCAATGACCTTATCGAGAGTCCAAGACAAACTGAAAGAATAAAATTTTCGGAATATATAAAATATTAAAAAAACAGCCCCGCTGATAAAGATCATCTGTAGGGGAATAAACGATTTTGACCAAAAATAAAAGGTCAACTCAATGGCCCCCTGCCATAAATGACCTTTGATCAGGCTGTCCAAACAGGCAAGCCCCAAATAACATAGGAGAAGATCCAGCATCCCCGTCCCCAGTTGAATCCCGACATGATGAGAACCTAAGACAGCAAAAATGATGGAAACGATACTGAGGAAATTGTTTTGATTTAAGAAACGTACCAGACTTACAGAAACTCCCAGTAGGCCAAATATAAAAAGAAATTGAGGAAATTTATTCGGTAGAGGTGTCACTAGCCAATAAGGAGTCAGGGCAAAATCGACCGGTAAGAAATACAAATCAGCCATCGCCCAAGGAATGTGTTGAAAAGAATTAAGGATGAGATGCTGCCGGGGAAGAGTGATATGATAGTTTAAAATATCCGTTTCTTGGAGTAAATGTGGAGGAAACAGGGAGGCATAAAAGGCACAGGCTAAAATACCAATAACTAAAAGTACGCCTAAAATCATGAGAAATCTTGTCAAGGAATCCCATGAGCCCCATTGAACTCGAAATTCAAAAAGTGATTGCTTAAATTCGGGCAAGGATTTTATGAAAATTAAAAAAACGAAAATTCCCCCCAAGGCGATGGCTAAAGGCGTGGTTCTACCGGTGGTATTTTTGAAAAGATACAATTCCACCCAGTACGCCAAATAGCCGATCAAACACAGCCAGGTGGGAAGATGAAACACATCTATGGAAATCTTCTTGAAAAAACGATCGTTCTCCATACAAGATAGGCGATTGTGATGAAGATAAAATAGATATCAAACCAGTCGAATTGAGTTTTTAAAGGTCTCATAACCTAACTTTTAAATAAACTACCCCGGAGCAAGCTCCGAGGAATTCTTTTGATTAAACCCCCTAAGATACCTTTTGAAAGACTTTCCCGCGAGCCTAGTGTTTTATTATGATCTTAATGCCCTAAACACCTATCGGAATTTAAATCAACGCACATACGAGCAAAGGTCTTTGTTTTGGAAATGACTGGCCAATATTTTTTGAAAGTTAGGATTTGCAAAAACAGCACAATAAAAAATAAAGCAAATAAAATCCTGGGAAAATAAAGAAATGAATTATGGGAAAATAAAATTTTAGTCTGGGTCAAGAGAAAGCACAAAAGCCCAAAACCAATATACAGACCGGGCTGAGCGTGTCGTGCCCACATAAAGTCACTGACAAAAAAGTACCAATACGTATGCAGGATCAGAAAACCCATGGTTGCCAAAACTAAGAGAAATTTCTGGCGTTCTTCTCCCCAAGAGATTTCTCTCAACAAGACATAGATCCCGTAGATAACTGGGAAAATCATAAAAAAGATGATTTCAAATTTCGTATGAAATTTTAACTCAGCCCATTCCATGGTATGGAGTCTTTCGCTTAAAGTCAGGGCTCTATCCAAACCGGAATGACTGTGGAAAAAACGGGTAAATTCCATAAACCATGCCTTTAAGACTCCCGAATCAAATTTTAAATAAATCAGCATCATCCATAACAAAAGAGGGAAAAAGAAAAAAAACAAGAATAGGATTCCCGATTTAGCTTTCCTACTCAATACCCCGGGAGTACTTAAGGCTGAGGCGGCCCCCCAAAGAATAGCACAGGGAAGATAAATCATCTTACACAGCCAAACAGCTCCTCCCAACATGAAATAAGCCAAAGGACGAAATCGATTCAAGATCAAAAGTCCCCAGGCCAAGAGCAAAGCCCCCTGTAACTCTCCTAAATTGTAAATAAATCCATACCAATAAGGAAAATAAAAGAGGGCAAAAATAGATATCAAAGAGAATATGATTCGTTCGGGAAGGGGTTTTAAATATTTTTTCATAAATAGGACACCCAAAACCAGCATTTGAAAAAACATAAAAATGGCAATACTAAGACGCGATTGAAATAGATTCCCTCCATTTAAGAAAACAACCCCGCTTAACCATGTCGTAAGGATACCGGAGGTGATGGCGGGGTCAAACTTTTCATGCTGGATACGGCTTGTGTAATCTCCTGTGGTAAACAAATTATACACCGCTTGATTGTTAATGACCTCATCGACAAAAAAAGACATGGAATCCGCCTTATGGATTAATTTGATCAAAAACAAAAGAAGGCTTATCCCTATCAGGAGAAACACGATCAGCTTTTTAGGCACAGGCCTGCCGGCCGGCCGGCAGGCATCAAGTGGTGATCCTTTCTTCATTTCTTAAAAATTTTATAAATTTCCATAAGACTCTCGTAATTTCTCTCAAAGGTATATTTCCGCATATATTCTTCCCGCGCATTCTTTCCCAATTCTTGAACTAAAGCTTTGTTTCTAATAAGATGCGTTATCTTAAGCGCGAGATCATCGCTATTACCGGCTTCAAAAAGCAAGCCGTGGGAATGATCTTTGACTAAATCTTTCATGGCTCCCAGATTACTGGCAATGACCGGGATTCCACAAGCGTAAGCTTCGACAATAATTCGGGGGAAATTTTCATAACATTCCGAAGGGACAATCACAAAGAGGGCGCCTTTAAGATACTCCAGTATTTCTTTAAAAGGTTTACGCCCCAAGAATTCGATATTACTCTTCCCAAATCTTTCCTTCAGTCTTTTGAATAAAGGGCCGTCTCCGATCATCTTGAGAGGAAAATCTTCCTTTAGCTTGTCCCAAGCCTTTAACAACGTGCGGATCCCTTTATAAGGGAAAAACCCTCCTACGAATAAGGCATATTGACCTTGTGTTTCCGAAATCCCGGGATCGAAATCAAGAAAATTGGGTTTGATGGAAAATTTTTCTGTTGGGAAACCGTTATCAAGATATTTTTTAAGGCTGAACTCACTCAACACAATAAAATGGTTGATTTTCTGCGACAAAATCTTGTTTTGAAAAAAAAACCTGATGATATTAATCAGAATCGATGAGGCTATATAAGAATTCTTGTAGCAGCGATGAATCACGGCCGATTTTTTACCAGTCTTCAAACAATCTTCACAAACTTTAGTTTTTCGATAAAAGGTTCCAATCGGGCACAAAAATCGATAATTATGCAAAGTCTGCACAACCGGTATTCGTTTTTCAAAACAGGCCTCATACACGGAAGGACTGATCATAAGAAAGGTGTTATGGATATGGGCGATGTCGGGTTTTTGCTCATTGATAATCTGACAGACTTCCTCATAGGTTTTCTTTGACCAAAAAATATCTCGGGTAAAATATCGAATCTTTTGCAAGGGATTGAGATGGCTAAGCTCCGCATTAGATCGTTCATAAAAAATAACCTCATGACCAAATCTCTTCAACATTGCTTTTTCAGTTCGAACAACCTCATCTTCCCCACCTTGTTCTAAATAATGATTATGAATGAGTAGGATTCTCATACTTTTCAGAAGATTTTAGATCCCGAGCATAGGCCAAAGTCATTCCAAATAAAGTCCAAAAGGGAATCGCATTGTAGGGCAATTCCAGGATCACAAGAAAATTGGCCAACATTAACCAGTAAATCAAAATACTCACAAGAAGGACACCGGTTATGGATTGATGAGTAAAAAATTGTTGAATAAGATAAAATAAAAATCCGAAAATGATTAAAACAACAATAAAACCAATGATCCCCGCCCGATAAATATAATGAAGAAAGGAATTATGCGGGGTGATCCAACCCACACGACTCCATTCTTCATAGGCCCAGTTTAAAGTCTCCAAGGTCTTTGAACGCTGCGGCCTGGCAAAACCAACTCCCAGGAAAGGGTGCTTTTCCTGAAGAAGTTCTCTGATCATGTCACGCCAAATAAAAATCCTAAAAAGCATATTGTTGTAAGCCGATTCGATGGCTTTATACCCTTCCGGCAGCTGAGGCTGAGGTGCTGCCGTTGAAAAACTTGATTCAAGGAGCAAGTTAACCGGATTGGCATTCGCTTGAGGATTCATTTCCGGAAGCTTTAATTGAGAATTTTGTTGAACCTTGTTTTTTTCGATCATCACTAACATGTCTTCAATAATCCCATCAATTGTTTCTTGGATTTCGGTCTCATATTTCTCGACATTTTTTACTTCCAATTCCTTCAAGATCTTTTTGGAAAAGCGATGGTGGGAATTAAATTCCTGATTTCGTCGTTCTAAGGAAGACGCCTGAAGTGGATTCTCATCTTTCTTAACTTGAGAAGTCTCATTTTGATGACCATGGGGCATAGCCAGTGCTATTTTAACCTCAGCATTGGTCCTATTATTCTCTCTAGAAGCTAAGATGAGCGGTTGTGCCTGCGCTTCTGGTTGGCGGGCTGTTTCTGATTGTATGTTCGCCAGCGGTTCTGTTTGCCTCGTGGCTTCAGATCCCTCTTGTGTCTCAGTTGT
>CAYJXI010000101.1:0-5319 GCA_964374105.1 uncultured Planctomycetales bacterium
CATTTGGGCAAGAAGTATCGATTCATCGTGAAGATATTAAGTTCAAAATTAGCCAATCAATCCATTAACGATGTCGAATTGATCGACTTTCATCGTTTATAGGGAGATTGATTTTTAAATAAAAAGATGGGAGTTTATGGCGAGAAAAAGTAAAAAGATTCTCTGGCACAAAAAGACTGGGAAATTGATTCCCGCCAAATTTCTCGCCGCCCAAGGTTCTGTCACGGTTAAAAAAGAAAAAGGTGATTTCAGTAAAATTCAACCCTTGAATAATAGTAGGGGCACGGTATGCCGTGCCCCTACTATCTCCCAAAAATTGATGCAGGAAATTAAGAGGGCGGCCCGTTGTGGTCATTGAGACTATCCAGATTCATTCCACGGTTCAAAATATTATCCCGCAGGCACAGTTTGCCTTTGCTTTGTACCAAGATGTGGTGGTGAGGCCTTCCCACAACGAACTTAAGGAAATCATGAATGAGGAATTCCTTCGGGTTAGGCAGGGATTAACCCTAGAGAGTTTATATGATGAACCTGGGATTGTTGAATCGCGATGGGCGTTTAAGGCCTTAGGATTAGATCCGGCACGTTATCGGCCTTCCCAAGATGCCCTTTTAAGGAGGATTCTAAGCCGTAAAGAAATGTATTTTATCAACACGGGGGTGGATGTGAATAATCTGTTATCGATCCGCTACCGGGTGCCGATGGGATTATATGATGTAGGGAAAATATCCGGGGATTTAGTTTTAAAGGTGGGTTCAAAAGAAGAGATGTATTTTGCCTTAAACGATCGTGAGATCAACTGCGAACAGAAATTGATCCTTTGTGATCGTTTGGGACCTATAGGAAGTCCTTATGTGGACTCCAAGAGAACATCAATCACCGAATCAACGAAAGCCTTCTTTCATGTTGTGTATTTTTGTTATAATGGCTTTCATCAAGAAGCCGTTGAGGATATGTTGAAGACATTTATCCATTTTCATGGAGGCATTACGGAAGGCTACCGGTTTATTAGATTACAACCCCGGGTTACCACCCCAGAGGTGTAAGCCCAGTGGTGTTAATGAGAAGTTGAGTAAAATTGTGAAGAAGATCTCGGAAAAAATCCTTTTTGACGGCCAATGGATCTCATTGCATGAGATGGTTTATCAAAATAAGGAAGGGGATTCTATCCGCTGGGAGGCTGTCAGAAGAAAAAAGTCCAAAGTCGGGGTGGTGATTGTGGCCAAACTCATTCCTTCCCAGCGATTTGTTATGATCAAACAATTCCGGCCTGCCGTGGGCGGGTATATCTTAGGCTTTCCGGCTGGTCTGGCTGATGGAAACCCTGATCATGCCCTTGTTGAACTGAAAGAAGAAACCGGGTTTGTGGGGAGAATCAAAAGTATCAGTCCAGTTTTAAAAGTCGGCTCAAGTCTTATCGATGACTGTGGTCAGATTATCTACGTTGAGGTCGATGAACATGCTCCCCAAAATCAAAATCCCAAACAAAAATTGGAAGCCGCTGAGGATATTGAGGTGTGTTTAGTTAAGAAAGAAGATGCGCAAGAATTTCTTTTGAAACAACAAGCTAAGGGGATGCATATCAGTTCTAATCTTTGGTATCTGTTTGGATTAAGTGAGATGGCAACCTAATCTCACCTCCGGCCTGTGACCAGTTAAGGTTGCCTCCCGGGGCCGGGGGAAAACAGCGGATTGCTATGTCTTTGTCTGATAAAGTTGTATATTTCGCCCATGGGAAAGAAAGCGGACCTTGGGGAAAAAAGATAACCGCCCTGGCTAAGATCGCTAGAAAAAAGGGCTTTCAGGTAGAAAGTCCGGATTATTCCTTCACTCAAGATCCCGAAAAAAGGGTGGAATATTTATTGAGTCTTAAACCGGAGGCGAAAAAGTTTCTGATCCTTGTTGGCTCTAGTATGGGCGGGTATGTCTCGACAGTTGCTTCAGCGAGACTCAAACCCAAGGGTTTATTCTTGATGGCTCCAGCCTTTTATATTCCTAAATATCAACGACAAAATCCTAAACCGAAAGCCCAGTGGACAACAATCGTGCATGGCTGGGATGACAGGGTTATCCCGGTAGAAAATTCCATTCGATTCGCCAAGGCGCATCGTTGCGACCTCTTTATCCTCAACAGCGATCATCAATTAACCAGTGTTCTGTCGACAATTGAAAGTTTATTCTCAACATTTTTAGAGCGAAGTTTAAGATAATTTTAGTGAAGTTGCAAATAAAATTAAAAATGAATGACATAAAAAATATTCCAACTAGGAAGACAAAAGATTTTCTCTTTATCTCAATCATTTCTTTACTTACATTTTTCCTTAACAGACCATTCGCTAATTTAGAACAACTCACTCCCGATGCCTGTCTGTACCTTGATATTGGGAGAAACTTCTTGCAAGGGAAAGGGGCGTTAATCTCTTTTAATGTTTATCAGTTTTGGCCAGAAAGATATCATCCAGCACTCCCTTTTATACATCCTGTCTATCCGTTCATTGCAGGAGTCATTTGGTTTTTTTTCGACATAAAAGCAGTTATTATTTTCAATATATTGCTTTTGACGATGAATCTGATCTTACTCTATAAAATAATAAGCTTACATTACAATCAACTAATAAGTTTTTTGATTGCCATTTTTATGTCGTTTTCTAAGTATCTCATCCACACCAGCATGTTCCCATGGACGGAACAACTTCATCTTTTTTTCCTGTTGTCGAGTGTTTTTATATACATCAAATTTGTTAAAAATCCGTTGGCTCATTTTTGCATTGGAATATTACTGGCGTTCAGTTGTCTTGTGAGGGTGGCTAGCATTTATAATGTTTTGGCCTTCGGTATTGTTATTGTCATCTTAAGAGGATTTTCGCACGGGGCTATTCAAGAATATTTTAAAATATCGATGGGTTTCTTTATGATTTTCTTACCTCATGAACTATTTTGTTATTGGCGGTATAAAGCTCTTTATCCAGAATATTTGAAAGCAGCCATAACATATAGTTATGCGGTTAGATTTGAAGGAGCTTTCTATACAAAAGATATCCCAGTGTTAAATTGGCTCCCAGGTCAAATCAATTGGAAGGTACAAGTCATAAATATATTGAACCATTTCAAGAGTTTTTATGAAACCTTCAAAAATATTCAATTTACTTTTATCTTAGCCCCGTTTTATGCCCTATTGAATTTATCTAATCGGAAAAGACATTTTTTAATCATTTTTTGCTTACAAGGGTTTGGGGTGATCCTGGGATATATATTGAGTTTGCCTTTACTCCCGGAGATTGAGGCTCATCGCTACACCACGATTCCTTACATGACAATAGGAAGTGTTGGATTATTATCGATTTATGGATTTTTTCATCGTTTGTTTTATGGAATGAATAGAAGAATTGTTGTGCTCGTTTCAGTTATACTTCTTTACCTTTTTATTTTTTTGCAAATAAGAGAAAGTTATCCTTTTATTAGCTATTATCGGTTTATTTATCCTAGAGTTTATAACAATGAAGTTAAAAAATTAGACAGAATTTTTGAATGGGTTAGAACAAATACATTGAGGGATGATTTAATTGCCTGTGATTCGGTCTTGCTTTTTGGAGCCTTTTTGTTAGATAGACCTATTGTATCTTTACCTTCCGGGAAGGTTTTAACCCAAAAAAATATAAAGGATTTCCTTTCGATTTTTAGCCCTAAATACATTTTGATTTGCGATGAGGACCTCATTAAATTGTTGGAAGGTTTTGAGTTCTCAAAAATAATAAGTGTCGGAAATGTAGTTTTTTTAAAAAATTTAAAGATAATAAGGTGATTATCACTCCCGCTGATGTGGAACTGAAACTATTTTAATGAGCCTAAAACTATCATTCCTTAAAAATTACACCTTTTCAATTCTTTTACTCCTTTCAATCCTATTGGGTTCTCTTTTAGGATTCATCTTTAAAAAAGATGCCATTGTGTTTAAACCCTTAGGGGATCTTTTCTTGAATCTTCTTTTCACTGTCGTTGTTCCCCTTGTCTTTTTCTCAATCTCATCGGCGGTTGCCAATATGGCCAATATGGAGCGCTTGAGAAAAATTTTTGGCTGGATGATTTTGGTTTTCATCATAACAGGGATTGTCGCCTCCCTTGTCATGCTGGTTGCGGTTTATATTTACCCTCCGGCCTTAGGAGCCCATTTGACGTTGGGATTGGGAAATAACTCATCCGAGCTTAAAGTCAGCGAACAGATCGTCAAGGCCTTCAGTGTTTCGGATTTCTGGGAAATCCTTTCTAAAAAGAATATGCTGGCTTTGATTGTTTTTTCTTTATTAGTTGGGTTGGCGGCTTCATCGGTAGGAGAAAAGGGAAGACCGTTTGTGCAATTTCTCTCTTCTGCCGATGAGGTGATGGGAAGGGTAGTGAATTATATCATGATCTATGCACCCATTGGCCTGGGGGCTTATTTTGCGTATCTGGTGGGGGTGTTGGGAGCCGAACTCTTTGATGCCTATTTAAGAGCCATTAAATTGTATTATCCGGTGACTCTTTTGTATTTTTTTATTTTTTTTACGCTTTATGTTTTTTGGTCAGGACGAATGCGGGCGGTTAAAACTTTTTGGTCGCATATTATCCCGGCTTCCTTAACAGCCTTGGCAACAGGAAGCAGCATCGCCACCATCCCCACCAACTTAGAGGCCGCCAAGAAAATCGGAATCCCGGAGGATATTAGAGAAGTGGTTATCCCGGTGGGGGCAACCATCCATATGGAAGGATCTTGCCTGTCCGCCATATTAAAGATTGCCTTCTTGTTTGGAATCTTTCAAATGGATTTTAGCGGGATTGAGACGATTTTAACCGCCATTGGGGTGGCTTTATTGAGCGGAACCGTTATGAGTGGAATCCCGGGGGGAGGACTTTTGGGGGAGATGATGATCATTACTTTGTATGGATTTCCCTTAGAGGCCATGCCCATCATTTCGATGATCGGAACCCTCGTGGATCCACCCGCAACCATGGTGAACGCGATTGGGGATAATGTCGCCAGTATGATGATTTCCCGTATTCTGGGTGGAAAAGATTGGATGAAGAAATTATAATAGAAGGGTATCCTGATTGCACCCTTGGTCCGTAAACTGCTTTTTTATAATAAAATTCCCTCTCCCTTAAGGGGAGAGGGATAGGGTGAGGGTGATTCTATAAGTGAGTTAACCCCTCACCTAGCCTCTCCCCCAAGGGGAGAGGAAAAGTCGTGCATAGCGTTTGAATAGGTCCTTTTGAAATATAATGATAGATGGTAGTGTCAAAAGTTCTATGAAGAATCCATATAGCAAGGGGTTGAAGATATGA
>CAYJXI010000102.1:0-5137 GCA_964374105.1 uncultured Planctomycetales bacterium
CGTTTAACGCGGATCACGAATCCTGCGAGTCAGGCGGTGGGGTTCAATTACGATGCGTTAAGCCGGCGGACGCAGACCACGTTTCCTAATGGCGTGACAACGACCTTTACTTATGATGTGGCCAGTCAGTTGACAAGTTTGATTCATCGAGATACGACCAACGCTTCCCTAGCGGCGTTTAATTACAGTTACGACCGAGTCGGCAACCGCACCTCGATGAACACAACTCGAAATGGAGTTGCCGTGAATCCAGTCTTGAATTACGTTTACGATAATATCTACCGCTTAACGCAGGCGACGCGCCCGTTGCCTACGCAAGCTAATGAAACCTTCACTTACGATTTACTCGGCAACCGCCTGCGCCGAGATGGCCAGGCTGCGGATTCGGTGATCGGGACGGGCAATCGTTTGTTGGAAGATGCCGAATTCACCTATCAATACGATAACAATGGGAATCTGATTCAGAAGACGCAGAAGTCAAATGGCGCGGTGACTCGCTACACTTACGATGCGGAGGATCAGATGGTGAGGGTGGATTTCCCTGGTGGGACGAACGCGCAGTATCGCTACGACGGCCTGGGACGGAGGATTGAGAAGAATGTCAGCGGCACCCTTACTCGTTACGTTTACGACGGTGAGGATATCTTGTTTGAATTCAACGGCACCAACCGTCTGACCGCCCGGTACACGCACTGGGAGGGAATCGACGAACCCTTGATCATGGAGCGCGACCTCAACGCCAATGGCTCGTTCGAAGCAGCCGAACGCTTCACCTACCACACCGACGGCCTCGGCAGCATCATCGACTTAACCGACAACACCGGCGCCCTCACTCAATCCTACGTCTACGATTCGTTTGGGAATATTGTTCGCCAGAACGGTACACTCGCCAATCCTTACACCTACACCGGCCGGGAATTTGACGCTGAGAGCGGACTCTACTTTTATCGTGGTAGGTACTATGATTCAAGGATCGGGAGGTTCATTTCACCAGACCCAATCTTAACCATCCGGGATAAACTGGATGTCCTACTATTATCTTTTTCTCAAACTGAGGATTCACAGGATCTTAATCTTTTTGTTTATACGGCGAATAACCCGATGAACTTTACAGATCCTTATGGTTTATCTAGATGGCATTTTGATTATAACAAATTGGGAGAAAGGTTTATTCATTATGGCATATACCGCTTTAATAAATTCGGACAATTAGTAGAGCATACAGGAAAAGTAATTGGAGAAGCAAAAGGTAAAGTATTAAAAGCACTTAAATATTTAAAGAATGTAAAACCAGATTTTTTTAGGGGGCTTATACCAATAACTATCGATCCTTGTTTGATAAATCCGCTAATATGCGGTATATGCCCTGGTCCCGCTTAAAGATATTTTGTAAAATATTGATATGAGGTGATGATGAAAAAAGTTAAAAAAAATTATTGTTGTAAACGATTTGAAGAAAGTGTAAAAGAGGGGAAATTCGTTCATTCGACCACATTGGATGAAACAGAATGGTTTATCCCTGAATGGCTTCATATTTATTATTGTCCGTTTTGTGGGAGTCTTGTTAAAGGAAAAGGAACAGGTACTTTTGATAAGAGAAGAGAGGAGAAGGGGACAGTCCCTAAAAAGGGACAGAGCAAGTAACAATTCTAGGTGAGGGAGTTCCGGTGCCACACACCGTAACCCAAATTCGCAACATTCATGGTCCGCATCATCTTTTTAGAATAATTGGCAAAGGAAGTGAAAAGGGGTCACACCTATTTTGACCGACCGCTTTGGCGCGGCCACAACAACCATCGATGCCCTTGGATGGCGCGGGACACACAGAGGATGGCGCGGGACACACGACTGTCCCCAAGTCTACAATTACGATGTGGCCAGTCAGTTGACTAACCTCACCCATAACTTGGGAGCGAATACGATCTCGAGTTTCAATTACAATTACGACAGAGTTGGGAATCGTACAACGATGAATACAACCCGAAGCGGTGTCGCTATCAATCCTACTCTCAATTACGTTTACGATAATATTTACCGTCTCACCCAAGCGACCCGTCCCTTACCCGCTCTGCCCAATGAGACCTTTACTTACGATTTACTCGGCAACCGCCTTCGCCGTGACGGCCAGGCCGCAGATTCCGTGATCGGCGCGGGGAATCGTTTGCTTGAAGATGCGGAATTCACTTACACATACGATAACAATGGGAATCTGATTCAGAAGACGCAGAAGTCAAATGGCTCAGTGACGCGATATGTCTACGATGCGGAGGATCAGATGGTGAGGATTGATTTCCCCGGAGGGACGAATGCGCAGTATCGCTACGACGGCCTGGGACGGAGGATTGAGAAGAATGTGAACGGCACCCTTACTCGTTACGTTTACGACGGTGAGGATATCTTGTTTGAATTCAACGGCACCAACCGTCTGACCGCCCGGTACACGCACTGGGAGGGAATCGACGAACCCTTGATCATGGAGCGCGACCTCAACGCCAATGGCTCGTTCGAAGCAGCCGAACGCTTCAGCTACCACACTGACGGCCTCGGCAGTATCATCGACCTTGCCGATTCCACCGGCGGCATTACTCAATCCTACGTCTACGACTCTTTCGGAAATATCGTTCGCCAGAATGGTACCCTCGCCAATCCCTACACTTATACCGGGCGGGAATTCGATGCTGAGAGCGGCCTCTTTTATTATCGATTCAGGTATTATGATGCAAGAATAGGAAGATTTTTGCAAGAAGATCCAATTGGTTTTTTGGTCGGGGATGTAAATTATTATATTTTTGTAAATGGTGTCAGAAAATTTTTCCTATATATAACCTATTTCAATGAAACAAATCAATATGTTTACACAGGGAATAACCCAATAAAAAGAATCGATCCGCTGGGTCTTTGGTATATTGATGTAAATGTTTCTGTAATATTTCCTTGGTGGGGAGGAGGTACTGCTGGAATAATGATAAACCAAAAAGGGATTTGGAAATATGCAGGAGGAGCAATAGGTATACCAGGACCGGGAGCGTCCCTCACCTATTCCAGGCAAAATCCTTCAACGGGATGGAATTTTACTGTCCAAGGTGGCTTGTTATATGGCATTCAGTCCGGATATGATTTGCAAAATATACCTTTTGCTGAGCATATAGATGGGGACACACGACGTAACCTTATCTCTTTAGGTCACGGCCGTGACGGGTTATCGATACGACAGCCAAGGGAACTTAATCGAGGTGGCGGATGCCAACATGAACCGCACCAGTTACGGATATGATTCGATGAACCGCCTCGCTCAGCGCACGGATCCCTTGGGCCGGGTTGAGACGTTTGGCTATGATGCCGATGGCAATCTCACCACCACGACCGACCGCAAGGGGCAAGCGTTGAGTTTCGCGTATGATGTGGTGGATCAGTTGATCACAAAGACTCTGCCGGGGAACTTGGTGACGAGTTTTGCTTATGATGCGGTCGGCAACCTTACTGCAGTGATTGACCCCGACAGCCGACTTGTGTTCCAGTACGACGGCGCCAGCCGGCTCATGAGTGCGGCAACGACCGGTTCGCCCAACCAGCCGGAGGCGGTGATTGATTACACTATATCAGTTCCCAAACGGGGGACAGGGCAAAGAAAGATTTTAAGACTAGAGAAGGGACTGTCCCCTTCTCAGGTTGCGGTAATGATTGCATGAGAAAAGTGGCCACGTGGCCACTTTTCTTCGATCGGGATATTTCTTAGAATGAGAGTGGGGTTAGAGTGAATTTAAAAAGAGAGATAGGGAGGATCGAGAAAATCAGTTTGAGTCTTATTCCCACTGTCTGGCAGAAGAGCAAATCAAATCCGTTGAGGAAGTCAGAGAAAATTTTTGTTTTGCTTTGTTTCCTCCTCTTGTGGAAAAACGCGCCCTTATTTGGGGAGGTTATTCAATTAAAAAGCGGACTGGTGATTCAAGGGGAAATCTTAAGCGAGTCTGAAGAAGAGCTCACGGTGAAAACCAGTAAAGATGTCGTTAAAATTCAAAAGAAGTTGATCCAATCCAAGGATCCCGTTCGTACACAAGAAGAAGCTAACAAGGATAAGACATCTCAGGTTAATATTGAGGTTTATCTGACCAACTGGTGTCCCTATTGTCAAAAATTGGAGAAGTATTTAAGAAGCAACAATATCCCTTATACCCGCTATGATATCGAGCACGATATGCTGGGCAAGCAAAAATACAAGAAACTGGGTGGCAAAGGCGTCCCTCTGATAACCGTTGACGATTATGTCTTGGCGGGATTTAACCCGCAAAGGTTGAAGATGATTATTCAAGCCGCCGAACGCAGACGCCGATCCCGGTAAAGAAAATAGAAACATCCCCTTGGTCATTGGGGTATATTTATCATGAGAAGTGGTTTCATAACCACAGAATATTTCTCAGTCCCTGTCATTCCCGTCCCGCCAGAGGCGGGAGGAATCCAGAGTGGGGACAATCACCTTGTGGATTCCCGATTAAGACATTCGGGAATGACATGAATGGGGGAAGGGGGACAGCGCCCTTTATTTGAGAATAAAAGTGACAGCTGTCACTTTTGCTCCATAAAAAGAAATTAGAGATACACACTTGTTCGTGGTATATTCGTAACGCTACGAGGGAAGAAAGGCTTCAAGATCCATGGTTGAAAATCCTACCCAGACAATTGAAATTACCGTTGACAAAAGCCATATTGTCACAATCGGTGAGCGGCTTTACTCAGAGGCGATCGAGCTCATTCGCGAGCTGGTCAACAATGCCTATGATGCGGATGCCTCAGAGGTCAAGGTAACGATCAAGGATGCGAAAATCGTTGTGGAAGATGACGGCTTAGGCATGGATTTAGAAGGGCTTAAACAATATTTCAATATCGGGTCAACCCTCAAGAAACGCAATCCCAAATCCCCGAAATTTGGCCGCAACCGCATCGGCGAATTCGGCATCGGCAAGTTTGCCTCGCTCTCAGCGTGCAGCCGTTTTGAAATTTGGACAAAAAAAGGCGATTTCCAGGCCCGGGCGATTTTTGATAAAGAGGAATGGACACGCTCCTCTCAAAAATGGCATATCCCTCTGGTGGGTAGTGTCAAAAGTTCTATGAAGAATCCATATAGCAAGGGGTTGAAGAT
>CAYJXI010000103.1:0-5033 GCA_964374105.1 uncultured Planctomycetales bacterium
GTTGAACAAATCGTTGGCCTGGTCAGACGATATTTGCCTAAGAAAACAGATTTTGCTAAAGTATCCGATGACCAGATTGCATATATTGAACATCAGTTAAACTCTAGGCCTCGTAAATGTCTTAACTTTAAGACTCCTTACGAAGTCTTTTCCTCAACCCGTGTTGCACTTCATGGTTGAATGTGGGTTAGATTATAAATATGATTTTTGATAAACAAGGTGAGAATTAATAATTGAATCTAATTTTTTGAAATAAGAGAGAAGAAAGATTGATGCTTTCAAGGGCGAAAAAAGATTTATTAGTAGTCTTTTTAATATTTTCTTGTATAGGGTGTACCTATGTGTGGCCGCATCGAACGGCCGGGAAAGCCTCCTCCCCTAAAGTCCAGGAAGGTGTCTCTAAAACACTAATCCGAGAAACAAAAGATACGAAATTAACTCATCTTAAAAAAGATAAGCATAAATTAATGATTGGAATGATTTTTGCTAAAACTGATTTTTCCGGAGTTGTGAAAACAAGCTATGTACAGCTAGCCATTGTTGACCAATCCGATGAAAATAAAAGTTATGTTTTAATCATTGGGGATGAGGCAAGGCAATTAAATTTTCCTTGGAAGACCCAAACAGTCAATCCCGGATATTTTTTTATTGAACTCCCCGTTGGACGATATAAAATTCGATCACTAACGATACCCGTAGGACAGACAACCGCTACCGAACCGATGGATATTAATTTTGAGGTTAAAGCCAACAAAATTACGTATATGGGGACGCTCAAAGTTGATGGTATGAAGGAAAAGATAAAACTAGGAGGGGTGCCTTTGATTAAGCCAGGATTTGAATATAGCATAGAAATTGTTGATCAGAGAGAAGAAGCTGTTTTAGAACTAAAGAAACGTTATCCCCAGAGGAAAGGAGATGTTGAATTCCGACTCATGGAAATCAATCGTCCCACAAATAGGGAGTCGTAAAGCGAAAAAATTTTCGATAATTATAGCCAGATTTCAACTTTATGATAAGATACAATTTGAGATTCAAAAAAAGTTTTGCAAGTTTGTTACTCGGTATAGGAATGAGGTGAATTTTTACTAGGATATAAATTAAAAAAGGAGGGGGAAGTGTTGTTAAGATTGTTTATCGGAGTAGTGGGAATTATCTTTTTGGCAGGATGTGCCTCATCCCAAAATCAATCCCTCATCTCACAGTTGCAAATGAGGGTTGGTGAACTTGAACAAGGGATTGAGCAAAGAGATCAAGAAATTAATAGTTTGAAGACCGAAATCAAAGATTTGTCTTATGAAGTGGAAAAAGTAAAATCCAGTTCTCGTACTCCAGTTTTTTCATCCTCCGAGAATTTCTCATCAGCCAATCAAACCTTCAGTTCTGATCAAGAAATCGTCCGAGTTCCAGTCAGTCCTGATAAGATTCAGATTGCTCTCAAGAAAGCCGGTTATTATGAGGGGGCCATTGATGGAAAGGTTGGAACAAGGACGAAAGCCGCTATTAGTCAATTCCAAAAGGATCATGGTTTGAAGGCCGATGGGATTATTGGGAAAAAAACCTGGACTGAATTACAGGCTTATTTAGAATAAGTGATCCAGCCTGTTTTCCCTTCTTAAAAAGCGACCCTTCAAGGAGTGGATGGAGTCAAAGAGATCATTGAGGTCAATAACCATTAGCATCCTTGGATGTGGGTGGTTGGGATTACCTCTGGCAAAGCGTCTTATTCAATCTGGTTACACGGTTAAAGGTTCAACCAAAACGTCGGAAAAGCTGTCCCTTCTGAGGCAAGAGGGTATTGTCGCTTATTTTATTGAATGCCAATCTCATTCCGTTGGGCCGAAGACATTTGATTTCTTTAACTCGGAAGTTCTTATTTTAACTGTTCCTTTCAGACAAGATCTAAACGATCCGGAAATTTACCGATTTCAAATTGAGTCCATCATTAAGGAAGTGGAAGGATCTCCCATTGATTTTGTCATTTTCACAAGCTCAACATCTGTTTATCCCAGGACTTTATCTTTCGTTCAAGAAAACACTTCTTTTAACCCTGACAATCCAAGATCAAAAGTTCTATTAGAGGTTGAGAATGATCTCATGACCAATTCGCATTTCTCAACCACTGTGGTCCGATTGGGTGGTCTTTATGGACCTAACCGGCCCATTGGTCAGTTCTGGGCTGAAAAAACAGATTTTCAGGGAGCTAGTCAACCGGTTAATCTTATTCATTTGGATGATTGTATCAGTATCATCTTGCAAATTATTCAGCAAGATATCAGAGGGGAAATCTTCAATGCCGTATCGGATCACCATCCCACGCGCCAGGAATTATATAAGCGGATAGCCCAAAAGAGAGGTTTAAAATTACCGACATTTGGGGAGGAATCAACTTCTTATCCTAGGATTATCAGTAATCTTAAAGTTAAAGAGAAACTTAAAATTAAATTCATCCATCCTGATCCCTTGTTATCGGTCAACGGACAAAAGGAAAGTAGTTAAGAATAGTCCGAGTTATCAAAAGTTGTAAATACGAATTTTAAGATTTTGCATAGAGGAGTTTCCACTGATGGGACTTCAGGTCAAGCTCAAGAAGATAGTGATAAGGATATTCTTTGGTAACCTCTGAGGCAAACTCAGAGAGAGAAGCCGCTTTTGTTTTTTTTAATCTGGCATTATCAAACCAGACATAATGATCTTGATTTTTAAAGACGCAAACGGCATGGGCTTTTTTATGATTTACAAAGGCAAGAAAGCGGGGTTGATAACCCAAAATTTTTGCTACTTCTATATTAAGGAAGGTGAAATCTTCACAATCTCCTTGTTTTAAGTTCAATGTTACCTGAGGAGAGGCCCAGGCATCTCTGAGTTCGTCCTTTCTATATTTGATATTCTTTTGCAGCCAATAGGCGTAATCATCCAAGGATCGAATTTTGTTATTATTAATCAACTCTAATAATTTTTTATCAAGGTCTCGAGGACGAGAAACCCAAACCCCCTTAAAGTAGGATATCTCTTGTTGGATGTGGAATTGAAGGAAAGTTGTATTGGATTTTTCAGCGGCAATAAGAGAGGGGGGGCAAGATAATAAAAAGATCCCCATTAAGAGAAGGAAGGAACGTAGAAATTTGGACATACTCAAAGAGATCCAGATTTTAAACAAGGGAAATTCTGATTTTAATTTTTCAGTTCAAAGGAAGAGTACTTTAACAAAAGGCGATGAATTTGGCAACAGTTTATTTTTTCAGAAGACTTCATTTGAAGTCAATAAATTCTTTTATGATTAAAAAGAAAACAGTTCTTACGGTGACTCTTAACCCCGCCCTTGATCACTTTATCAAGGTCGATGATTTTAAGGCCGGTAAGGACAATGAGCTTAAGGAGCAGTTTTATCGAGCGGGGGGAAAAGGGATCAATGTTTCCCATGTTTTAAAAATTTTGAAGATTGACAATGTGGCCACAGGGTTTTTAGGAGGGGTAACCGGAGAATACCTGGAAAGATCTTTAAACAACAAAAAGATTTTTTCTGATTTTGTCCATATCAAAGGCCAGACAAGGACGAATCTAACAATGATTGATCAAAAAAGAAATCTTTTAACTCGAATCATTGATTGCGGCCCTCTGGTGAGCAAAAAAGAAATAGCACTTATTTTTGCTAAGATTCGAATTCTCCTTTTGAATTGTGAATATGTTGTTTTCTCGGGACGTCATATGAGAGGCGCTCCCTATGACATTTATGAAAAACTTATTTTCTTGGCTAAACGGTATCACAAAAAGACCTTATTAGATACAAGTGGCGAGTTCTTATTAAGAGGAATCAAAGCGAGGCCTTATCTGATTAAACCCAATTTACCGGAAGCAGAATATCTTTTCCAAGAGAAACTCAATACCTTCACAAAAATTAAAAAAGCAATAAAGGAATTGTTGGCTAGAGGAATCCCGAATGTGATCATTTCTTTAGATAAAAGGGGTGCGGTGGCCACTAATGGAAAAGAATTCTGGTGGGCTCATCTTCCGGAAAAAAGAATCGCCAATTCGGTTGGCTGTGGGGATGCCTTTATTGCTGGCCTTCTTTATTCCCTTATTCATGGCCAATCCTTTAAAGAGGCTTTGAGAATGGCGGTGGCTACTGCCACTTCTTACGGTCTTTTATCGGGAAAAGAATTACCCTCTCCTGGAAATATTTTTAGACTTGTCGGGCGCGTGAAATTACTTCCCATTTAATTTTGCTTATTTAATAATAAGCAATGTTTTTAGAGGATAAATTTGAAAGGACTCACTTTAATAAGGAAAGATTTTCAAAGGAACCATTTGTTTTCTGTTGTTTCTGTTGGACTTTTCGTTTTATTCTTTTTTATCGGTTCGGATGGGAGGACAAAAGACGAAATTCTCTACGTTGCCTTAGGAGATTCTTACACTATTGGGACGGGAATCACTCCCCAAGTAGCCTGGCCTTCACTTCTTGTGAAAGATTTGCAAGCTAAAGGAATTCCGGTAAGGTTAGTTGACAATTTAGCGAGAGCGGGTTGGTCATCAGGGGATCTTTGGGAAGGACAGCTTCCTCAATTGAGATCTTTGCAGCCCACTTTTGTTACTTTATTGATTGGGGCCAATGATGTGGTTCGGGAAGTTCGTCAAGAGGATTTTTCAAGGCATCTTAAAAAGATCCTGGATGAGATTCAAGAAATTTTGCCGCAGAAAGACCATGTTGTCTTATTGACGATCCCAGATTTTTCTATTACCCCTTCGGGTCAAAGGTTTGGTTCTAAGCAAAGGGAAAGAATTGTTTTATTCAATGATATCATTGTTAAAGAGGCGAAGTCTCGTCGGCTAAAAGTGGTTGATCTGTTTTCGATTTCCCATAAAATGGGAACAGATTTTTCTTTATTGGCAGAGGATGGACTGCATCCTTCTTTTAAAGCCCATGCGATGTGGGAGAAAAAGATTTTTCCCGTTGTCTATGAATTATTCAAATCACAATAAATTAAAGGTCTTTATGATGAAGGAGATTTTAAGTGTCATTACATTATTAGCTA
>CAYJXI010000104.1:0-4694 GCA_964374105.1 uncultured Planctomycetales bacterium
TCCCATGGTTAAAGGATTAGTAATTTTTCTTGGATTAATCCTATTCATTTATCTGGCCATATTCCTTTTGGGGGAAGTGATCATTGATTTAACCATCGAATCAGCCAATCATTGCAAGGTTAATGAAGATTGCTTTATTTTTTTTAATAATCCGCATGCCGTTTGCGGGGAATTTATTCATATTCAAGAAAAAGCGAGAATGCTTAAATTGATCAAGTTTATTGAGTCAGTGAATCCTTATTTTGCCAGAAGAAAAACGGTTCGCTGTGGAAAGAATTCCCTCATGGGAAGCAAGTCCCTTTGTAAAAATAAGCGATGTATAAGAGTCTTCGATGAAACGATAGGCTATTAAGGTGCTTGTGATGAAGGCCTGCTTTCCTCATGCAAATATTCAAGGGGATAGTTTTAAGGGAAAGAAGGTGATTCACAAACCACTCTTATGATGAAAAAAATCACTTCTTTTTCATTGCTGATAACCTTCTGTCTTGCCTGCTTTATTTTTGCAGCTTATGCCTATGATCTTCCCAAATGGTTTCCCTTTAACGCTCATAATTCTCTTCAAGAATGGCAAGAAAAGGTTTTTAAAGGGAAAGTCCTTTATGATGTACGGGTTAAGGGGGGTGATGGTTTTCTGTCTGCTCACAGCCACCAGGCCTGTTCCGGGTTATTTTATAAATTGAAATTTGATGTAACAAAACACCCCATGATCAGTTGGCATTGGAAGATCACCAAATTCCCAGAGAAAAGATCGCAAAATACAGGGGATGTCGGGTGGTTAGAAAAAGACGATTATGCCGCGAGGGTCTATGTGATATTTTCCAGTTGGAATTTTATGAAAACAAAATCCTTAGAGTATATCTGGGATGAAAATCTTCGTGAAGAAACAGTCATGGCCAGTCCCTATCTAGACAATATCAAATTGATAGTGGTGGAATCAGGGAAAACCAATGTTGACCAATGGGTTTTTGAGGAAAGAAACATTCTGGAAGATTATAAGAAGGCCTTTGGCAAATCTCCTCCTCGCTATGTGACCGCGATTGCCTTGATGACCGATGCCGACAATACTTTATCCACCGCTGAGGCTTTTTATCAAGATATCAAAGTGGGGTATAAAAAATGAATCAGATAGAAAATCGAAGAAGAAGATTCTTTGCTAATCCTTTGCACCGGGATATGTTTTTTATTGTTTTTTTAGCCTCGATCCTTCCCGCTTTTATTACTGGCATCGGACTTTTTTATTTGATCTTTTATATTACCGCGGAGGAGATTGCCATACCCGAGGCCATCGCTTATAATATTATTCCCGCCGCTAGAAAAGTGACCACCATTATTCTCATTATGACACCCCTTGTTGTTTTGGGCATCTTGACGTTGGCCTATCAAATCACGCATAAAATGATCGGTCCCTTTGACCGGATTGTTAATGAATTAGATCAACGTATAAAGAAGACAAAGTCCGGGCCTATCCATATAAGAAAGAATGACAAGTTTTCCCCCCTTGTGGACAAGATCAATCAATTATTGGTGGGGAAGAAACCGTGATGCCAAACACCGGGTGTTTGCGTTAGTGTTTGTTAGAAGGCATTTGTTGACTCATTCGAGGCGTCCAAGCCCTGCCATTTATGGCGGGGACAAAAGGTGCCTTCTTAAGAGTCAACCCTGAGCAAGCCTTGCCTTTTAAGGCAGGGATAGTTGAAGGGTTGACAAGTATTTCCTTGCCCAAATTTCTCATCCTCGCTAAAATAGGCTTCTTAAGATAAGGGAGTAAAATGTCCCTTTGTTTTCTGAATAACCGAGAGTTCTGAAAACCAAAATATAATCAGCTCTATTAAATTTGCTTTATGAGAATACTTAAAAGAGTACTATCCTTTATTCTTATCTTCATTTTCATCGTTATGATCGGCATTTTTGTTTTTTTAAAGACGTTTGACATCAATCGTTACAAACCGCAACTTCTTTCTCAGGCTAAAAATGCCCTTGGTCGTGAGATAGATTTAGAGAAGATTGATCTGGATTTTCATTTCAAGACAGGCGTTAGACTCAATATTAAAAATTTAAGGATGAGTGAGGTTTCTGATTTCCCAAAGGGGGAATTTTTGAAAATCGCAAATGCGTATTTGGGTATTGATATTTTTTCTTACCTTACCCGAAAACAAATCCTCATTACCAGTATTGAACTTGATACCCCTAAACTTTTCCTGGTTCGTGAAAAAGAAAATCCCACAACACAAGATCAAACCAGCCTTTCTTTCTTTTCCCCGGGCCCTGAGCCCAGAATAGGAGAGGAGCAAACCCAGGCCAAGGGAGCTTTATCCCAACCCAGAGATTTACTTCCCTCCTCAACTTCCGATATATTCGCAAAAACAAAATCCGCGGGGACGACAAAACTGCCGGATATCTTTATCAAATCCTTAGAGTTGAAAAAGGGAATGGTTCACTATATCGATAAGAACTTTGATCCCCATCTGGTTTTGGATATCGTTAATGTTTATTTAAAAATTACCCATCTGAATTTTAAAGAACCATTTTCCTTCAGCTTAGGGCTGGCTATGGCAAGCCAGGAGCCCAATATTTTTATGGAAGGAAAGGCTATCTTAGATCTCAATCATCAGAATATCCAGATCAGGGAAGCAGCCCTTTCAACCGACCTCGCGCAATTTTCTTTAGAAAAGCTTAAAAAAGATTTGCCGATGTTAAAAGGAGTAAGGGTTCCTGATGAGCTTAAAGGAAAACTCAAAGTGGATATCCAATCCCTGCTAGTTGGACCGCAAGGCTTAAGTGACTTATCTTTGAATGTAAAAATATCGGAAGGTCGGGTCAATTTGAAAGAAATTGTCCCAGGGATTTCTTTGGATATTGCTAAAATCGAAGGGCAGATCAAGAATTTTAATCTCAAAGATTATTTCCCTGTGACTCTACAAGCGGCATTGTTAAGTAACCAACCTAATATTACCATTAATGGACTGGCAGCGGTCGATTTAAATCAGCAAATCTTTCGTATGAAGGAAATAGGGGCAACGGCAGACCTTTCGACTTTGTCCATGGCGCAGTTGGCCTCTCTTGGGGCGGGGCCAGAAAATATCCAAGGGAAATTGAATGTTACCGTTGATCAATTCGAGGCGAGTTCTCAAGGACTCAAGACCTTGATTCTCAAAGGTGAGCTATTGCAAGGATTGGTCAACTGGAAAGGTTTGTCCCAACCGATCAACTCTATGTCCTGTCAGTTTGAGGTATCCGAAACTAAGATTGATTTAAAAGATTTTAAATTTCGGCTGGGCAAAGGCTCGTTATCGGCGAAGGGGAGTGTGGAGGATTACCTCAAGTCACAAAATTTCCAAATGGATTTGAATCTGGATGGCTTAGATTTAGAAGAAGTCATCGATCAAAAGGATCAGCCGGTTAAGGTCAAGGGACTTCTTTTTGGAAAATTCATGACCCAAGGACAAGGCTTTGATCCTCAAAAGACATTGAATTCGATGAACGGTCAAGGCGAGCTGGAAATGAGGGAAGGGAGATTGGCGGATCTCAATATTTTAAAGACGGTATTGGACAAAATTTCGTTGATCCCTGATCTTGTTGAACAATTAGAAGCTGCCTTGCCTGAACGGTATAAAGAAATATTAACTCATAAAGATACCATGCTAAACAAGGTCAATTTTTCAATCACAATTCAAGATGGGAAACTTTTGATAAAGCCTATTGAGATCGATGCGGATGGTTTTCTTCTTGAAGGTCAGGCCCAGGCTGGTTTTAACCAGGAATATTCTCTAGAAGGTTCCTTGATTATCCCAGCGGATTTATCCGCAAGCATGGTCCAACTCGTCTCCCCATTGCAGTATCTTTTTGATGAAAGCCAAAGGATTTTTATCCCCCTGGGGGTGTCGGGGCGATTTCCGCAATTTAATTTCTCTGTTGATCTAGCTTATTTAGGCAAAAGACTCATTGAAAATAAGGGAAAAGAAGAACTCAAGAAAGTCATTAATAAAGTCTTTGATCGGGAAAATAATCAACCGATAGAGTCCCCGGACGCGCCTGCGGATCAACCAGAACAGAAGCGCCCTGAGCAAGAGATTATCGAAAATATCTTGGATTCAATTTTTAAATAAAAAAGGTGGTCGTAGAGGCACGGCATGCTCGCTTCACTTCGTATCGGCGAAGCGGGCCGTGCTCCTACGGCTACCTTTCCGTGAGTCACTACCAAAGAGAAGGGGATGCTCATGAATAATGAAATTCCATTATTGCCGTTAGTAAGAAGATCTTTTGAAAATGATCCTGTTGCCTCTGCCCATTGTCTGGAGACCATGGATGAGAACGATGCCGTTGAGGTCATTAAGACATCACCCTTGTCCTTGGCAACACAAGCCATTCATCAACTGAATGATTCTTATTCTGCGGTTCTTCTGCAAAAACTTCCCCGTAATCTTTTTAAGAAGATTATCAATAATTTAGATCCCAAGCAGGGCGCTAATATTTTCTTAAAATTTTTTAATGAAATGCGTCAGATGTTCCTCGATCTTTTAGAGGAAAAAAATAAAAAACAGATCCAGGAACTTCTAACTTATCCAGAAGATAGCGCGGGACGGATTATGACCACTGATTTGATTGCCTTTCACGGAGATATTAAGGTGAAAGATGCCGTCCAAAAGATTAGACAATTGGCCAGAAAAGGGGGCGCGGAATCGTATATTTATGTG
>CAYJXI010000105.1:0-4654 GCA_964374105.1 uncultured Planctomycetales bacterium
GAGGAAAATATTACCACCCATCTGTGTGGCTGTCAAGAAAAATTTATTTTCCTTGGTGATAAATTTAAGAAGGGAATCCCTTCCGAAAAGATTCGTTCCTATTTTTCTTTCGCTTGAAGGAACCTAGCCTCCATTTCCTCATACAAATCAAGCATACACTGTTTATTAATCAGATTCCCCTTAACCTGAAAGGCTTGAACGAGATTGGAAAGGACCCGTTGAATAATGGTTTCCGCTTGAGAGGTTACGTATTCTGTGTCATTTTGGCTATCTTTCACATTAAAGTGAATAACATCATTTTCTTCAATCATTCTTCCCTCATTGAAACAATCGACTAAAATACCTTTCCCCTGGGTTTTAAAATAGGCCATAAAATGTCCCGGGAAGTTATATCCACCAATGGTTAATCCCAAACGTCCCCCCACCAGCATATAAATGCTCGTTAAACTGATGGGCAACCCGCGCTTTTCAATGATCACATAAGCCAGATTACTATTCTGAGGGTTGTAATAGTCTTCTTGCGCACCCTTGACCTTCTTAATTTTAAAGAGGAATTCCGCCAATTGTTTTTCATCATTATGATGAGGATATAAGGATTGATATTCAAAGGCTAAGGTATCCAGAAGTTTTTTTAAATTTTGATTGTACCTAGAATTCCAACCGCATTGAAATTCCGATAACAAAGAAAATGCAGTTTCCAGCTTGTCTAAGTTAGCCCCCTTTTCAAACCAATTGGCCCAATTTTGGCGAAGCCAAGTCCTCTGTTGACTTTCTAAGATAGGAATTAAAAAATCCTCCTTTGATTTAATGAGGCTGGGAGAGAGTTTTGCCAACTCCTCTCTTAGCTGAGGACCAAAGGCTAAAAGGTGTTTGGTGATCTCGCGTTGGACCTCGGGTGATTCATCATCCAACAATTTTAAAAGAAATGGCAATTGATTTGGATTGGGCATGCTCTTTGTTCCTCATGATGACGGGTTGGGGACACCCCCACCCGTGGTTTAGTTATTAATTTTTAGTTATCCGTTTTCAGTTCTCCAATAATCCTGTAACTCTACTCTGAACTAAGCGTTAGAGACTGTCCGCTATACGCTCTTTTACGGCGTCGGATCAAGGCCGGCCTCAGGGAACGGAGCCGCAGGCTGAGGGCCAGCGTGGTATATATAAATCAACAAATAGATGGGATCTGTCAAGTCTATATTTCCAGTGTCATCAACATCTCCCGCGGCAAGAGGACACGGGGCCTCACCACCGAGAAACAGGTATTCCAAGATCGCCTTCGCATCATCTTTGTCTATGACTGTATCCGAATCAGCATCTCCCCGGATAAAAAGAATCGGGTAGCGGAACTTCTGGATTCGGTGGTTACCAGTATCTGCCACATAGACATTTCCCGCACTATCCACACTAATATCGCGGGGGTAATTAAACTGCCTATCAAAACTGCCTTCACTGCCCCACTTAGTAAGAAATGTACCATCTGGGCTAAACTTCTGGATGCGGTGGTTATTAGTATCAGCCACATAAACATTTCCCTGACTATCCAAACTAATACCCGAGGGACCATTAAACTGCCCATCACCACTTCCTAGACTGCCACACTTAATAATAAATGTACCATCCGGGCTAAACTTCTGGATGCGGTTGTTAAAACTATCAAGCACATAAACATTTCCCTGATTGTCCAAACTAATACTCGAGGGACCAGTAAACTGCCCATCACTGCTTCCTAGACTGCCACACTTAATAATAAATGTACCATCCGGGCTAAACTTCTGTACGTTGACGTTGTGATCATGAGAATCTACAACATAAACATATCCCTTGTTGTCCACACTAACATCGCATGGATACCCAAACGGTCTATTAGGTCTCCCAAAAAAATCCCACGTAGTAATAAATTCGCCATCGGGACTAAACTTCTGGATGCAGTGGTCAATAGCATTTACCTCATAGACATATCCCTGGCTGTCAATACTAATACCTATGGGATGAGTAAAGTGTCCGTCACCTTCCCTTCTAAAGTCACCTTCCACTACAAAGCCCCACTTGGTAATAAATGTACCATCCGGGCTAAACTTCTGGATGTGATGGTTATAAGTATCTGCCACATAAACATTACCCGTGCTATCAATAGCTATATCAAATGGACCATTTAATTTAGTAGTCATGTATGAGGGAATACTCCATTCCCATTCATGTGGTGGTCCGAACTGATAAAAGGGAGTTTTCTCAGGTAAATAATTCACTATTCCTATATTTCCGGTATTCACCAAGAACACGGCACGTGCCGCATCTAAGGTAAAGTTGGGATCCTGGGATAACACTACTGTTTCAGGAAGCTTTATGTCCTCCTTCCCAATAAATAACGTAACGTCTGTTCCTTGATCCAGGATATAACCTACCTTTCCATCACACATTGTTATTCCCCTTAAATATAATGGGACAACCGTATCTTCTTCAAATCAATCCAACCAGGAATAATTGTATAAAACTTTTAACCTGTAAGAAAGGAAATCTGATGACTGGTCAATATATCCTATACCAATTCTTTCTTTTTCTACTGCCACGTCTTCTGCCACTTCGGTCACATCGTAATCATCATTGTTATTACTTATGAGCTGTTCTATCCCTGTTTTGAACAAATACTCGTATGCCTCCTTAATCAGTTGCCAACCCAATAGGGGGTCTATAGTTTCTTCTTCGCGTATAAAAACAACGGAATTCCTTCCAATCCGCGGTCTAGCCTCATCTACAATTAAGCCATTTGCTCCCTTCTTCACAGCAAGCGGTATCCACTGCTCATACGTAAAGTCATAAAGCAAAACATCCAGATCTTTCTTTCTACTGGTCATATCCTGAACAGTTACCGCCAAGTAATCGTAGGCAAAATCCATTTCCTGAGTCATCTGGTAAGAAGCAGTTCCACCATCAGGCAAAGGAAAAGAGTTCAGTGGCTCGGTGGGGATCTGCTGTATGCCTTTGTCATCAGCGGTCTCAAAAAGATAATCTTCTCCCAAATCATAATATCGCAGATGAAGGGAGCTATCTAACCATACAATCCTTCTTCCATGTATTTTTACCTCTGTTATCTTCGTTCCCACGGGAGCATCAGTTACCTTCTTCCAGGCATCCTGAGGGTCGTCGTTAGGAGCGGTTGTCTTTCCTGAACTATGAATCCAGACACCGCTGCCGTCTGCGGGAACACCGACAATATAGATTCCGTCAACATCAATACTGGCCATCGGCAACGGCGCAGAAATAAAATAGGGTGCTTCAGGAAACGCTTGAGCATATTCCAAAACTGATATTCCCAATATCACTATTATTCCTATGAATATCCCAGAGATCTTCTTCATGTTATCTCTCACGATCCTTTTTTTCTTGCCAGATAGGCCCTCACTTCGCTCGTGCATAATCTTCCTTCGGTCCCTCCCTGTGGGGAATCGGAATTTCAATCATTAAAATTCCGATGGGAAGTTTAATTAATACTCCCATCTTCTCATCGCATAGACAAAGAACACTTTATCAAAAAAATTCACCCTTCAAAAGAAGATTTTCATTAAAGTTGTTTGATCGTATAACCTTCCTTCTTCAGAAGTTCTACGATTCCTTGATCGGTGATGAGGTGACCTGCGCCCACCACAATAAAATATGTCCCCTGATGACTGGACAAATATCCCTTAATCTGTTCCACCATTTTGATATTTCTATCAAACAACAATGTTTGCAGAATCGGTAAGATTCCGGGATCTTCCTTTAACAGATCCTCGATCATGATCCTTTCCATCGTTGCCACATCCCCTGTTTGCCAAGACACAACTAGAAGATCAAGCATCTTTTCTGTTTCCTCTAAAGAATCCAAAGTATATTCCAGGAGGGTCCCTTGATCGGCAATGGTATCAAAGAACTTCAGTTGCTCCTCCAATGTCTCTAGTTCCAAAATCTGTTTCTCTCCCTTAGCCTTCTTTAGGAAATACAAATCAATTCCATACTCTTCTTCAAATCCCAAGTGCTTGATTTGAAGCAGGGTTAAAGTCAAGGCCGTAAACCAAGGTTTGAAATACGAAAATTGTTCATAAGGGACCCCATAGGTGCGCAAACGATCCTTGAGGCGCAGAAGGGTTTCTTTAGAAATATGATTTTCTAGTCGATCGCCAGTCAGATACATTCCTCTTTGCTGCATCGTCTGCTGGGCTAAGTTGGGATCGATGGCTTCAATATTGATTTCGACAACGAGATAATCAGATTCATTAAAGGCCTGCTCAATTGGCGGGGCTAAAGGATACATGCTCCTTTTACCGAGATGAATTGATCCAAAAAGGTAAGCCTTGGCCGTTTGCGATTCCAGTTGCCATAAAAAATTCTCCTTTTTTTCAAGATCTTTCGGCTGTTCTTCGGAAGGGGATGCATCTTGCGGTAAAAGAACTGAAGCATCCTTTTCGTAAACAATATGATCAATTTCATCTCGGTAATAGGTAATGGGGAAGTCAATTCCCATATCGACTTTGATATATCTCTCTGTTTCTTCGACAATTGTTCCTTGGATTGTTTTATTATTTTTAAAGTGAATTTGATCAGCAAAACTAATCTTACTGAGAATAGCTAATAATGTAATGACACTTAAAATCTCCTTCATCATAAAGACCTTTAATTT
>CAYJXI010000106.1:0-4615 GCA_964374105.1 uncultured Planctomycetales bacterium
CATCCAGCGCCCAGGCTGGCCGGGTGGGGGCGGCCAGCCTGGGCAGCTGGTCCGCTTTTTATTCCCCCCGCCCAACCCGTTGGATGATGCGGGGGCCTTTGAACGGGCTAAAAGTTAAAACCTCAAACCAACGAAGGGCCTCTAATGGAAAAACTTTGGAGGATCCCGTCCGCCCCCCTGTGGGGGGCTCCCTTTATCATGTAGCGTAAAATGGCTATGCTACTCACCAAAATTAATTGTCCCGTTTAGTAGTCCCTTTGTAATGAGTTCTTTTGCCATATACCGCATAAGTTGTCCGCCACTTTCCTTCTTTTATGTCATCGTAATCAATGACTAAATTATAACTCTTACCATCTTGTAAGTTATGGGGAGACAGAAATTGTGACGCAACCTTATATTTATCTTCTGAAGAAGTTATTAAACTGCCTTCTTGATTATATACTTCAAACGGTATTCCAACATTTCCACCTATCTCACCAACTAAAACTTCCTCAAATCTAAAGATGTATTTGCCTTGAGCAATATCGTGAATATTTATGCATAGGGCAGGACTTTTTCCAATATTTTTAACATCGATATGTTCCCCAATGGAGGCAACGACGATCAGGGGTTGTATGCTAATTTCAATTTGCTTTGCTGTTAGTTCTCTTAGCCTTCTTGTTTCACCCGTATACCATAAAACCGCCCATACTGTAATGAGTAAAATGGTGTTCTGTAGTCTGTCTGGACCCCGATAAATCCCGAGTAATATTACTATAATTAACAACAAAGATAATGAGATTTCGAGAAAGCTTGCTTCTCGCCAAAAATGGCAAAAGGGATTTAACACTTTTTCCTTCAAATAATTTTTTATACTCATATGTAAAGTTTTGGAATGGTTTTCATTTCTGCGACCGCCGGAAAATAGAAGCGCCTTACTTTCATTCTGACTTACAGACGGTTACTCCTGACAAATTCGACAAATCTTGCTGTAAATTCAGTGTAGATAATTTCGTTGTCAATATATGAGTCTGGCTCGGGTTTTCCTTCAATACCAGTATGGAATGAAGTAAATCGGCTAAAAAGCCCAGTAGCTCGTATCTCCGTGACTGCCGATTCAATGAGGTATGGATCAAATTTACTACCCAGTTCTCTGATCAGCTCTGCCACTGAGACCTGCGGGGCAGCAATTGTTGGTCGTGGGCGGCCGGATCGATGTACTTGGCTTCCATAGAGCTTGTGCATCTCGGACAATACCCCCAGAGACGCCAACGACAACTGACGTAGCATGTCAACAAATTTTAGCTTCTCCAAGTCAGACAACTGTTTATTCTCAATACCGTTGACGAATGCGTTGGCAAAGAGACGGTGTTTCTCCTCTAGTTGCGCATCAGTCGCAGAAGCAAAGATTTTCCTCGCAAACTGCTTCCCCTCCATACTTCCCAGCCACTCATTAGAACCCAACTTCGAAATATCTTGTATTTCTTCCTCTATCGCAAGGATAAAACGTTTAACATAAAGGTCGAATTGGCTCCGCCGATACGCATCCCACCCGGCAATCAGCTCCCCAAATACTGGGACACGAGCAACCAGCGCCTTGATTGCTCCCTCGCCGGCCTCATGTAAATGTTTCTGCCTATCATTATCAACTTTTCTATTTCGCCCAAAGTCCACTTTCATTGGCGGATTCTCCTAAAATTAAAAAACTTGACACCAGCAACCGTTTCCCACTATAATCGAAAATGAATCGAAAGTCAAGGAATTTTCAAGGAGGGGTCCGGATGTTAACAAAACGCCAAAAACAGGTGTTGGATTTTCTCCAGAAGTATATAGACAAAAACGATTACGCCCCTTCCCTCGAAGAAATAAAAAGACATCTTCGCCTCTCCTCTGTCTCTACTGCCCATTACCACGTAGAAGCACTGCAAAATATGGGGTACTTACATAAAGAGGAGAACCAACCCCGCGCATTAAATATCTATGGCAATAAAAGAGCAAAAGATCAAGTAATACTACCTCTCCTTGGAACAATAGCAGCCGGTAGACCCATAGAAGCCGTAGGGAACGCTGAGCCAGTTACGGTATCCAAATCTTTACTCACCCGATCTGGGAGACATTACGTTTTAAAAGTAAAGGGCGACAGCATGATTAATGAGGGGATCTTTGATGGCGATTTTGTAATCATTCGTGAGCAACCAACTGCTGAGCAAGGTGACACTATAGTTGCAATCATTAACGGTAATGAAGCGACTCTTAAAAAATTCTATATTAACAATGATTTATTTATGCTGAAATCTGCAAATCCTTATGTACCACCGATACTAACAAAAGAATTAGTGATAAAAGGTAAAGTTATTAGTATTATTCGAAACCTGAATAATGGCAAAAAGGAAATAGAAAAATCTCCTGGAAATAGAAATCGAAGGATTGATTATTCGTGGGATTTTAGGGGTGAAAATACAAAACCATACACACACGGGTTTCATAATTATCCAGCGATGTTTATCCCCCAATTAGCGAGGCGGCTCATATTAAATTGTAGCCAAACTGGAGATACCATTTGTGATATTTTCTGCGGTAGTGGCACGGCCTTGGTAGAAAGTCGACTCTTAGGTCGAAATGCTTACGGCGTCGAATTAAATCCACTTGCCGTTTTCCTTGCAAAAGCTAAAACGACACCCATAAAACCTGAGATGTTGCAGAACGTATATCTTTCTTTACTTTCTAATATTAATAATCATAAACCGAAAAAGGAAGAATTGCCACGGTTCTTTAATATTGATTTTTGGTTCAAGGAACGAGTCATATATGAACTTGCCAAGATAAGAAAATGTATAAACGATATTAAAAATAAGGATGCCAGAGATTTCTTCTTTGTTGCCTTTAGTGAAACTGTCCGAACCTCATCTAATACAAAAAACGGAGAGTTTAAGTTATTTAGAATGCCAAAAGAAAGACTCAAGAGTCACGACCCCGATGTCCTATTGATATTTAAAAAGTATGCAGAAAAAAACATTAAAGGAATCAAAGAATTTTACAATGATGTTGATGAGACAACGTGGGTTAAAATTATTCAAGCCGATTCTACTAAAAAATATGATGTAAATGATGAGTCTATCGACTGCATTATAACTTCTCCGCCTTATGGAGACAGCGGAACAACCGTCGCATATGGGCAATTTTCTAGATTATCTCTGCAGTGGCTTAATATGATAGAGGATGATGAATTACAACTTGATCGGAAACTTATCGGTGGGACGGTAGATGCAAAAATTGAAAATAATTTGAACTCAAAATCTTTAGCGAAGGTTTTAAATTTAATCGCTGAATACGATCTCAAGAGAAGTAAAGAGGTGCTTGCTTTTTACATAGATTTAAATAAAGCAATGATTCAGGCGTATAGAATCTTGAAAAAATATAAGTATTTTTGTGTTGTTATTGGAAATAGAACCGTCAAAAAAGTAAAGCTCCCCACCGACTTTATCGTGTCTGAATTGGGAGAGAATTTAGGTTTTCAAACTGTAGATATTATAGTAAGGAACATACCGAATAAGCGCATGCCATTAAAAAACTCCCCCACCAATATAACTGGGGAGCTCGAAGAAACTATGCAAAAAGAAAGCATAGTTATCTTACAAAAACTTTAGATAAGTCTTACCTTATTTTTAAAACAGCCATACAATCGCTTTATTTTTACTCTAAAACCCGTGCCATGATTTCTAACAGAACCCCTGGGTCTATAATACATCCTAAAATCCACAACGATAGAATCTTTTCTTACCATTTTCTTAAATAGATCGAAATCAAACCCGGATAGAAAATACGCTTCGTTGAAATGAAAATATTCTCGGCCTTTTATTATTTTCCTATTCGCTAAAACATAGACCAAAGCCGGAAGTTTTTCATTAAATTTTTTCCTGAGTATTTCAATATCCCAAAAAATATTTAACCTACGACCTTTTGCATTCACGCTAATTCTGTCTTTCCTCACAGCCAATTTTAAATCTTGCCTATTATACCTTCTACAAGTTACTGTGCTATGTAATTCCTTTGAGCGCTTATTATCTCTTTTTGAATAGCCAAAATTATCTAAGAGAAACCGATCTCTATCTCCACCTTTTGGTTTCGGTTCCAAAGTAAATAGCGTTAGCATTGAAGCGGCATCTTTTCTATACGCCTTTAGCTCTGCTACTGTTCCTATATCACATAATGGGATATTATTTTCTTTTATTTCCAATAAATCCTCAAGCGTTTTGCCTATTCCGGTATCCCCTGTTCGATGAGATGGCACAAACTTTAATTTTTCAATCTCCACAAGTTTATCTCTTAATACATCGATTGTCAGATCCATTATGGCATTAACTCCTTCAAAGAAATGTCTAGGGCTTTCGCGATTCTCTCAATATTTTTTATTGAAACATTTCTAGTTCCACGCTCTATATCACTTATATAGGTCCTATGAAGGCCGGATTCGAAAGCGAGGGCTTCTTGGGACATTTTCTTTTTCTGTCGAAGCTCCTTCACCCTACTTCCTAACATTTTTCTTATATCCGCCATTTGTCCCCTCATTATCCTTGACAATACTTTAACACTTGTCTAATATAAGTCTACAGACTATAAGTGACATCATCCAACG
>CAYJXI010000107.1:0-4358 GCA_964374105.1 uncultured Planctomycetales bacterium
TACTGGGTTATTCGTTCGGAATTGGAAAGTCTAACCGGCGAAAGATTTACTTTTACTCCGGAAGAAAGTATGGAATCTTCAAACATGCAAAAAGATAAAACAGGTATGGAACACATGAATCATCAAAATCATGGAGGGAAGTAATGATGAAGAAATTTCTAATCTTAACAACGGCTGTGTTTTTATTTTTTACAGCAGGATATCAATCGTCTATTGCAGAGGTGCAATCATCAGCGGATATGAATTCCAAAGGTTTGCCATACACGCCAGTCGTTACGCTTAACGGTTCAACCCTTCCTTGGAAAATGGTGGATGGCGTAAAGGAATTTCATCTTACGGTCGAAGAGGTTGAGTGGGAGATGGCTCCGGGAATGAAGATCAAGGCGTGGGGTTACAACGGGCAAACCCCGGGACCCACCGTTGAAGCAGTAGAAGGTGATAGAGTCCGAATCCTTGTGACCAACAAACTCCCCGAGCCCACCGCTGTACATTGGCACGGCATTATCCTTCCCAGCGGCATGGATGGCGTGCAGGGGCTTACTCAAAAACCGATCATGCCCGGCGAAACCTTCGCCTACGAATTTACACTCAAACAACATGGCACCCAGATGTACCATTCTCACGGCGATGAGATGGTACAGATTGGCCTTGGAACCATGGGTTTTTTCATTATTCATCCTAAACACAGAAATCCCAAAATCGACAGAGATTACGCGATTTTCTTAAATGAATGGTTCGTAGAACCCGGCACCTCCCGTCCGGATCCCAATGTCATGACAGACTTCAATATCTTTACCTTTAATAGCCGCGCGTTTCCCGGTACTGCTCCGCTTTTAGCCAGACCCGGTGAGCGGGTTCGTGTTCGTATTGGACATGTGGGACAGGATTTTCATGCCATACATATGCATGGTCACACGTTTAAGACCGTTGCGACAGATGGTGGTGACATACCGGAATCCGCCCAGTGGCCTGAAACAACCGTGGCCATCGGTCCCGGTCAAACGCGCGATTATGAATTTATCGCAATCCCAGGGGATTGGGCACTTCATTGCCATCTTCGCCATCACCCCATGAATGCGATGGGGCACGAAATACCGAACGTAATCGGTGTTAATCAGGAAGGGATCGAGGATAAAGTTCGTGACCTTTTGCCGGGCTATATGGCGATGGGCGAAAAGGGTATGCATGAACACCTAGAACATGCCGCGCACATGAAAGGCCCTGAAAATACGTTACCCATGATGGGAGGAGACGGGCCTTTTGGCCCGGTTGGAATGGGCGGTATGTTCACGATCCTTAAAGTCCATGAAGATATTCCGGATTTTAAAACAGCTGAGGAATACACACGACAAGTGAGACTACCGGGTGATTTTGGATGGTATAAAAATCCACCCGGAACCGTGGCGGATATTGCTCCCGGATATGAAAACCAACCAGCTAAGGAGGGGATGGTTTATACCTGCCCGATGCACCCGGAAGTTCGTCAACCGCAGCCGGGGAAGTGCCCTAAATGCGGCATGAATTTAAAACCCCAAGAAAATTCTGACCATCACCATTAATTTGACACATCAAACAAAAGTTAGATTAACCTGCAATATCTCAAGATTTTCTATTATTTTGGTCGTTAAGATAATGTTACCACCATCTCAAATTCCACCTGTTGTATTGCGTTCCTATTGATAGGACGTTATGGCAACAATACGCTGGTGGGAATTGAGTTTGAATTGTTAGTAAACACAAAAAACGGGATAGGAAAGTAAATTTTTTTGAAGGGGCGCGAGGAGGCAAATAGCGTTTTACTCAATCCATTGAGTAAATTGTTGACACGGCAAATACGATTAGGTATTATTAGGTCATGAGAAATTATATTCGAAAAATTCATTACGATGAACTCTGGGCAGCTATTAACGGTAAGATTAATTTAATCCAGGCGGTCATCGGCCCAAGGCAGGTTGGCAAGACGACGTTGGCTCTCCAGATATTTGAGCGATGGAATGGGCCTAAAGTATATGAAACAGCGGATCAACCGAATACTCCTTCTTCGGAATGGATTGCATCACAATGGGAGAAAATACGGAAAGCCTGCAATGGAAAGAAGGGCCGCGGGCTTCTCATCTTAGATGAAGTTCAGAAAATTTCCAATTGGAGCGAAGCCGTTAAGAAATTTTTCGATGAGGATCGCAGGTCCGGACCCAATATGCGCGTAATCCTTTTGGGATCCTCCTCACTTCTAATGCAGCGGGGATTGACTGAGAGTTTAGCTGGCAGGTTTGAACTTCATCGGCATTATCAGTGGTCCTTTAAAGAATGCCTGGATTGTTTTGGCCTTGGGTTAGATGAATATATTTTCTTTGGAGGCTATCCCGGAGCATTGGCCTTGAGGGATGATGAGGTGGATTTTGTGTTGAAAACCGGGTCGAGGGTAAAAGCCATTGAGGTTAAGTCCGGCAAGCAGGAAAACGGATTCACCGCACTTAAACGATTTGCCAAGAAATACAGAAATGTCGAAACGATTGTTGTCGCGCGGGAAAAGATTTCTTCTGAGGGGATTGATAGATGCATTCCGACCGAAGAATTCTTTGATAATCCGTCGGATATTTTGTAAGGAACGGCGGCACGCGTCGGATGTATGAGGATAAGATTGATATCATGCCGGCGGAGGAGGGGCTAAAGAATTTACGAAAATTGCTGTGAGGAATGGTGCTAGGTCGTTATGCTCCTTTGAAGAGTTTATCCAGCGGGCTTTGCGGTGTCGTGGCTGAATCCCGAATGACATGAGTGTAAATCATTGTTGTTTCAACGTGTTTGTGCCCTAAGAGTTCCTGGATTTCCCGTATGTTGACCCCGTTCATGAGTAGATGCGTGGCAAAGCTGTGTCTTAGCGTGTGGACGCTTGCTGGTTTCGCGATCCTTGCCTTTTGAACCACTATCTTCATGGCTGTTTGAACGGTCTTTTCGCTCATATAAAAACGGCGGACCTTGCCGTCAGTCCTATCCACAGACAAAATGGCCGACGGAAAAACGTATTGCCATCCCCAATCTTTAGCAGCATTGGGGTATTTTCGGCTTAGCGCAAAAGGCAGAGAGGTCTCCCCGTAGCCGGCCTTTAAATCCTTTTCATGAATTGCCCGGACTTCTTCCAAATGCTTTAGCAAAGTCGATTTTAAATGCTGGGGCAAGATGGTTGCCCTGTCTTTATCCCCTTTGCCTGAGCGGATATAAATCAGATTTTCTTGAAAATCAATGTCTTTCACCCGCAGGCGCACGAATTCCGAAATCCGCAATCCTGCCCCGTAAATGAGCTGCAGATAGAAACGATATCGGCCATGGGTGTTCTGAAACAAGGCCTTCACTTCCTCCACTGAAAGGACAACCGGGAGTTTCGATCCTCTTTTCGCCCGGATTGTACCTTTTAAATTCTCCAGATCACGATGAAGGACATCCCGGAAAAGAAAAAGGAGGGCATTGAAGGCCTGGTTTTGGGTTGAAGATGACACCCGGCATTTTATAGCCAAATGACTTAAATAATTCTGCACATCTGCCGATTGCCACTGGTCGATTGATTTGGCCTGCTCAAGCAAGTTGTTATTCAAATATTTGTTGAACTTTATGATCCACTGAGCATATGTTTTTTCAGTCTTATAGGAATAATGTTTGATGCGGATCGTTTCGCGAACTTTGTGAATCAAATCTGAAATGCTCAGAAAAGAGCTGGCGGGTATTTTAAGCCAGGGCGGGCATTCTTGAGGAGGCCTTTGTTTAAGGTAATGATAAAGATAAAGCTCGACAGCCTGGTGAGCCTGGCGGACTTGCCAATCTTCTTTGGAAGTGTTTGTCCTTAAGTGTTCGAGAAATTGGCTAATAATGGTATCCGTATCTGACGAGGCATTTTTATTCGCGAAAGTTAGAAACATTGATACCCAAGAGACTAAGAAGGGGATGGCCTTGTCCGGGGCCAGTTGTTGCGCGGATAAAAATTTTTGAAATTCTGGTAATAGCCTTTGGTCAGACATAATGTCGATTATTCAAACAAGGCTGATTAATTTAACGGATCATTCCTGCAGGGTAACAGGGTATCTTAAAGGGGAAAAACTGAGGGGATTTACAACGCAAATGTACAAAAACCTATGTTATACGACGTACCTGACTAATGGATATTATATGCCAAAGACGACTTTTGGCAAGGTAAATTTGCCAAGAAATGGGGAAAAGAGTAGAATATTAAATGATTTGTAATATAATGACTCTGGAAAAAGTATAAATTTAAATCAACGACAGCTATTACGACTGTCGTATATTAATTGTTAGCTGAAATAAAAATCTGAGGACAAAATGGAAGAAATATATACATTAACAAT
>CAYJXI010000108.1:0-2107 GCA_964374105.1 uncultured Planctomycetales bacterium
TCAACTGAAACTATGGGAGTAAGAAGCCACCGACGAAGTCGGTGGTCATTCACTCAACAATATGGGACACAAGCGGTTAGAAAAATTCAGCGTCGTATACGTTCATCGGTTTAGACAGTTTTATGTAAACCTCGGCGAGACCATCTAAAATTATGCAATCTACTACAACACAAAACGTTACATCAAAAAAAGTGTTCATTCAAACTTGGGGCTGACCGTATGTTACGGTTCCTCGCGACGGTTTTGAGCATTTTGAAGAAGGTGCATGGGTATGAATGACCTGGTGGATGACAATGGAGAGGATAGCAGAAGCACTCATAACATTAAAATAATCAGAGAGTTATGAGAAATCCTGGAATGAAGAAAACAAAATCTACCTATTGCTCAGGCTCAATTTATCACTAAAACAATGCGAAAGCCATATGTTACAGTGGCTCTTAATGGTATTTAAAATCCTCAAAAAGGGGGCAGGGGAATGATAGATGACATGGCATTTAAAATTAAAGCAGACTTTCTTAAAGGATTAGCCCATCCGATTCGACTCAAAATTATTGAGTATTTGAAAAAGGGTGAGGCCAGTGTTGGTAAGCTAGAGCAGGAGTTAGGCGTTAAGCAGTCAAATTTATCAAGGCATCTAGCCACTTTGCGGGATTTGGGCGTACTTGAAGCCCGACAGGAAAAAACTTCAATTTACTATACTATTCATGATCAAGATATTTTTAAAGTCTTGCGGCCTATTGCTGAACTTTTAAAGAAAAAATTAAAAAAGAGTGAACGTATTTTAGAAAGTCTCGGTAAAGACTAAGGAATAAAATGCTGAGAAAGCCTCTTCTACCGTCAAATATATTGACAGTTTTTTAAATCCTTGTAATATGATTATATGACAATATAATCATATAGTCATATTAAAACCTTGCCATTAAAATAAAGGCAGCGCAGGAGGAAGTAGGTATATGCCAGTTGAAGAATCCTACAAAGTAATCCGTGGCCGGATATTGTGGTTTAATAACCATACCGGATACGGGTGTATTGTGCGCGGTGATGGAAAGGGAGATTGTCTATTTCATATTCAAGAGATGCGCAGTGCCCCTCAATGCTTGAGAGAAGGCGAAGAGATCCGATTTGAGATTGCCAGTAATGATCTAGAGATGAAAGTTGTCAATATTTATCGTGTAATCCAATAAAAGCTGTTTTATGGAAGATGATGGCCTTTATTCTAATTATAGATTAACAGCGCGTTTGGAATTGAAGAATGTTCCAGGGACGTTCGCGACTGTAGCTAATCTTTTGGCTCAAGAAAAAGTCAATTTAGGGGCCGTAGATATTGTGCAAGCCACAAGCGAGAAGATTATCCGGGATATCACCTTTGATGTTCGAAACGAAAAGCATGGTCAGCAAATAACTCAGGTATTAAATCATTTGAAGAATGTTCGAGTTATATCTGTTTCTGACCGGATTTTTCTTTTACATTTGGGCGGAAAAATAAGAGTTCAAAGCAAAGTACCGCTTACCACCAGGAATCAGCTCTCGATGGCCTACACACCTGGTGTGGCTCGAGTTTCACAGGCCATTGCCGGTGATGTCTCTAAGGTTTATGCCTTGACGATTAAAAGCAATAGTGTTGCCGTCGTCTCGGATGGCTCGGCTATATTAGGGCTGGGAAATCTTGGGCCTGAGGCTGCCTTGCCTGTCATGGAAGGGAAGGCCATGATCTTTAAGGAATTTGCGGGTATTGATGCCTGGCCGATTTGTCTGGCAACGCAGGATACCGAGGAAATTATCAAAACGGTGCAGAATATCGCCCCTGTTTTTGGTGGCATTAATTTGGAAGATATCAGTTCCCCACGTTGTTTTGAAATTGAGGAACGCCTTAAAAAAAGTCTGGATATCCCAGTTATGCATGATGATCAGCACGGAACAGCCGTTGTCATCTTGGCGGCATTAAGAAATGCATTAAAATTGGTTGGGAAGGATATCGGTAAAATTAAAGTAGTTGTGAGCGGCATAGGGGCAGCCGGGATTGCTTGCTCCAAAATTTTATTAAACGCTGGTGTTAAACATCTCTTAGGCTCCAACCGTAAAGGGATAGTGTTAATTTGCGAGGGAA
>CAYJXI010000108.1:2207-4248 GCA_964374105.1 uncultured Planctomycetales bacterium
GAGTATTTTTGACAAAAGGGTTGTTTTAGCTGTATCGAAAGCCGTTGAGGATGCCGCCTATAAAACAAAAGTAGCCCAGAAAAAGAGTTTTGAGCATGAAAAATCGGAGAAAGATCTTTTTTAAAAAATCTGGATGCGCCTTCCTTGTTAAAGGATTGAACCATTCTTATCGAGCCGTAGGATTTAGAGTAGCAAATATTGATATTTCAGCAAGGATCCTGACGATAGAAATAAAAGACCGCAATAAAAGGATTGGAGGATTGAGGCTCAATTTCTGGATTGACCCAGATGTCATCATTAGCTCATCGGATAATATTCCCTTGGATCTTGCAGGTATTAAAGTGGGCGATATTATTCTTTTAGATTTTGTGAGGTTAAGAGATCGGCAACTGGTGAAAGGAATCCGTATTTTGAGGTAGATTTGAACTAGAAGACACCTGTCTTTCCACAAATTTAAGGGAAAGACTTCGTATATAGGTTCAGAGCAACAGAATATATTTTGTCCCTACTTTTTCCTATATATCCCTTCCTCTTCAAATCCTCCTTACAATAACAATACGCGCAAAAAGTTAAATTATAGAAATTTTTTATAACTCCGTGTTCAATATTTTATCATTGATGAAAAATGATGTGAAGCCGCATTTTAAAACCTTGAAAGGAGGTGAGGGAAGATGGGAAAAAGAGTAAGAGTGGTTGTGCTTTTTCTGGCAGTCGTTGGGATGGTGGGAGTAGTTGTCCCGGCTTACTGCGTTGAGGAAGCAAAACAAGAACAACAGGTAAGCGATTCGGTATCAGGTGAGGTGGTTTCGGTGGACGTGGATAAATCCACTGTCACAATAAGGCAATTGCAAGATGCCTCCACCGGAATTTATCAAAAGGCTGATGTCGCAGTCTCGCCTGAGACGAATATCAGCAAGGGGGATGCCGTTTTAAAACTCTCTGATCTCAAAGCAGGTGATCAGGTCACTGTTAAATATGTCACCGGTACAACGGGAGAGAAGAAGGTGAGAGTATTGCCATTGAAGAAAAAGCTAAGTAAGAGAGATAACAAGAGTTAATTTTTATTGTTTGTGTTTTTAACCCTGAAAGGAGGTGATTAAAATGGCAGGCCCAACGTTTAGTGGAAAGAAGGGACCGGCGATCAAGCAACCACAGGCCAAGCCGCAACTGCAGCCAGGACAGCAGCAACAACAGCCGCAGAATCCGCAGCCTCAAGCCCAAGCGCCTAAACCGCAAGTTCCTTCTCAGCCGCAACAGCCTGGCCAGGCTCAGCAGAAGTAATTTAGCTCTATAACTGCCCTGAACCTGTGCCCGGAATTGAGTTAGATTGAGGATCTGCTGGGAGGGTGTGTTTCCCTCTCCCAGCAGATCGTTTGACCGTGGGAGGTTTATGGAACTGTGAGTAAATTGAAATGAAAGTCAAGATTCAAAGAAATTTTAAAAGTCCCCCTGAAGTAAAGCAGGAAGAACAGATTTTATCCCAAGAAATACTCGAACGGTTCGTTAAAGATTTCTATACCCTTAAGAGTTCATGTTTCATGTGCCATGATATTGTGAAAAAAATTGAGCAGAAACGGCCTTTGACAGACGGTGATCAATATCACATCAGCGTATGTTTGCCCAGTTTGAGGAATCTTCGGCAGGGAGAAAATGAAAAGTAGACGAAAATTGAAAGGTGCAGATACCCGCGGGTATCTGCGTACAGGATAAGTGGGATGAAAACAATTATTCTTTTAACAGTGTCGAATATTTTTATGACCGTGGCTTGGTATGGCCATTTAAAATACAAATCTTCGCCGCTTTTTAAAGTCATTATCATTAGCTGGCTTATTGCCTTTGTCGAATACTGTTTTCAGTTTCCGGCGAATAGAATCGGCCATTATCAATTTTCGGCCGCCCAGCTTAAAACGATTCAAGAAGTTATCACGCTGATTGTTTTCTGTGTGTTCTCTGTGGTATATCTAAAAGAAGAAATTCGCTGGAATTATAGGGAACGGTCAATAGATCGTTACCCCCCTTGTTAAGTAAAAGATGCTTCCAG
>CAYJXI010000109.1:0-4196 GCA_964374105.1 uncultured Planctomycetales bacterium
AAATTTAAATTCCGTTTAAAATTCAAAATGGATTGCAACTCTCTTGCGCAGCCAGCAAGTCTAGCGGATAATAAAAAGGCCGCTTGTGAAAAGCGGCCTTCAATATGATAAGATTATATTAAACAAACGGCTAACTATGGATATTTATAATCATAAGCATCTAGCAGTCCTGTCCCATCAATCAACATAAACTCTTGGGGAACATCGCGAAAGCTAAAAGTATCAATGTATTTTTGGGGATTCTCTGTAACTGATATATCGGCTATTAAAGTAATGGCCCTGCTCAAAATGGTTCCGTTCTCAGAACTTAATACGAGGGTTTTAACGCCGGGGGGTATTCGTTGGAGTCTGATTATAGCCATTGGCAATAACAACCAAATCCGCATAGCCATCACCGCTGAGATCGGCATTCCATTGCAGTTCCCGGATACCTCTGCTTCCCTCAATCTGCGTTTTCCAAAGGCCAGCACTCGAAAAACTCGATAAGTATATTATGCCCCTCAGTTTAATCTTAAACTATTTTCGGGTCTTGGATTGTTTTTTTAGTTAAACGTTTGATCCGTTCCTTGATTTCTTTTTCAAACCCTATCTCTGTAGGCTCATAATAAAGAACCTTTTCTTTAAGGTATTCTTGCTCAACGTAATGCTGATCATAATCATGCGCATATTTATAACCCTTCCCCCTTCCTAAGGTTTTTGCCCCGGGATAGGAAGCGTCTTTTAAGTGCAGAGGGACTTCCTGGGTTTTTTTCTCTTTCACATCGCTTAAGGCCTTTTCGATCCCCATATAAACCGCATTGGATTTGGGGGCACAGGCCACATACACGGCGGCCTGAGATAAAGGAATCCTCGCCTCAGGCAGGCCGATAAATTCGGAGATCTGCAAGGCCGCATTAGCGACAACCAACGCCTGCGGATCAGCATTCCCCACATCCTCTGCCGCACAGATACAAATCCGTCTGGCGATAAACCTTGGATCCTCACCCGCATAAAGCATCTCAGCCAGCCAATACAGGGTGGCATCGGGATCAGAGCCGCGCATAGATTTGATAAAAGCTGAGGCCGTATCGTAATGCTCATCCCCTTCTCGATCGTAAAGAACTTGTTTTTTCTGAATAGATTCTTCCGCGATCTTTATGGTGTAGTGAATGACGTCTTTATTATCTTTCGGGGTGGTAAGGCTACCTATTTCGAGGGCATTGAGGGCTTTTCTGGCATCGCCATTACAAGCTTCGCATAAAAATTCTACCGCCTCTTTGTCCATCTTGATCTTAAAATTTCCCAAGCCCCGTTCTTTGTCATTGATGGCGCGCTCTAAGATGATCTTAACCTCATCGCTAGTTAATGACTTCAATTCAAAAACCAGGGATCGTGATAATAGCGGACTCACCAGCGCAAAAAAGGGATTAAACACGGTCGCCCCAATCAAAATAATATTGCCTTCTTCCAGATCCGGCATCAAGACATCCTGCTGGGCTTTATTGAAACGATGAATCTCGTCAATAAAAAGAATTGTCCGCCGAGGGGTATTGAGCCTGCGATTTTGAGCGGCTAAAAGGATCTTTCTTAATTCCTCCACATTAGAGGAAACAGCATTGACTCGTTCAAAGACGGCTTGGGTTTTATGGCTAATACAGTAAGCCAGGGTGGTCTTCCCCGAACCCGGTGGGCCATAAAGAATAAGAGAACTGATCCGATCCGATTCAATGGCTCTCGTTAATAACTTCCCTTCTCCCAAAATATGCCTTTGTCCCACAAATTCCTCAAGCGTTTGGGGACGCATGCGCACACTTAAAGGGGCGGTTTTCAACATTTTCTCCTCTTGTTGGTGGGAAAATAAATCCGAAGAATCGTTTTGGGGAAACTTTTTTTCATGCGGGGTCATTAATCCCGCCTTTGGCGGGATTAATTCCGGCCTACAACTTACGTCACTTCGTTCCGTAAGTTGTGCCGTCATTAAAAATCCCCGCCATGCCGTTAGGATTGTAAGGTGAACCTATTCTTTAGGTGGGAACCTCTCCAATATGTCATTTAAGGCATATTAGAAGTTTAGCGTCCCAATGTAAATATGTTGGTTCTTTTACATCACCCCTAACGCACACTGCAGGGATTGATTTCATCCTAACATCATTTATCCAATGAAGCAATAATTTAATTTTTAAAAATTTATCGAATAACAGCCCCGAGTTTTTCGACCAAGGCCTGAGAGATGTCCTTGTGGACTTTATTGACCTCTTCCTCGATCAGAGTCCTTGAAGACGATTGATAAACTAGAGAAAAGACTAAGCCCCGCCGTCCCGGAGGGATTTTTTCGCCCAAATATTGTTCAATAAAATTGATAGCGACAAGAAAATCTCCCCCCTCCTGAAAGGCGATCTCTTGAACCTTTTGAAAAGAGATCTCTTTTTTCACCGCCAGGCTTATGTCTCTCATAATCGCGGGATACTCCGATGAGGGTTGATATTGACAAACATCTTGCTTGAATTGATAAAACAATTCTAAATTCAGCTGTACATAATAAACATGATCCTCTTTGATATCCCAATTATTCAAAACCTCTTTTCGCAGTTGACCTAAAATTCCAATGTCATGAGACTGATTTTTTCCCTCAAGACTCAGACGAATCCCCTGCCCTCTCTCAAAAAAATCCGTTTCCTGATAGTTGAACACAAAAGGATTCCCTCCCATCCTTTTTGCAATCTGTTCCACGACACCTTTGATGTCATAAAAATCCGCTTTCTCTTTCTTTAACAGACGCCAGTCCTGGGAACGCAGTCCCGTCATGACCAATGCCAAAGTATCCTCTTCGCCACAAGCTGAATATCTTTTTCCAATCTCAAAGATCTTAAGATCTTTATTGCCGCGATGGAAATTGGAGCGAATAACCGTCAGGAGACTTGGCAAAAGCGAAGGCCGCAGTAAATCTTGGTCCTGGGTTAAAGGATTTTTTATGCGGATACCATCGCTTGCGGCAAGATACGTTTTCTCTAAAATGTTTTGATTGATCATCGAATAGGTAATAACTTCACTGAAACCCAAGGCATTTAAAACATCCCGCAAGACCCCTTTGACGCTTCGCTTTCTATCACCAGAAATCTTAGAAATTTTGATATGAGGAAATGTCATCGGCAGCGCATCGTAACCGATGATCCTGGCGATTTCTTCCATGACATCGACCGCCTGTTTGACATCTGCTCGAAAAGTAGGAGGGATAATTTTAAAAATCTTTCTTTGTTCTAGATTGACTTTAAAATCCAGCTTTTTGAGAAGAGTTTTGCACCGCGAAGCCGTAAGATTAGCTCCCAAAAACGATTCTATTTGATTTTGGCTCAATTGGATCTCGTGTTTGACCATTTGACGTTTGGATGGGAAAAGATCTTTGTATTGTCCTATGTTGCCGCCCGCCTCTTGCTTTAAGAGCGCAATCGCCCGTTGAGTGTGGGACTCTATCATCTGGATATCAACCCCCCGTTCAAATCGATATGAAGATTCGCTCGATAAACCTAGGCTGCGGCAGGCCCGGCGGATTAACACCGGATCAAAATAGGCACTTTCTAACAGAATATTTTTGGTATTCTCCCCTACCTCGGTCTCTTTACCCCCCATAATTCCGGCAATAGCCACGGCGCGCTTACTATCGGCAATCACAAGGATGGTGGGATCAAGCGTTCTCTCGATACCATCCAAGGTCATGATCTTTTCTCCCAACCTGGCTCTGCGAACAATGATCTTACCCCCAACCAATTTATCATAATCAAAGGCATGAAAGGGCTGGCCCGTTTCCAGCAAACAGAAATTGGTAATATCGACAACATTGTTGATGGGTCTCATCCCAATTGTCTGAATCCTCTTTTGAATAAACTCCGATGAGGCTTGAACATTGACACCGCGGATGACAACCCCGATATAACGCTTGCATCCTTCTTTGTCTAAAATTTCAATAGGCGCGGGTTGGTTAGGATAACGAATTTTTCGCTTCCGGGGCCATTTGATGGAGGTGTTTAAAATAGCGGAAATTTCTCGAGCCAGACCCAGCATATTTAAGCAATCCGGCCGATTGGGCGTGATTTCCAGCTCCAAGAGAACATCTCCCGCGAAAGACTCAATTTTTTCCACCTCTAATCCTGCCATAGTTAATCGGTGGGCGAGTTTTTCCGCGGGGATCCTAATAGGGACGTAATCTTTTAACCAATTAA
>CAYJXI010000110.1:0-4107 GCA_964374105.1 uncultured Planctomycetales bacterium
ATATCTTCAACCCCTTGCTATATGGATTCTTCATAGAACTTTTGACACTACCCACACTCAGATTAGCACAGATTAAAGGACACAGATTAGCACAGAGAAAACTAGGTATATATCAAACGTTTGATGCCCATCTTCTTTGTCCCGAAATTAACCAGTAAAACAACTTGGTAGGGAGTTCCTTTCACATAAAAATAAACTTGATCCATCATGTCTTTGGTTATCATTGAAGCCACTTTAATTTCCACTATTACTTTATCATCCACAATAAAGTCCGGTCTGTAAGAACCAATCGTTTTACCTTTGTATTTCACATCGATATATTTCTCCTCATCAAAAGATATCTCTTGATCTTTGAATTCCATTGTTAAAGCTTTATGATAAATAATTTCTTTGTGGATACAGCCAAGTACCTTATGAATCTTGTAGCAACAGCCGATGATTTTATAAGTTAAATCCTTATAAATATAAGTTCCACTCACATTAATATTTCCTTCTTTTTCTCTTTTATCTGTGATCATCTTGTCCATCCATCTGTGATGATCTGTGCTTCTTATCTGTGATAATCTGTGTTCTAAAGTGCCACCGGCGTTACAACCGCAATCATTTTGGCGACGCCTTTCCCGGCATTCTCGAAGTAATGCCGCAGCGAGGCATCGAAATAGAGCGTTTTATTTTTCGAGAGAGGATAGGCGTCTTCCCCAATATGGGTGGTGACTTCTCCTTCAAGAACAAAAATAAACTTCTCTGAGCCTTTGGCGTTTTCTTCTGGATTTGTTTTGCCGCCAGGGTCAATCCGTAAAACAATCGGCAGCATTTTCTTGGATAAAACCTTGCTGGCTAAGATCTCATACGAGGCCTTGTCGTTGTAACTAAATGATTCGGTAGCCGAGCTGACCCCTAAGGGTTCACCTTTTGGTTCTGGCTCGGAAATATTTTTATAAAGTTCCGTAATATCAACACTCAGGGCCTTGGCAATCCGGGAATGCGAATCAATGGTTCCCGGCATTTTCATATTTTCGATCCGGCTCAACGTGGCGATCTGCACACCGCTTGCTTTGGATAATTCGGAAAGGGTCATCTTCTTTGACTCGCGTAATTCTTTAATACGTTTACCAATGAACATAAGGGACTCCTTGGGGGGTAGGGGTTAGTGGTTTGGGGATAGTGGTTGGTGATTTGGGGTTAGTGTCTTTTGGCTAGATCTTCGATTTAGACTTTTTATAAGATTCATTAACATTCGATTTTCATGATCGATGCACTTTTGTAAATTTTCCAGGTCTTGCTGCTTTATATATTTTCTGCTATTTGAAATCATGTGTGTCCAAATTCGATCAAATTATAAGACGAAAAATCTCGTTTGAGACATGAATTCCGACCCTTACTGTTATGCCTGCGAAAGCAGGCAGCCACGGTATCTACTCGTCTGGATTCCCGCTTTCCGCGGGAATGACAGCAATGGGTAAAACGCTAATTTGGACACGTATGATTTGAAATGATTAATTGTGTCTCTAATTCTCACAAGAACCTAACGAAATATAAAGGAAGCGAATGTATTCTTTTGTATAAAACCGCATAAATCCTTCCGCAATGTTTGAGGGAATACTAATTGATGATCTAGGCATTTGCACAATTAATCCGTATCTTTCATTTTCTGGGAATTGGTCAGTAAGGTCGTAAATGCGATTAACAATATCAATTCCTGATTTCCAGACATTTAATTCCTTATAGTTCCTCATTTTCATCGCTTATAAATAAAAGTTTCACCATCCACAAATCACTATAAACTAAACACTAATAAATTTACCATATTTTGCTGAATTGTCAAACTGAATTTCATATTTCTCAAATTATTTTGATATTTTTTCAATTAGAATTCCTGTATTGTCATAACTATATGAAAATGATTACATTATGATTTAATATATTTTTGATTATAAATCAATAAAAAGTTGACAAATAATCAAAATCATGTTACACTTCTTTTAGTTTTGATACGAAAGGTGGCCTTGGAAGAAATGGATTTAGATGACAAACCAAAAAATAATTCCCCCCAATCCCCTTCCTCCCCAAAATTAAATTCTTCCCAAAAATCCTCACTATCTTTTTTCTCACCTAACGAAGTTGTTGTCATTTACTCAGTTGTCTCCATCCTTTTTGTTATGAAAAAAAGTTTAGGGCTGGAGGCCATGCTGGATTACATGAAAAAATTTCTCAACCTTATTGATCAAAATAATCCCTCAATCAAATTGGCGGTCGCGAAGGCATTGTCCCTGATGAATGTCGAAAAGATGTACCGGGATGCGATGGACAGAAATGATGAAGAAAATTAGTCTTTGGCTTTCTACTCTTATATTAGGGTTTATGAATCTTGGGTTTTCATCTGATCTCTTAAGTTGGCAAAAGCTTGGCATAGGGATGAATGTGCGCGAATCCAATTGTATCGTAGTCCATCCGCAAGATCACAATCTCCTCTTTGTGGGAACGGATAAAGTGCTTTATCGCTCCACCAATAAGGGTTTATCTTTTCAGCCTGTCTTGCAATTGCACTCCAGTTCAAGAGGGATTAACTACATCTATATTGCAGAGACACCAGCCGCGTTTCCCATTTATGCCGCCACCGGGGGAGGGTTATTTCAAAGTCATGACAATGGTGACACTTGGGAAAAGATCTTTGATCCTCAAGAGGACCAAATAAGTCAATGCCTTAGCGTGATAACCTTTGGGGAGACAATTTATGCTGGGACATTGAATGGATTATTTTATAAGTCTCTTTCTGATCCGACTTGGCAAAGACTTAAAGGGGAGCTTGGCCGTCAGCCTATTTATGAGTTGGCAAAAGATAAGCAATACCTCTATATAGTTACGGATTCCCAGTTTTATCGAGTCAAAGAAGACATTAAAGAGGTTCATCGCACCTTTAGTTTGGGTTCTCAAGAAGAATCCACCAACAACCGTGTTTCTCAAGAAGACAATCAAAGGAATAGGAAAATCAAGGATCTCTTATTCGAGCGGGAAACATCATCCCTCTTTTTGGCCACAATCCAAGGGATTAATTACAGTCATGATCAAGGGAAAACCTGGGATCGAATATTAAGTGATGGATTGCCTCTTTCCGCGATACAATCGATTCTTGTTTTAAATAAGAAAAATTTAAGCCACGGAGCCGAAGCCGAATCCAAAGGGGAGACTTGTTTTCCTTTGGGCGGTTTCGGCTTTTTTGCTGGGACACAACAAGGTTTCTTTTATCGAGATAACGATCATTGGCAGCCTCTCTACCGAGGGATGGAAACCAATGACGTGCGATTTTTATCGGCCGACAATCAGGGAAATTTTTATGCCGCGACCGACCGGGGGATTTTTTTATTGCCAGTAAAGGAAGCGTTTGCTTCGGCCGAATCAAAGGTCGCAAGTCAGGAGTCAGATGTCAAAGGTCAGAAGTCTCAAGATCCGGGGCACGTGGCACGTGGCACGGGTCACGGGTCTGAGGTGTCGGCTCCGGTGACTTTACCTCAGGAACCAACCATTTTGGAAGTGCAAGAAATGGCAATAAAGTATGCAGATGTGCACCCTAACAAAATCAAGCGATGGTATTCGGCCTTGAAGAAAAAAGCGATCCTGCCGACTCTCTCGGTTGGGCTCGATCGGGCCGATGGAGAATTCTTCCATTGGGATACCGGTGCGAATCCGGATCTTTTATTAAAGGGACGGGATCATTTGGATTGGGATCTTTCTTTGAGTTGGGATCTGGCGGATCTTGTGTGGGATAACGATATGACCTCGATTGATTCCCGTTCGAAACTGATGGTGGAGTTAAGGGAAGATATCCTGGATCAGGTCACGCGGATTTATTTTGAACGAAAGCGGATTCAGATGGAGCTTGGCAATGACACTTCCCTTGATCCTAAAGTCAGGCTGGAAAAACAAATGAGGATTGAAGAACTGACGGCATTAATCGATGGTCTCACCGGGGGGGAGTTTAGTCGGGGGATTAATAAGTAGAGGTGGTTTCATAACCCTCTTTTGTCATTCCCGAATGCTTTAACCTGCCTGTCGCCTGCCTGACGGCAGTCAGGCCTGCCTGACGGCAGTCAGGCCTGCCTGACGGCA
>CAYJXI010000111.1:0-4040 GCA_964374105.1 uncultured Planctomycetales bacterium
AAACCGATTCTCCATACGAATCAGTATATCTCAGGATTCCAAAATCTCGAAGCCGGCATTCACCCCACGGGCATGCCCGTGGAACTCTGGCCCCTTCGGGGCGTTATTAGAAATATAATACAAATCTGCTGATAGGTTAATTCTCTGAAAAATGCTTTGGGTGGGCTAATTTACCTTGGTGTTATCTAATATCTTTAGTGCCGGGGGGTTGCCTATTTTAGGGCCTAAATTTGATAGGGCTTTTTATTTCTTTGCCTCGTTCATTTCATATTTTTTTGGTTTATACATAAGCTTCCAAGGATTGATCTTAAGATCATAGCTCATCTCTTCCAAATTTTTACTGGCGCCATTCAGATGAACAACCATGTCATCGATCAAATGTTCATTGACCTCTAAGCGTTCGTTGACATTGTTGGAGATGGAGGCAAGATTTTTCATAGTGCTACGCATATCGGTGAGTATATTGTCGATATTGGCACTGTTAACTTTCAGGCGTTCATTAAGTTCTTGAGAGATTTCCTTAACATTGGTAGCGATGACTTCTCCTTCCGCTAAGAGTTTATCAAAACTGGTTGGGTCCTGTCCTTCAATCATTGATCCTTCGGGTAAGAACTCCTCACCGTCCTCCCCCGTTGTCAGGGCGACGTATTTTTCTCCTAAAAACCCCATATTCTTGACATAGGCCTTGGCCCCCTTATGCAGCCTCGCGGTTTTATCCAACCACAAGGTCAACTCCACTCTTGTCTTCTCCCCGTAAAGGATCAGAATATCTTTCACCCTGCCTACCTCTAATCCATTCAAAGTGACCGGCGCATTTTTTTCAACTCCATCGATATTATTGAATTGAACCTTGACTTCGTATCCTTCCACCGATACCCTAAAATCTCCGGCCTTCCAGGTGAGGATCACCAATATCAAGGCAACCACTGTCACTAAGATCCCAATAATCGTTTCATTATTCAGTTTCATTTTTCACTCCTGTAAATGTTTAACAAAATCGGTCACATTTTCATCCCCACCCTCCATAATATTGATGGGGCCTTCCAGATCACCATGAATAAACTGCTGGACAATTGCGTTTTTTGAATTCTTGATTTGTTCGGGTGTGGCCACCTCTAAAACCTTGCCCTTATGCAGCATCGCCACCCGATCGGCAATACGAAAAACACTTTCCATATTGTGCGTCACCACAATGGATGTCAGTAGTAATTTTTTACTTAAGTCCAAAATCAGTTTGTCCACCACCGCACACACCACCGGATCAAGTCCAGCGGTTGGTTCATCATAAAAAACAACATCCGGATCCATGGCAATCGCCCTAGCCAGTCCTACTCTTTTTTTCATACCTCCTGAGAGCATACTGGGTAAAAGACGTTCGAATCCTGACAATCCCACCAAATTCAGTTTCATTTTAACGATAATAGAAATGATCTTTGGATCAAGGTCGGTGTGTTCCTTCAAAGGCAGGCTCACATTTTCCTCAACCGTCAAGTAATCCAGCAATGCGGCTGACTGGAAACACATCCCGAATCGCCGTTTAATCTTCTCCTTTTCTTCATCCGAAAGACTTGTCAGATCCTGATCTTTAAAATAAACCTTCCCCGAATCTGGAGCAATAGCCCCGGTCATATGTCGTAAGAGGGTACTTTTTCCGCATCCGGATCCCCCCATAATGACAAAGGTTTCTCCTTGATCAATATCTAAGGTAACTCCATCCAAGACCTTGCGGCCATCAAAGGATTTTACTAAATTTTGTACCGAGATTGCGATTCTTCGTTCTGTCATCGTCTTTTGCCAAATTCTTGGAAGCAAAACTTATCAAAATGGTTTAAACTTTAGAATAATAATAGAATCCGGTAATAATACAATCCGCAAAAATGATAAGGATAAAACTGGTAACGACACTGAGGGTGGTGGCTCTCCCTACTCCCACGGCTCCTCCTTTTGTGTGGAATCCTTGATAACATCCCACCAAGGCAATAATCAAGGCAAAAACAAAGGACTTCGATAGTCCTGTATAAATGTCCTTCAAGGTTAAATACTTAAACGCCGTTTGTATATAAAGATGTGAATTGATTTTGAGGTCCCACACCCCAACCACATACCCTCCAAACATCCCAGAGATATCGCCAAAGACAGTTAAACACGGCAACATAAAAAACAACGCAACCAGTTTAGGGACAACCAGAAATCGAATCGGATTAACCGCCATGGTTTCCAAGGCCTCGATCTGTTCATTGACCTTCATAGATCCAATCTCTGCGGTAATCGCGGCTCCAATACGACCCGCAATGACCAGGGCCGTTAAAACCGGGCCCAATTCCCGACAGATGGAGATGGAAACTAAACTAGCAACATAAATAGTCCCCCCCATCTTGGAAAGTTGAAAAGCCGATTGCATGGCCAAGACAACACCCGTAAAGAGGGTAACAAAGAAAACAATAACAATCGATTTGGCCCCCATAAAGACCATCTGCTCAAAAACCGGTTCGGTTTTGATGGGCTTTTTCCTAAAAGGACCGACAATGATCCAGAAGATTGTTTTGTAAGCTAAGTCAAGGAAATCCTTAAGGATGTTCAACCATTCTTTGACATTTTTACCAATTAACTCAAAAATTTTTAACATTGATCTTTCGTGTCTTAAATCCACCCCCTTTAATAAAAAGGGGACTCAAGAATTCAAGGCTGTTATCATTTTAATAATTCTTGGACCTTGGACAGAAGTTCATTGGTATTTAAGGGTTTTGTCAGATAGCCATCCGCACCAACTTCCTTGCCGATCTTGCGATCCTCCACTTGATTGCGTGAAGATAAAAGAATAATGGGGATGTGTCGATGTCCTTCTTGGGATTTTAGTAAACGGCAGATATTGTAACCATTGATAATAGGCATCATGATATCGAGGATAATCAAATCCGGGATTTGTTTCATGGCCAACTCCAAGCCCTTGGGGGCTTCATCGGCAATCGTGACCTCATAGCCTTTGGATGTTAAAACAGAACTGGTCAATTTGATAAAGGTGGGGTCATCATCAATGACTAATATCTTACGGTTCTTTTCATCCATAATGGCTCTATTTTAACTTTGGAAGATTGTTAAAACAAGATAAAAGGTTGGGATTTTCGGGATTTTTAAAATGGATTGACTCCCTCATCAATACTTATCTTTAGAATCCAATTTATAGATCCCTAATATTTTCATCCCATCTACTTCTATCGCATGATCTTCTTTTCCAAGGGGTTTTAGATCTTCTTCGGTCTGAAATCGGTAATTGGTTAAAAAGTACTGGGCATTTTCCTTAAGAGATAAAATCAACCTGTTTCTTTGGGAATCCTTTAGCATATAAATATTGTACATCAGTAGTGTCCCGGTATTAGTCGAATAGCTCCAACTGGTTACGGAAATTCACAAAAGTATTTATGTTTTCATTATCTATATCTAGTCGAGAAATTTCGACTTTTTCGAAAATCGTGACACTTAAAATCTGTAAAAAAGTGTAGAGATTATACTCCAGCTTTAATCGTTTTTTGACAATAGCAATCAGGACATAAATTGAGATTGCAATCCAAATTCGAGTCTTAACAGCATTCTGTGAAGTTCCAAAGAAGGACTTAATTCTTAAATGCTGTTTGATCCATTTAAAAAAGAGCTCTATCTTCCAGCGTTGCTTGTAAGCTTGAGCAATGGTTAAAGCTGGGAGAGAAAAGTTGTTTGTTAAAAAGACATAATACTGGCTGTGTTTTGAATCGAAAAAACAAACACGCCTTAAATATTCGGGATAATCTCTTGAAGCATAATAATTTTTTAAACGGACGGTTTGATCTGCTCTTAAGCCCGTTGATTTGTCTAGGGCGTGCGAATAAATTCTCACACTTTTTAAATCGCCTTTGGCACGAATGATAAAAAACGCGCAAGATTGGTTTAAACGATAAAGTTTCGCGAAGTCTGTGTACCCACGATCCATGATGTAAAAAGAGTCTGGCTCGGGGATGAGAATATCCAGAATATTGACTTCGTGAATTTTTGCTGGCGTTATCTCG
>CAYJXI010000112.1:0-3978 GCA_964374105.1 uncultured Planctomycetales bacterium
GCTGTTCTTAAATCAGTAATCAAATGCCCTGAATGCGGTTTTGAAAAAGAAGAAACCATTTGTAAAATTCTTAGTCGGAAAGTAAAATAAATACACCCTAATAATGAAACGAAAGGAGGCAAAACAATGAACAAGAAAATTATTAGTCTCTCTGTGATCGCTGTGGCCATAACAGCCTTTTCTCTGGCTTATACCATAACGGTATGGGCAAACGGCGGAGGGTGTTGCGGTTTTTGCAACCTTCCTTAAAATCGGCGGCTATTGATGGCTCAAATATTGTAAACGCAATGTTTGAGCCATCTCTTTTTAATCACTTTAAGAAGGACGTAAAATGAGAAAGAAAAATTTTATCATTTTGTTAATACTTGTCTTTTTAGTTTTTTCCTTAATTGGAATCATCACGGCATTGAATAGATCAGGCAAGTTAATTATCACTCCTACAAAAATTGAGTACAAAGGTTCTCCCAAAGGATCCATGAAAGGCTCTCCAAAATAATTATGGAAATAAAATCTATTATTAAGTGTCCTCAATGTGGTTTTGAAAAAGAAGAAACTATACCCACCGATTCCTGCCAATTCTTCTACGAATGCTCCCACTGCGGTACCCGCCTTAAGCCTAAAGAAGGGGATTGTTGTGTGTTTTGTTCCTTCGGAAATGTTAAATGCCCACCAAAGCAGACGGAATGAAAAATGTTGTTTAAATCAAGGATATTTTTTATGCGTTTTTTGTAATAATTCTTTAATAACTTCCCGCCGTTTTGTGATAGAATCCATTTTAACAATTTCCAGAAGTTTCTCCCGGCCAAGGGTGCGCAGAAGCCTTTTATCTTCGCAATCCTTGAAGGTACGAATGAAATCGGGAGGTAGTTCCCGGATCAGGGTTTTTAGTACATAGACCTTGTTCTGGGATATCTGGAAGTGCCGGGCAAGCTCTTTGCGGGTTTTTTTTGGGTTTTTCTTAGAGAAGTCCCAAACGTCCAAGGCTTCTTGTATAATGTTTTTATGTTTATAACAAAAAGGTATATCGCGCTTTGACGCTGGGTTATCCAGGTGGATATTTAGGGCTGTTTTAAGTCGCTTGTAGAGGTTGATTTTAAGCCTTATTTCGCCGGTCCTGGGTGTTTGACTAGCGTCACGTGAGGCGCGTTAAACTTGACGGTAAGTCGAACTCTCAAGTGGGGTTCGACTACCGTCAAATGACTTGCGTTGAATCTCACGCAGGACTCGAACCCCTTTGTATGATGCAGCAGGAGTAATTTGATTTTTGAGAATCGAAAATTATATGGTATATTTTGTTTAGAGAAAAAGGAGGATCATAATGGACAAATTAGTTCTCCATGGTCTTATAGAGAAAGAAAATGGCTTGTACTCTGCTTTGTGTTTGGAATTAGACGTTGCCTCTCAGGGCAAGACGATAGAAGAGGCTAAAAAGAATTTACAAGAAGCAGTTGAGATCTATTTGGAGGACGTTATTGAATCTAAGGAAGAGAAAAATTTCATTCCCCGCCCATCTCCCCGAGCCGAATGGATTAAATTTTTCAAGGCTGAGGCCAAAGATTTAGCCAAAAAGTTAAAAAATTCATCCCTTCATAAGCATCTAAAACTAGAAGATATTGTGTATAGCGGATCGTAATGACGCTTTCCAGTAGAGACATCGAGAAGATTTTTAAAAAGCATGGTTTTGTTTTATCCCGTCAAAAAGGAAGCCATTAGCAGTTTGTCGGGTTTATTCATGGTAAGAAAAGAAGGGTAACAGTTATCGCCAATCAGAAAAGTTTCGCAGTTGGAACGCTCAAAAGTATGATTCGGCAATCGGGTCTTTCTGAAGAGGAATTTAGACCATAAAATAAAAATGCGAGCCATCGACTTAAGTCAACGCCCGCACAATAACTATACTCAACATGAACATGATTGTCAAGACTGAGTTTAGCTAAAATATTGAGTGGTTGATCTAGAGAAAGTAAAATTTTTCATCTTAGAAATTTGTAGAGTTTCACAAATAGTTTAGTTTCTGGGACTTTAGGTGTTCTACCAGCGTCACGGGAAGTGCGTCTTCTTTTGGAGTTATTCAAAATCTTTAAAATCATAGTAATTAGCTTTACAGGGAAAGAAGATTTTTATATGATAGGGGCAACCTAAAAAATTTAAAGCGGAACGGCGTAATTAAACCTTGGTTATGTTATCGGACGTTGTGTTAAAACAAACCCCCCTCTATGAAGAACACCTTGCCCTCAAAGCGAAAATGATCCCTTTTGGCGGTTGGGACATGCCGCTTCAATATGAAGGGATTCTTAAGGAATATCAAGAAACCCGCCAGAGTGTCTCAGTCTTCGATACCTCCCATATGGGCGAATTCATCATTGAAGGTGATGTCCAAAAGACGGGAATGGATCGCATTTTGATTCAACCCCTCAAAGATATGCCCATCAAATCCTGTCGTTATGGAGCCATGCTCAACTCTGAGGGAGGGGTGATGGATGATTTGATTGTTTATCGTTTAGCGACTGAGAAGTGGATGATTGTAGTTAATGGGGCCACGATGGAAAAGGATGCCAATCATTTTTTAAAAAATTTGACCGATCAAGCGGTCTTTACCAATATTTCTTTTCAGACAGGAAAACTCGATGTTCAAGGCCCCCAATCAAGAAAAATTTTAAGTTCCTTGATTGAAGAGATAGAGAAATTGGATTATTATACGTTTGATGAATTTATACTCTTGGGAGAAAAAGTAATTATCAGCCGAACCGGTTATACCGGGGAATTAGGATATGAAATCTATTTCCCTTGGGAAAGATTGAGAGAATTATGGAAAGAAATCCTAAAAAAAAAGATCAAACCCGCGGGATTGGGAGCCCGGGATGCTTTAAGAATAGAAATGGGTTACAGTCTTTATGGGCATGAATTGGATGAATCGATTTTGGCTTTAGAATCGGGGTTAAAAAAATTTATTGATTGGCAAAAGGATTTCATTGGAAAAGCCGCTCTCTTGAAGGCAGAGGGGCAAGGTCTCAAAAGAAGGATCGTTTGTTTTATCGGTGAAAATAGACGCACTCCCAGACAAAATTATAAGATTTTCTCTCCCCAGGATGAGGAAATTGGTGTTGTCACCAGTGGGACTTTTTCTCCCAATTTGGAACGGGGAATTGGGTTGGGATTTATCACTCATGAATTTGCTAAAGCAGGACAGATGGTTTCTGTGGGCGATGAGAAAAATAAGTTTAAGGTGAGAATTATGAGCCGGTCCATTTATAAAAATGGGTCTTTGCGAAGTTGATCCACCTACGCCTTCAAAACACTTGCGTAAGCCAGTGGTCAGAAAAGGCGGATTCCCGCCAGAGGCGGGACGAAGCCAAACGCGAAAGCTTTTTGGCGAAGAAGGGTTGGCTTCGGCGGATTTCGCCGAAGAAATTAACAGAAACCATGAGCCTGAGCTCGTTGAGCTTCATTCTCAATTTTAATAGAACGCATAGGGCAATTTTGCATGAGCGCAGGATAGAGTGAATTATAGAGAAGGAGAAGCAAAATGGAAGTCATTGATCATTATTATTATACGAAAGAACACGAGTGGGTGAATATTGAAGATTCCATAGCCACGATTGGAATAACCGATTATGCCCAGTCTGCCCTGGGGGATATTACTTTTGTTGAATTACCTCAGGTCGATGGTGAGGTCGAGCAGTTTGAACAGTTTTCTTCCATAGAGTCGGTTAAAGCCGCCAGTGATATTTATTGTCCTATGTCCGGGAAGATCATTGAGGTGAATGCAAAGCTTGAATCGGATCCGGGCCTGATCAATCGAGATAGCTATGGGAAAGGCTGGATTGCCAAAATAGAAATTTCTTCATTAGAGGAAAAGTCACGTTTAATGACCGCTTATGAGTATGAGAAGTTTTTGGATAACTTAGAATGATTAGAAGTGGTTGCATAACCCCTGAATCATACGTCTTCGATGTCATTCCTGCGAAAGCAGTCCCGCCT
>CAYJXI010000113.1:0-3874 GCA_964374105.1 uncultured Planctomycetales bacterium
TAGAATATTGATTTGGATGTCTACGATTTTTTGAATATCATCTTTGTTAAGCCGGTTAAAAATGACCCTTTCATCAACCCGATTGAGAAATTCGGGCCGAAATTGAACCTTTAAGGCGGCCTCGATTCTTTTTTCAATTTCCTTTTTATCCTCCAACTCGGCAATCAATTCTGTCCCAATATTAGAAGTCATAATGATAATGGTGTTTCGAAAATTCACTACCCGTCCTTGTCCATCGGTTAACCGGCCATCATCCAAGATCTGCAAAAGAACATTAAAGACATCCGGGTGGGCTTTTTCAATCTCATCAAACAGGACAAAGGCATTTTGAATGGCCTCTTGGCTTTTTAATGTGAACTTATCCAAATTTAACATCCTTGAGCTTCCTTTCTTAAAAGGTAATCCCTCCTCGGCGGATATTAGGTTGGGGCCACAGGATGAAGGCGGTGAAATGATCCCAACCCCACAATTTTACAACTTCAATTGATCCAAATCAACCTTCAATAAATTTTGGGATTAGATTTTCTGCCAAGAGACAACGACCATAAACCAAACCGAATTGCCAGAAATCATCCCAAGGGGGAGATTTTCTGCAGTGGCAGGGACCTGAAAAACACTCGGGACATTGGCTCCCATATCGAAGAAATTCGAAACAATCGTACCAACGAGATCTGTTTGTTTTTCTACCTTGATCTGATTCTGTGCATAAAATAAACCCATCACATCGATATTGGCTTCATTAAATCCTATCGTATTGGGAGTCATAACCCCAATGATATTGGTGGGGAAAGAATTATTACCATTGGTTACTAAGTTCACATCGATTTGCGCATTCCCGGTGACCAAGATCGAGCCGCTCCCGGAATAAGTGATCGTTTTGTTTGCCCCAACCTTGGTCATGTTCAGATTACCTCCGTCAACATAAACAATGCCGGAAATGTTCAAATTCCCACTCCCATCCATACTGATACTGCCATTGACTCCGGAATATGAGAAGCTCGAATTCGGCGTAACACTGGCCAGTTGGGTCAAGGCCGCCGCATCCGTAATAACCAGAGCATTATCTCGCAAATAATTTTGATAACTCGAATATCCTGCATAGGGATCCGAAAGTAAGGGAAAAGTCACCGTATCACCCAAATCATAAGCATTTGACCAGCCATTGTCTGAATAAACATTACTCGTTCCCTGGCTTCCCCCAAAACCATTGGTGACAAATGACCCATCGATTGTTTCTTTTGTGGAATTGGCAGGAACATTAGTTTCGCCGGCTGACGCAGCCCCGCTTAATCCGACAATCCCTCTTTTGACACGCAATTCTGCATTTAACGTCGAAACTGTTTCTCCATTAAATAATGTCGTGGGTAAAGCCGTGACTTTACTCTGCAAAGAAGCAGCCAGTCCAGTATAATTATTCCCTATCAATTCTGCTGTCCCCCCTAGATCAACCGCATAATCCGTGGGGGCAAGTCCTGTCCCCAAGATATGAACCGAGCCGCGGATGTTGACATTCCCATTAATCATAGCTCCCGCGGCCCCCGCTCCCGCAAAGATGGCATTATCCCAGGGGAAAATATTTCTTATTTTGGCATAAACTAAGATAACCTGGGTTGTGTCTCCCAAAGTTCCTGTTGCCCGAATCCAAATGCTTTTGCCGGTGCCAGAGACATTTTTTAATTCCACATAATAAGCCCCGCTGTTAAAAGGAATCGAATAGTGCAAAGTATAAAAATCCACGGTATTGGGACCGGCGGCGGTTCCATTGATATCTCCATCGTCCCAAGTGGGATTGGTCAGATCGTTAATAAAATCCGACCTCAAATCGTGCAAAGCCCTTTCCACACCGGCTTCTGCAATATGAAACGCTACCATCGCCCTTTTATGCCTTTCTTGAGCCCGGCTTTCATTGATGCTGACAACGGCAATAGCGGCACCATAAATAATTAAGACCACCACCAAAAGAAGCGAAATGATAATGAGATTCCCTTTTTTGTTTTTCAATTTTAGGGCTAAATTCAATTCTGCTTTGACCATGTTTTCAATTCCTTAATTTGATTTTAAAACTGGAATTAACGGTAAGAACCGGGCCCACCGGTGGATTGTTTTTTGCCTGTAGACTCACCTCCACAATCTTAGGCGTAGATGCCTGTCTACGGATTTGCAGGGACTCGATGTATTGGGCGATCGTCTTGACCTCAGAGCCCTTAGTTCGTTTGATCTGCCTTAGAGTTGTATCTCGAGAATAAACATAATCATCGCTTGACCACACAATGCTGCCAGAGCTGACCCCCGCTGATCTTTTGAAGGTGATGGTGGTATACCAAATCCCATCCGCTGGAACATTACTAATAGAGGAAGTCCCTGCCTGGCGAATATCATCGACCATCCAATCCATGGTTTTTCTCAGTTCCTGGGTCAGTTCTACTCGGACCTGATTCACCTTCCACGATTGCAGTCCTGCCGACAAAACCATATAACAGGCAAAGGCAATGAGCGAATAAACAAAGACAACAATCAGGGTCTCTGCTAATGTGACACCCCTTAATCTTCCAAGATAAGAAATTTTCATAAAATAAATCACTCGATCAATTTTAGGAAATCTTTTTTGTTAAATTTTTCACCTTAACGCCTGGCCCGCAGGGTCACCAAAGTGATCGGTGAATCGAGTTTACCATTCCCATTTTGATCTTCCCCACCATCGAGTACCCCGTTGAGATTACTGTCTTCCCCCACCACCCGGTTATTTTTATTGCGCCAACTGACCACAATCTCAATTTTAAGAAGATTCGAATTGGTAGAATCAATGGTGATAAGTCCTTTGCCGACTCTCTGCACAAGATCAAATTTATTCCCCGGAGTCCCCGTTGCTGAGTAATCGGTCGTGATAAAATCATAACTGTAATTCAGGATTTCAGACATCTTACTCTGGGCCTCGCTTAAAGAATCGGAATTCCCGCCGGAAATCTCGATTAGTGCCGAACAATAAAGGAAAAGACCTAAGATCCCTACCAAGACAATCAAAAGGATCCCTAACGAGACCACAACCTCAACTAAGGATGCCCCATGTTGCGGATTAAATATAGAAAGGTTGAGTTTCCTGCCTGGAAAAGTCTGGTTTACTTTGACGCTCCTCATAACTGGCTATTAAAATCCCTTAAACAGAATTTGCCTTTTTATCTTTTTTCAATTGTCTTGCCGTTCTCATCGACATAAACTTCCGCTCTTAAACCCCCATCTTGATTGTAAGATTTTTTAAACCCTGTCCTTTTCGATTTGGTTATTTGCCACTCATATTTTAATTTTCCATTGGGATAATATAATTTCCCCTCCCCATTCTCTTTGCTATCGGTATTCTCACGGGCATCTTCATAATTGACTTCAAATCTGATTTTGCCGTCAGGATAATATTCTTTACTACTAAGGATTTTCCCATTGAAATAATAAGATTCCGCCTTAAGTTCCCCATTTTCATAATATGTCTTAGAGACACCATTCTTTTTCCCCTTCTTGTATATCTCTTCACCATAAGTCTTTGTATTCTCATCAATAAATTTAATTTTGCCATCCGGAATTTCCCCGCTGTAATCATAATCTCCTTTGGGAGAGGTTTTGTATCTGGCGATGACCTCCCTCCCTTTGTAAAAAACATTCTCAATATATTCGCCACCATGGACGATTCGGGTCTTGTGAATGATGTCTTCGGCTTTCCCCTCATAAGGCAGAAATAAGAACATGGGGAGGAGAATGGTTATTCTTATACTTTTTATCATGAATTAAAGTTTATCACTCTATAAAAATTTAAGATAGCTGAAAATGATATTTTTGCGGGAATGATACCATTGATTGTTACCCCTCTTTAGAAAGAGGGATTAAA
>CAYJXI010000114.1:0-3718 GCA_964374105.1 uncultured Planctomycetales bacterium
CTTTCATATCTTCAACCCCTTGCTATATGGATTCTTCATAGAACTTTTGACACTACCTATTAAGCTCACAGCTGTCAGCTTACTGTTCTCAACGGTTTTTTTTAATCTTCACAACTGAAGGCTCCTGCCTGCAGGGATGGCTGAAAGCTTTCCACTATTTCATTGAATTGATTTTTGCCTCTAATTGATCAAGACGTTGCGTAATCGTACGTAAATAATCAATGATGATGGCATGAGTGTATTGGGCATCAATCCCTACCGGTGAATTCGGTAAACTGATTTTTTCGATAACATCTTTATACTCTTCTTTTGACTTATAAAGCGATTCTTCCCTCTTCAGCATACTTAACCTCTTTTTTGACCTTTTGTTTAAAGTAAAATAGCTTCCCAAAAATTAAATTACCATTCTAATCCCTTTTTAAGATTGTTCATTATTTTAACGTTACCTCCCAAAACTGACAAGGCAAAACTGCCTACCCCATCATTCTTGAAATGGAAGAAAAGATTTCTGTTCCTTGTCATTATTCGGACTCTCTTTATATACTGGGAAATTTCCTTCTAAGACATCTTCAATCAAGTCCTTAATTTCTTCACTGAAATCTTGGGTTAAGATCCATTCTAAGTATTTATGATCTTTTTGAACAATCTCTTTGAGGGTAGTCTTGCGGGCATATTTACCAAACATCATATAAAGTTCTCCATTCCACCATCGAAATCTTTTTTCCGAATCAAAAAATTCCTCCTTTTTAAAATAATCGAAATCCTTTAAGGCTTCAATTTGATCACTTCCTTTACCATATTTTTTCAATTGGGATTCCAAGACAGCCAGTGTTGCTTCACTGTCGGCCAAGGCCGAATGAGCCTCATGCAAATCTTTGTGGCAATAAAAGGCATAAGCCGCAGTCAAATCCCGTTTTTCATGCAGATGATAAATTTTTTGGGCATCATAAATAGCACGATCTTGCCAATCAAATTTATATCCAACCTCTTTAAATTCTCTGGCTAAAACCGGGAGATCAAAACGCTCAAGATTGAATCCTCCTAAATCCGCACCTTGCAAAAATTCAAAGACTTCCTCAGCTATTTCCCGAAAACGAGGGGCGGATTTTACATCTTCATTACTAATCCCTGTCACTTCCGTAACAATTTTGGGAATGGGAATCCCCGGATTTACCTTTTTTTCATAAATATTTCTTCTTCCATCCGGCAGACAGCGAATCATCCCGATCTCAATAATACAATCTTTTTCAATCCATGTCCCCGTCGTTTCTAAATCAAGGACCACTAATAGTCGATTGAGTTTCATAATTAAAACTCCTATCAGCTGTCAGTCATCAGCTATCAGATGATTCGATAAGACCTACTTCTGATAACTGAAAGCCTCAGAGCTGATTGCTTATTCATAAGGATACCAACCAAAAGAACTCCCCTTTTCACTCACAAGGATCCCAATTCGTCCTGTGGAGGGATCTAAGATTAATATCCCAAAAAGATAATGCTCCATAATAACATAACGACCCGAGGGAAGCCAGCGTAAATCCTGTACGGCCAATTCACCGCCTTTGTATTGAAAGCGAGGCATATCATTTTTCATGGTCGCACGAGGAATTTTGAATAATCGTTTTCGCCACCAACGATTGGGAATATAGTAAAGATGGTCTTTTTCATCAATCCCAACCCTTGAACTGCTCAGCGGTGACCAACTGATAGGATATCCGCCTTCTTGACCTAATGTAAGAAGCCATTTTAAACTCTTTAAAGCAAACCTCTCTTCTTTATATGGATTAATCGGGATATCTCCTTCTTCTGGAATGTGTAATAACTTATAAATCCTCGATCGCAAGGGACTTTTCCGACTAAAATACATCTGGTCATCACTATCAATTTTAACCTTAAAGCCCTTTTGCGACTCAATGGGATCATCTTTCAGCCCCACCCTCCCAAAAGCGAGTTGTTTATCTTCAACGAAAAGATTGATATTCCTTAAGGCAAGATTATCCAAAGGAAGTTTCCCCTCTTTATACAAAAATTTTAAAATCAATTCCGGTTCGAGAGTCGTCAAAGGAATCTTGAAGATCCGAACTTCAAAAGGATTCCCATGAATTGTTGTATCGAGGGCATCAAACCAGGCGTAGTAGAGATTTTCTCCCGACTGATCCCATCTTAATGAGGGAATCCTGCGGGTAGGGCTTTTAATGATCTTTTTCTCTTTGCTTTTAATGTCATAAATGAACCATCGGTCCAAAGAAGAATAGGAACTCCACAGGGCAAGACGATAACAAAATTTTTGACTCACAGGATCGAAACGAACCCCATTAATAACTCCTTTAAACTGGGAATCTCCGGCTAAAGAAGGCTTTTTGATTGTATCTACCAGCTCTGCCTTCTGATGGGGACGGTCCAACAAATAAAGATTATTTTCTGTGATCAGCCCAAGGTATCTCCCATCAGGAGAAAAATGATATTCCTTGATTTGATCTTCTGCCGTAAAAATGACACGCTGTTTTGTCCCATCGGCTTTTATGGTAACTAAATTCTTGTCCTTAACAAAATAAATTGTCACTTGATCTTTAACCCAATCCGTTATTGGCTCAATCTTATCCGAAAATTCTTCATCGAGGCTAATGTCTCTTTTTTGGATTTCTGAGATGAATATGCTTAACGTTAAGATGAACAAAAGGGCTTGGCCGGCGATTAACCCATAAGACAGGACTTCCCGAAAGAATAGAACAATTTCGTTTCGATCAATGCTACGGATTCGAGCAATCAAGATAACAGTGATTGTCCCGATGAGCCAGAAGATATTAACCGCAAGGAGATCTTCAAAATGATTGTTTAAAAATTGAAATACCCGATCCATTTTTCCATGATTTGTTTAAACCGCTACCGAACCTCGCTTTAGAGAGGTGGATTCTACCTGTCATTGAGAAGCATTATTTGTTTTATTTCAGGAAAGAATTATAACATAGGCAAAACGATATCAGGGGATATTCTCATCTTCATAGACAGATGTTTCTTTCTGACAAATTTATGAGGAACGCATGCAGTAACGATTTTTTATTAATTGAGGCGTCTTATGACACTGATGACCTTACCAAGGATGGAAACATTTTCGTTGACAGGGATAGGTTGGTATTGGGAATTGGCGGGTTCGAGAAAAAACTGCTGCCCTCTTTTTTGGAGTTGTTTGACCGTTGCCTCCTCTCCGATCAAAGCCACAACCAAGTCACCCATTTGGGCAATGGATTGTTTACGCACCAAAACCAAATCTTCCGGTAAAATCCCCGCTTCAATCATGCTATCCCCTTTAACCCTTAGGGCAAAGGTATTATTATCTGAGAAAACCAGACTATCGAGGTTTAGATACCCTTCAATCTCTTCTACCGCGAGGCTCGGCAGACCCGCCCTTACCCTTCCAAGGATGGGAAACGAGAATAAATTCTCCCGGATCAGTTCAATGGCCCGTGATTTATTGGCAGAGACTTTGATATAACCCTTATTAACAAGGGCCCGCAAGTAGTCACGAACGGTGCCGGTTGAAGAAAATCCGAAATGAGAAGCGATCTCCCTGATAGTGGGGGGCAGTTGGGAGGATTTGATTTTTTTGTAAATGAACTTAAAGACTTGCTTTTGTTTTTTGGTAAGAACTTGCCTGTCATTCACGAGGAAAATATTACCACCCATCTGTGTGGCTGTCAAGAAAAATTTATTTTCCTTG
>CAYJXI010000115.1:0-3708 GCA_964374105.1 uncultured Planctomycetales bacterium
TCGTCAGGCTTGCCAAATCCTTCTCCCCACCACTTCATTCCTCCATTGATCCATTGTTGACGCCAAGTATTCCATCTTTTTATAACTCCTTCTGCTGTGTCACTAGCGTCAGCATATCCGAATTGCATTCCACAGCATGGACATATCTCCTGTGAATCTGAGCCCTTTATCCACGGCTCAAAATCTAATAACAGGCCACAAACAGGGCAAATACTCCCTGTACTTAAGTTTCTCCAATCCATTTTACTTTCTCCCTCCTTTCTCCCAGTTCCAATAATTGGGGTTCGTGCCTTTGTTATGTATCGAGTTTCGATTCAACTTCATTGATAAAATTCGTAGCTGGTTGCCGTACCCTTGGATCAAGCTACTGGATCCGATTGTCGGTAATCGAATCCCAGGTAGTAGCTCGCTGAGTAGGAACGGTAAAGATAACTCCCCCGATCACTGACGGTTTTGGCGAAAAGAAATTCGAGGACGCTATTGAGAAAACTGCCCTGAATTGTTCGCGAATACTGTTCAACCTGCTAATAATTCCCTTAATGATGTCAGAAATGCTTTCCCCGTCCTCATCCACAAACCTCACCGGATTGTTCCGCGCGTAGCTGTAAGAATTCAGAAGCTGCGGATCACTCAAGAAACTTTCCAAACTGCGGTTGTATCTTTCTCCGAAACTCGGATCGCCGACCGCAAGAAACGCCGAATCCTCACTCAAGAACTGTCCCCGATTCGTGTCAAGGTACCTGGCTTTCGCATACGTATAATTGGTGAAAGAATCAAACTCATGAGAGGTAAACTTTTTCTTTTCGGAAAAAGTGCCTGATTGGTTGTGATTTGTAATTTTGCCAAATGAATCGGGCGGAATCTGGACGTATGGATGGGATTATAGAAACCAACTCATTTCGGGAGGGGATGGCCAAGCAACCACAACCTTTTCGTATTCGCATGATGACCAGCGCAGAAATCAAAAAACAAAACGGCAATTTTTATTTGAAATTATCGACTCCGCAATTCTTTGTAATTAAGAATCCGTCTTTGAATTCAAAACCAATTCCTGCTTCCGTTTGTATGCCCCCAGCAAGGTAAAGTAATTTTATTGTGTTATCTTCCCGCCTTTCAGAAGCTGGCTTACCCATTATTTTCACCACTTCATCGTATGTCATCCCGATCTGCACCAAATCACAATTTTTATATACTTGCCAATTTGGTTTTGGGAAAAAGACGGGCTCCATTGCAAATGCTAAGATTACAAGTAATAGCAAAATTAAACTAGTGATAAGAAATACTTTTTTCATATTTTTCATTCAAATTTAAGTTTATCTACTTCTTAATGAACTTAATGCATTCGAGAGTTTAGTAAGGGCACTCTGAAGGGAACGTAATGCACTTTGGAACGCTGCTGAGCTTGCCCGACTTCCTTGTTGGCCGGCATAGCTGCTGACTGCACCTAGCCCGCTCGGAGCCATTTGGCCATTTGCTTTAATGTAATTGTTGGGGATGGGCTGACCATATCCGGGATCTATTCCTCTTGCGTTACTATTCCAAGGAAGTTGTGCTCCTGCGTTTGTAAGAAGACCGCTCACAAAGTTGTTTGAATTATAGCCGTTTCGCGCAAACGAATCATACTTAGCATCATCCCCGTACGCATTATACCCTCCCATGATCCCGTTTATAAACTCTGTATCGGAAAGGCCGTCAGGTCTTTGTACTTCAGTTCGTTGCTTTAAATATCCGACATCTGAAGAAACAGAATAACCTTGGTCTACTACGGCACGATCGGAATCTGCATTTATATATTTCATCAAGTTGCCGTTATCTCCCGCATAAGCGCCGACTGTCCAATTACTTGGCATCGATTTGAAATCGGAATGGTTATCCGGTGTCACTGACAGGAAGACGTGAGTGCCGAGCGAGTTTGCCTCAATAGCCTTTGAATATAATTCCACTTTTTCCCCATCCGGATCCACGAACAACAATGTATTATTCCTTCCATAACTATAGAAATTCAACTGTTGTGGATCCACCAACACCTTCTCCGGATTGTCTCTCGCGAGTGGATCCTGCCCCATAAACCTCCCAATCCCCGCATCATAGTACCTCGCTCCATAATAGTACAAACCAGATTCGTCGTCCAGTTCTTTGCCGGCCTGCCCGAAAAAGCGCAGCGAAGGCGGGTTAATTTGTAATCATTGTCATACTTGCCATCAGTCTCACTAATTCGCGACGAGCCAAACGGGTAGTAGTCATTGACTTGAACAACCTTGCCTGTCGTGAAGTCAAAGTCAAGGGTGGTGCCGGAGAGGTGGTCGGTCAAGTGAAAAATGATTTGTTTGTCTTTGTTTTTGGTGGCAATCTTTTGGTTGCCGGCATAGATGTGTTTGACCGGTGTCTGTTCTCCCTTGGCATCAACCTCAATTTCGTAGTATTGGTTGAGGTAATAGGTGGTGTCATTGGTTGGGGCGTAGCGTTTTTTCACCCTTGCCCCGGTGTGGTCGTAGGTGTATTCAACTGTGGGGCCACCTTTCTTTTTTGAAGTGAGCAGGCGGTTGTTGTAGTCATAGGAGTAGGTTTAACTAATCTTTTTTCTTTTCCTCCGGATCCCAATACGAATAGAATTCTAAAGATTTTTCTCCTAAAAATGGTTTTATCTTTCTGCTTAGCTCGACTTTGTCTATATTCTCTAAAAACTCGGTGCATACAGCATTACCCAGACTATCAAACTCCCCCGTGTCAGAGGCAACCCATGCTTCAACCTGCCCAAAAAGATTTTTGAATTGTTGTTCGGAAAATGTATTTATTTCGTCTCTAAAATAATTATAAAAGCTAGCACATAATTGGTGATAGTTGAAATTTCCGTCTTCTTCGATAAAGTAATTGTTCTTACTTTCCCAATACTGCCTGAACTGAGGGAAGAAAGAAAAAAAATATTTCTGCACTTCTTCTTTTTTCATAGTTATTCTAATTACCGGTTAAAGCATCGACAAGATCATTTAGTATGCGTTTAGCAGTTGCCATATCACTCTGGGATGCTTTTAAATTATTTGCAATCCAGTTATCTAATCCTCGCACATGATTAAGACCCTTTTCGTAATGGAATTTTTTTCCGACTGGCAACCCAGTTTTTAGCTCTTGTCTTATTGCCCCTGCGGTTCCCCCAAGCACAGTATCCGTACCCCTAAAGATCTCATCAAGATGGTTCATCTGCAACACCCGATCAATCACCTGTGGTCTCGGCAAATTCCTCACCACCCTCCCCGCCTGCTCCACACCTTCCTGAGCCACTTTTCTCTCCCCACCACTCACCACATCCAACCCTACTAACCCCAAACTCAGAACTCTGTTGCCTGCCGGTTGATCCGGATCAAAAACGTCCGCCATGTTACCTACAAAACTGCCAACTCCACGGGTGACAAATGCTGACGCATGACCCATGACGCCTCCTTCTGCCTTGGTGTTGTCCCCGGCTTCATTGAGAAATGAAGCAATGTCTCGTTGGCCACTGGCTACATCTCTCCCGAATTGACCAAAGAAAGCGCCATTGGGATCGAGGTATATGATTGGGTTGTTTCTCGCGTAGGCGTAACTGTTCAATGCCTGTGGATCCGAGAGGAGCTGTTCCATTTTTTGATTCGTTCTTTGTTCTGCTTCTTTCGTTCCAAGAGAGAGAAACACCGGATCCTGCCCCATAAACCTCCCAATCCCCGCATCATA
>CAYJXI010000116.1:0-3637 GCA_964374105.1 uncultured Planctomycetales bacterium
AATAATTCACGGTACGGTTGGTACTGTTTAAGGTAGCGCCGACCGTGGTGTTGAAGGTAATGACGCCATCGATATCGGCCGTGTCTTGAAGCGTGACACTTCCTGAGGCTGAGTTCGTTCCGATCGTAAAACCATTGGCGAAAGTCTTGCCGGCAGAGGTAAGGTTGGTGGTGCCGTCAAAGATGATGGAGGAGCTTGTGAGAGTCAGTGTATCGAGATTTGTCAGATCGACATTGCCGGCGAAGTTCACGGTGTCATTGGCAATATTCAAGGTTGTGGAAGCGGCAGATCCGACGGAGAGATTCCCGTTGATATCGAGGTTGTCATTGGCGGTTAAAGAACCCCCAGCGGAAGCCGTACCGACTTGGATGTGGTTAAAGGTCTTGCTGGCGCTGGTAAGAGAGGTGGTGCCATCAAAAATAAAAGTGCCGTTGTTAGCATTGAAAGTTGCGCCTGAAGCAAGAGTCATATCACCTAAAACATTGGTATTGCCTGAAGAGGCCGTAAAAGAACCCGAAGAGACGTTTAAGGCCCCATTAATGTCAATCGTTCCGGAGCCGCCCGTAAAGGTACCGCCTGAAACGGTCACGCCCCCGTTAAAGGTTTGGGTGTTGGAACCTGCCGTGTAGGTTCCGTTGCCGTTGGCTTGGGTTACGAGATTGGTGATGGTGTCGGTATAAGAGCTCGTGTTGAGATTCCCGCTATCGAGCGCTAAGGTGGCCGTGGATAAATTGCCTCCGAGTGTTTGAGTGGCTGTGCCGGAAGAACCCGAGGCGTAGCGGCCGGCGGCGAGATTCGAGATCTCCGTTGAAGAAAGAGCGCGGTTGTAGATACGGACATCATCGATATTGCCGTCAAAATAGCGTCCATTGGGACCATCGTCGGCATAGGAATTTCCGATACGTGTATTTGTATCCGTGGAATCAAAACCGCTTGTCCATAGTACTGTTTTACCCGTAATTTCGACACCATTTTTATAAAATTTGATTCGATCACTCCCGCTCAGACTTGAATCCATTACCCCGACAACATGCGTCCAGGTGTTTGTACTTATTGTTGTTGCGTTATCTTGCCCATAACTAAAATTTCCCGCATTTTTTGAGCCAAAAGTCAATTTCCCATTTTCAAAATAAAAATACCATCTCTCCGCTGTATCCCCTCTCACGAAAATGCCGTCGTCTCCAACAATGGTGTCGGCCTTGACCCAAGCGCTAATCGTCAAAACCGTTTCTAAATCCAACGTAGGGTCCGTCGTCAGATTCACATAATCATCGCTTCCGTCAAACGAATAAGAATAAGGATTGTCATAAGAAGTGGTACCGTTCACATCTTCACTCCGGGAAGGGGTGTTCGTAAGTGTGCCGGTATTATCACTACCCGAAGAGTCTTTGGTGGTCGTGCTGTTTTCATCGTCAAATTTCCAATAGCCGACAAGACCGTTTTCTGTAGGGTCTTCAATGCGGAGAATATTGAAAGCGGATGAGGGCGTGAATGTGGAGTTGGAGGCTGAATCTAAAACAACCGTGCCGGAGCGAGAAGTAAATGTGCCGCCTGTTTGATTCCAGGATCCGGAGTGAATCGTGTAATTGTTTGTCGACGCATCTAAAGTACCATTGGAAATAGCTAGTTGACTATCGACGTCCAGGCGATCATTTAAAGTCCAAGCACCTCCTGAACCTGAAACTGACAGATTATTGAAAGATTGCCCGCCTGAAAGAAGATCTTTCCCCGAAGAACCTCCATCTAAAGTTACCGTTCCGGATCTTGGAGTAAACTTTCCTCCGTTATTCTCCCAGTTGCCGGCCACATTCACATTGTAGTTTGTATTTGAAACATCCAAAGTCCCTGAATTCAAAACTAAGTTTCCATTCACATCTAAATTCCCACCAAGAGTGACGGTCTTTACTCCTGTGGCGGGCTGATTGCCGATGGCCATAGACTGGATTTCCTGAGCCGAGAGGGCGCGGTTGTAGATACGGACATCATCGATATTGCCGTCAAAATAAAGTCCGCTTGATCCCCCATCGAAAAAACCCGCGCCGATCCAGGTATTGGTATCGGTTGAATCAAAACCATTGCCCCATTGCACTGTTTTGTTTGTAATCTCAACCCCATTTTTATAAAGTTTAATCCGGTCATTTCCACTGAGACTTGAATCCATCACACCTAAAACATGAGTCCAGGTTCCGGTACTGACCGTTGTGCTATTATCTACTACGTATGCAAAGTTGCCGTTGTTTTTGGAACCAAGAACTAATTTTCCGCCTTCAAGATAGAAATACCATCGCTCGTCAGTATCTCCGCGATTGAAAAGAACATCATCGCCGCTCGTGGTATCTGCTTTAATCCAAGCGCTAATCGTCAAAACCGTTTCTAAATCCAACGTAGGGCCCGTCGTCAGATTCACATAATCATCGCTTCCATCAAAATCTAAACTCTCTGGATCCGTAAAATTGAGGGAGGGTACGCCACTGTTAGGCTGGGGCGTGTTGTTGGATCCTCCCGAGCCATTGCCTGTGCCGGTATTCCCGTAACCCGAAGCATCGGTAAAAGTCCCTGCGCTTGTCTCATTCAGCTTCCAATAGCCGACAAGGCTGTCGTTAATAATGAGGTTATTGAAAGAAAAGCCGGCCGGTGTCAGTGTCGCATTCGAAGTCCGATTCAACATCACCGTGGAACCCGTCAGCGTGAAAGTATCAAGATTGGTCAGATCCATGTTTCCGCCGATAGTCACGGTATCATTGGCGATATCTAAAACTTCTGTTCCGCTTCCCGTGACAGAAAAGTTTCCATTGATATCCAGGTTGTCACTTGTGCTGAGTGTCACACCGGTTCCAAGCTGAATATGATTGAAACTCTTGGATGCGGAAGTCAGGGTTGTGGTGCCTGCCCGGTCAAAGATCCAAGTAGACCCGGTCGTTGTAAATGTGTCGGCATTCGTGAGATTGAGAGTCGCACCGGCATAATTCACCGTGCGGTTTGAGGAATCAAGAGCTGCCGTGCCGCCTGTGGTGTTGAAGGTAAGCGTGCCGTTGATATCGGTGGTATCAGCCAGTGTTAAAGAGCCGGAAGCAGAGTCCGTACCGATCGTGACGTTGTTGAAGGTCTTGCCGGCACTGGTCAGGGTCGTGGTGCCATCCAAGATCCAGGTGGAGCCGGTGGAGGTGAAGGTGGAGCCGGTGAGGTTTAAGGTGGAGCCAGAATAATTCACGGTACGGTTGGTACTATTTAAGGTTGCACCGACGGTGGTGTTAAATGCAAGGATTCCATTAATATCCGTCGTATCACCAAGCGTCAGGCTCCCCGAAGCACTGTTTGTGCCGATGGTGACGTTGTCGAATGTCTTCCCCGCACTGGTAAGACTTGTGGTGCCATCCAAGATCCAGGTGGAGCCGGTGGAGGTGAAGGTTGCGCCGGTGAGGTTTAAGGTGGAGCCAGAATAATTCACGGTACGGTTGGTACTGTTTAAGGTAGCGCCGACCGTGGTGTTGAAGGTAATGACGCCATCGATATCGGCCGTGTCTTGAAGCGTGACACTTCCTGAGGCTGAGTTCGTTCCGATCGTAAAACCATTGGCGAAAGTCTTGCCGGCAGAGGTAAGGTTGGTGGTGCCGTCAAAGATCATGTTTGAGCTTGT
>CAYJXI010000117.1:0-3494 GCA_964374105.1 uncultured Planctomycetales bacterium
TGGACAAGGCGCCCAGGAGCACTCCCAAACCCGCATAGATAAATATAATCAGGCGATAACCTTCCAGTGACGAGAGGCCATTGCCCGGGAGAAGATGCAGAAGAAAGCCAGCGCACAACGCCCCTGTAGCCGTGGCAAAAAAGCCCACAAGATGATACCAGGCGAATATCCTGGTACGTTGCTTGTTAGGAATGATCTGGGATAATGACGCCTGCTCAATCGGTAAAAACGGCCCGATTTCATTGCCACTGGGGCTGATTACTCCGATGACGGCAGCCAAAAGCAACAGAAGAAAATTGTCGGTTACAAAAAACAAGAATCCCGCGAACGCAATTAGCGCCGTACTTATGACCAGCATGCGTTTTCGTCCGAAACGGTCGGCGTTCAATGTAATCCATAAGGACATAATGCTATCGCTTATCAGCGTCAGGGTCAGCAATAAACCAATCTGCACTTTGGAAAGGCCTATTTCTGACAGATAAATGACCAGGATAAGAGACAATAAGCCGTAACCAAATAAACGCAGAATGCGCGTGGCAAACAAAATCTGTAAATTGGAAGGGAACGTCATCCTTTTATTTCCATAATCGTTTGATTGTTATAATCTTGTGATCGCTTGAGCTATCCTCTCCATTGCAGTCCCCCCGCCGTTGGCGGGGCAGGCTATAACGCATCTCCCGCCGTTGGCGGGACCCCGCCATGGCGGTGGCATCGGCCAGCCATAAGTCTCAAGGAAAAAGGGTCAAATCCCTTTTCTGTTATCGTTATATCCTGCTTTGATTTTGTTTGTGAAAACCGACCACACACCTGATTCTCCTGTTGGCATTCAGATGGTCCCCCGCAGGGGGATTAGATTTTAATCTCCAATAACTCATCCCACCGAGTCGTGAATCGTTTAGATCTCTTAGCCTGTTTCATAAACCACGGCTTGCCTAATCCTTCCGCGGCCATAAAAAGTTTTCCGCTTGTTGTCCCGCGATTATAACGATCCATAACCTGCATCAGCCTTTCTCGTGAGCTTCCCTGATATTTTTCCTCGAACAAATAATCCTGCTCATTAGCTTGCGGGATAAGATTCATCAAAATCACTCCGCAGCTTTTGTACCGTAACCCTTCCCGGTAAATCTGCTTTAAGAGCTTCTTGGCGATTTCAATCAAGCGTGCCGTATCAGCCGTCTGAGGGCTAATATCGATCCCAGATGAATTTCGATAATAAGGAGCATCTTTATTGACCTTTTCTTCATTAAAAATGTGGTAGTCAATATTAGGTCTTTTTCCTAGAGGAGAAAAGGTGCTAATATTGGCTACCTTTAAAGCATTGGTTTGGAAAAGACCAATAAAAGGATTCGTTTCAACAAAAATTTGAATATGTCCGGCCAAAGATTTCTGCCGGCGCAGTTTTTCTGCTGAACGGCTTACATAGGCCGCAACCGCCTCTTCCATTTCCGATATATGGCTGACCTCATAGCCAAACGTTCTAGTTGTGGCAATGGCCTTTTTATTCGGCGGTACTTCTTCCAATGACAAACAGGGGATTCCCCTTAACTCCCAAACTGTACGCAGGGTGACGATAGTAAGATGTTTCTTAATCCATTCATCAGTGGCATTTCTTAGATCGAGTGCTGTTTTTATGCCGTGGCGTTCCAAGAATATGGCCTTTCCTTTCCCAATTCCCCAAACCTCCCTCACCGGCGTTTGCGACAAAATATGAATTATCTTATCTTCTTCCATTAATGTAAATACACCGTTTGATTCGGCCTGTCCCGCCAAAGGCGGGAGATGGTCTTTAGCATAGTGGTTTGCGACCTTGGACAGGGTTTTGGTAGGCGCAACGCCGATTGAGACAGGGATTCCGGTCTGTTTTTTGACCTCTCCTCTGATCTTTCGCGCATAATCTTCAAGATTCAGATGCTCAAAACCGTCTAATGAAAGAAAAGCCTCATCAATCGAATAGATTTCCAGGTTAGGTGTGAAATTCGAAAGTACAGCCATAACCCGATTCGACATGTCTCCATATAGGACGAAGTTGGCCGAAAACACCTTTACGTCATGCTGTTTAACAATATCCTGACACTTGAATATCGGCGCCCCCATGCCTATACCGATCCGCTTGGCTTCATTCGAGCGTGAAATAGCGCAGCCGTCATTATTAGAAAGCACGACAACCGGCTTGTTATTTACGCAAGGATGAAATACTCTTTCGCAGGAAACATAAAAACTGTTGCAGTCAACAAGGGCAAAAATTTTACTCATTGATTAAATTGGCCGATTGATAAGTTAATCCAGATAAACATTCTAACTGCAAAAAAATTATTCTCCAATTACTCCGCTCTCACGGCATAGCCGTGCTCCAAGAGCAGGTTATTAAGGTAAATATCCGTCTGCGGGTTGGGTTCTTCACCTTGCGGGATGAAGACATCGGCAAGGTAGCGGTCGTATTTGTCGGATCTGCTGCTATGCACAACCGCTAATTGTGCTTCTTTAATGTAAGACTGGACAAAAGCCTTGGCCGCCTGGCCCTGCCTGCCGGCAGGCAGGCCTTCTTTGGTATCCATTTCCGGACAATCAATCCCGCGCAAGCGCAGCGTCTGGCGTATTTCCGTATTAAATCCCAGATCAAAGCGCACCTTGAGGGTATCGGCGTCGATCACTTTTTCAATAAACACGGCGTAGGTGTAGAGGTCTTTAGCACTGCGGGTTCCTTTATAAAATTTATAAGCGTCTTCCTTCGGGCGGGATTCGACAATGTCCCCCTCATTGAACCCGGATAAAAACCGGCTGTCCACCTTATGAAAAACTCCGAAGCCCAGGTCAACGCGCAATTCCGGTGTCTGATCCACATTCACAGAAGGGCGCTTGACGAGTCTGTAGGTGTACAACGTGCCGCGTAACGGCGTAAGCGGTTTGTGGATGGCCTCTGTGCTCAGGCGCGGCTTGCCCGGGGCCTTGTCGAAAGGCTTGAGCGCAAGAAGACCGGGGTTGTTTCGTCCGCCGTTGGCGGATTTTATCCGGGCGGCGAGCTCTTGCGCGGTCCAGTCATTTTGCGCCGCGGCTTTTTCCAACGACAAACGCCTTTTATCATCGGAGATCGTGATCAGTTCGCGGTAATGACTCCACTTGAATTTAGGCCGGCCGGCGGAAATTGGCAGGCGCGGATAGGCTTTGGCAAATCTAACGCAGCGCTGCAGAAGGCTTAAATCCACGTCCAGATCATCGGCTAGATCTCTTAAGACTTCCCCGCCGTACTCGGCGCGGTCCTTGTGTTTAAGGATGTCGGCGTAAATGACCCGCCCCGTTTCCCAATACGTCCTCCCGCGCTCCTGCTCTATCCTCTGCTGGCCCTCAATGAGCGTTTTTTTGACCTTACTTAAAAGCGCCGTGTAGCCGCCGGCGATAATGAGTTTTTTCATTGCGATCCTCCTTGGTTTCCCTTGAGTTCTGTCAAAAGTTTTTACTCTTAATCTCTTTATCGTTTGAATTATTAACAAGTTCTG
>CAYJXI010000118.1:0-3477 GCA_964374105.1 uncultured Planctomycetales bacterium
AATAACAAGGACTTCTATTATGGACTATCTAAACTACTCAAATGCGTAGGTCCTATTTTTAATGTTTTCTTCCTTCATTCTGCCCCTTTCATAGGCAACGCCTCTTTATCAATTTTTCCTGTTCGATTTTTCGGCAAGGTATCACGCAATTCAATTGTCTGCGGAACTTTAAAATTGGCTAGATGCTCACGCGCGAAATAACGCAAATCTTCAACGGAAGTATTCGACCCTTGCTTTAAAACTACGAAGGCCTTGACCACTTCTCCTCGCAATTTATCGCTCATGCCTACAACCGCAACTTCTGAAACCGCTTCGTGCTTGTAAAAAGCGGCTTCCACCTCCGACGCATAAACGATTTGTCCCCCAACCTTGATCATCTCTTTTTTCCTACCGACAATATAGAGGAAACCTTCCTTATCAAATCTCCCTAAATCTCCTGTATAGAGCCAACCATTACGGATGGCCTCGTTTGTTGCTTCGGGATCTTTATAATATCCCTCCATAACAATCCAGCCGCGGATTTTGATTTCTCCCACCTCACCAACACTAACGTCCTTATCAGCTTCATCCACAATTTTGATTTCACATAAAGGGGATGGTTTACCAACACTTTCGATATTCTGACTCGTCAAGGGGGTTACCGTATTAGGTGGGCAAGTCTCGGTCATCCCCCAACCATTGAGAAGTTTGGCATTAGGGCAATATTGGTGAAATCTTTCTAAAATCTCAGGGGAACTCGGGGCTCCAAAAACAACGACCCATCTTAGGGAAGACAAATCGAACTGATCAATTTGCTTTAAAGAAAGTAAGGCCGTGTACATAGCTGGGACAATGTGAAAACAAGTGACTTTATACTTGGAAATATTCTTGCAGAATTCATATGGGTTAAATCTTTCCATCAAAATCAAGGTAATCCCAAAGACAATACAATTCTGGATATAAATAAATCCTCCGATATGGCTTAAAGGAATGGCGCAAAGTTTAACATCCGTATCACTTAAATCCACAAAATATTGCATGGCCCGGGGAGATCCTTCTAGATGTTTATAATTCAGTAAAATGCCTTTGGGCCTTCCTGTTGTTCCGGAGGTATACATAATCAAAGCGGGATCCTTATCTTGTATATCATAGGAAGGTAGCGGGGGATTCGTTTCCTTCATTAAATCAGAAAATCCTGCATAGCCGAGGGGATCATTATTTTTAAAAGAAGTGAGAACGATACGTTTTAAAGAGGGAGTTGTTGTTTTAAGATGACTCAAAGAAACCTCTTCTTTAGGCTGGGCTATGAGAATTTTGACTTCTGCATGATTGAGACAGGAAACTAGTTCATCCTGTTTGAGCATATAGTCCAAGGGGACACAGCAAGCTCCCAAATAAAAACAGGCTAAATAACTATAAATATATTCCGGGCTATTAGGCAGATAAATCGCCAGTTTATCCGATTTCTGTAACCCAAGCTCTTTTAATCCCCAGGCTAGTCTGGACACATTTTGGCAAAGCTGTCCAAAAGTGATTACCAGATCATTATAAACAATGGCGGATTTCTGAGGATACTGTTTTGCCTTTTCTTCTAGAATCGCTCTGGCATTCATTTTAAATGTCAAACTTTAAGAATGTTAGCAAGTTACAATTGAAATAGTAAAATTTTGATAGTTTGATTTTAATATAGGAGTGCTTTTTGTCAAGGAATATCATTTATGATTTATTCATCGATTATTAATTTAAGTCTTTGCGTCCAGTACGTCAGTTAACTTGTTAGGTTTGCATTTATCTTTTCAACATGTTAACCCTAAACCATTTAACAAGATAAGCCGTACCCTCCAGTGCTGATAGTTTTTTCCCCAACGGAGATTACTCGGTCAATTGGATATCTACATAAATCCTCAAATCCAAAAAATTAATTGAGTTTCATGGAGAATAGCATTACGAGGGGGAGATTTTTACCCTCATTGGTGAAGACTCAATGAAAAGAGATCCTTTTTTTCTAATCCCTATCAGAGTCAGGACTGGATATACTTTTTTATGGGGGATACTGATGGGAAGGGCACGGTTAACCTTCTAAAAGCTATTTTCTTCCTCCGGTGGCTCTTTCTAGGAGAACAACCCCCCGGAAATCCTCGATGCTACTTGTGTTGATGATAGTAGATTAAACGATGTCACTGATATCATCTCCCTTCTAAAAACTAAATGCCTTACTCTCAAAGGGAAGCCACCTTCCCTGGCCAAATCCTTAAGGATGAGACCAATCCGACTCCTTCCCCTGGATTATGCCAAGGCCTCCATAAGCCGGGTGATGGATTTGATTTCTGCCGTCACCAAGTCGTTGTCATGTTCTAGGATAATATGTAAATGGCTGGCGTTATCCTTTTTAATCCTCTCTTTAAATTCCTCCAAAGAACGTTTGATTCTCTTGAGGAAAATGATCCTGCCTCTCAGCCGGCGATGAGCAATATTTTTATCCACATAAGGGAGGAAATATAACGATAGGTCAATATTAAAGTAAGGTCGTTGGATGGAGAGAAAACTTTCAGTAATGAGATGATTGAAAATTTTCTTCCCTTTGGGCGTAATACTGTAAATGAATTTTTCCGGCCATTTCCCTTCGCGTCCCACATCTTTATCAACCAGATTGAGCTGTTCCATTTTCTTCAAGGGATAATAAATGGATTTAATTTTTAGCCCTACAAATGGAAAAAGCTCCTCTTCGATCTTACGTTTGATTTCATAACCGTGTTTAGGGCCGTCCATCAGCAGGCCTAAAAAAAGCATTTCATGTTCGATCATAGATAAATCCCTTGGTCAATTGAGAACTTTTATCCAAAGTCATTTGCGCATTCGGGTGAATTTGTCTTAAACCCCGCAATGATTTTATTCCACCGCTTGATATTCTTTAGACAATTCCCCAAAGATAATATTGGCCACGGTGGATTTAGCATGTTGACTTAAAGAAGAAACCTCAAGAACGACCTTTTTATCCACGGGTGTTAAAAAAATTCCTACTTCGGTCGTATTAACACTCCCGGGGATACCCATCACGACAATCAATCTTTTCTTTCGATCTTTGATAAACAAATCCAATCCTACGGACTTAGCTTCCTTATTCTCCTCCTCTTCTGTATCCGCTTTTCCTAGAATCAGAGGGGTTGACCCTTCCTGAGTTTCAGGCTTAAATCCTTTAACAATTTTAATGACACTATCAAAACATTCGTCAAACTGACAAAGAAAGGTCTTTTTAACGGCTTGCGATCTCGCCTCTTCTAACGCCCGGGTAGAAGATCCCCAGACGACCTTCAAGGGCTCGGTTAATTGAGCGCAACCTAAGAAGATCACAAACACTATCCACCACAATCGAAAAATTAATTTTTTCATGGTGAGTATTATAACAGATTACACTTCCCTTTCCATTGACTCTTTTTAAGGAATCGGGAATGAGACAATAGATTGTTACCCCCCTTTAGAAAGAGGGATTAAAAAGAT
>CAYJXI010000119.1:0-3456 GCA_964374105.1 uncultured Planctomycetales bacterium
TTGGGAGGTTCGGACAGAGGGATTCCTGGACACGGGGGCCGGATGATGTGCGGATCATAGAGTTACGATCAACCTCGGATCTATTTTTAGGATTTAGCGGGCTATTCTCGCACTTCTATCCTGATCTTGGAAAATCGGAGACCGAAAAAGATTTTTACAGCTCTTTTCTTGAAACCTATCAACAGATTCCTCTTTCACTACACCCTTACCTGTATGTTCAGAATAATCCTGTGAATCATGTGGACCCGACAGGACATGAAAAGCTTCCTGTGAATGAGGAATGGGCATCAGAATGTACTTTAATTTACGAAGCTGATTTTGCTGCATGCAAAGGCTTACCTCCAGATGAAGTGGCATCTTGTCGAGCAGAAGCGGCTCAAAGCTATGGAGATTGCCTGAGGCAATGTTAATGGATATGACGAGTCTCAAAAAAACGTACGCCAAACTAAGAGAATCCCAGAAGCTGGGGGATGTCAAAACACATAGACTTATGATGAAAAAAATCTTTTCTAGCTTTCCTACCAAGGCAAAAGCAGGCAAAGCTCTTTTGGACATAGCGAGAGATTATCACCTCTCCAAAAGTCGTTCAAAAATGCTTTCTAATCCTCGTTTTGTGACTGCTAAAAAAGATACTATTCAAAAACTATACGTGGACCAAATAACCGCTTGGAATAAAAGGGACTTCAAAAGATATCTCCGTACTGAACGGGAAATTCTTCGTGAATTCCCAAAAGGACCAAAAGCGGCTGAAGCCTATATGGGATTTGCTACATACTACCAACTTCGCCACCGATATACTCTCGCGGCCAAATCTTTTCTTAATGCAATCAGAGCAAAAAGTCGTCGAAACGAGCCTATTGCTTGGGTGGCATTGGGGATATTGTATATGAGGCAAAAACGATGGAAAGAAGCTATGAAAGCATTTAAAAAAGTCATTCGGTTGTATCCTTATTCCCGATCTGCAAGAACTGCTAAGGGCCTAGTAAAATATTGTAATTCACAATCGGGTTGAGGGTGAGCCTCTTCAGTGTCCAGACTTTATTTGAATCATAAGGAGAAATAAAGGTGCGATGTCAAATTTGTTACAAGGGTGAAGCGATTATTCATGTAACTGAGATTATCGAAGGTGACATCCATGAGACTCATCTTTGTCAGGACTGTAGAAAATAGGATCAAGTCTTGCAATGACACATTTATTCAATAGGATCAATCAGTACCGTGATTCACCCGCCCTCTTCTGTCCGCCTGCAGGGACAGTCCCCCATGCGTTGTCTCTTTTTGGGTTGGGGACAGTCCCTGTCCATGACCTAAATGGCAACCTCACCAGTGATGGTACAAGAACCTATACGTATGATTTCGAAAACCGCCTCACGAGCATCACAGGCGCAGGATTGAATGTCCAATATACCTACGACCCTTTCGGGAGAAGGATTAAGAAAACAGTCAATGGGAGTGTTACTCGATTCATCTACGACAGAGACCAGATCCTTCTTGAGAAAGATGGTTCAGGTTCCGTTATTGCCCAGTACACCTACGGTCCCGGGATTGATGAGACTTTAACCATGAACCGAGGAGGCCAGACCTACTACTACTTCTATGATGGACTAGGATCCGTGACGGATCTCACCAAGGCCTCGGGAGAGGTGGTAGAAAGCTACTCCTATGATGTCTATGGCAATCCTTTAATGACTTCCTCGGTGGGGAACCGATTCCTTTTCACCGGAAGGGAATACGACCAGGAAACAGGGTTATTTCATTACAGGGCGAGAACCTACAGTCCTACGATTGGGAGGTTCGGACAGAGGGATTCCTGGACACGGGGGCCGGATGATGTGCGGATTATCCAATTGGGATCAATCTTATTAGCGCCTACTGGAATCCTTTCAGATATTGCCAATAATCTTGGAAAATTAAAGACGGAGAAAGACTTCGGCTCTTCTTTCCTTGAATCTTATCGACAGAATCCTCTTTCACTTCATCCTTATACCTATGTTCAAAACAATCCTGTGAATTTTGTGGATCCTATAGGGCATGAGAAACTGCCGGCAAGTGACGCAGACAAATGCTTTGAAGACTGTCAACAGTTTTGTATTGATTATCTAATAGAAGGAGACATGGAGGGTTGGCGAAGATGTTTTGAGGCTTGTGTGGCTCAATGGAATTAGGAAGGAGATGAGAGGTACTGTTGATGCCGATTTGGAAACAGCTTAAGACACCTACGCTAAGCATTGCTAAGGAAAAGATACTCTTGGTCAAGGCCAAAAAAGGGAATAAAAGAGCCGTGAAACAACTTTTGTTAGCCTACAGTCGTTTAATTGTACAAGCGGCTTCTCATCGAAGGAGTTCAAAACGTCATATGATCGACCTTCTCGAGACGGCCAACCTTACTTTTCTTGAAACGATCAAGACCTATCCAGTTGGCAAGAGATCTCGGTTCTGGCCGTATGCTGCCCGGCGCATTAACCAATCTTTATCTAAAGTAGGTAAAGATGAATAAAATATGAGTCATACTATTCAAAGATTATACCTATATCTGCAATTTGAATCCGACGTCCTTGAAGCCGATCAAAAGTTGGATCGCTTGACTCAGCGGTATCGACAAAAGGCGAGGAAGTGAGTATGCGATGCCAAGTTTGTCAGAAGAGGAAAGCGAGTATCCACATCACTGACGCGGTGGAAGGCCGGATTCATGAGAGCCATCTTTGCCAGAGTTGTGGCTACAAGGAAGGTTTTAGAAAGACAGAAACAGGTCCAGCTCAGTTAACGGAATCGGTTTTTAAATTCGAGGTCATCAGCGGTGGACCAAGGCGAACAAGGGCAATCCGTGTCACCCATGTCCCCACAGGAATAAGCGTTAGTTGTGACGAAGATGTGCCTGAAGAGATCCTGAGGGGAAATTGCACTAAAGGTGCTGAAGGCTCGATTGAGAAACAAAGAAGAGAAATAATCCTACGACCCCTTCGGGAAACGGGTAAAAATTCAGGGGACACGATACAGAATTCAGAATTAAATAATATGTCCCTGGAACTTATATTGGACCGGTTTATGCATGTGAGTGAAATGGCGCGCATGGGGGCGCAAATTGTGTTAGAGGGCGCCTCGGCCATTGTGAAAGGGGTGGGGCGGTTGAGCGGCGCGCCCGTGATGGCGTCTGATCTGCGAGCCTCCGCAGCACTCGTCTTGGTCGGTTTGATTGCGAAGGGGAAGACAGAAGTCGCAAGGATTTATCATTTGGAGAGGGGATACGAGCAGATGGAATCGAAGCTCGAGTCCCTCGGTGCAGAGATCTGGAAAGAAAAGGAGAAATAATGCCGACGATCATACGACTGAAGCGATTGGGAACAACGAAAAAGCCGCATATGCGGATTGTGGTCTGTGATTCAAGGAAGCCGCGGGACGGCCGTTTCATTGAAGAAATCGGCTACTATGATCCAAGTTTTACACCGCCGAAGGTCT
>CAYJXI010000120.1:0-3405 GCA_964374105.1 uncultured Planctomycetales bacterium
TACAGTGAGGATGACCTGGCGGTGTTTTCCATCCTTGCCAACCAGGCGGCGCTGGGGATAGAAAATGCGCAATTTCATGCGCAAGTTAAGCGTGCCCAGCAGGAACTTTTCCAGGCAGAGAAGTTAGCCTACGTCGGCCAGCTGGCCAGTTCCATCGTCCATGAAATCCGCAACCCCTTAACGTCCATCAAGACGTTTATGACGCATCTGCCTCAGGAATATCAGGAGAGCGATTTTAAAAAGCGATTTGAGTCATTGATCCCTAAGGAAATTGCCCGGATTGAAAATATCGTCAATCGGCTGTTGGATTTGTCTAAACCGGGCCGGCGTAATCTCGGGCGCACCAATATCTGTTTTTTGATAAATTCGGTCTTAAATCTTTTGGAAGATCAGTTTAAGAACAAAGAGATTAAAGTGTATAAATATTATCGAGTCAAGCGAAGTGAAATCGCGGCTGACGAGGATAAACTCAAGCAGGTCTTTTTGAATTTATTCTTGAATGCCCTGCAGGCGATGGAAAAAGGAGGCGTTTTAACCGTTCTCTTGGATGATCTTGAGCAACCCAATTCCTCCCGAATCAGGATCCTCATCAAGGATACCGGCTGCGGGATCCCCGAAGAGATACGCCCCCAACTTTTTACCCCGTTTTTTACGACCAAAAAAGAGGGGATAGGCTTAGGCCTGTGTATTACTCAAGAGATTATCAAAGAACACGGCGGGTCTATTGCGCTGGAAAATAATTCACCAAAAGGAACAACATTTACTATTGAATTACCGAAGAGGGGTTAGTAGAATGGTAAGTTGCGGCGGGAAATGTTGAAAGCAAAGAGGGCGGTTAATATGAAGATTGGTGGTGGCAGGATTGATATTTTCGTGTGTCATTGCGAGGAGTGCTTTTTAACGACGAAGCAATCTTTTAAAGGATGTTTACGAAGCAATATTATGTATATTTTCTAACGAATTGGAACAATGAAGTTCTCTCTGTTGGAGTAACGAATGACTTAAAACGCAGGGTTTATGAACATAAACACGGACTGGTTGAGGGTTTTACACGAAGATACCGTTTGCATAAGTTAGTGTATTATGAAATATGCGATGAAATTGCAGAAGCCATTTTAAGAGAAAAACAAATTAAGGCAGGATCGAGGCAAAAGAAGAATAATTTGGTTGCAACATTTAACCCTCATTGGGAAGATTTATGGGATCAATTGTAAAAAGATTGCTTCGGCCTAAAAGACAGGCCTCGCAATGACACTGACAAGGACAGAAATCATAAAAGACAGGACTTACGCGTTTGCCCTGTTGGGACGCCTCTCGTGGTTCCCTATACACAGGGGAATCCTAAGAAACTGGCCAAACGCGTAAGTCCTGAAAGATAAAAGATGATGATCGTAATCTTAGAGAGGAGTTTAAGTTAATGCCCAAGTTACTTATAGTCGACGATGAAACCGATGTCCGGGAATTCGCCAAGAGTTTTTTTAAGAAGAGGAATATCGATGTCTTAACCGCCAGCGGCGGGAATGAGGCCTTAACGATCATAGAAAAGGAAAGGCCGGATCTCGTTCTCTTGGATGTGCGCATGGAAGAGATGACGGGAATCCAGGTTTTGCGGATGATCCGGGAGCAGGGCAATCATATCAAGGTCATCATGGTGACCGGGGTTGAAGATGAAGGCGTGATCCATGAAACCAAATCCTTAGGGGTGATTGATTATATCCATAAGCCGTTGATTTTGGATGAACTGGAGAGGATTGTTCTTTTAGAACTTAATAAAACATGAAACACAGATGATCACAGATGGAAGACACAGATGATCGCAGAAAACTTGATCTGTGATCATCTTGTATCTTTTCTTTAGTGACAATCTGTGGAATTAAAATGAAAAACACCCAAATCGATTACAAAAAAGAACTCGAATCCGCCGCCAAGAGCATGATCATGATCCATGATCCCCGGCTCTTGATTAAGCTCATCGTCCGCATGATCGTAAGAAAGGTAGAGATCAAGCACGCCGGGATGCTTCTGCATGACACAGTCAAAGACACCTATGTCCTTAATATCTCCCGGGGCGAGCTGGGGGTCAAGATCCCGGAAGGATTTGCCCGGTTTCATAAAGAAAATTCCATCATCAAACTTTTTACTAAAAAAGAATACCGGCCGCTCACGATCAATAGAAGTGCCATCATCTCGCAGGATATCAATAAGATGATCTGGCAGGAAACCATGCTCAATGGCGGCAATGGGATCCGCGAATTGCTCCATCAAGTGGCGGATCAGATGCAGAAACTCAATGTCGTTGCCTGTGTGCCGGGGTATTACCAGAACCAACTGCTGGCGATTCTCCTTTTAGGCGAAAAAAATAACGGCAGTAAGTTTGATCAGGAGGAACTCAACTTTTTTGCGGCCCTTGCCTCGGACACGGCCATGGCCATCCGCAATGCGCAGCTGTTTGCGGATCTCAAAAAAGAGGCGGAAAAAAACCGAGACCTCTTTGTGCGCACGATGATTGTTCTGGCGGCCACGATTGAAGCCAAAGACCAGTACACCCGCGGGCATACCGAACGGGTGACGAATTATTCCTTAAGTATCGCCCGGCAGATGAATATCAATTCTGCTGCCCAATTCGATGAAAATTTTTTTGAAAATTTATATATCGCCGGGATGCTCCATGATATTGGAAAGATCGGAATCCCTGAGGCCATATTAAATAAGACGGGTAAGTTGACTGATGAGGAGTTTGTGATCATGAAAAAGCACACCCTTTACGGGGTTGACATCTTAAAACCCCTTTCCGAATGGAAGGAAAGCCTCGAAGGTGTCAAATATCATCATGAGCGTTATGACGGCAGAGGCTATCCGCAGGGACTAAAGGGCGAGGAGATCCCCATCATTGCCGCGATCATTGCGGTGGCTGATACCTTTGATGCGATGATCACGGACCGGCCTTACCGGAAGGGATTCACCAGAATTGAGGCCGTTGAGGAAATCAAAAGAAACATTGGCGCACAGTTTCATCCCCTGCCGGCGCGGGCGTTGGTGGAGTTATTCGAGCAGGGGAAAGTTTGAAATTGACTTAAACTTATCGAAATGGGGTGGGTGAGAAGGACATCAGACTATCAGAACATCAGAATGAGAGATCAGAAAAGCAGAATATCAGATTTTCATTTTCTGATTTTCTGATGATCTGAATTCTCCTTCTGATAATCTGATTTCTCTGATATTCTTACTCATTTCTGTTCAACGGTAACTCAATTGTAAATTTAGTCCCAATCCCAATTGTACTTTCCACCCTAATCTTCCCCCTATGCTCCTCAATAATCCCTTTCGTGATTGCGAGGCCGAGACCGGTGCCTTTTTCCTTTTTAGTGAAGAAGGGCTCGAAGATGTGCGGGAGGTCTTTTTTGT
>CAYJXI010000121.1:0-3343 GCA_964374105.1 uncultured Planctomycetales bacterium
ATCTCTTTGGTAAGGAAGTGGTCTGTCAAAAGAGGATTACTGAGGCCAAAGACATGGGCTTTGGCGCTTGAGTAAGGGTAATCCTCGGCCTGCTTGACGAGCTTCGCTTTGACGGGATTACGTTCTACGTAGCGGATGGCGGCGTAGAGATAGGGTTCATCGAGGGGATAGCTTGAGAACCTTCCCTGCCAAAGGTAGCCTCTCCAATCTTCTCTAAAATTAATGAAGCGGGTATAGGCTTCGTGGACTCTGCCGATCCCTTTGGCAAGGCTGTCTTCTTGCTTGGGCATGGCAATCAGGTGTACATGGTTATCCATCAGGCAGTAGGCCCAGAACTCAAGGCCAAACTTATTACCGTATGTTTTAAGTAAGTCAAGATAGATGCGTCTATCTTCTTCCTTGAAAAAGACGGGTTGTCTGCGATTACCACGCTGAACAATGTGGTGTGGAAGTCCAGGAACCACAACGCGAGCTAACCGTGCCATAAGTCACTGTTCCCATGCTGTGGTTCCTAAATAATTAAGTGGTGTGTCCCCGGAATATGGGAATATGACAGAAAGGTCTATGAGATTGAGCGTGCCAAAGTCGCTCTTGCTCAAAGGATTGCCGAGATGAGGGAGGAAAAGCACCTGAAACAGGCACAACTGGCTCGGAAACTGGGGGTCTCCCAACAATTCATCTCGCAAATCGAGACCGGCCAAGAAAGCAATCTAACCTTAGATACCCTTCTTCGGCTTGCCCGCACCTTGGGCAGAAACGTCAAGATTACTTTTCCCAAGGCCTCCAAAAAAGGTTCTTCCCTGCAGGTGGCTTAACCCCCAGGCCACGAAGCGTTCATCCTCAGATCTATTTTTCGAAGTTTCCTAGAAATAAACCCGGAAGCCGCCGTTCACCAGCCAATGGTCGAGCGAGACATCATCCGCAGCGATGGTGGCTCCATTCAGCTTGAGCTCGGCTTCGCTTTCTGAAAAGACAAAGCCTCCGTCGACGCTGAAGGAGACGTTGGGGTTAAACCGGTAATCGAACCCTCCCCCCAGTTTAACCGCGAAAGCGGGGTCCGTTTCGATCTCAGCAGCGGATGATTCGAGAAGATCCGACTCATCGAAGGCGACAAAAAGAACACCTACACCACCCGTCAGGTAGGGGGTGAAATCCGTGCCGGTCGGAATCGTCACCTGTCCGTTAAAAAGGATAGGGAAGATGTGCGCGGTCCCCAGGATGTCTTCATCAACCGGAGCCCACCCGAACTCGATCTGACCCCTCAGATACTCCGTGAATTGATACGACACATCTCCCATCAGTTCAAAACTGTTGTCGGTATCGTCTTCCTCGGGAATGAGAATCCCTCCCCTTATCCCTACCGAGGTCTCCCCAACCCGGCTATCGGACATCTTTGCAAAGGCAGGGGTCGTTAGAACGGCTGATACAGCAACCACCCAGACCCAAACAAACACTCTTTTTTTCACGAAAACCTCCTTTCGGTTTCTTCTTTTTTTCCCTTAAAGGTGGGTGTCAGAGAACGTGGACAAAGAATGGCCAGGGCCAAAACAGCCATTACACCATACGATAGCGCCCCGCCTGCAAGCGAAATCGAAATGACCGACAACAGAAATAAGCCTGACACGACATACCGTTTTTTCCTCATATCACCTATTCACTGCCTGTTTTTTTTGAAACGGCCCTGTCAATATCATGAACCGCTTCGGTCGTTGCTTTCTGAAGACTCTGTTCAAGCATTTTTCCATAACTTTTTGCCCTGGAGGCAAAGTTTACACTCTCATTCGTGCCTTCATATTTTCGCGTGAATATTTCCCGATTGTCCATCGTCAAACTAACCTCCATGGCTACTTTTCCCTCATACATCATCAGAGAAGTGACATACACGGTGATGACTTCTCCGCCGACTTTGATGTTGGCATCGCTATTTTCTGTGATGTCGTAACCCATATTTTTGAGTTCCGCTTTCAGCGCCTCGGTAACCCATTCTCCCACACTGCTTGAGGTGATGATCTTGGCGGTCTTCATGCCGTAGGCGTTTCGCACATGACCGACCACATCTTTTTCGGTGCGCTCGTCCTTAAAGGGAGCGACGTAAATGTTGACATCTTTAGGGGCTCCGGGGGGACTTCCCACCTGGTAGCTCAAGGCAAAATTCCGTGTTCCAAAAGCACAGCCGGAACAGAAAGACAAAAGCAAAACGACAATAAAATTCAAGGGGCCCGTTCCCTTCATTCTGTCACCTCCGCTTCTCGATAGGGAAAAAATAGGACCGTCCCCTGGTTTTCGACACCGCCGATTTCAAAATCTGACGTCAGCTGCCATCTTCCTGGATAAGCAACTTCCGGCTGCGTTAAAGGTGGCTCTGGCTTCGCCGTTCCATATTTCGTCTCGAGTTCCTTCCAGTGTTCATCCAGGATTCCCTGCGAGAAACCGTAAGAAGCAGAAAACATCAAAACCATAGCTGCCGCAACTGAAACGAGAAAAATTCTTTTCACGATACCCTCCTTCCCTATCCCTGTTAAAGGGGTGCGTCTTTCCCTCTTGTCCATCAGCCCTTCAAACAGGGCGCGGGAATCCAGCGGTAGTCTATCAATGACAGCCATGGCTGTCAAGATTCATCTCATAATGGTTTCATGCCCAAAGACATCCGAATCCGGTTCGCGGAGAGGTTAAAAAACTTACGAACTGAGGCGGGCCTTTCTGTCTCTGAACTGGCCAAACGTTCCGGCGTCAGCCGTCAGCATATCCGTGATCTGGAACTTCCATACCCCGGGAAGCGCGTCACGATCGTTACCCTGGAGAAACTCGCAAGAGGCTTGCGCGTTCCCCTGTGGCATCTGCTACACTTCAAGGAGTTGCAATAATTTAGTGATTTCTCTGCTTTGCGACTGTCCCGTTTTATCGGGGCAAGTCCAGTGTCCCCGGAATTCCTAATACTAAGGGCGGGAGGATTCTGGCGTAACTGGCCGGGCCGGCTTACGCGTCGTCAGTGGGCCTGGTTGTTTCGTGCTGGTTCTCGCATTCCTTACGATTCCCTTAAGGTCAAGGATGGCACGATTGATGAGTCGACGGTTGACGCGCTTCCCGTCACGAAGATGATTCAAAATCGTCAGGGCCAAAGTCAGCCTGTTGCCCACGATGTCGCGGATCTGCTGGGCGAGGTATTCCTGTTCAAGTTGCTCGATGAGGTTTTTGGGCATGGTAAACACCTTTAAAACAACAGATGACAATTCCTTAGAAGGATTAATTTGAGAGGTGGAGGGTTTTGGTCATTCGTCTATCTTCTTCACCCGATGCTTTTCTTTGGCGATTAAAACGCCGTCTTTGAAATAATAATAATCAT
>CAYJXI010000122.1:0-1319 GCA_964374105.1 uncultured Planctomycetales bacterium
TAGAGAAGATCTGCCGCATTATTGGCAAGGGATGTCACTTCCAAAAGGACAAAACTGGCAAGGGTATATGTAGAGACTTTTTCAAAATTGCCTTTGGCGAGTGCGGTTTCAATTTTTCCGAGGACTTCTTTGGCGCCGGAGATCCGCTGGAGGACCATTTCAAGGGAGGAGCGGTATTCTTGCAGGGCTGTAAGCTCAACTCCCGGAGGAGAGTGGATTAAAAGATTGGTGATGTCGGAAAGGTTTTTCTTAACTTCCGCCTCGAACGTGCTGAGTTTTTGACCGGCCAGATCAAATGCGATCTGATAATAGCTCGTAAGAAGCGCCACAAGATGACCGCCTTGTTCTTTCCCAAGAAGATTTTTAAGCTGAGAGACGCTTGCGGCGATCGAGGCGGCCAGAGGGGCAGATTCTTCTAGGATCGCCTCTCTTTCCGAAACATCGGTCGTATTTTTGAGCGCGTTGACCTTCGCCTCAAACTGGTCGAGAAGAGTCTTTGCTCCTTTCCGGGTCACGATGTTCTGAACGTCCGCATCGGCTAATGGCTTTCTGGGGATGGGTATTACATCTCCCGTAAGGGGATGAACCATCAAAAGCGGCCCCAACGCATCAAATACAACAAGGTGGTCTCCCTGGAGCGTACTGTTATTCAGCGTAACAGGCTCGTCATGGTAGGGTTTAAGGAAATCGTGGATGACGTTTGCCGGTACAGTTCCAAAACCATATACCGTGACGTCGACAAGTTTACCCTCTTTGTCATAGTAGGCCATAGAGGAGCTTACACCGTTAGCGTCATACCCGTACAGTTCATAATGGTCGACTTCACCGTTGACGAAGAAGGTAGAGACAATTGGCTTCAAAAGTTCAGGATGCAGTTGATTCATCCGAACGAGTTTTCCTTGAAGATCATACTGACGCACCATGATGGAAGTCGGTTTTGTGTCATAGGTCCACTTGCCGGAGGCGCCCAATTTTCCTTTAAAAATGTCGGTCCTGATAATCTGCCCTTTTTCATTGCGCGTATGGACATATTTCACGTGATTGCTCAGATCAATCACCTGGATTGCGCGGTTTCGAAGCAGATCCCCGAAAGTGGCATATGTTGATTCTTCCCTTACGCCGGTCATCAAGTTAACGGTTTGAACACGCAGCGCCTTGCTTTTTAAAGAGATTACGCCAAGAATGTCAGGCGCCGGTACAATCTTAACGTCGGGGGGCAAATCAACGGTTCGGACAGGTTCGCTTTTCCCAGAAAATGCGCGGGAGATCAGTTGAGGGAGTGCGGCAATGACCGTGGCCACCGTCTGCAAAATCGGAAT
>CAYJXI010000122.1:1419-3314 GCA_964374105.1 uncultured Planctomycetales bacterium
AGATCAGTTGAGGGAGTGCGGCAATGACCGTGGCCACCGTCTGCAAAATCGGAATGAGTACTTGGCCGATTTTTACTGCAATCGGTCTAAGGAATTCCGGCAGGAATTGTGTCCGGAAGAATGAAACGACAGCCTGCTGGAAAACAGAAAGGGACTTTTTCGTTCCCTGAAGCGACTTGACCACGGCATTTGTAATCTGATTGGCAATCGCACTATAAATAACCTTGATTGCGTTGAAACCTCCATACCGCCCTGTGATGGGGTTCCTCTCAAAGGCACTCGTTATCAGATTGGTTGCATAGATTGCCAAACCGGTATAGCCGAGCCGGCTTTCGTCTTTGGTATCTTTGATCTCTGCTTCAATTTTCGGAAGGAGGAACTGTGCGGCGACACTCTGTCCGATTCCGGCAAAAGAGCCGAGTGTGAAAAGGGTCAAAAACTGCCATGCCTCGGACCATTTTTGCTTATCCAGTTTTTTGACAAGTTCACCGGTCCCCAACGAAACGACAAAATCTCTGATAAATTCCGTAATGGCTTTGATAAATTTCGTAGTGGCCTTGATGGTTGTTCCAAGATGCTTGAAGAATTTGGTAATACTATCTTTGACCCTCTGGACCATCTTGATAATCAAGTTGATGAGTTTCCCGACACCGGAAATGATGGCGTTGATGACACTGCCGGTCGCCGCGGCCATCTTATCGATCGTCTGCTTGAATGCTTTAAACAGATCGCCGAGCGCATCTCCGATACCGGCGGTCGCAAGCGAAATGGCGATCCCCTTGAAGAAACTCTCAACCGCCTGCCAAAACGACATGCCATTTGCAAGATTGGCGCCGAATGCATAAAGACCCGTAATGGTTGCAACCACAAGGGCGTTAATCAACAGCATCCCAAATGTGAGCGATGCCCCTCCGGTAAACGGAGCGGCGCCGATGGCAATAATGGCAACGAAAATAATATTTGCGATATCGGCCGCCTGCCGGAGTCCATCGGCGATTTTATTGGCTCCAAGCGCATCAAAGATGGCAGCGAGCCCCTCAAAAATAAATCCAATCGGGAAATAATGGAAGAGGGTTCCCCAGAAACCGCGGCTGATTTTCCATTTCCCTTCTGCAAGGACCTGAGTCTGGCCTTCTGACCGGACACCCTTTTCGTAAGTGTAGGTGGTGAGTTCTACCCGTCCGTCCATCCTCGCCTTTTTGCCGTCGATCTTTCCTCTAAAGGAAATTTCCCTGTATTCTGTTGCGAGTCGGCCGGCTGAGTCATAGGTATAGGTTGAGCGGACGGTCTGCCATCCTTTGACTTTCTTTCCGTCAATTTTTCCGTCGACGTAGGCGCGGCTGATTTCACTGATTTTTCTGCCGTATCCGTCATATCGGATCTGTCGTACCTGAACGAGTTTTGTGTCGCCGGTCCGCGGCCGGTAGTCGTAACCGGTCAACTGACCGAGGGCATTATAGGTCATGTTGGAGGTCACGCCATCCTGGTTGGCAACGTATGCCACCTGGCCCAAGGTGTTGTACCGCATCTGGCTATAAATATATTTTCCGTTTTCGGATCCCTGATAACTGATCAGCCGTCCATAGGTGTCATACTGCATGTTGTACTGGAGGCGGTATGTTGTCGTACCGTCCGGAGAGACCGTTTTTTCGAACATGCTGAGGATCCGCCCGGTTACATTGTCCACAACAACATCCGAGACATGCTTCTTCGTGATGCTCCCTGCAAGGTCGGTAATGGCTTCGTTCCAAGCGATGGCACTTCCGTATCCATCATAGACATATCCCGAAAGGACCCTGCGGTGCGGCGCATTTTCCGGGACACCGCCCCCCTCATAGGAATAGTCCATGACCTGGGAGGCGATGCGGCCGGAGGGATCGTAGCTGATGGAGACA
>CAYJXI010000123.1:0-3250 GCA_964374105.1 uncultured Planctomycetales bacterium
TTAAGAGATAATGATTTCATCACGATAGCAATCTTATTTCAAATATCCGGCCAATATGGCTACAGTGTTCTTGATAGTTTTAAATTTCACGACGTCCGCTTCTTGTAATTCAATTTTAAATCTCTTTTCCATTGCAGCCATGATCTCAATAGCCATCATGGAATCGATGCCTAACTCTCTGAACGGGACGCTTGCATCGACGTTCATCAAATTATCATCACCTGTAAGATAAGCGAGGGCTTTGCGTAGTTCTGTTTCGATTTCTGATACATGTTCTTCCATCATAATCTCCTTGTGATTTCAAATGTCGGAACCTGAAATTTTGTCTACCATCCCCTAATTTTTATCCTTATCACAAATGAGGTAATGGTTAGAACGGCCATAACCAACACCCCAAATAAGCGCTTTGCGAATATTCCTTTTCACGTGTTGTTTTTCTAAAAAAGGAGCGGGACAACGCTCATCCTCTAGATGAAAACCAGCTGTAGGAAAACCTTTCCCTTGATCCAATGCATATAAAGCGCCTAAAAGCTGAAAACACCCTCCCGCACTGTAACTTTCTCCAATTAACGATTTAATAGCACCTGCTTCGGGATAACGCTCGCGCTCGATGAATAAACGTTTCATAAGATGACCTTCTAACGCATCGCCGAGAACAGAAGAGTTTGCACCCAAACTTACAAAATCAATTTCATTGAGATGATTTTGCAACTTTGGAGGTAACCTGTTTACAATCTCATCAACATGGCGGAATGAATGTTGCAAACTGTATTGTGAGTTGCAATGAACAAACTGTTCTCCATATTCGCTAACCTTGGCATACATTCTTGCCCCTCTCCGCAGGGCATCATCTTTAGATTCAAGAATGAACATTACAGCGCCCTCACCTAAAATAAATCCATTCCGTCTGCGATCATAGGGTGCATTAATCTCGGCATGACCGTTACGAGAACCTGCCAAGTAACCCAGGTAATAAAATCCTTTGAAAACTTGTTCGCAAAATTCTTCAACGGCACCGACTAAAAGATATTTAATTCCACGGTTGCTCCTTAGCAAATCTAAGCCGTATCTAAGTGCATAATAGGAGGAATTAAATCCGGCAGAAACGGTCGTGGTAAATCCTTTAATGCCAAAACGAATTGAAATCTGACTCGCGGGACCGCATAAAACAACATTCGGACATAATCCCGGATCGAGACTTCGTGGTCCCTCCCTGATTGACTGCTTGTCAATTTCACTAATCGTTTTAATACCCCCTAAAGATGTGCCCAACACAACACCAACATTGCTCGAATTGGCTGCATTTATGGCCAGAGCGCTATCTTGCAATGCTAATTTTGAGGCACTTAATGCTAGACTTGTGCACCTATCGTAATTTCGAAGCCCCTGCGAACCTAAAATATCTTCTGGCTTGAAATTTGTTACTTCCCCGCCTAATTTAGAGTTAAGCTTCGACGTATCAAATTGTGCAATCGGTTTAATTCCTGATCGACCTTTATCCAAGCCTTCCCAAAATGCTTCTTTACCGATCCCGATCGGTGAAACAACCCCAATGCCTGTAATAACGATTTCTTCGTTTTCGGGTCTTATAGTTTCAATCATTCTATTCTTGACTGATTCTCATCACCCGCATATCGGTCGCTACACTTTTTAAAAATAAGAACAGCGTTATTAGAACCAAACCCAAAAGCGTTAGCTAAAACAATGTTTATTTTTTTTCTTCGCGCTTGATTGGGGACATAATCAAGATCACATTCGGGATCCGGATTATTTAAATGCATTGTTGGAGGCAAGCAGTCGCGCTCGAGACTGACACAACATGCGATAGCTTGTATTGCACCTGAAGCACCGATCGTATGACCGATCATAGATTTAATGCTACTGATCGGGACATTATAGGCATGCTTACCCATTAAAGCTTTAATTGCACGGGTTTCAACAACATCGTTTAACTTTGTCGACGTCCCATGGGCACTAACATAATCCACGTCCTTGTAAGATAGATTAGCGTCTCTCAAAGCCGCATTCATTGCGTCTTTAGCATCCTCTCCTGTAGGATCAGGAGCCACCATATGATAGGCGCCACAATTTGAACCGAAACCAATGATCTCTGCGTGAATAGGCGCATGCCGTTCTATGGCATGATTCAACTCCTCTAAAATTAGACAAGCAGCGCCCTCCCCCATGACAAAACCGTTACGTGTAGCATCGAAAGGACGCGATGCATCCTCTATGTTGCCTGTGACTGAAGTCCCAAGAACCAACATGACCTGATACAATGCAACGTTCACAATACTAATCGCTGCTTCCACACCACCCGTTACAGCGATATCAACCTCTCCATTCCTTACTTTGTGAAACGCTTCTCCAATAGCTTGAGCACTAGAAGAACAAGCCGTTGAAATAACCTGATTAGGGCCCTTAATTTTATTTTGAATCGCAATATAGGCAGAAACAGCATTCGGTGAAATTCTAGGGATTGTACTTGTAGCTACACCGTTAGCCCCAGATTCAATAAAGGCCTGTATCTGCTCCTCGTGAAAATTTTGTCCACCCAAACCGGAACCAATAACAGTGGCTGCTTGCGACAATCCGTTTGTTTCTGGCGACAAGTGTGCATCCGCAATGGCCATTTTTGACGCTGCAATTCCAAGCTGGGCAAACCTATCCGTTTTACGGACAATCGCAATTGGCATGTAGTCATCGGGTTTAAAATTTTTAACCTCTGCAGCAATCTTTATTTTCAATTTGGAGGGATCAAATCTTGTAATTGGCCCGATGCCGGATTTGCCTGAAAAAATGGCATCGGCGAATTCTTTGACCGTATTGCCATTAGGTGCCAGCACTCCCATTCCCGTGATAACGACTCTCCGCTTTCCGCTCATAAATATTCTGTGATCGTGATCAATAAATGATCTAAATCAAAAGGTTTAATGATTACTTCGCCCAACAATTCTGCTCCAAGTTGGTCACTTATCTCAGCATAAGCTGTTATAAAAATAATCGGGATATCCTTTGGCGAGTGCTGGCTTACAATTTTCCGAATCTCGCGCACAGTTTCTATGCCGTTTTTATCCGGCATCCGAATATCTGAGACGATCAAATTGAAATCCTGCTTCTTGATTTCATCTATTGCTTGATTTGCACCGTTAGCGCATGTGACGTTGTATCCGGCGTTTACTAATACTCTTTGCACACTTTTACGGACCAAATCATCATCATCAATAACCAGAATTTTTTTATTCATTGT
>CAYJXI010000124.1:0-3248 GCA_964374105.1 uncultured Planctomycetales bacterium
TGTTAATAATTCAAACGATAAAGAGATTAAGAGTAAAAACTTTTGACAATACCGAATGTTTTAATAGGAGGCTTAAAATGAAAAATTTTTTCTTATGTTTATTGAATTTTTTCTTCTTCACAACATTTATCTTTGCGGATGTGGATAACAGGGATCAAGAAATAAGCGAGCTCAAACAGGAAATCCAACAGTTAAAAGTTCAGATTAACCAGATGCATGACAATTATGATGAGGTTATTAACAAAATGCAGGAACGGATTGATCAATTAGAACAGCAAAAAATCGCCTCCAGCATGCAACCTTATGAGGAAAAGCTGAATGACCTGCAGGCAAAAGTCAATGAGCTGGAGCAAAATAAAGGTGGATTATTAAAAGGCAAATGGATTCCCGAGATCGGCGTTGTGGCTGACGCTGTTTATAAGCAAGATAGCGCAAAAACCGATACAGAAGGATCAGACCGTTTGAGCTTGAGGGAATTAGAACTTGTCCTCGGAAGTGCTGTTGATCCTTACTCGCGGTTGGACGCTACAATTTCTTTCTCTGATACAGAGGCGCCTTCTCTTGAGGAAGCTTATCTTACGCGATTCGGCTTGCCTTTAGATACGACAGCGAGACTCGGAAAATTCAAGCCCAAAGTCGGCAAGGCACTTCCCATGCACCGAGACAGTCTCGATACAGTTGATGAGCCCCGCGTTATCGAGAAATATTTTGGGAAGGAAGGGATGAATAAAAGCGGTCTCGATTTTACTAAAATGATCGATTTCCCCTGGCCTATCACTCACCAGTTGACGTTTGGTGTCCTTGAGGGCGGTAACGGTGAGGAAGGCACAGCATTTGGAACAACGAGAAGAAGGCCAACGCTCTATAGTCATTTAAAAAATTATCTCGATATAACCGATCTAACAGGTCTTGAATTGGGATTCTCACATTTGATTGGTTCTAGAGATGCGGATTCAAGATTGGAAGTCCAAATTTTAGGATCGGATATAACTTTGACCCATCATTTTAATACGAACCAGAACGTGAAGGTACAGGGAGAGGTGTTTAATCTCAATCGCAAGGAAACGACTGATTTTGACGGAAATCTCTGGGGGTCTTACGGGTTGGTGGATTTCCGTTTTCATCCTAGATGGTCGATAGGTTTTCGTTATGACAATGTCCAGCTTGTGAATAATCCCGCGGACAATCCGCAAAAAGAGGACGTAGGATACACTGGCTATTTAACGTTTTATGAGACCGAATTTGCCCGCTGGCGTCTTCAGGGCACCCATACAAATTTAACGACAGGCAAAGACGATAACACGATATATTTTCAAGGAACTTTTGCCATTGGCGAACATAAGCATAAATTGCAATAGATCCTTATTTCAAAAGAGAGGGATAAAATGAATAATAAATTGAGTCAATTATTGTGTTTGTGTGCGGCGGTATTTATGTCTGCCGTTCATGTTTTTGCCGCTGAGAAGCCTTTGAACATTGTTACTACTCAGACTATTTTTGCCGATCTTGTTCAACAGATAGGGAAAGAAAGGGTTGTTGTTACCGCCATTGCTTCTCCTAAATACAATATCCACTTTATTCAGCCTAAACCCAGCGATGTGCGCAAGGTAGCCAAGGCGGATCTTTATTTTAATGCCGGGCAGGATTTGGAAGCCTGGTCGGATCCGCTCCTTGAGGCAGCCGGACAACCGCAGCTTTTTAGAAACGGTTTAAAGAATGTGGATCTTTCTTCGGGTATTCGATTGCTTAATGTTCCACAATCTGCGGTCAGCCGATCTCAGGGCGATATTCATCTCTTCGGGAATCCTCATTTCCAGATGAATCCCGAGAATGCTCGGATCCTGACACAAACGGCTCTTGAGAAATTGAAAAAGATCGATCCTGCCAATGCAGCGTATTATGAACAAAACGCAAAGACCTTTTTGATGCGTCTGGATCAAAAAATCGCTGAATGGGAAAATCTATGTGCACACTGCGCAGGAAAAGAGATTATTTCCTACCACGATGACATCGCATATTTTGCTGACTTTCTAGGATTAAAGGCTGAACAGTTTTTAGAACCAAAACCCGGTATTCCACCCACTCCTAAGCATCTCCAGTTTCTTGAGGATTATGTAAAAGAACGTCAGATTAAAGCAATTGTTATGCCGACTTATTTTACGCGTGAGGCTGCTGAAACATTGGCCAAGCGTGTCGGTGCTAAAGTCGTCACGATCTGTCAAGGTGTCGGCGAAGTGCCCGGCACAGATGATTTCTTTAGCTTTTTTGATTATAACGTCAAACAAATCAGTGAGGGGTTAAAATGATGCAAGAATTTTTTTCTATCATGTTTTTGCCTTTGATTACGTGCCTAATACTAGCGGGTATTTATGCTTATTTGGGATTTCATGTGATTGAGCGCCAGGTGATTTTTGTAGACCTGGCGCTTGCCCAGATTGCGGTTCTAGGAGCAAGTTGTGCTCTTATTTTGGGACATGAATTAGACAGTGTTTTTTCGTACTGGCTTTCTTTGGGTTTTACGATTGCCGGTGCGGCCATCTTTTCGCTGACACGTTTTAAAAAGCAACGTGTTCCGCAAGAGGCTATCATAGGGATAGTTTATGCTGTTTCTGCCGCCTTACTCATTATTGTCCTTAGCCGTTCTGGGGAAGGAGATGAGCACATCAAACAAGCCTTGGTTGGTAACATTTTACTTGTTACTCTTCCGGAGGTTATAAGGATATTTGTTATTTGTTGTGTTATTGGGATTCTTCATTTTTTCTTTCGTCATCAATTTTTTATGATTTCAAAGAGCCCGGATGAAGCCTTTAATAAAGGGCTCAATATCAGACTGTGGGATTTTCTTTTCTATGTCACGTTTGGTTTTGTCGTGACGAGCTCGGTAAAAACAGCCGGCGTATTGCTTGTTTTTTCCTTTCTGGTTGTCCCATCGGCATGCGCCATGCTTTTTTCTGATGGTCTAAAAGCAAGGCTGGTCTGGGGCTGGATGATCGGTTTTCTTGCAAGTATTCTGGGGATGGCTGTTTCCTATTATCTTGATTTTCCAACCGGGGCAAGTGTGGTTTGTGTGTTGGGTTTGATTCTCGTGATATCAGCCGTTCTTAAGAAAGTGTTCAAGAGTGCCTTTTGATAAAGTAAAAAAACTGCCCCCACCATTGAGGCGGTTTTTGTTTTTACAGCGTCCGGAAATTTTTTACTCTTCCATCAGCCGCTTCTTATCGTAAATCATGCTTTCGCGGGAATATTCG
>CAYJXI010000125.1:0-3173 GCA_964374105.1 uncultured Planctomycetales bacterium
AATCAATATTAAGGGTCTTGACCCCAGAGCCTGCTTGGACAAAGACAATTTCTTTGACCTTAGTCAAGTCAATCCCTTCAATTTGATTGAGACTGATTAAGTACTTCTGGCCCGTGACACCGATTTGGACGACATGGGCTTTCCAGACATTGTTCAGATCATCTTTAATCTCGATGTCCACACCGGTCACATTGGGGGAATCCAGTGAGAAGACGATTCCTTGGGCAAAGAGGGTATTTAAGTTAATGAGTGAGGGGTAACTATAGACCACACCCCCAAAGCTTGAGGCTGAGGAGCCCGAATAATTATTTCTCATGAAGGTCTTTGAGAAGATGTCATTGGAGACGGTGGCCGCAGAGGAGAAGATGCCCGGGAGCACCTTGGGGAGCTGGGTGATCGCTAAGGCCTGGTTGGCGGCGGGTAAGATCGAGGGTGTAAACTCCCACTGGCCCCAATCAATATTAAGGGTCTTGACCCCAGAGCCTGCTTGGACAAAGACAATTTCTTTTACCTTGGTAACATCTATTCCATGAATATCTGAGGGTTTGATCAAGTATTTTTTGCCGAAGGGTTCGATACTGAGCAGAGTCACCTTCCAAACCTTGTTGAGGTTATCCTTAATTTCAAGTCCGAGTTCAGTCACATTCGGACTGTCAATTTGAAAAACGAGGCCGTTTTGAAACAGCGCACTAAGATTAATGAAACTAGGATAGCTATAGACCACCCCTCCGAAGGAGGCGGCTCCTGAACCATTATAGGTATTGGTCATAAACGTCTTGGAAAAAATCTGGTTTGTAACTGTAGCGGCGGAAGAAAAAATTCCCGGAAGCACCTTCGGGAGCTGGGTGATGGCGGCGTTTTGATTTGTTGCAGGTGCGACAAAAGGGAAACCGTTTAATTTGACTTTGAGAATCCCGGATTGATCCGCAACATTGACGATTCCATATTGGCCGCTCTGCGCAAAAACAAAATTGAGCGCCTGAATTTCATTCATCTTAAAATTGATCGGAATACTCGGATGATTGAGAGGAAGACTGAACGTCTGAAAGAATATCGCCAAATCTTTGATCAAAAATTGAACTTTGATATTGCCGGAGTCGACCAATTCAACAATTAAAGGTACTTGGATGGGCGTCCCGACCATCTGATCAATGGCCAAATCAATAAGAAAGGCTCCATTGTATTGGGTAAAATCAACCAAGCCATCCCATTGAAGATTCAAAGCAGACCATGAATTGGCGCGGACCACATCGTAATTCCAATTTACTTCCTCAAACGATATTCCCGTAAATGTATTATTCTGGTCCGCAGGAAATGCTTCAAAAATCCGCAGAATTGGGGGGCTGGGGAGCGTTGAACCAGAGGTGGCGCCAAATAAAAGCGGACTTACAATAATCGGAGTTGCAGTTTCAACAACATTGCTTTCCTTGACTTCATTATATTGATCGATCGCAACGATGTACTCATTCAGAGCCTGCCGAAGTTCTACCTCGTTCACATTACTCTTTATTTGTATTTCCCTCACATAATCTATGAACTGATCATAGGTCATGGTACCCAACATGGTGCTGCCGTCATGAATCCAAACAATCCCTTCGCCATCCTCTGTTACGCTGATGACATATTCCAAACCCGATCCCTCATGTAAATCGACTTCGCTGGGACCGCCGCCTTCTGGATGGAAGTGCGCAGACAGCTGAATCCAAGGGTTTTCGATCAAATTTCCAACCGGATCTAGATTTCTGATAAATTCTTCATCGCCGGTGGAAAAGACGACAATTAGATCGCCTGCAACCAACAAACCGACTTCATCTTCCTGCGATTGAAGTGTTTTCAGATCCGAAACGGTTAAATTTTCAGCCAAATAGGCAACCGCGATTCCAGATTGCAATTCATGAATTCCATCGGACGCATGTTCGTAGACTTCCGTAACGTATTCACCTTCTGCCTCTGCCTCAAAAACAGGAATCTCACTTCCCTCTTCGCCGTTTTGTACCTCTTCCCCTTTGTTCTCTAAAACTGATTTCTCAACACTGTCTACTTCTTCCCTGAGCTTCGCAAGCTCCAAGACAACACTTGAGCTGAGAAAACTGATGTCTGTGGGACCAACCGAATTGGAAAGTTCAGAAGCCAGGTTTTCTGCGGGAACTTCGGATTGAGCAGGAGCTGTGGGCAGGTTTCTTTGATTGAAATCAGTTGCCGGCAAGACCGACTCGGCGGCAAAAAGCTGCGACTGGAAAGCAAACTCTCGAACAGAGGCTGGTATTGGCTGCGTGTAGTCAACAAAGGTCAGCAGCAAGAAAACCGCAACTGCTTTGAAAAATCTACTTCTGCTTATTTTGATCACTAGTTTTTACCACCCATTGATGAGACTTTTGTTTTCATTTTATAAAGTTTAAAGAATTGCAGTTCCATAAGATCCAATTTTTTTATCCGCGAAGTAAGTATAACCGCCCCATTCCCAATTGTCAAATTTTAGCTTAAAGTCTCTATCTTATTTGAACTCAAGTACTTATGTAAATAGTATCCGGTACTCGATGTCTTTATCTCGACTATTTCTTCAGGAGATCCTGCCCCGACAACTGTTCCTCCCCGTTCTCCTGCTCCGGGTCCCAAATCAATGATGTAGTCTGCCATTTTCACTAACTCCAAATTGTGCTCCACGACAAGAACTGTATTTCCGGAGTTTCTTAACCGGATGATCGCCTTAAGCAGGTTCACAATGTCAGCAAAATGTAATCCTGTGGTCGGCTCATCTAAAATATAAAGTGTTCTTCCCGTCGCCCGCCTACTCAGTTCGCTTGCGAGTTTTATTCGCTGCGCTTCGCCCCCCGAAAGGGTCGTGGAAGGCTGACCGAGCTTAATGTATCCCAAGCCGATTTCTTTCAGTATCTCAAGACGTTCCCGAATTTGCGGAATTGCCGAAAATAGATCCAACGCTTCCTCCACCGAAAGGTCGAGAATTTCCGCGATATTTTTTTCCCGATATTGAACCATCAACGTCTGATCCTCATAACGCTTTCCCCGACACTCATCACACAAAACATACACATCCGGCAGGAAACTCATCTCAAGCCGCTGGAATCCTTCACCCCGACACGTTTCACATCGCCCCCCCTTCAAATTGAAACTAAACCGTGCGGGTCCGAAATTCTTGAGTTTCGCCTCGTGCG
>CAYJXI010000126.1:0-3161 GCA_964374105.1 uncultured Planctomycetales bacterium
TGTTAATAATTCAAACGATAAAGAGATTAAGAGTAAAAACTTTTGACAATACCTGAGTGTGAAAAAGGAGGTTTAAATGTCCAATAAAAAAAAAGTTCTCATAGTCGATGACGAAGAAGGCATCCGGGAATCCCTCAAATTAATCCTAGGCGACTTTTATGAAATGATCCTGACCGAAGACGGCCAGCAGTGCCTCGACTGCCTGGCCAACGCCAAGGACATTGGGGTTGTCCTCTTGGACATCAAGATGCCCAAGGTCCATGGACTGGATATCTTAAAAGAGGTCAAGGAAAAACACCCCAACGTCAAGGTCGTCATGATCACCGGCTACCGATCGGTTGAAACCGCCGCCGAAGCCACCCGCCTGGGCGCCAGCGGCTATATCGTGAAACCCTTCAAATCCGATGAGATCTTGGCAACGGTGAGGAAGAATTTGGAGCGAAATAGTAATTTATGAATTTAGCTATTCTTCCAAACTTTATTTTTTCATTGTCGGGTATTCTGATTGTATTTACTTGTCTTACTTTAGTTATCATTTTAATAAAACATGGCGGTACAAAACTCCATTTTATATGGTTACTATTTAATTTTTGTCTAATCCTTTTGGGACTGGCGTTTTTTAATGCAGGACTAACAAAAGATTCTACCAGCGCTCTTTTTTGGTTTAGATTTTCCCATATAGGGATTACACTTCTTCCTTCTCTCTTATTCCATTGCATCTGTCTTTTGTGCGAAATTAAACGGAAATTTATCCTTTTTTTGATTTACACCCAATCTATATTTTTTTGGTTTGTAAATTTAACCTCGGATAGTTTATTTAATGGTGTCAAACTTTTAGTTGGATCTCTTTATTGGGCAACACCTGGGAACCTGTATCACTGGTATGTCGGGTTGTTTATTTTAATAACTATCTATTCCTTCTATGAACTTTTCCAAGCTTTTAAATACTCTGAAGGAAATAAGAAGACTCAGATATATTATTTTACTTTCAGCATGCTCATCGGTTATATTGGCGGCTTGCCTAATTATCTACCTGCTTACGGAATTCGTTTCTACCCTTGGGGGAATTACCTGATACCCATCTACGCCTCAATAGGGACATATGCTATCTTAAAACACAAACTGTTGGATATTGTTGTGGTCATCAAAAAAGGGGTTATCTATTCTCTCCTTATCGGTTGTATCACATTATTTTATTTATTCTTGATTTTAACCTCTGAAAAAATATTGCAAGGTCTAATTGGATACAAGTCCTTATTTATTAGTATTATCTTTTCCCTGTTTATTGCCGTTTTCTTTATCCCGATAAAGAATCGCATACAACTTTTTGTCGATACCTTTTTCTTTAAAGGTTCCCCGGAAACAATTGCCCAAGAAAATGAACTCCTTCGCAAAGAAGTTGCTAACACAGAAAAATCCAAGGCCGTTGCCAATCTCGCCAGCGGTATCGCCCATGAGATCAAAAACCCCCTCACCGCGATCAAAACCTTTTTAGATTACTTCCCTGAAAAAAAGAACGATCCTGCCTTTCTTGAAAAGTTCCAGGACATCGCCAGTAAGGAGATCCGACGGGTTGAAAATCTCGTCAGTGAGCTCCTGGAATTTGCCAAACCCTCACCTCTCCAGCTGCAGGAAACCAATATTGCACATGTCATCAACAGCTCTTTGTCTCTTTTAGAAAGTCAAATCAAACAACACAAGATTCAAGTTACAAAAGATTTCAACGTTGATGGCCAGCTGTCCATCAAAGCCGATCCTAACAAATTAAAACAGGCCCTGATCAATATCTTCCTCAACGCCATCGAGGCCATGACCAATGGCGGGACGCTCACCGTTTCCGCTGATCTGCGATCATCTGCTAATTCATCCGTGGTGATCGGTGTTGCCGATACAGGCACCGGCATTGACAAAAAAGACCTCCCGCACATCTTCGAGCCCTTCTTCACTAAAAAGGAAAAAGGTACAGGTTTAGGTTTGGCCATTACTCGGGGAATTATTGAGGAGCATAAGGGGAAGATTAGGGTGGAAAGTGTCATTAGTGTTGGAACTAAATTTATCATTGAACTGCCATTGAACACAGATAGTCACAGATAAAAAACACAGATGATCGCTGAGGAAACATAGATAACGGACAAAATGTAAACGGATTATCGCTATAATTTATACTGGCCATGAACAATATAAATCAATTTGGAATCTTATCATTCCTGAATTTTTTAACATGTTTTTCGCTTTCCTTAATTTTCTTTATCTATGGTAAAAATAAACTTCATAAAATATGGGCACTCTTTAATTTATCCGTTGCAGGCTGGGCATTTTTTGTTACTCTGGCGGTAACAACTAATCAACCTCTGGTTTCCTACCGACTGTGGTTATACGCTCATACAATCGGCCCCTATGTTGCCATACTATACTTTCATGGTATCAGTCTATTCTGCAAGTCAAATTACAAATGGCCAATCGGTATTATCTATCTTTATGGGTTAATTCACAATTTCATCAATCACTATCAAGATGGATATTTAATGAACAATGGTGTCAGATATCTTTTCAATTCCATGTATTACATCGATATCAAAAGTAAAGTATTCTTGCCCGTAATGGCACCTTGGTTTTATTTTGCAATTTTTAGCATTTATAAACTTTATCAATATTATCGTAGGAATTCCCAAGATAAACATGCTTTTTTCTTACTGATTACAGGTGTAATTGGCTATATTGGTGGGAGCTCGACATTTTTACCAATGCTGGGATTTCATAATTTCTATCCATCAACAACAATATTGGTGGCTATTTACGGATTAATATTTAGTTATGCACTTTTTCAGCATCAGATTTTAGAATTAAAAATATTTTTACGAAAAAGCATTATATATTCAGTTTTTTTACTTTGTGTCAGCCTTTTTTATATTCTCTTTATATTTAGTATTGAGAAACTGTTCCAAACTACAATCGGATATAAGTCTACTTTATTAAGCATCCTTTCTGTCTTAATCATTGCAGTACTATTTAATCCCCTAAAAGATAAAATTCAGCAGGTGATCGACAGAATATTTTTCCATGGAACTCTTTCAGAATTTGCGCAAGAAAATGAACTTCTTCGCCAAGAAGTCGCCCAAACCGACAAGCTCAAGGCCATCGCCACCCTCGCCAGCGGCATG
>CAYJXI010000127.1:0-3103 GCA_964374105.1 uncultured Planctomycetales bacterium
GCAAAAAGAATAATACAGTCCCCCAGTAAGGCCAACAGGACAATCAAAATTTTCCCAGGATTTAAAGACCGGACTCTTTTGCCAAGCATTGGGAAGGATCGTTGACTCAACGAATCGACTTTAGGCATTATTTTATTTCGCCTTCTTGGGAAGAGGACATGTATTAAGGGGGCAAAATCCTTTTTTCTTTAGAGGCTTTTTCCCAAAGGATAGCCTTACCATTGTGTCATTTAAGACCTCTTTTCGAGGCTTGCACTGGTCGGCAAGAAGATCAAAATTCAGTTCATTCCCTTCAATTTTATAGTAATAGAACCCTGCTTCATAACAATCACTGATAATTCTGGGTTTATCATCAATAAATTTGATCCGATTGTCCAAAAGTTCAAAACGGCCCCAGATATCCCTCTCCCCATCGGCATTGTAATCAACTTCGAATGTCTTGTCTTTTTTGAAGGTGAGAACCAGCAGCCCGTAATCTTTTGACTTCATCTTCCAGGAACCAACTAATGAATTTTTGTAACAACAAAATTTCCCAAGATAAGCACACCCTCCATTAAAAAGGATGGTGAAAAGGCTAACTAATATTAAAAAATTTTTAATTTTTTTCTCCCAATTTTTAAAAAACTAATGAAACGATTATAATGATTAACAATATTCTCATCATTTTCCTTTTTATTTAGGGGTACGACATGCCGTGCCCCTACCCGCTTTTTAATGGGCAAGAACTCTCACCATATCCACATCGGCATCTTCGTTGTAAGCACTCATCTTGCCGCGAAAACGTAGCTTAAGATTGCTGATATTGGTCAGATCTATTGTGACGGGATGCCACTGGTCTTCGATATCAATATTGCCGCTCAAACGTTTCATTTCTGTCCAAGAAACACCATTGTCGGTTGAGACATCAAAGGCGATGTATTCTCCCGGATCCAAACTGCTTTCAATATACCAGGAATATGTTATCGTGGCATTGGTTCTTCCTTTTAAATCAATCGGGATAGACATCAATTTGGCATCATTCGCTATTCCATCCACCTCAGCAGAAAAACCACCATTCACCGCCCGCTGGCTGGAACGAAACCAATCGTTTTGGCTGTCTTCACTCCATAATCCATTCCATTCACTGATCTCAAAGCTATCCGAGAAAACCTCAATTTCCGCGGCTTGATCGGTGACAGTCGCCGTTGATGTATCTTCGGCGGTAAGTCCCCCATTATCCGTCACGGTTAATTTCACTGAATAGTTCCCACCGGCGGAATAGGAATGGCTGGGATTGATCTCATTGGAAGTAGTCCCGTCTCCCAAATCCCACAAATAATTTGTAATAGATCCGTCGGAATCATAGGAACCCGAGCCATTGAAAGAGATGGCTTGTCCAGTATACCCACTGTAAGGTCCACCGGCATCCGCGACAGGCGGATCGTTGACCTCAATAATGTTTGCGCTCGTGGCGGCGGGATCGGAATTGGCCTTGCCATCACTCACGACCAAAGTAACAGTGTAATTCCCACCTCTCGTATAACTATGAACTGGACTAACGCCACTGCCGGTTGCGCCATCGCCGAAGTCCCACGAATAGGCTAAAGAATCGCCGTTAGTGTCATAAGAACCTGAACCATTAAATTGGATAGCCTCATCTTCATTGGCAGAATAGGGTCCGCCCGGATTAGCTACCGGCGGAGTATTTGGAATGGAATTGTAGGTTAAGGCGGAAAAGGCATCCACCAAACCCCATCCCGATTGGGTGTCAAAACCAACTGGTCCTAAGTCTTTAGCAGTGGTTTGTAGGATTTCTCGAATTTTGTTGGAGGATAAAGTATTATCTTGGGCAAGTAAAAGGGCCGCAAGGCCGCTCACATGCGGGGTCGCCATGGATGTCCCTTGGTAATAGAAGTATCCCCAAGCATTCGTTGTATTGCCAAAGGTTTGTTGTAAAATCCCGTCGCCATAACCGTCACCATTTTGATCAACATTCAGATCCCCGCCCGGGGCAACCACATCTAAGCTATTTCCATAGTTGGAATACGAAGCCTTTTTTTCATCAAATCGGGTAGCCCCCACCGCAATACAATATTGATCATAAGCGGCCGGGAAACTCACTGGCGAACGGCCCTCATTTCCTGCCGCACAAAGAAGCGTCACCCCCTTGTTATAAGCATAGGCGCAGGCATTCTCTAAAGTGATGGAGGAAGAAGATCCCCCTAAACTTAAGTTGATGACTTTTGCCCCTCGATCAGCAGCAAACCGAATCCCATCGGAAACATTCGCATAGGATCCCGATCCATTCGAACCTAACACCTTAACTGGCATGATAGAAGTACCGAAGGCCACTCCCGCCACTCCGATGGTATTATTGGTACTCTGGGCAATGGTGCCGGTGACATGCGTCCCATGGCCTTCATCATCATTAGGATGCGAGTCATTATTATAGAAATCATAACCAGCGACAAAATTCGTCTGCGCTAAATCCGGGGCCTGGTAATATCGACGGATACCAAATAACGTTGTCTGAGTAAAATCTTCAAAAGCAACCCCCGTATCAACCACCGCTACAATAACGTTGAGATCTCCTTTTTTGATATCCCACGCATCTTGCATTTTGATACTTCCGGAGGTGGGATTCTGCAAATGCCATTGGTAATGATAAAATTCATCATTGGGGACAAAGCTAGCATAAGCTAAAAAGTTGGGTTCGGCATATTCCACCAAAGGATTTTGTTTATAAATTTCCACCATTTGCACAACTGTTCTTCCCTCGGAGATCTTGAAGCGTTTAAACCCGGCATAAGGACTGGTGTAAAGATGCTGCACGCCCAATCCTATGTTCAAGGAATCGATCAGATTCTGGCCGACACCCGATTTAAATTTAACAATGATCTCTCCAGGGACAAACTCCCCTTCGGGCCTAGGTTGTTGTGGAATATTTGAAGTTTTAACAAAGATTCTCTGCTGCGATTCAGCTTTCTGAGGGGAAATTAAGAGAAAGAGGCTTACGGTAATGATTAAGAGTTTTTTTTGTTCATTCATACAATCCTCCTTCGTTAGGAAATGGTATTGTCAAAAGTTTTTACTCTTAATCTCTTTATCGTTTGAATTATTAACA
>CAYJXI010000128.1:0-2970 GCA_964374105.1 uncultured Planctomycetales bacterium
TAAAATTCTCTTCTTCTAACTTCTGGAATAATCCTGGGGGAAGCTTCGTGTAAAGTCCATGCCCTTTTTCGACTAAATTCTTTCCAGGGAAAAATTTTAAGAGAGTTTGTATGGACATAATTTTCTTATTCTGGCCGCCTTTTTAGTCAAAAACGAAGCGTAATTTTGTAATCGCTTTCTTGAACTTCCAAAATCACGTGCCCTTCACGGGCAAGCCAGCCTAAGGCCATCAGCACAGCATTCCTGTTCTTATCGGTGTATTTAACAAGTTCCGTAAGAGTGCAAGTTCTATGCTGCTCCAAATAATGCCAAATCTCGCCGGAAACTATCCCGATTTCCGTAATCATCGCGTCTTACGTTTCATATTCTCTTTCGGATATTTTCTCTTTTGATTCCTTTAAGCCTGCCTTCTTTGAAAAATTAACCCTTAAACTGTATAGGCTGGCGACAGGCGTTTCCACCAGCGTTATAATCATAGACAAGCCTGCCCCCGTAATCCGCTCCAATAGTCATTACCCCCACCATAATTAAAAGAAGAGCAAGAAAAACAACTCTCCATTTTTTCGGAAAAGGTCTTGCGATGATTGCCCATGCAGTCGTAATAAAACACAATACCGACGTAGCGATCATCCATTGTTTGTGCGGCAGAAGGAGCTTTTCTCTGACTGACAAATGAACCATCACGCCTTGCTCAGCATAAAGCCCAGTCGCTACGGCAACCACCAAAGACAGGGTTCCGAGTAACAGCACCCAGAACCCTGTCTTGGCAATCTCTTCTTTTCTGAGAATCCAAGCCACAAAATAAAAGGGCACAGCACCCATCAGAAGCCCGATGGGAAAATGAATAATTAATGGGTGAATATTCTGTAGATGCCGCGCTCCTTCTAACATGGCTTTTACTCTACCGACTCGACGGCCACGTACTTATTGCCGCCGTTCTCGTATAGATCACCTTTGAGAGTGACTTTATCACCCATTTTTCTGATGACGTTTTCAGGATATCCCGTCTTGTCCTCTTTCGGAAGAACGGTGTACATTTTGCCGGTGCCATCTTCGACGATACTTATCGGGATCCCGGCTTTGGCGCAGTCAATCGCGCACTGCTTATGGCCGGAACCTTTCGCATTCATGGCAACATAGCAAAGCGAGTCCACAAGTTCGCCTTTGATCGTTACCTCCCCACCCCCGGCGTGTTCATGCTCTGCATGGCTATGGCCTTCTTCAGCCAAAGCCGGGCCCGACAGCCCCAAAACCATCGGTAATCCAAGTATCAACGCAAGCGTTACTATCCTTTTCATTTTACTCCTCCTCTTTTTGTTTTAATGAGAATGATGTTCATGTCCTTTTTCTGCTGTAAGCATTGACTTTTGTCCTACGCCTGCCCCGTGAAGAAAAACCATCCGCCCGCCGAAATCACCTTGCTGAATGATGGTTAAAGAAAGAAAAGCTAATGCCACCAAAAAGACCCAAGAGCCTTTTTTTGGAAGTGAGGTTTTTGCGAAGAATACGCAGCCGCTTAAGACAACGCTTGAAATGAGAATAAAGAATCCCAGATACTGATGAAGAATAAGGATCCGGTGAACTTCTTCATCGTGCGGGATGGTGCGAGCCGCCCAGAGGCCCGTGATGACCGCCAAGAGTGCAAAGAAAGTCCCTACATAAAGCTCCCATTTTGCGACATGCAAAAGACTGTCTTTTTTGAAAATAGCACCTGCCCAATAGAAAACAGACGCCATGAGAAGCATCGCAATCGGAAAGTGAACAAACAGCGGATGTGGATTCATCACCTCTGAAAGCCCTTGAAGGCCCCAGGGCACTCCAGAAGATAAAAAAATAATGTGCGTCATTGTGTGTGTTCCTTCAAAAACCTCTCGTAGGTTTCTTGAGATTCAAAATAAAGCACTTGGTCCGATCCGTAACAGATCTTGCTGCCCACCTCAACAAAGACCCACTTAATTTAGTGTTTGTGTGGCGGAGGAACGGCCATTTCAGACTTCAAATTCATTCCGCATTTGGGACATTTTCCCGGGGTATCTTGCCGCACATCAGAATGCATGGGGCAAACGTATACCTGACTGGGATCTACTTTCTTCTCATACCCAGGCGCAATATCCGCCACGGTTCCGGGTGGGTTGTTGTACCACCCGAAGTCACCGGGTAGTTTTACTTGTTTTGTGTATTCTTCAGCCGTTTTGAAATCCGGGATATCCTCATGAACTTTGAGCACCGTGAACATCCCACCCATGCCAATAGGCCCAAAAGGCCCGTCCCCTCCCATCATGGGGAGCGTGTTTTCAGGACCTTTCATGTGCTTGGAGTGTGCCAGGTGCTCATGCATTCCTTTTTCACCCATTGCCATGTACCCGGGTAATTCCTTTGAGATCTTTTCTTCGATTCCTTTCTGGTTTACGCCGATAAGATTCGGAACTTCATGTCCCATGGCGTTCATGGGATGGTGCCGAAGATGGCAATGAAGCGCCCAGTCTCCGGGAATAGCGATAAATTCATAATCGCGGGTTTGGCCGGGACCGATGGCGACGGTTGTTTCAGGCCATCGTGCAGATGGTGGAATATCTCCTCCATCGGTCGCGACCGTTTCAAACGTATGCCCGTGCATGTGAATGGCATGGAAATCTTGCCCCACATGTCCTATACGAACGCGCACTCGCTGACTGGGCCTGGCCAAAAGAGGGGCTGTGCCCGGAAAAGCACGACTATTGAATGTAAAAATATTGAAGTCTGTCATGACGTTGGGATCAGGACGAGAGCTTCCGGGTTCCACGAACCATTCATTCAAGAAAATCGCATAATCCCTGTCGATTTTTGGACTTCTGTGCTTAGGATGAATAATGAAAAAACCCATTGTCCCGAGACCAATCTGCACCATCTCATCCCCATGGGAGTGGTACATCTGTGTGCCGTGTTGTTTTAGCGTGAACTCATAGGCGAATGTTTCGCCGGGCATGATAG
>CAYJXI010000129.1:0-2964 GCA_964374105.1 uncultured Planctomycetales bacterium
TTAAATAACCGAGGATAAATCCTGAACGAGATTTGAGAAATTTCCCGTTAGGATCAGGGATTTTTGATTTTGATCAAGAGGAGATTTAAGAACAACTTCAATGGATTCAGCGATATTTTGATTGGCGGGATAATCACTCCCAAAAAGGATACGCGAAGGCTCGACTACTTCCAGGGCGCACAGCAAAGAGGCCAAGGATTTTGACCCACTGGTATCGAAATAAAGATTCTTAAAATAATCACTTGGCAATTGATTCAAGTCTTTTACGAAATTCCTCTTACGCAACATCTGATAGGTATTATCAAATCGTTCTTTCACAATCGGCAACACCCCGCCGTAATGAGCAAAAATAAATTTGACTTTGGGAAATTTTGAGAATGTCCCATTCATCATCATCTTTCCAATACATACCGAGACATCGAAAACATATTCCAAGACCGGCGATAATAATGGATCCTTCAATCTTTCTTCCCCGATGGGATTGAGAATCTGCGGATGCACATGGATAGGAATATTTTTATCTTGGGCAAATTCGAAGATATCATAGAATAACTCATCATCCAGGTATGTTCCCTCATAACTGGAAGCCAACGAAAAGAATTGAAAACCGCCGTCTTCAAAAAATTTTAATTCTTCCTTAAGCGCTTCTTTATCACCGAAAGGGACGATGCAGGCCCCATAGAAACGGTTACGGTGTTTCGACAAAATTTCAGCGATGGATTGATTGTAGGTACGGGCTAATGTGTTCCATCCTCCTAAATTCAAATGGGCATCACTGGTCGGATACAAAAGTAAGGCCTGAGCAATACCACATTGGTCCATGATAGCGATCTGTCGGTTCAGATCCGACCAACCAACCTTAAAAAAAGCTGTGTGCTGAGCTACCTGTGGCGGCATGTAATGACTATGCGTATCAATAATTTTCTCAGTTTTTTTATTCATGAATTGGGGCTCGCAATCTAAAAATGGACATCTTGGATATCTGAGAATTCTAAGAGAGCAACTATCTTCTGTATGATTTCGTTATTGGCCATAATTCTTGCAGGATCCATTTCATCGGAGACATCCGCAGGTATCACAGAAAATTCCATTTGATCATTTTCTTGACCTTGGGGGATTTGACTGGTTTTAAAGGGATAAAGGGATTTCTGAATCGCCGGATACAATTTCTGATTTTCTGATAAAACACTCCATAAACCTTTCAGGTCTTTGATCTGAGATAGATCGAAGTAAACGTGTTTTTTCATGGGATCCAAACGCAACAAATTCAGCATAAGAACATCCCGCTCTGAAGCAGGCAAATAAATCCTTTCACTTAAATCATTTAATCTTGAGTAAGCGTTTAAATAATCCGGGTCGACTTCTGTTGCTTTGCGATAATGTTGTGCTGCCTCTTTGAATTGACCATGCTTTTCCTTTAAATATCCCATAAGATAATGAACCTGGGGTTTTTGCGGGCTTGCTGTTAATAAAGAATCAAAGATTTTTTCAGCGACACTTTTGGCCTGGGGACTATTGAAAACACCTTCGCATCCGAAACAATGGCTTTCGACACGGCCAAAACTATCCGGCATCAGCTCATAGGCCTTTCGATAATGTTGTTCGGCCAAATCTAAGCTTCCAACTTCTTCTAAATGAATCGCCAGTCGTGACTGGATGCAATAGGCATCGGTAAAAAATTCTAGAGACTGCTGATATCGTTGAATCCCTCGGCTAATAAGGCCAGCTTCAATATAATCATCCGCCTCCTCCGCCATTCGGATAGCCTTCATAACATTGTTATAAAAGTCTGCCTCTTGTTTTTTCCCCTGATCAGAAAGAATTTGGGAAAGTGCTTCATACACCAGCATCCGATGACCATGCGGCTGCTCCCCATCAGAAGGGTCAATCGAAATGGCTTTTTCCGCAGTCTTTTGAGCCTCAATCAATTCACCCTCTTTTTTGAGTAGAACCGCCTTCCAGATCAACGGTCGCTCCTCATATTGATCTCTATTAAACTGTTGATCTAGCCAAGGAATCAAATCAGACCCTTCAATCTCAATAAGCAACTCATAGGCTAAATCATCCCCTCCATTTTTGTACAAATATTCTTTCAACAATAAAGCTGCTTGTTCTTTGTTTCCCAAATGAAACAAGGAAGAGGCAACAACAAAATAGTATCTTTCCTCCAATTCCCTCAAATCTCTCGCACCCCAAAAGGAAATTTGATCTAACAGGATTTTGACATCCTCATATTGCTTGGCCTCAGTATAAGTCTTCATCAATAAAAATAACAAAGTTTGAATACTCCTACTTTTTTCCGTCTCTTTGTACTGATTGGATTTTAACATCGTCTCTAATTCACCAATAAGAAAGGCCTCGGCCTCTGTTCTTTTTTCTAATTGAAGGAGAATCTCAATAAAATTTTCCACAGCATTGGTGGTGGAATACGGGTGAGTGAAATCATGTCGCTGGATGAAAATTTTCTTTGCGAAATTGATACCTTCTTTGATCCATTCCGGATGATTCAAGATATGCCCTATTTTAAGAAGTCTCAATGAGAGATCAGTCTTTTGGTTTAAAATCTCCTCTTGATCTTGTTTGTTAGCCGAATCCATTTTAAAATCCATGAGCTCCCTGATAAGACTTAACGCCTTGTCAATTTCATCCATAGCTAAATACGCCTTGACCAATTGTAATTTGAGGTTAAAGAGATTTTGATCCTTTAAATTTTTATCTTCCAAATGCTTTTGAATGAGGGAGAACATTTCATCCTGATGATTTAATTGTGCAGCGAGGCAAATATAATAATCCCATAATGATAATTGAGGGAATTGATCCAACATTTCGTAAAGGAATTGATAGACTTCTTGTGAATACCCCAATTTCACATCAAGGCTATTTAAGGCATCATAGGAGATGACAATGTCTTCTCCCTGGTATTATCCTCACCTGATATAAGACAGTGAGGAAAATTAATGTTAA
>CAYJXI010000130.1:0-2906 GCA_964374105.1 uncultured Planctomycetales bacterium
TTCAATTCTGAAACTATGATCGGAACCGAGTTTTGAAATGAGTTCCGGGTTCCGAGGGGGCACGTTAAAAAGAGATAATTCTTTGTGTTCTTTGACAATCTGATTTTCTGGCCGACCGCCTCGGGTCTATAACCGGGATTCTAGATCAGAAGGGCGCCGTCAAAGAGTCCTTCACCTACGGGCCATTTGGAGAAGTTTCTTCTCCTGCCCCTCGCCCCGTGCCCCTCGCCCCCCAGTTCACGGGAAGGCAACTCGACTCTGAAACCGGCCTCTACTACTACCGGAGCCGATACTACGCTCCCCAAGCCGGCCGATTCACTACCGCCGACCCGATCGGCCTCCTCGGTGGCCCGAACCTCTACGTTTACGTCAACAACAACCCTGTGAATTGGATTGATCCCTGGGGGCTGAAGGAAAAGCCTAAGGGAGATTCAGGACTCAATTGGGCAGAGAAACTTTATGCTAGAAAAAAGATCAAAGAGTTCCTTACTCAACATGTTCAAGGGAAGGACATTCCTCTAATTCCTGGAACAATCCAGCAACAGACAATCGATATGGTTTCCAGTGAGATAGCAGATCTCCTAAGGCGTTCAGATATTCAGACTCTAAAGGAAGGAACACCTGAGCAGCAGCAGAAGCTTTTAAACCGGATTACCGACGAGATGAAAAGTAAACACCCTGATTGGCCGGTAGAACAATGGGGTGGTCTTATTGGCAACATAACGGGTGGAAGTGCTGGTGAGACTGGGATGGGTGCTCCTGAGCCACCCTCATGGGTTTTGATATGTTGTGGGCTTCTCTTCTTATTTATTATAAGCCGAAAAAGAGTTTTTGGTTTTTGCCTTCCAAGTATTAATCTTCGCTTAAGAAAGGGGTTGTAACCATTGTGAAAATCAAAACGGTATTAAGGAATTTTCTTTTCGGATCGGGTGTCGGTGTTCTATCCCAGCTGGGATATTTTTTGTTCGGACAAAGCGATAATTCTGCTGTCATTCTGTTTGGTTATCTTTTAGCTCCACCGATCCTCTTATCACTGAAAGCAGGTCTGTCGGATGGGGCCCTTTTTGCTGTGGCAACTTTATATTGCGGGACCGTGGGAATGCTAATTGGTGCTGCTAGTAGGAAGAGGGCGGTTTTGGTTGCAATAATTCTTTTGCTGGGATTATTTCACACCTGGTCGTATTTTCTGATTGAAGAGATTTTTGACAGTGTGGGCCGCTTTTTCGCCGACCACTTTTTTAAGTAGAACTTGAAAGCTAAAGGGAACCAACAACATTTTTACCTCGGGACCTGCCGCCTACCTGCCTGACGGTAGGCAGGGCAGACTAGGCAAAGCGTCATCGGACAGGCGCGTTAAGCTCTAATCTCGTCCTCTCTTTGACAACATAAATTCCTGACCGATCGGCTGGGGTCTGTAACCGGGATTCTAGATCAGAAGGGCGCTGTCAAAGAGTCCTTCACCTACGGTCCCTTCGGTGAGGTTGGCCTCTCTCCTGCCCCTCGCCCCGTGCCCCACGCCCCCCAGTTTACGGGAAGGGAACTCGACCCAGAAACCGGCCTCTACTACTACCGCAGCCGTTATTACGCCCCGCAGACAGGCCGATTCACCACAGCCGACCCGATTGGTCTCTTCGGAGGCCCGAACCTCTATTCCTACGTCAACAACAACCCGGTGAATTGGATCGATCCCTGGGGATTGTTGGGAAAGAAAACGGGCGATCCTATATTAGATGATCCGGTAGTTAAGGAGAATATTCAGATGGCATGGAAAGAATCTTATCTACCTAATGGTGATACGAGGGAAGAGGGGGGATGGATTATTGCAATTGAAGGGGGAGGTTACGCTGTCAGGCGTGCTTATCCAAGTAGTTCATATGAGATTAACCTCGGTGAACCACCTGCGGGTGCGGTCGCCTCCTTTCATACCCATCCGGATAGTGATGATATTCCACCTGGTTGGAAAGATGTCTTGCTTACTAATGGATACCGTGTCCCTGATTATGTGATTAGTAAAGAATTGATCTACGAGATTCCATTTCCAAATGAGGTTGTTGATAAGACCGATCCTCGTTATTATCCTATTGCGAGAACCGATGATTATTTTGGAGCCGGCGATGAAGGGACCGATGCTCCTGAGCCGGCAACTATGGTGTTAGCAGGATTAGGTATAGCTACACTAACCTTTTATGGCAGGAAGAGAAAGCGAAAAGAATGACAAAAAAGGGTTCGTTTATCGGTTTTTTGATTTGTGCACGATGGTTGTTATGCCTCGTCCTAATTTCTTTGGTTGTGCTTGATTTTGGAGGTTGCTATCAGTGCCAAATATCTACTCAAGAAGATCGAGTAGGACATGTTTATATTCCCGGTAACCTAGAAGAATGTTTTGTTGAGCTGAAGAAGCGATTCTCAACTAAGCAGCTTGAGGAATTTAAGAACTTGAAGGAAGAAAAGGAAGTGATCATTCGCTATGATCCTTCAACTGGATTGTGGATTCGAAACAACTGGGGGCTTTGGTCGGGATCGCGTTTAGCGAAGTATTTTAATGCAATGGGTATTAAGCATCCGGATGATATGTCTTCCATTATCTTGTCGTCTTTCCATCATTATTTGAACGGCCTGGAAATTAATCTAGCTGAACAAGTTAGACAGCAGATCAGGCTTAATCAAGAGCTTCATGGGCGAGAGATGAGCCAGGGTAGCAAGAAGTAGTAAAATAGGACGACAACCTCGTTTAAATGCAACGAGTTCCCTTAAGAAAAACGATCGGTATTCTATGAGCGGAAGTGCCTGCAGCATGTCTAGACGTAAAAAGCGGCCTTGGTTGGAAGCCATTCTTCTTCTAGTTTTTGTTCTCACCTCCAGCAACCCTGTTTTGGCCCAAACCTCGACGCCCTATCCGCTCCGGC
>CAYJXI010000131.1:0-2872 GCA_964374105.1 uncultured Planctomycetales bacterium
ATCTTTTTAATCCCTCTTTCTAAAGAGGGGTAACAATCAATGGTATCATTCCCGCTTAAGATCTTTTGCCCCCTTGTCAAGGACAAGTTATGTGGTATAGTTGAATTAAAGAGGGCATTAGCCCTTAAGGAGGTCGAAGTTAGAGAGGGGTAATATACTTGGGTGACCCAAGGGTGTTTCGAAAGATCTCGCTGATAGCGTGGGAATTCGAAACTTCGTAATCCCTGCCTAAAGGGAGGGAGACAAGCAAAGCGATGGACCTCAAGAATCAAACATTGCAGGGCAATCGTAATGCTAAAGGTCGCTTAAAATATAACAACTAAGGAACTCGAAGATGGTCCAGACAACCGCTTTGTGGGGTTAAGTCTGGATTTTTTATTGAAAAATGAAAAGAATTCTTTTAAATGAAAATGTTAATGATTGTCAAAAAGAAAGGAGGGGAAAGAGATGACCTATATTGAAACGTTAATTGTTGCACCTTTTAAGGAAATGGTATTTAAAATTGCGAGTTTTATCCCCACTTTATTAGGTGTCATCCTCATTCTTGTTATCGGTCTGCTTGTTGCAAAACTATTTCATACCGTATTACTCAAGCTTTTCAAGGAAATTCAACTCGATAAGTTATCCGATAAAGTCGGGTTAACTGAACTCCTCGATAAAGGAGGGATAAAAAATTCACTCAGTGACATCTTAGTTGGCTTGGTTTACTTGATTGTGATTATCAGTTTCGTGATTATGGCGGTTGAGATGATGGGTGTGTCAGACATGTATTTGGTCTTGACGAATCTGGTGTCTTATATCCCAGCCGTAGTTTCTTCGGTTTTGGCTTTGGTCTTTGGGTTAATTTTGGCCAAGATCGTCTCAACGGTTCTTTTTGCCGTTGCCATGAACCTCAGCATGCCCCATCCGAAATTGTATGAAATCATTAGCCGTTGGGCCATCATGATTTATGCATTTTCCATTGCCTTAAAACATTTAGGTTTTGGGTATCTCTTTGAGGGGACAACGTTTCATATTTTGTTTGCTGGGCTCGTTTTTGCTATTTCCTTAGCCTTTGGTTTGGGTGGCAAAGACGCGGCAGCAAAGTATCTCGATAAGAAGGGTAAGTAACCTTTCTAGTAAGGCCCAAGTAAGTCAAAAGAACTCCGCTTGATCATATGGTCAAGCGGAGTTCTGCTTTTCTCTGCCCCCTCACTAAAAAAGTGTATCGTGTCCACTGTGGCAGTGAACATTGGTTATTCCAGCAAAAAAGATGACAAAATGCTTTTATTAAACTATAATGCGACTTATGAATTTATCCGGGAATTTTTTAGATTATTTTGTTGTCTTCTGGGGTGGGGTCTTGGTCAGTTTTACTCCCTGTGTGTATCCTGTTCTTCCCTTAACGGCAAGTTATATTGCCGGAATCAATACCAAAGGCACAAAATGGTTTGGTTTTTTTCTTTCCCTGATTTATGTCTTGGGATTGGCGGTGACTTATTGCAGTCTAGCGGTATTTGCGGCCTCAACTGGCAAAGTCTTCGGTCAGATCCAAAATGAGCCCTATTTATTTTTAGTGGTGGCTAATATCCTTATATTTTTCTCTTTGGTGATGTTGGACGTCATCCCCATCCCTAATTTCGGCGCGAATGTTCAAAATAAAATCAAGATAAGAAACTTATGGTCGGTCCTTTTGTTTGGGATGGGTTCAGGACTGGTCATTGGCCCCTGTACGGCCCCGGTCTTGGGGACGTTATTGGTCTATGTAGCCACAAAGCAGAATATCCTGCATGGGATAAGTCTTTTATTTGTTTTTTCTTATGGGCTGGGGGCTTCCCTGATTTTAGTGGGAACTTTCAGCGGCCTCTTAAGCAATCTCCCTAAATCCGGGGTGTGGCTGGTGAGAATCAAACAGTTATGTGCCCTGATCCTTTTGGTAGCGGCCGAGTATTTTCTGGTTAAGGCGGGGGAATTATTTTAAGGAAGTTTAAATAGGTTCGATGAAGATCTGGAATTTAGAATCTACCTTTGGTCCCACCTTTTATGTCGTTATTGGGATACTTTTTTTTCTCCTCTTGGAGTATACCATCCCTTTTCGGCCCGCGACCCTTTCCAAAATCAAAAGGTGGCGGACCAACTTTTCCTTAAACTTCAGCAATATCCTGATTGTAGATTTGTGTTTTCTCTACTTATTAAAAAAAACGAATCTTTTTGCCCAACCGCTTGCGTGGAATCTTTTCGAAAATGGGGGATTCTCAAGCTTTTTTCGAATCCCCATCACCATCCTTGTCTTAGATCTGGCGATGTACATATGGCATCGGTTAAACCACACCATCCCTTTTTTCTGGCGATTTCATCGGGTGCATCATACGGATCTCAATGTGGATGTCTCCTCCGCCTCGCGATTTCATTTTGGAGAAGTCACGGTTTCGGCCATTATCACTTATACACTGATGATTACTTTGGGGGCTACCTTAGTTGAGATTAGGATCTTTCAGGTGGCCCTTTTTCTGATGGCCCAGTTTGGGCACAGCAACATCAAACTTTGGCGTCCTTTCGAAGACACCCTCATGTGGGTTTTTGTCCCTCCTTCGATGCATCGGATTCATCATTCCGATTATACACCTCAGACAAATTCCAATTATGGGACAATCTTTTCTTTCTGGGATCGGATGTTTGGGACCTTTCGAAAAGAGGATTCGGAAAAGGTCATCTTCGGGTTAAATGAATTTAAAGACCCACAACAGCTGACGCTATCGGAACTACTTTTTCTACCCTTTAGAGGTCTGATGAAAAAAGGTTAAAGAGGAATAGAAACCAATGACACTATTGACCACCCAGGTAGTGTCAAAAGTTCTATGAAGAATCCATATAGCAAGGGGTTGAAGATATG
>CAYJXI010000132.1:0-2845 GCA_964374105.1 uncultured Planctomycetales bacterium
AAGGGGGGTAACGATCTATTGACCGTTCCCTATTATTTATTGAATTGTAAATGAGCCAGGACATTGATAAAGGGCAATTATAACATGTAAATAGAAAAAATATGGTTAATTTGAATATAAGTCGAGACATAGTTTTTACCTCAAATGGTCGAAAATACAAATAAAGCTAAGGAGGATTAGGAAATATCGATCGGAGGCCGCTTTAAAGTAACGAGGGTGGGATTTTGATAATTGAAATTGTATGTTGAATTGACAAAAGAAAACGGATTTAAGACGATTAGTATGCAAATGATAGGAATAACAGCACTGTGGCATCCGCAGTGGCAAACTAAAGCACAGTGGTGGGTCACGTCCAAATCACTGCGATCCATGCAAAAGGCATCAATGGGAAGAGATGTACTGGTGACAATAATTAGATTCCCCCGCCCTCACAGGCGGGGAACTTACTGTCTCAAGCGCTGTTGGCGCTAATCGTTGTCCAGAAATTTCATTTCTGGAATTTGCTCTCATCCCCGCCTTAAATAAAGGCGGGGAATTCTCGCTGAGATTAAAACCAGTATTCTGCTCATTTTCATACGCCCCCAAAATACCCCAGCAATGAAAGAAAGTCAATCCAAGTAAATTTTTTGTTGCTGGGGATTAGGATTGATTATATATTAGGGAAGAATATGAGAGGGCTAAGGGATCAAAACCTCCCTTAGCATATTAAAAATATTTCAAATTGATTGGGTTTGTATGAATCTCTTGCATTTAGTATTCATAGCCATATTTTTGTTAATTCTGGGTTACTTAACTTATGGGAACCTCTTAAGCCGATGGCTTAAACTCAATCCAACCGCCAAAACACCCGCCTATCAATTTCGTAACGATACCGATTTTATTCCTGCGGGGAAATTCTATCTTTTAAGCCAACACCTCTCAGCGATCGCTGCCGCGGGGCCTATTGTCGGACCTATTCTGGCCGGGATGTGGTTTGGTTGGTTTCCGACCTTCCTCTGGATTATCTTTGGTGGAATTTTCATTGGGGGTGTCCATGACATGGTGACGGTCGTTGCCTCCATCCGCCATCAAGGCAAATCCATTGGTGAGGTAATTAAAGAAACCACGAGTCAAAGGGCCTATATCCTTTTTCTTTTATTCTTATGGTTCTCCCTTGTATATATTATTGCAGCCTTTACGGATGTGACCGCCTCAACCTTTGTTGACCCTAAACGAGGGGCGGGGGTAGCGTCCTCCTCGATGTTGTACCTTCTCTTGGCTCTTCTCATGGGGATGACCTTGAAGAAATTTAATCCACCCCTCCTTGTTTCCACATTCATCTTTTTACCCCTTGTCTTTTTGTCCATCTATTTAGGGCCTTTATTTCCGCTCAATTTAATACCCTTTTGGGGTTTAGATTTGCGGATGACGTGGAATGTCCTTCTTCTTACCTATTGTTTTATGGCGGCGGTCATTCCCGTTTGGCTTCTGTTACAGCCGCGTGGCTATTTAGGAGGGTTTTTCTTATCGTTAACGGCAGGAGTAAGTTTTTTAGGGTTGATTGTGGGAAGTTTGACCAAATCATTCACTATCCAATATCCTGCTTTTGTCGCTTGGACTAATCCCCAGGGACTTCCCTTGTTACCGCTTTTATTTACCACCGTAGCTTGCGGTGCCTGTTCCGGGTTTCATTGTCTGATTGCCTCGGGTACTACCTCCAAACAGTTATCCAAAGAAACCGATGCCAAGACCATTGGTTATGGAGGCATGCTTTTAGAAAGTTTTGTTGCGGTCATGTCACTGGGGACACTTCTTTTATTAACCACCTCCCAGATGCAAGAACTGAAAGACCCAAACCAAATCTTTGCCAGTGGCATTGCTACGTTTTTAAATTGCCTGGGGATTGATAAAGAATTTGCCTTGAATTTTGCTTTGCTGGCCTTTGCGACCTTTGTGTATGATACTCTGGATGTCGCCACTCGCCTAGGCCGTTATATCTTTGAAGAATTGACCGGATGGAAAAACAAACTCAGCCCCTATGTAGCAACCCTTATAACCCTGATTCTTCCTTTGATATTCTTAACCCGAAAAATCCTGGATGCCGAGGGGAATGTCATCCCGGGGTGGAAATTATTCTGGACAGTTTTTGGTTCCAGTAATCAACTTTTGGCGGCTCTGGTCCTTTTTGGCTTAAGTTTATGGTTATTTAAATTGAAGATGAAATATGCAATCACGCTAGGGCCATCGCTCTTTATGATTACAGTGGCCTTAACTTCCCTCTTTCTTATTATCCGTCCCTGGCTGGTTAAAATTTTTGCCCAAGGGATTTGGACAGCTGATCCGGTTGGGATAACCTCTTTAGCCTTATTTTTTCTGACCTTCTTTTTGTTGATCGAAGGGATCAAGGTTTTTATCAAAGGATGGGAAAAATAGAGAATCCTCTTTTATTTAATCTCTTTGCCGGGATGCTCGGAATGTTTTTGACCTTTTTCCTTAGTCCGATCAACCTTTGACCGACTCTTCTCTTCAATCTTTTCTATTTTTTTCTTGGCCTTTTGTGTTTCCTTGTCAATCTTTTCTTCTAATTTTCTTGTTTTTTTATCAGTCTTATCCTCTTTTTGATTCCCAATTTTGTTAAACCAATCGGGATCACGTTTAAACCTTGCCTTTTCATTCGCATGTTCAAAGGCTTTATCACTGGCCCCCTTCTTTCCTCCTTTGGCGGCTATCGCAACAGGAACATGAAACAACACAAACACCAAGACCAAAAGAATCCTTATTTTTTTCATTTTACCTCCCTAGTCCTTCAACGGTATTGTCAAAAATTTTTACTCTTAATCTCTTTATCGTTTGAATTATTAACAAG
>CAYJXI010000133.1:0-2794 GCA_964374105.1 uncultured Planctomycetales bacterium
AAGAAATTGATAATTTTTGTTAAGGAAATGAATCTGAGGCACTATAATATATCCAAAATAAAAAGGGAGGCAGGAAAGTTTTACTGGATGTCCCAACCAAGGAGGTAAAAAATGGATTGGAAGATTATTTTAGCGGTAGTCGTTTTGGTGGGATTGTTTCTTATTTTTGCCAAAAGGAGTGGGTGTTGTGGGATGAAAGGAAAGCAGTCCAGCGATGATAAGAAAGAATCTCCCAAATAACGAGGTCATTTCAAAGGAGGGTGCCATGACAACCTTTTTTATGTTTGGTAAATATTCCCAAGAAGCCTTAAGGAAAATCAGTGCCGAAAGAACTCGCAAAGCGATTAATCAGATTCAGAAATTGGGCGGCACGGTCAAATCCGTTTATGCCCTCTTGGGAGACAACGACTTGGTTTTTATTGTCAATTTACCCAGTGCGGCTCAGGCTACCATTGCTTCCATTGCCTTAGCCAAGTTGACCGGAATCTCTTTTAAAACCTCAACCGCTATTCCGGTAGATGAATTCGATAAATTATTTAATAAATATAGATAAAAGCGGCATTTTGTTGTCAGCGACTTTTATAAATTTAATTCTTTTCTTTACTGAATTTATTACTGAATAAGGCATTATCCTAAGGAGATCTGAAACCAAAGGGGGGAGGTATGCGACTCGTTTTATTAAAGAAGCTTCCACTGATCTGGCTCCTGTTTTTCTTTTATCTGTTCCTACCGGAAATTTCTTCTGCCGGAGGTCCGCTCAAAGGGAAATTGCAGCAAAAAATAAGTACACCCAGCAATATTCAATATCAACAATTTGATCATTATGATCAACACCGTCAGTCCGCTGCTCAAAACGAACTCGTTAAAGATGGAGAAGTTTTAAATGCGCAAACCCCTGCCCCCTTACTGGAGTCAGTGAGTTATCCTTCCATTGCTTCCTATGCCATTTATCAGGCCAATTATTCCGCGGAATTGGAGGAAAATGTGGTTACGGTTAAAGGTAAAATCCTCTTTGAAGTTTTTAAAAAGGGGTGGACCCAAATTCCCCTTATAAAAAGTGATGTGGGGTTAATTGATGTCACTATCAACAAAGGCGCCTCTTTTGTAACGATGCAAAGTGGGCAGTATTACCTCATGCTGGATAAACCTGGCCGCTATAATCTGAGCCTGGAATTTTTGATTAAAGCCTCGCGGGAAAGGGAAAACGGACCGGGGAGTTTCTCTTTGGATGTTGTTCCGGCTCCTATCTCGCAATTTGAATTTATGATGCGGGAAACAGGGGTGGAGATTTTTGTTGAGCCAGCCATCCGTGTAGAATTGGAGAAACAACCGGACAAAACAGTGGCCTGGGCCATCATGCCCAATACTAATTTCATCACCACGCGTTGGACCAAGGCCCTTCCCAAAGAAGAAATCGCTCCGGTTAAGTTGGAACCCAAGGTTTATGTTAATACCTCAACATATGCTTCCATAGGGGAGGGAATTCTAAGATGTCAGACACGCTTAAATTTTTCCATCTTACAATCAGAGGTCTCCAATTTTCGGATTGCCTTACCTAAGGACATCAGTTTGCTGGATGTTACGGGAAAAGATTTACGTGATTGGAAAGTCACCCAAAATGAAGACCAGCAGTACCTCGATGTCTATTTAAATTTTGGGCTTAAAGGGAATTATGTCTTAAGCCTGTCTTTTGAGAGAAACATTGGCGAGGGTTCGGTCGTAGCGGAAATTCCTTGGGTGAAGACGATGGGTGTTGAAAGAGAAAATGGTTATATCGGGGTATCCGCCATGACCAATGTCGAATTGGCCGTGAATAAATTAGAACGGGTCACCCCTATTGATGTCAAAGAATTGCCTTCCTCGATTTCAGAGAGTTCCCTCAGTCCGATTTTATTAGCCTTTAAATATCTTAATCATCCCTTTCAGATTTCTATCGATGTAACTAAGCATGAAGAATTACCGGTTTTGGTGGCGGCCATTGACTCTGTGAACTTTATGACCCTGCATACGGTGGAAGGTAAGATCCTTACGCAAGTGACTTATCAAGTCAGAAATAATGTCAAACAGTTCTTAAGGATTGATCTTCCTAAGAAGGCAACGCTTTGGAGTACCTTTGTGGCGGGAAAACCAGTCAAGCCCGCTAAAGATATGAATGGAAGTGTCTTAATTCCATTGGAAAAATCGCAACTTCAAGGAGAGAATTTGATAGGATTCCCGGTGGAGGTGGTTTATCTTGAGAAGGGATCACAATTGAATTTTATGGGGGAATTAAAACTTCATCTGCCCAAAACCGATATCCCTATCAGTTCTTTTTATTGGTCACTTTATGTCCCCGAAGACTATTCTTATTTTAAATTTGATGGGGATGTTAAAAAAGAAGATACTTCCTCTAGCGGGATTTTAGGTCTACTGGGAGCCCAACGGGCACTGCAAGGTCGAGTCCGGGATGCCTCACAATATCTAGCTCAATCTGCTCAAATGGCGACAACCCAGTATGAACCCTATTATCTAAAGAGTACAGCGGAGATAGAGCAAAAAGCAGCGGAGGTTAGAACAAAGGGAGTTTTACCTATTCGGATTTCTGTCCCTCAACAAGGCCATCTTTTAAACTTTACCAAATTGATCGTCACCGAAAATGAAAGTCCGTGGGTGAGTTTTCGTTATATAAAAATTTTTAAATACCTTGGATTTCTGATTCGACTTGTTTTATTTATTGTGATCATCCTAGTGTTAATAAAAATGTTGAGGAGAATTATAACAAAAAGACATCCTATAAAGAGTCAAGTGTAAAAAA
>CAYJXI010000134.1:0-2763 GCA_964374105.1 uncultured Planctomycetales bacterium
TTGTTAATAATTCAAACGATAAAGAGATTAAGAGTAAAAACTTTTGACAATACCGTTTTTTAAGAGAGGAGGAGGTGAATGCCTAAACGGTTCAAAGATTGGGTTGATCAGGCGGAAAATGATTTCAACCATGCCAAGAAGTCATTGAAAATGAAGGACTTTAACTGGGCCTGTTTTGCTGGTCAGCAGGCGGCGGAAAAGGCCCTCAAGGGTCTTTATGATTTTCTGGGAGGCGAGGGATGGGGGCACACAATTGTCAAGCTTTTAAGAGAACTGCCGGAAAATAAGATCACCGTTAAAGAGGAATTATTGAAAAAGGCGGTTTATCTGGACAAACTTTATATCCCGACACGTTATCCCAACGGGTTTGCGAGCGGGGCGGCATTCCTTTACTATACACAAAAAGAAGCCAGGGAGGCTATCCGATATGCCAAAGATATTCTTTCCTTCGTCAAAGCCCAGATTCATTGATGCGGCCAATATAACGCAAGGATTTAAAAAACTGGCTTCTTCCGTGGCCAGAAAAAATAAAAATGTCGAGGCGGTATACCTGTTTGGCTCTTATGCGAAAGGCAATGCCGGCTTTCGCAGCGATGCCGACATTCTCGTTATTCTGAGGCGGGATCATCGGTGCCTGAGGGAAAGGCTCGGTGAGTTTATCCTGGAATTTTCCTTTGGTCCTGTTCCTGCGGATGTATTGGTTTACACCCGGGCCGAGATCGATAAGGCGCTCAAAGACGGCAATCCATTTCTGAGGGCTGCCCTGCAGGGCGTGAGACTCGTTTGAGTATAGGGAAAAGAGGATTTAGCTATGAACGAAAAAGCGGTTTTGACAATCAAAGAGGTGGCCCAATACTTAGGTGTGCATGCCTCCACGATCTATAAGTACGCCCAAGCCGGTAAACTGCCGGCCTTTAAGATCGGCTCGGACTGGCGGTTCCACCGCAAATTCATTGATCAATGGATTGAGCGGCAGATGCGGGTGAATGGCAGGAGGAAGTCAAGAAGCAGCGAGGCAAGGAGGCATTGAAGCAAGGAGTTAAGGATCCAAAGCTAAAAAAAGGGAAGAATACAATGACACCTAACCCCCAACAATGGTTCGCTCAGGCTGATTATGATTTAGAAACAGCGGAATTTATCAACAAAAACTTAAGGAACCCCCGCCCAAAACACATAATCTGGGGGCTCTCGTTGAGAAGCTAAAGCTTGCACCCCCGGAAAAAATCGGGAAATTTCTCATCAAGATAAATCAAGCCAGTGTGAGAACTCGTTATCCGGAAGATATCAATCAACTTCAAAAAGACTATACATCGGATACGGTTAAGGATTTACTCAGCCAAACAAAGGAAACAGTCGCATGGATAAAAAAGATGTCTTAAAAAAGATTACGCAATTCAAAGATGTTTTGAAAAAAAAGGGGATTGAGGTTGAAAAGATTGTCCTTTACGGTTCCTGGGCGAATGGGACACACAACGAATGGAGTGATGTAGATCTCGTGGTCATTTCCAGAGATTTTGAGGATAAGGATTATTGGACGCGGATCGAAATTCTCTCGGAAGCCATTTATGAGGTTTTTAAACCTATTGAGGCGGTTGCCTTCACTCCGCAAGAATGGCAGAGAAAAGAGAGCCTGATCTGCCAGTATGCGCAGAAGGGGGAAGTGATCAAGGTTTGATTGATAGCTTGGAAAAGGCAGCAATTTTCATATGAAAAGAGAAAGGGACAGGTTTATGTCATGATATCAAGAATCTACATTGATACTTCAGTTATTGGTGGTTGTTTTGATGAGGAATTTTCTTTTTGGTCGAGTAAGTTTATGGAGGAAGTTCGAAAGGGTAAGAAAATTGCGGTCATCTCAGATCTTACCCTGAAGGAACTCGAATACGCACCAGCGCGTGTACAGAAAGTTGTTTTGAACCTCCCGGGAGACTATCTTGAAGTTGCCCACTTAACTGAAGAAGCGGGGAATCTAGTGCTCCGTCAACTTAATTCTTATAGGTTTGAGGAAGTTGACTCCGCATTTCCGCTAGGGGGGCAAGCCCCCCTTCGGCGCCTCGCCTTCGGCGAGGCTGAGCACCCCCCAGACGAGGGGGAAAAGTTTTCCCCCACACCCCCTCCTAGTGCACTGTCATTTAAAAATTTATTTGACAGTGCACTAGCCGAAAGTTATATCCAGAATAAAGTTGTTGATAAAAAACATGTCGTGGACGCCCAACACATCGCTATAGCAACGATTGAACGGGTCGATGTTCTCGTGAGTTGGAATTTTCAACAAATTGTAAACCTTAATCGTATCCCATATGTTTAATTCAGTTAATCTAAGATTAGGATATCCAGTTCTTGAAATCAGGAGCCCTTCGGAGGTGATTGATGAAAAAGAAATTTGACGCGGTGAGTTTGCAAAGAAAGATAAGAGAAAGATTGGGCTAAGAATATTTAAGAAACCGTAAAGCTTTTTTTGAAAACTTGAAAAAGAAAACCGGGCAACACTCGAAAATTTATTCTAATTGAGCTATTTTATTCGCATCTATTAAAGCATAGGACTGTGTCCTTAGAAAAAACAAAATGATGCTCGATACCAAACAGCTCCAAGCCATCCTCCCCCACGCCTATCCCTTTTTGTTGATCGACAAGGTTTTGGATTATAAGGAGGGCGAAAGCCTGACTGCCGTCAAAAATATAACCGCCAACGAATGGCCTTTCACGGGAGATGGCGAACACACAGATATTTTTCCCGAAACCCTCCTGATCGAAGCCGCCGCC
>CAYJXI010000135.1:0-2762 GCA_964374105.1 uncultured Planctomycetales bacterium
CAGCAGCGACAATACCGGTGAACACCAGGGTCTTCCTGATGATGACTTCGATGTCGAGCAATTTGTGTTTGAATATGGCATAGGTGGCGATTAAGGTGTAAAGCGTTATGAGGAGATTGCCGTACGGGTAAACGTTAATACCATAAACGGGGAGAAAATGCTGGATTCCACCACTAAAACCGATAAACATCGAGACAAGTAAATATTTTATCTGAGTTCGCTTTTTTCCTGTCGTGGAATGTAAGGCTTTTAACAAAAATGCATGTCCATAAATAACCGGGAGAAACCACAAAATAGTGATGGCAACATACAAAAAGTTATGAACTTTTACATAATAAAGAGGACCAAATGTGGGAACTACTTCGTAGCCTGTAACGCCAAACAAATTCAGTACGGAGAAGAAAATAGCTTGCGCATACGCAAAGCACAAAAATCTTTTACCTCTCAGTTCACAAAAATTATGAACAACGTGATAAAAGAAGACGCCAACGAAAAAGCCACCCGCATGAGCAAACTGCCAGAATCGGAAAGCGTTTTCCTGGGACTTCGAAAGAGCTGCAAGACAGATCCCTGTTCCCCAAATCCCAACGCTGATATTGAAACAAGCCCAGAGTCGATGGAGCCAGAGACGTCCAACTTTAAGAATAAATAATGCAAGTAGGAAGCAGGTGACAGCGAGGAGACCAGATACTAATGCAAGGGGGTTTGCCATTTTTTATTCAATCTTACGAAAAATGCTTACCCCGTTATATCCCGCAAAGCCGCAAGACATTTTCATGACAGTCTGCAAAGGTTTTGAAATGGAGCGAACAGCTAGGTTGAGCTTAATCTTAGGGTCAACGGGCTCACAATTTAGTGTCCGAGGCACATAATCATGATTCATAGCAAGTAATAGCAGCACAGTTTCAAGCAGTGCGCATCCGCCAAGATTATGGCCAAAATACGGTTTAAAGGCAGTGACAAGCGGTTCACTTATATTCGCAAATGAGCTTGAAATAGTTCTAGATTCGTGTAAATCGGTAATAGAAGTACCGATGCCATGAGGAACGATTAAATCAATTTTATCCTTATCAATACCGCTGTTTTTAATTGCTGTTTCAATACATCTCTTATAGTAATCCTCCACGACATCCGGCAATGTAACCTTGCCACATTCAAGATTAAAACCACCGCCTAAATATTCGCCATAAATAGACGCCCCTCTTGCTTTGGCATGTTCATAATCTTCCAAGACCAAACCTGTAGCTGCATCACCAAAGACAAATCCATTGCGATTCTTGCAAAAAGGCTTAATCAATCCATCGCTAGCATAAAGATTGTTATTTTTAAACCAAAGGTGCTTATAAGCCATTCTAGGGCGATCAGCGCCGGCAACGATAACAACAGGACAATGCCCAAGTATAATTTGCTGCCTTGCTATCTCCAATGCATATAGGCCGGAGGCACATGCATTATTGAGAAATAGTGAAAAACCATGGATTGAAAAGAGCTTGGCCACAAAGAAAAGATACATAAAAGTTTGCATATCGTACCCCAAGATCTCACATTGGGAATAGACATGTCCGAGCACATCTTTTTTATTAATCTTTTGCACCATTCCCTTTGAAGAATGACCGCCGACGGCATTTTCATTTTGCAAATAGTCGTAAGTCAGCGAAGCCACTCTCTCAAAGAAATTTTCAAGACCTGGATTTTCATGAGTTAGAACAAGACCAATATCATTGTTGCCCGGATCATATTTAAGTCGGCTATCATTAATAGCCAACTTTACGGCTGCGGCCAGGTACATTAAATCCATATCGATATAACCCTGTTTCCACTGTGTAATCCATTCAAAGGTTTTTGCATCGAATCCGAAAGAAGATAGGTCGAAACCATCCATCTTATGCAAATAGAAGGGTTCGGACAGTTCATCGCCCATCAAAAATCTATCCTCAACTACATGTGTTCTTTCTTTGACAACCGCATCCCACAGAGCTTCCTTGCCAATACCGATTGAACACAAAGGAGCAACGCCTGTAATAACGATCCTTTTTTCATTTTTCATATTCATCGATCACCGATTCGAAAAGATCACACAAGAATTGTTGCCACCAAAAGCGAAAGCGTTATTCAAGACCGTCTTAACTTCTTCTTCCATCGCCTTATTGGCGACACAATGAACATCGCACTCCGGATCCTGTTCTTCCAAATTAATTGTAGGAGGAATAATACCGCTATCAATACTTAAAACACAGGCTATGGATTCTATTGCACTGGCTGCCCCCATGGTATGGCCCAACATAGACTTAATGGAAGTTACAAACGGCCTGTTATTTCTCTTACTGTCAAATAAACGGCGTATGGCTTTGGCTTCTGCTAGATCATTTGCTTTGGTTCCCGTACCATGAGCGCAGACATAATCAATGGTGTGAACATCCACGCTCGCATCTTTCACCGCATTGTACATTGCCGCATAAATGCCCTCTTCATCAGGTATGACCATACTTTTTGCATCTGCTGATAAACCATATCCAGTCACATAACAATAGATTTTTGCATCTCGATTGCGGGCATGACTCTCACTTTCAAGTATTAAAATGCCAGCGCCCTCACCCACCATGATGCCTTTGCGATTCATATCAAAAGGCCGACATTTGTCAGGAGCAATCGCAAAAATTCGGGTAAATCCAGTAAAGGCAATCTTTGACATTGCATCCGCTCCGCCGGCTACGACAATGTCATAACGCCCAAGACGAATCAGATCACAGGCGTAGGCTATA
>CAYJXI010000136.1:0-2611 GCA_964374105.1 uncultured Planctomycetales bacterium
TCCAACTGGGATGCATCATTATTTTACTCAAACAGTATTTATGAGATGGCTTCTATTTCTTTTGTATGCTCAGCCGTTTCATTAGCAAGAGCAGTACAGATTCTTTCCTGTAATTGTCTTCCGATTGGATAGTTGAACATGCTGAAGCGCCAGCACCAATAATGAAAACGATATTTTCGGGTAATTGTATAGGCTGAATAGCGCACATAAGGCATTTTTACAATTAAATAATTAAGCTCAATGGTTCTATTTTTCTAGGAAATCAGTCTTCTTTCCTTATAGAATTGATTAATTTTAACAACATTTCACCAAAAGCGTTGTAGTCAGCCATAAGTTTCCACAAAAACTTTCATTAAGAACCTTCCTTTTTATAAACTACCGGGACTCTTTGAAACGAATTGTTTCTCAATAGAATCTTTAAATTCTTCCATTGAGGGAAAAAGACTTCCAGTAAGCTTCCACCAATTATCAATTGCTCTTTCCAGCATTTCCTCTGCATCATATTTAGGATCCGTTATTACAGCAAAATCCTGATTATCCTTTTCATTTATATGTTTAATAGAATTCCTCGGTTTATTCAAAGCATATTTTGCCTCTTTAACTTTATCTTCTTCCCCAGATAATGTTTTCTTAAGTAAGATAAAAGCTTTTACATTAGAATCTAAACTGGTATCAATCTCTTTTGATTTTAAATATTTTCCTAAAAGTTCTTCAGATGTACCTGCAACCTGCAAAACCGAGAAATAATCTTCCCCCTCCTTATACAGCCGCAAGGCAGTTTCTAGCATCTGTTTGGCAATGTCTTTCTTTTCATATTTTTGTAATTTCATTATGAATCTCCTTGTTCGAAGACCAAAAAATTTACGTGCCAGTCACCTTTTTGAATCATCCCTCTTACACAATAAAAAGATGCAACACAAAACCAAGAATCAGAGTAATTGTCTTGGCACCAATTTGCCAAAAGATTCTACTCCAAACGTCGTCCCAAAGATTATATTTAAACTCCGCAATAGCCCCAGATATTATTTCTCGTTTTTCCTCGGGGACACATCGTTCGATAATGGTAAATAGCATCCTCCACCGAGTTTCATCCTTATCTGATTGATTATGATTGACGAGAATACTGATTAACCAAACGAGACCAATCATTTGTAAAAAAGAAACGTTGGGGACATTTAATGCTTGTACAGCAAACCAATTCCACATACACATTGCTACAAACGCACTATACACACCAACCAGTAATGCACTAATCAGGGTCCAGATCTTTTTCATAAGATTTTTCCTTACTTTAAAATATGGGACAGCGACCTATTTTTCAAGATTCAGTCCTCTCTTCTTACAGCATTGACTAATTTCAATAGCATTTCACCAAAGGTGTTGCGGCCAACCGTAAGTCTCGACAAAGATTCTATTTTTTGTGGCTTGAGTGATCATAAATAGCTCTGTCCCTACCTGGGGACTGTACCCGCGTTTGCCTATTCGGTTATTAACCCACAGCTTGGAGTAGACATCCTCTCTGCCACGGAAATAACTTTTAAACAGAGCAATTTTATCGTCTAAAGATTGGCTATTAACAGATGAGGTTGTTGTTTGAGGTACTGTAATTTGCTGGCAAGATTGTAGTTTAGTAAGGTACTGGTTTTTAAGATCATTTAGCAGAGTAATTTGCTCATCGATTTTTTTGATTTTGGCTTCAAGCACAGTTTGCTGTTCTGTATTCACTGTTTAGCCTTTAAAGCGTTTTATTCTATCCCTGTTGGACTACAGATTTTCACAGTCAAATCTCCAAAATTTTTCAAATAGGATTCTCCTATCAGAGGAGATACAAGGTAATTTTCCCCCTTCGGATAATATGCCCGGAAAACTTTAAGAGCCGAAGGATCGAAATCCGAAGGATTCCATTTGCATTCGATGGTATCGATTTGATCCCTGCGTTTGGCCAAAACGAAATCAACTTCACGCCCTGCTTTGTCACGCCAGTACCGGATTGTTTCATTGGCTAGCGCAGCTTGTAAATATTCTAGAACTAGGTGCTCCCATAAGATTCCGTGGTCCTGGGGTCTTAACGGATCCCAGCCCCGGACAAAGGTGATAAATCCTGTGTCGAAACCATAAATTTTGGGCATTTTGACAATCTCTTTTTGACCGCTTCCGAAAAAGGGACGGACACTCGAAACCGCATGCGTAATTTCAAGAGCTCGCAGGTGATTCTCGACCGTGACGCGGCTAATTTTAAGTTCAGAAGCCACTCGGGCGGTTTCAGTCTGTCCTCCGCTTTGCCGAAGGAGATACTCGAAGAGTGAATTGAATTTGTCTGCATCACGGAATGCGAAAAGTTTTTGGATGTCTCGGGCAAAAAAAGAATCAAGCCACTCTCGATAAAAAGACGGATTTTTTGAATCAGACAAAAGTGCCGGCGGAAGGCCACCCTGAAAAAGACGTCTTGAGACATCTTTACAGGAAAATATTTCAAGCTCAGTCCAAAGAACCGGTAAAAGGTGAACAAGCCGCTTACGGCCTGTCAGAGTATCACGAAATTTTTTGCTTGCGGCGAGCGTGGATGAACCCGTGGCTAGAATTTTAAGCTTTGGGAATAAATCCGCCCCTA
>CAYJXI010000137.1:0-2531 GCA_964374105.1 uncultured Planctomycetales bacterium
GTGGCCATATACTCCATGCCGCAACAGGCCGTGACAAAGGGGTATTGAAAAATAGAGTACTTTCGCGCCCAGCCCAAGGCGTCGCTCAGTTTCGAGGTAAAAAAATTAGCTGCAGAACTCATGAATGACATTTAAATCTCCTTTACTCCCACTCTAACGCCCCTTTTTTCCAGGCGTACCAATATCCCAAAATCACAAAACCCAGAAAAAAGGTCATCTCTAACAAGCCGAAAAGCCCTGTTTCCCTAAATGTGATTGCCCAAGGGAAAAGAAATACCAACTCAACGTCAAAGACAATAAAAAGCATCGCCAGAATATAGAAATGGACTGGAATCTGCCCGTGAGGCAAAGAAAAAGGTTCTTTACCGCATTCAAAAGGCTTTGATTTCACTTCACTGGGGAATTTAGGACTAAGGACTTTGGGCAGCGTCAGCAAGAGTGCCGTGAGAGCCAAAGCAAATAGAAAAGCAAATATGATTGCAGCGTACTCTAACATGTTATTTTTTTTCCAATCCTTGCCTTTCTACGTGGAACCCAGGCCTTTCGCTTTCAATTCATTCTAGATAGTTTATAGTACAAGATAATGATACTCTAATCAATTAAAATCAGGTATTTAAAAACTTTTTAATGAAGATAATTTAAACTGCTATGGTCCAATAGTCAAGAATTTTGTTGATAAAAAGGAACCCCCGGCGCCTTACCTCTTCACGATTGTCTTAAATCCGCTGTAGAGCATGCGTTTCATATCAAAGAGCGGCTTCTTGGGCATGATGGCTTTCATTCTCGGGTCATTCATCGCCGATCCATTATTATCAATCAGTTAACATCAACTTTCCAATCGTGTTAGCGCCTCTGTGATCCTCTCCATTGTCATCCCCCGCCAGATTTCAGGGGGTAAATTCTCTAAACGGTGGATAAATGAATTGCTCATAAAAGCACCCTTTCTTTATATTCCAGATATATAAGATTATAGAAGTTCGTCAAGGGCAATTCTGGCGGGTTTGAGCAGGGCCGTTTGTAAGGCCGATTTCGGGAAGTGATTGAAGTCCGGGGAATATAGTGTCATCGGGAAAGAGTGTTTTATTCCAATTTCGTCAGTGCCTCCGCTATCGTCCGCATCATCTCCCGACATAGCCCCCAGTTGTCAACCGTACGTTTCCACGAAAACCTTAGGTTTTCGTGCCCCCACGTTTAGATTTGCATACGCAAATCTGTGGAGGTTGGCATCCTTTACAATATTTTTTTCTTATTAATCGTACCCCGAATTATACAACCCATAGGCGGGATAGGCAAGGTAGGTTTGAAAAATAGGGTCCGTCCCTAGTTTTTATTTACCTTAATTTTAAACCTTAGGAATTCGTGTCATGTTGCGGTTCGATTCTTGCAATATGCATAAAGCGCATCGTAAACAATGAATTCTTTTTCTAAAATCTCATGGTCATCTTTCAAACCAAGATAACGGAAGCCTTCCGCGATGGCCTTTAATCCCCCCGCCTCATTTTGTCCATATAAATCTTCAGAAACATCTGCCCCGTGAACAATTTTCGCCAAAAGATGAAGTGCAGGATCGGTCAGATTATATTTTTCAATGATCGCTTCAAAACTGCATTTGCCTGCATGATGGCCTAATTCAACATTAGCTACATCGTAAGGAATAGCTTGTTTTCGTTTGGCTTCTTCCAAAACCTTATCGGCAGGGATAAAAAGAAATTCTGCTTTGGGATCGACAAATTTTTTTATCAACCAGGGACAGGCAACTCTGTCTACTTTCACATGTTCTCTAGTAATCCATTTCATCTTATATTCTCCATCAATATTTTCTCTTCAAGAGGCTGAACGGCTTTAAACCACCGATAGAGCATCACATCATAAAGAATCTTAATCCCGCCTGCTATAAAGAAAGGGTAATTCAAAAAGCTTACGTTGGCCAGCAGAGGAACCGCCAGCACCGGTGATGCCGATGCCCCCACTGTCCGGGCTATATTTGTGATTCCCGCGGCGGCTGAGCGCTCATCCGCATGCACAACCGCCATTGTGTAAGACTGGCGGGTCGGGACATCCATCTGGGAAATGATAGACCGAAGTAATAATATCAGGATGGCCAGCGGCAAATTTGGCAACAAAGGAATGAGGATCAGCAAAACATTTGACGGCAGATGAGTGAATACCATTGTGTTAATGAAGCCAATTCGTGATGCGATGTGGGCCGCGATTAAACCTGACAGCCCCGCCAGGATATTCATACCAAAAAAGATGCTGCCCAAAATCATAGGGTCAGCCTGAAAGCGGACATGAAACCAGTAGGCCATGATGCTCTGTAAAATAAATCCTCCTCCAAACGCATCGACAGCAAAAAGGGTTGATAATTTTAAGACTTTGGAGCGGGACTCATGCAATCCAAAATATTTCTGAAGAACACTTGACGAAGAGCTGACTCTTGCCTCTGTCTTGATCTCAATATCCGTTGACAATTGCATGGACAAGGCGCCCAGGAGCACTCCCAAACCCGCATAGATAAATATAATCAGGCG